>JBFFHJ010000081.1:0-33661 GCA_041556995.1 bacterium | reverse complement strand
GGTTTTTCCTGTCTTTTTGTTTCAGGACACCCTTAACATAATGCATTCTCATAATAATCTGGGATGTTTCGATCTTTTGTTACTTATTCATCCATTGTTCCAGGCAGCGTTTGCAACGATTGCACGATCAAATGGATCGCCTTTCCAAATAAGATTCATTGAATGGTTTATAATTGAACTGACGCTTTTATTCAATTTCCAAGACCGATTCGAGTTGGACTCGATCTGGATATCAATGCTCTCCAGTAAAGAAATGAAGAGTCCCCGTAAGGATCAGTTGAGCAGACAAGGCCGCCAGGATTAATCCTGTAATTTTACTGAGAATGCCGATTCCCCTTCTACCAATTGCCCGCTCAATTGCTGAACCAAGAAGAAGTATAATGCCCAGGCAAACTATGGCGATTACAAGAGCGACACAACCCAGCAATTTCTGCCTTACATCCGGGATCTCTGCTCCAAGAACAAGGAGCGCTCCAATAGTGGCTGGCCCAACGATAACAGGTAATGCAAGGGGAACTACCGCAACATCTTCATCTGAACTCGGCGATAATACCGGTTGTTCAGTCTTCACAAGCTTGACCGCAGAGAGAAATAGCAAAGCGCCGGCTCCTACCCGAAATGCATCAAGTGTAATGCCAAAAACAGCGAATATGATATTGCCGAAAAAAAACATGATCAAGCATAATACGAAAACTGCCAAAGAAACCTGTATTGCCAGCTTACGCTTCTGAGGTTCTGTGTATTCCTTTGTTATACTCAGAAACATCGTAAGGGCAAAAAACGGAGTGAAAAGAAAAAAGAACTTCACCCAAATACTGAAAAGAAAACTAATGCCGCTACTATTCATCAGATCATCCTTTTGCATGCATACGTTAATTCGTATCTATATTTTTTAACAATTTTTCCTTTTACTCATCCGAATTGACTGAAAATATGAGCATCACGTATTTCTTCCATAATATCAGGCGCAGTTGCGACGCCCGCGATTACTTCCGTAGAGAGCTCATCCAGACAGGGCTGCAATTAATAAAACTTTACCAATTGTCACTTTAATCCTCATTATTAATCCTCCACCATATATTTGGAAAAAAATGATCTATTTACTGCAACGTCTGATAAGATCAGGAATTGACTGTATGGATAGTTCTCATATTTAAGAAACTTTGACAAATAAATTGACTTGAGTGGCTGATTTCACAGCATTTAATATTGTGTACGGATATTGATGTTGTTCGGCTGCTTTTTTTGCTTTTATGATTATCTATATCTTAAGCCAACAACAGGATGTCTTATTTAATGGAAAGTGCTCTGGCAGGGTTTTTAGTAAGCAGTATATCAAAATTCTTTAGACATACCATTTGTTCTTTTCAGTAATCATTTATTAGCCCATTTCAGGTTTAGAGTTTTTCGATTTCTTTGATTGATAATCCGGAAACATCCTTTATCGTCGAAAGATCAATTCCTTTTTGTTTCATCATTTTTGCCATCTCGGTTTTACCCTCTTTTTTACCTTTCGCCTCTGCCAACTGGACAGCCTCTTGTCGTATTAATTTCTCTTCCTCTCTGATTCGTTCCTCTATTTCAAAACTAGGCACCCATTTCATACTCAAACTTAATTCCATTAAGAGTCCAATATCAGCATAGCTTAAAAAAGACTTCAATGATATTATCAGATGGTCGATCACCTCGATAGAAAGAATTCTCCCGACCTGTATTAATCGATCAGTAGTATCGTTGTCTTTTTCCGAAGGTTTTAATTCCCCACTGGGATGATTGTGAACGAGTATGACTTTGGCAGCCCCCCTTAAAACGGCCACACGAAATACATTCATTGGCTTGACGACAGTCATGTTTAGGCAACCAAGAGTGACAAGTTCAATAAACAACATCCGATTATTGGTGGCTAAACCTATAATCCAAAAATGCTCTTTATCCTGATCGATTTTGTTTTCCCGGTTGAGAACTTTTTGCATGATATCAAACACATCATCTGAGTTTAATATTTTTATCTTTTGTTTTTCCGTTAGTTTAATATCCATAATTTTATTATTTCAATGTGTTATATCCACCTGACAGTAACTTTTCGCTGTTTTGATGACTAACTGCAAACGTTGTTCATGCTGTCAAATGTATAGGCTTTATGTGTAGTGGCCAATCACTAATGGTAAAGATGTCGCATTTCGTGATTGAAGCTGCATACTTGAATAATCGAAAGATGTTGCAGCCATTACACATAAAAGTAGGTTGAACGGCGACAGGTTCGATTCTTTTTATATGATACTGATGCTATGGGGATATTAAGCTATTTTTAGGTCTTTGTAAATTTGAGAGGAGCAATTAATTAAGCTGGTTTTGAGAAAAAAATCAGCAGAAAAGAATGTTTTTTCAGGGAAAAACAGATATCCGGGTATCAAAACATGGATGAATAGCCCTGAATTTCCCAGATTTCAGGTGCACTCATCCACATCGTTTCCATATCGATGGTACAACACGCTTCATTAGGGGATTTGGGGTCAGGTTTTTAATTTTGACTTTTTCTCAGAATATCAAAATTAAAGTCCTGACCCCACAGTGTGTTATTTACTCAACTATTGTTTTTTTATACCAAGCATCAACATCACGTTATCATCAGTCGCTTCCGTATCGACCAATAACACTATATTTCCATCAGATGATATAATGCCCTTACCCACATCCGTCAGCTCTATTGTCCCGTCACTGCCTATTGAATAACTCATATTATATGTCCCACTATCTCCTTCTGAATCGGAAAGAAGCGTCGCAGAAACATTACCTGTGCCATCAGCTGCCGCGCTAATCCGTGTCGACCATTGGCTATTGTCATCACCCCCGAACTGATTCATCTGGTAGTTTCCGTTAAAAAGAGACGCATCGGCACCGGTTGTTTTTTTCAATCCTACCATCAGCAGGACCTCACCGTCATCATCGGTATCCAGTACCATGAGAACATCACCCCCCTCGGAAATATAACCTTGAAAGTCTTTTAATAAACCGGTAATTGTTATATCCAGAGCACCGTCACTGGATACATCATACGTCCCTGATAAATCTCCCGTACTGTCATCCGTATCAGCCAAACAGCTACCGGAAAGTGTACCTGCTCCATCAAAATTAAATACAAAATACGCTGTTTTTGTACGAGTCCCATCATGCCTTATCTGACCGATGACATAGTCTCCACTTAAATCCGATGCTGCCATTCCGGATGGTTTTTCAATACTCACCCCCAAGTAAATAGCATCATCGAGACCGGCAGGCGCCGTATCAGTAAATAAAACCGTTTTTCCGTCTGAGGAAGCGATACCTATCACATCTGTTCCGGGCATGGCAAAGTCACCATTTTCAGTTACAGTATAGGTCCCGGGATAATCACCCGTTTCATCTGTAGAGTCGTAGAGTATGCTATAGTCATAATCTCCAGAGCCATCAAAAACCATGTCCCCTGTCTGGTTCCACTTTGTAGTTCCAGATTGAGCAAAAATACCGGTATAATGAGTACCATTAAGCAAACTATTATTCAGCTTTATCTTGTCATCATCGTCGTCATCATCGTCATTTTGACATCCTGAAAATACAGCTAGAAAAAAGGCAAACATAAATAAAACTAGAAGCTTATCCAAAGAATAGCTATTTCTGAAATTATTATTGCTTGAACGCATCACATACCTCCATTATTCGATTTTTTGATGGAAGATTGACTGACTATTATTCTTAAGAAATATTGCGGGATTTATAAAAAACATAAAATCTGACAATCAAGCATAATAGTTGATCAAATCTCTACATACCTACACACTGCGATGGAGTTTATCAAACACCTCTAAAAAAAAACTAAAACTTAAGACAAAGACCTTTCTCTTTTTTTTCAAAACTTCCGCAATATCAGTAAAAAACACTATTTCACTTTTAAACCCGTCTCTGATAATTGTTTAAATAACCCTCTTGTATCTGCTGAAGGCATTATCCCCAGTTCTTTATCGAGTGATTTCATAAGGGATTGATATATTTCGTTTACCATTTTCAGGTTTCCAATACTGGCATAGGATTCCATTAACATGCAGAATACATCTTCAGCGAAAGGATCATTTTTAGCCAATAGATGTAAATAATTGATGGCATCATCGTATTCCTGTTTTTCCATGTAATAATGACTGAGTTGCTTCAAAGCCTGGAGATACAATAGCTCAAGGTGTTCCCTGATCAATATAAGCCACGCATAATCCATTCCTGCCAGATAATCACCACTATATAATTCAATTGCTTCATTGAGGCAGGATATCTTAGTTTCCGGTGATTCATCGGATTTTTTTACCTTTCTCAAAAGGCGTTCAAACCGGTCCCTGTCTGTAGTAAAAATTTCTTCTCTCAGCCTGTATTTTCCTCCTGAATAGTGAACAATATCTTTACGTTTGCAGGTTTGATTGAGAAATTTCCTTAAATAATAGAGGGTAGTATGAAAAAGCTGAGATCTTTTTTCATGCCTCATATCAGGCCATAGGTCTTCCAGAATACGGTCTTTGGTTACAGCTTCTCCACAATGGGCAAGGTAGGTTAACAGATCGCGGCTTTTTGATGTTTTCCAATTTGCTGTGGTCGATTCCACTCCATTAATATAAATTTTTAAATTTCCGAGCATATCAAAACGCAACAGTTGAATCACTGGTTTGGAAAATTCGGCCACCCGAACAATTCCCAGGCGGCCAGCCATTTGTCTGGCAAATTCTTTTACTTCCTGATTAGGGTCATCCACCAGAGACTGAAATATTTTTCCCACCTTCACACCGCCTATCTCGGCTAAAGGGATAATGATTCTTCGGCGGACTTCTGGATCAGGGGCGGTCGCCAGGTTCAATAATAGTTCCATTCCTCGTGATCCTAAACGTACCAGGACACGTTGAATAAACAGTGTTTCAATCCCATGTTCCAGACCGACCTTTAAAACAGGTTGAAACAAGTCGTATGTCGTTATAAAAATCTGTAAGTAATTCTCCCGAGCAGCTAATTCCAGACACTTACGTGCATATTGACCTGCTTTTAACGTATCTCCTTTCATAAATAGCAATGTTGTTAAGGCACCGTATGCAATACACATTGGGTATTTTGCACCTATCTGCTCCAACACCTCTGCCGATTCAAAAAGCATCCGGACAGCTTCCGGTGCTTTTCCTGTCTGTAGAAGAACCGGTGCAACCATTTCCTTGGTGAAAGCCATGACATAAGGGGATTGAGATTTTGACAATTCCATTGCTTCATTGGCCAGGCTTCCAGCTTCTACAAATTGGTTCTTGACTAATAAAAGCTTTGCCAGCATTGACATACTCATGATGCGGAAAACCTGTTCACCTCCTGTTTCCTTCGCAATGCTAATGGAGCGCCGGTAGTTTATTTCGGCATTGTTTATATCACCAAGATCCGTCTGAATGCTCGCGAGTTGATAATATGCATATGGCAGTACCTCAACAAGACCCAGTTTCTCCTTAACCGCAATGCTTCTGACAGCATGTTCCAGAGCCCGGTCCAGTTCACCCCAATCCCGATATATTAGCGCCACACTGTCTCTCATGTAATAACTGGTCTGAACCGGCTCTATGGAAACGTTTACTGCACGCTGATACATTTCCATGGATTTGGAATAATCGCCTTTAAGGAAGTACAAGTTGCTTAGTGATTCAGAGAAACATGCGATGAGATAGTTATCGCCCTCATCTTCGGCAATCTTTAAAGCCTCTGTTAACTCTGTTTCGGATTCGTCGAATCTGCCTGCCAGAACCAACGCAAATCCCTTCTCAACAGAAAGATCAAAACGATGTTGAAAGTCTTCAGTTAGTGAGTTTGACAAGGCCTGATCCAGCAACTTTATACTTTCCGAGTAGTGCCCCCGCGATCGCAACACCCTTGCTTGCTGGCTTAAGGATTCGCTCAATCCATGCATATCACCCTGTTGCTTAAACATCGCACTTGCTTTTCTTAACAGGCGTTCTGACTCCACCAGTTTGCCCATATAGATTTCCAATTCGCCCTGAAAAAGGATAAGCCAGGGTTCACTGCTGATCTGCGAGGGGGAAAGTCCAGAAAGCCATCCCTTGACAGTCTGCCAATGTCCACGCTCCAATGTTTTCTTTCCGTTCTCAATGACTAATCGGATGGTTTCCTCAAAAGCCCCTGCAATATTAAAATATTTAACTGCATTTTCAATATTGCCCAAACTGCGAGCGACAGTCCCTGCCTTATAAAAAAAACGTTTGTTGTTTTTTCCAAGACGGTTTAAAAGGAACTCCCGAAAAAGCTGATGATAACGGTATGTCCCACCGTCTGCTAAAGGAGTGACAAACAACTGCTGATTATTCAATAAATCAAGAATTTCCCCGGAATCCTTTTTCTCCCGGAGCAAGTCACAGTGCTCCGGTGTTAATATGTCTAACACAGATGTTTCCAGAAGAAACTGCTGAATATTGTCCGGTAGATGCCGCAATACTTCGTCTGCAAGATAGTCGAAGAGCTGTTTATCCTCTGCAAGTTCCCAGAATTTGTTATCGGGAATTGCATTTTTCATTAAACGCAAAGCAACGGGCCAGCCTTCTGTTTGTTTTTCAATAAATTCGGTAATCGTATCCTGCGGAATTTCCACCCCAAGATAAGAGACAATCTCATCCCTTGTAAAACGAATCGTTTGATTATCAATAATAATCACTCTTCCTTCCACTGCGAGGCGGGAAAGTGAGAATGGAAGTGATGTACGGCTTGCCAGACACACCTTTACTTTCGCTGGAAGGTTGTTCAAAAGCTCTTCTATAAAGGACTTCATTACCGGTTCAATGATGTAATGAAAATCATCAAGTGCGATAATAACATTTTTCTCTGTCCTGGCAGATAATTCATGAAATAATTCAGTAATAATCTGCCGCGTTTTTTTCAGAGTGCCGGATTTGTCGATCCGAGGTAACAGCATTTTCCCGAAATCAGGAAAATACTGTCTTATCCCGGCTATAAGGTTTTTTAGAAACACAGACGGGTCATCAAAAGCATCAAACTGATACCAGATAACCGGGTTTCCCGACACGTTGCAGCATTGAGACATTAACACAGTTTTTCCGTATCCTGCTGAAGCAATAAATAGGAGAATATCAGGCTGTGAATGTGCTGAAATTATTTTTTCCATTAACCTGGGGCGCTCAATAATGCTTTTATCAAGAGTGGGGCGTAACAATTTGCCAATAAGCATATTAGATTCCATGGTCTATATCATTTTTTTTTAAAAGCGTGAGTAACTATTCAGCATTACCCTGGAACCCTATGTCATTCCCGCAAAGACATAAGGTCAGTAAGTTAAATTCTTTCATCTGTCATCGAGAGGGTGAGATAAAATCCTGAGGAGGTACGGCGAATGATCATCTCTCAAGACCAAAAGCAATTGATGTCGTTTAACATCGTATAGAGCTATATACAAACAACCTGGTCTATCTGGTATGGAAGGTCATTCATATAATCAAGATGTTTCCAAATGTCGCTTGAGCTTCATTGAGATTCTTCAGGTCGTCTAAAGCTCCCATCAGGATAACAAATAGATCACACTTTTTTATGCTGAATAATTACTTGGAATAAACTCTATTACTTGTATAATGATGTATAATTGGTAGCAAAACCAAAGGATTTCCTTCAAATCTTGCGGACAATGCCGGACTGAATATCCAAAATTTCTAATCATGGATCTTGGCTGAATCAAGTTTTGATAATCACTCCGATGACTTTTTATCATCATCGGATTGAGTCTGTCTTTTATTATATACAGGACCAGAAAAACTGATTGTCAGGTATTTGATTTAATGAATTACTTACCTTGAAAGGTGATTTGTTCTCTAATACACTGGTTAAACTTAAAAGGCTTATTATTAAAAAAGTGTTTTTTTCATCTATCACGCCCGGTAAAATTGACAATTGAAGTGTAACAAGCGATGATTAGTGAGTTGAGGGGAAAAAAGAAAACAACATATAATGATCCATTGTTGTATAATCCGACGACATTAATGTTTAAACAGCATCTTCGTTAAAATTAAAATCATTGTTCAAAATGAAAAGAGTTTATACCATAAACATTTTAATCACATAAAACGCACATTTTATGGTTTAGGTTTGACCTATACTTGTTCATTTTTTTTTAAAAACCAGTGTTATTCTGATGGGAGCCCTGGCGACCTGAAGAATCTCTATGCTTCCCAAGAGATCTTTTGTTACTGGTTTCACAGTACTTGAAGCAAACATGTTTCCGCGTAATCAGCGGTATTTATTGCTTTTAGCCTTGAGAGATCCTTCGCCGCACCCCTTCGGGATGACTGGAAACCTGCCCACTGACCGACCTAAAATTCATGATCATTGGAGTTGGATAAAAAAAGACCTGAAATATGGAATAAAACAAATTAATACCATAACAACAAAAAAATCTAAAAAAAAACGGTATATGAATGCTCATCACACATAAAACAACCCTAAGCAAAACAGAGGAAATGTGGAATAAAACAAATTAATACCATAACAACAAAAAAATCTAAAAAAAAACAGCATATAAATGTTCATCACACATAAGATTACGATTAGTAGAACAGGGGAATACACATGTTTGAAAAGAAAACAGCCATTTACATTATTCTGTCGCTGATATGCTTAACCGAAGTTTCGCAAGCTGCGGAACTCCGGTTTGACCAGGCACTGGACAGATTGAAAAAAAACAATGAAACGCTCCTGGCATCCCAGGCAGAAGAACAGACAGCTGAGTACGAGAAAAAAGCTGCCAGTGGACTATACCTGCCCAAAATCGGGGTGGACGGGCGTTACACAAGAATAGACGAGCCGCTGGTTATCGATCTGAATGATATCAGAACCGCTATAGTCGGATTACACAGTTCGACTCCAGGTGTAAGTTCAATAGTCCCTTCATTTGAAACAACGGTTCAGGAGGAAACTTTTTTTAAATCCAACATTAATTTTTCCTGGCCGGTATTTACCGGTGGAAAGATACTGGCGGCCAATCGTGCGGCGGAAGCAAAAATTACAGAATCAAGAGAGAAGTCCAGAAGTGTCGGTGCATCTCTCACGTCGGAACTGGTGAGGCGATACTACGGTGTCCGCCTGGCAAAAAAAGTGATTGAAGTCAGAAAGCAAGTGCTGGACAGCATGAGTGAACACCTGAATCAGGCAAAAAAGCTTCAGAAAAACGGTATGATCGCTTTGTCGGAAAAACTGCATGCGGAAGTTACATGGGCCGAGGCGGACAGAGAATACAAAAAGGCAGTCAGATTACTTAAGATAAATCAGACAGCTCTTAACAGCATCCTGTCCAGTAGTGAAGAAATACAGCCCACCTCTGCAATGTTTATCATCAAAAATATTAGTGATATATCTGAATTTTTAAAGTATGCTAAAGAGCAAAATCCCCTGTTAAAACAGATTGCTGCTAAAAAAAGACAGGCACATCAGGGAACTATTGCTGAAGAAAGCGCATTTTATCCAACGGTTTATCTGTTCGGTAAACATGAGCTGTATAAAGAGGACCTGACAATTTTGGAACCGGAATGGGCGGTGGGCATCGGTTTTACATTCAACCTGTTCAGCGGCTTTTCCACCATGAACAGCGTAAGAGCTGCAAAACAAACGGAGGCGCAGATCGCCTACCTTGAACAAGATGCCCATCGAAAAATCAACACCCTGGTCGAAAAAAAATATAATGAACTAATGTTGTCTCTGGAACAGTATGAAGCTACGGAAAGTTCATTCATATTTGCCAATGAGTACGTACGAGTTAGAAAAAAGGCTTTTAATGCGGGGATGACCACATCCATCAATGTTGTAGATTCCGAGCTGGCTCTTTCCCGTGTTAAAATTGAAAAACTTAATTCAGCATACCGGTTTGATGTTGCCTTGGCAGAATTACTTGAAGCCAGTGGAAATACTGAACAATTCGAAACATACAGAAATCATGAAAATGCAGAGGAGATTCACTAATGAAACGAGCCGAAAGATTTGTTCTATATATTGCCGTTATTATTATTGCCATTATCGTATCGATAACCAGTTATTTTTTGATTAAGCCGACACCGATTCTCCTGCAAGGTGAAGTTGAAGCAACCCAAATCAGGGTTTCTTCCAAAATTGCCGGTAGAATTGAAACATTGTATATCCGGGAGGGGACGACAGTAAAGAAAGGAGATATTCTTGTATCCATTGAAAGCCCCGAACTCGATGCCAAGCTGAGACAGGTCGAAGCGGCCAAAAAAGCGGCATTTGCACAAAAAAGAAAAGCAGAAACCGGAACACGGATTGAACAAATCCTTTCTGCTAAAAATATGTGGGAAAAAGCCAAAGCTGCTGAAGAGCTTGCATCCAAAACATATCAGCGTGTCAAAAATCTGAATAACGAAGGTGTGCTGCCATCACAAAAACTTGATGAGGCCAATGCAAAACACCAGGCTGCCATAAGAACGACAGAAGCTGCGAAGGCAAATTATGATATGGCAGTTAAAGGAGCTAGAAAGGAAGACAAGCAGGCCGCTCAGGCGATGATGGATAAGGCGGAAGGCGCAGTAGCGGAAGTAGAAGCCTATCTCAGAGAGACGAAACTTACAGCCCCCATCGACGGTGAAGCAACATCCATCGTTCCAAAAGTCGGCGAGCTGATTACACCGGGTTTTCCGATTATAACCATTGTGGACCTGAATGATGTGTGGGTGACATTCAACCTGAGAGAAGACCTCTTAACAAGAATAAAAATGGGCACCATTCTGGAAGCAAAATTCCCGGCACTCGGTGATGATATAGTCTACTTAAAAGTAAATTACATCAATGCACTGGGACAATATGCAACCTGGCATGCCACCAAAACCAGTGGGGATTTTGATATGAAAACATTTGAAGTCCGGGCTATCCCTGTTAGTAATATCAATGGTTTGAGACCCGGCATGACTACCCTGGTTGAATGGGATCACATTAAAAAGGAAAAAGACAGTCCAGGCCAATAAATAAGGAGTTAATTCGCAAAATATATGTATACCCTAAAAAAAAACTAAGCTTATGAAATATCTCATTCCTCCCCTGAAAAGAGAGATGGAACGTATGGTATCAAGACCGGTCTATATCCTGATGCTGATTGTGATCCCCCTGTTTTCCTTTTCCATTTTCTGGTTTATTTTTGAAGAGGGTGTGCCTGAAGACCTTCCGGTGGCTGTATATGACCAGGACAGTTCATCAATTTCCAGGCAGTTGATCCGAATGATAGATTCCACTACATCCATTCAAATAAAATACCGCGTGAACAACCTTGAAGAAGGAAAACGACTCATCCTAAGCGGGAAGTGCAACGCATTGGTAGTGATTCCCAAAGATCTTGAAAAGGATGTTTTAAGCGGTTTATCTCCATCAATTATCAACTTCTATAATAATGAATTCCTGTTGGCAGGTAGCCTGATCAGCAGAGATGTTAGTTCGGTCGTTACAACTTTTTCAAAAGGGATCAACGTTTCGGTCCGCCTAAAAAAAGGAGAGATGACTGTAACAGCCATGAACCGCATTGAGCCGGTTCGTGTTATGACACACACACTTTTTAATCCCTATCTTAACTATTTTTATTTCCTCACCGGCACCCTTCAACCAACGCTGTTGCAGATTTTTATTATCACCATGACGATTTTTGCCCTGGGATCTGAGTTAAAAGACGGGACTGCCGGATCACTTTTGGAATCTTCAAAAGACAGCATTATATTTGCGCTTTTAGGAAAGTTGTTACCCTATACGCTGATTTTTACCCTGATGGGTATCTTTATGAATGTTTTCCTCTTTATGTTTTTTAAAGTTCCGGTAACCGGTAGCCTGGGACTGCTCCTTTTCTCCACCTTCATTTTCGTATTAGCATACCAGTCTGTCGGACTTTTTTATCTTGCATTGACTTCCAATCTCAGGATGAGTTTGAGTATGGCCGGATTTTATTCTGCCCCGGCATTTGCTTTTGCAGGCGTTACGTTCCCACTCATTGGAATGCCAATGTTAGCAAAATTCTGGAGCTACATGCTTCCCTTGACCTATTATATCAAAATATTTATTGATCAATCGATGAAAGGCGCACCGGTGAGTGTTAGTCTCCCCCAGTTGGGAATCATGTCCTGTTTCTTAATTTTAGGCCTTTTATCCGTTCCGAGGCTTAATAAAATTATGAAAAACAGTGAGTACTGGGGGAAATTATGAGAACAACACTGACTATAACATTAAATGAGTTTAGAAAAATATTCCGAGATAAGGGTGTTTTGTTGATTTTTTTCGGCGCAATTGTTATTTACCCGTTCTTTTACCCCATCCCCTATTCTGCTGAAGTGTTAAAAGATGTACCAGTGGGTGTGATTGATCAATCCAATACCGACTCAAGCAGAAAACTGGTTCGAATGATTGATGCCAGTGAGATCATTAATATCAAAACAAAGTATCATGGAATGATTGACGCAAAAGCCGCCCTGATTGAGGGAAAAATAGGTGGGATTTTGCTGATCCCGTGGGATTTTGAAAAAAAAATATTAAGAGGTGAACAGACGACTGTTTCGGCATACTGCGACGCCAGTTATTTTTTAATATACCGGCAGGTATTAAGGGGCATCTATTATGGTACCGGAGCATTTTCCGCCGGTCTTGAAATCAAACGGATGATGGCAAATGGGATGATGCAGGAAAATGCAATTGCCAGTAGAAGCCCCCTTTCTCTGACTTCTTTCTCCCTGTTTAATCCTCAGGGAGGATACGCAACCTACGTTGTTCCTGCGGTGCTAATGTTATTGCTTCAACAAACCCTTTTAATCGGAATCGGGATGCTTGCTGGAACTGAACGGGAAAACAACTCAGAATCCTCTCCCGAAACAGGAAATCCGGTTCAGCAAGTGATTGGAAAAACAATCTCATATTATATCATTTATTTAGTCCATTCCATCTATATTTTCGGAATTCTTTTCCGTATTTACAAATTTCCGGGAAAAGCACACCCGTTTGAACTATTCCTTTTTCTGACTCCTTTTTTACTGTCAGCTATTTTTCTGGCACTTACCATATCAACTCTCTTTAAAAACAGGGAGATCTCCATGATTATTCTCCTGTTTTCCTCAATACCCGCCCTGTTTTTAACCGGCTTCTCATGGCCAAAAGAATCGATTCCAGAATTTCTTCAGTTAATTTCATGGATAATTCCTTCAACAGCCGGTGTAGACGGCTTCCTGAAAATGAATCAAATGGGAGCATCACTCTATGATATTTATGACAACTGGTTGATCCTGTCGATTCTATCTATCGTTTATTTTATTCTGGCAGTAATCAGTCAAAGCAAAAAAAGAAAGAGGTTTAAAGCCATTTAGCAATCAGATCTTCCAGAATTTTAATGGGCCCCTGCTTCTACTTCAGGCTTGTTGTGGGTATCGACATGGGTGAAACGAATGAAACGATCTTTCATATTGGATTGAGAATACAGGATTGGAAGCTGGCTAATGGCCAATTGTTGTTTGACAATCAATTGAAAGATTGCCATTCTTACTGACGGATTTCGAAGATGTATCCCCTTTATATAACTATTCTCAAAAAAGCATGGCCTATTTATCATTTTGATGAGAGCCTTAGGCAACCTGAAGAATCTCAATGGAATCTTAGCGACATCCAGAAATAACTTGATTACATGAATGCCCTTCTATACCAAATGGATCGGATTGTTTGTATATAGCTCTTTACGATGTTAAAGGACATCAGTTGCTTTAGGGTTTGAAGATTCTTGTCCCTCCTCAAGGATAACAGATAGCAGAGTTTAACTTATTGATATCATGCTTTTGCAGGAATGACATAGAATTCAGGATAATGCTGAATAGTTACCCCCTTTACGTTGGTTATTTTGATTATGAAATATTTCATTAGACTCATATCTTTGCTACTTGTCGTCATCTATCCAATGTTTGTTCTTGGAGATTCCGGTCGTTATCTATGGCTGAATAAAATCGATCAGATAGAAACACTAAAAAAACGAATTATTGTACCAAACGGTTACCAGAGAGTTAATATTCCAGCAGATTCCTATGAATACTGGTTAAGGCATTTACCATTAAAACCTGAAAATACACCTGTGTATCTTCACAATGGAAAGCTGAAAGGCAATCAAAAAGCTCATTACGCAGTCATCGATATTGATATAGGCATAAAAAATCTGCAACAATGTGCCGATGCGGTAATTCGACTTAAAGCAGAATATTTATATTCCACAAAAGACTATGACGCCATCCATTTTAACTTCACCAGCGGTCATCAAGCCTCATTCACTAAATGGCTCGAAGGTTATCGCCCGGTGATAAAAGGAAATACTGTCCGATGGAGAAAAACTTCAACCAGAGAAAACAATTATACCAGTTTCCGTAATTATCTGGAGATTGTTTTTATGTACGCTGGTACATATTCATTGAATAAGGAACTTCAATTAGTGGATGTAAAAAACATGCAAATCGGTGATGTTTTCATCAAGGGCGGTTCCCCAGGACATGCGGTAATTATAGTGGATATGGCCATACACCCCTACACAAAAAACAAAGTATTTCTATTGGCCCAAAGCTATATGCCGGCACAAAACATCCACATTCTTAACAATCCCAAGAATGACATTCTGAATCCCTGGTACAATATAAATTTTGGAGAAAAGCTACAGACACCGGAATGGTGCTTCACCAAGGGGCAACTAAAAAGATTTCATTAAAGAGAGGCTCTCTAAAAAACCAAACAGCATTTCCTTTTTTGACATATGATCTCAAATTTTATTATTAGTCTTGATAAACTTGCTGTTTCATTCTTAATTATTTTGGTAATATCATTCACTGCTTATGGCAAACCAAGCATTCCTTCAAGCAGACGTTCTGTCAACGCAATCAAGCGGGTGACGCCGAGACTTAAAGCAGAATTAGCGAAAAAGAAGCTATTATTGGGAATGCCTATTTTTATCAGAATTTTTAAAAAATCCAAGGAATTGGAGATTTGGATGGAACTGGCGGGTCAATTCCGTTTGTTTAAAAAATATAAAATTTGTACTTATGGCTGGGGTTCGTTGGGGCCAAAACTAAGCCAAGGTGATGGACAGGCGCCAGAAGGATTTTATTTTGTAAAGCCGAATCAATTAAATCCCTACAGCACGTTTCACCTATCTTTTAATATTGGATATCCCAACAAATATGACCGGTTTCTTAAAAGAACCGGCGCTGCCTTGATGGTACATGGCGATTGTGTTTCCATCGGTTGTTACGCTATGACAGATGGGGTTATCGAAGAAATTTATACTCTAGCAGATGCTGCATTTCGGAAAAATCAAAAATTCTTTAGAATTCATATATTTCCCTTTAGAATGGAAAATAAAAAAATGATTGAATATAAAAATTCGCCCTGGATCGATTTTTGGCAAAATCTGAAAGAAGGATATGACTTTTTTAATACCCGAAAGCGACCGCCCAATGTTATTATAAAGAATGGTCGATACGTGTTTGAGCCATCTTAAGAACTCACATTTAAGGATTTTTATCCTTCTCCAATGACCAAGGATTCTTGGCTGGTCAATAAGCAGATTCCCTGTCATCCTCAGGTGCTACGATCACACAATCAGAATGAGGAAAGATACAAACCGGTCGCCGAAAACCATATCGGATATGGCGTTTATGTGCGATATGGATTTCAGATATAAGTTTTTAAGCCCCCTCCTTTAAACCCACCTTTGGTTATTCACCTGAGAAATTAATAGGATAAAAACCCTAAAATGTAAAATATTACCAAGACAATAACCGGTTGTTTTTTACAATCTACCTCATTAGATACAATGAAATCAGATAAAGGTTCAATTCATTGCCTGAATATAGTCCATCTTTATGCTAGTTTTTTATGTTTTTGAAAAAAAGACCAAAATCGTCCATACCGTTGAAATACTATTTTTTACTGGTTAAGTCATTATAACAACCATAAACAGCATACTTTTTTTGATTTCAAACGATTAACATTTATCAATAATTATAAAGGATTACTCTATTATTTTATGCCGATCCAATTATTTATAGATGTTATAATTAGTCATAAGTTATATAAATAAACACTTTCCAATGCGCTATTTTACTTGAAGTTAATATGGTTTATTCTCTATAATAACAGTAAGTCTTCTGTTTTTCCAAAAATATAATTGTTAAGCAGAAAAGTAGAAAAAACATCTCAGTATATGCGAGAGGAGCTCAAAATAATTTGCAAAAATAATGAAATCAAATGGATCGATATGGCAGGGGGATACGGATTATTTCGAGGCCAGTTATCAGGAATCGTCTCCTTTATTAATATTACTGATCGAAAAAACCATGTAGAGACGCTGCAAAATCTTAAGACTGAGTTGAAAAAAAGAGTGACAGAACAAACAACTGAACTTGAAAAAACGAATATTAAGTTAAAAAAAGAAAAAACGATTGCAGACATTACCGTAGGAGCCAAAAGCACTTTTTGGGCAAATATGAGTCATGAGATCCGCCCCCCCATAAATAGTATTATCGCTGCTGTTGACCTGGCGCTGAACGAAGATAAAACCCCCGAGATGTCTAATTTTTTAAAGACTATTCAGTCCTCCAGTTATTCCCTTTCAGGAGGAATAAACAATATTCTGGATTTTACAAAAAAAACTATACAAGCCGCTAATTCCGCTCAATATCAACCGAACAAAGACGCTGTGATAAACCTGGAAGCATCTCTCAATAAAACACTGACCTCAATTCGATCATTAGCCAAATATTCGGGAAAAAAAACAGTCCCCAAAACTGATAATAAATTCTTAACGCTTGGGGAGCTTCTTCAGAAATGAATACAACTAAAAAAAAGTCTCTGGTTTTGATAGTTGATGATGATTCCATCAACGTTGATATTCTACTGGAAGCATTACAAGATGACTATCGGCTTGGAATTGCCAAAAATGGGATTAAAGCTCTGGAATATATTGAAAAAATAAAACCGGACTTGGTACTACTGGATATTATGATGCCGGAATTAAACGGTTATGAGGTTTGTGAAAAGATAAAATCCAGCCCTAAAACAGAAGATATAGTCATTATTTTCCTCACCGCTTTGCAAGATACCGCTAATAAAACAAAAGGATTCGAACTGGGAGCAGTGGATTATATTACCAAACCATTCAATACAGTGGAAGTAAAGGCAAGGGTTCAAACTCATCTTTCCCTTAAAAGAATGAGTGAGGAATTGGCCGACCAAAATGTCAATCTAAAAAAAACAGTCGAAGACAAAACCCAGCAAATTCAAGCTATTTATAAGTCCACTATTCAAGTAATGGCGCAGATGGTTGAAACCAGGGACCCGTACATAGCGGGCCATCAATTGCGTGTCGCCGGATTGGCATGTGTATTGGCCGAAAAGCTTTCCATACCCTTCGAAGATATGGAAACCATTCGATTAGCTGGCATCCTGCACGATATTGGAAAGATCCGCATCCCCCTTGATATTTTAAATCGGCCAGGCAGTATCCTCAGTGCCGAATATGATCTGTTAAAAATTCATCCCCAGATTGGATTCGAGCTGCTCAGCGGTATCCCATTTTCAAAACCCATTGCCCAAATCGTATACCAGCACCATGAAAAACTGGACGGTTCCGGTTATCCCCGTGGCCTTACAAAAAAAGACATTCTGCCGGAAGCAAAAATCATCGCTGTATCCGACGTAATGGAGGCCATGAGTTCCCATCGACCTTACCGACCGGCCTTAGGGAAGGAATTTGCTTTAAATGAAATCATCAAAAGAAAGAGAATTCATTATGACGAGGAGGTTGTGGAAGCTTGTAGGGTCCTGTTTGAAGAAGAGGGATTCTCATTTTAATCCCTCTTTATATACTGCTGAATGCTGAATGCTGAATGCTGAATGCTGAATCAACAACGACCTGCATTTAGCTTTGGGTCAGATTTTCCCAAGTCACAATATAACCTTGTCCTCTGCCAATACACATGGTTGCTGATCCATATTTAGCTTCCCGCTTTCCCTCATATGAATAATACATATACCAGGTCGCTTGAGCTCTTTGCAGAATGACAATACGAGGTCAAGTCCCATAAGGCTTAATTACATTGGGCTGACTAACACAATATTAATCCAAATCACTGAACTTTTTGCCCTTAGCCACTAAATTTTCTAATAACGCCGCAGGTTTCCAATCATCTCCAAATTTCTGTTGAAATTCTTTTAACGTTTCCAATATTATGTCCAAACCAATCAGATCTGCAAAAAACATGGGTCCGCCAAGATACACCGGCCAGCCGTAACCATTGATCCAAATGACATCCAAATCGCTGGGTCGTACGGCGATACCTTCTTCAATAATTTTGGCACCTTCGTTAATAATAGGGTAAATGCAGCGTTGCAAGATTTCCTCATCAGAAATATCGCGCCGATTGATGTTTTTCTTTTTGGAAAAGTCGACAATCAAATTATCGATCTCTGCATCCGGTATAGGCGTTCGACTGCCTTTTTCATATTTATAATAACCAGAACCGGATTTAAGACCGAACCGTCCCATTTCACACAATAACTCTTTTATTGTAGAACCGGTCGATGTCTCTTTGCTCCACCCAAGATCGATTCCTATCAAATCGTTCAACACGAATGGCCCCATGGGAAACCCAAAATTATACAGCACTTTATCCACCTGCACCGGCATGGCACCTTCTAAAATCAGACTATCGGCCTCCCGCTTCCGTTGAGCGTACATCCTGTTTCCAGCAAAGCCATCACACACTCCGACCACAACCGGTATTTTTCCGATTTTTTTGCCCAACGATAGCGAGGTTGCTAAAACCGACTTGGATGTTTTTTCACCTCTAACGATTTCCAATAATTTCATTACATTGGCAGGGCTGAAAAAGTGCAATCCGATAACCGATTCAGGTCTCCTTGTCTGGGCGGCAATCTCATTGACATTCAAATAAGAAGTATTAGTGGCCAATATAGCATCTTTTTTACATATGGTATCTAACTTTAGAAAAATCTCTTTTTTCAGATCCATATTTTCGAATACCGCTTCAATAACCAAATCCACTTCATCCAAATCTTCGATAGACAAGGTTCCCCGGATAAGTGCCATACGTTCTTCCACATTCTCCTGAGTGAGTTTGCCTTTGGAAGCGGTTATTTCATAGTTTTTTCTGATAACGGATAGTCCACGATCCAAAAATTCCTGTTTGGTTTCAACCAGAATTACCGGAATACCGGCATTGACAAAGTTCATCGTAATCCCACCACCCATGGTTCCAGCTCCAATAACAGCCACTTTTTTGACATCAAGCAATGGCGTATTCTTCGGAATATCCGGTATTTTTGTCACTTGTCGTTCCGCAAAAAAGTAATACCGTTGAGCAGAAGACTGTGATCCTTCCATCAATTGTACAAACAGTTCCCATTCCGTTTTTAATCCTTCTGCAAATGGTTTGTTGACGGCAGCTTCTACAGCTTTGATACATGCTTGCGGAGCATCAAAGCCTCTTAATTTTTTAGCAACAATTTTCCTGAAATCATCAAATATTGTCGTATTACTGCGAGCAGCTTTGACTTTGTCGTTCATTTGACTGACTTTTATCAAAGGCTTGTTTTTTTCAATGGTTTCACGGGCAAATTCAACCGCACCTGCTTCCAAATCACCATCAATGATTTCATCAATCAATCCATCATTTATGGCGTCCCTGGTCCCAACAGGATTGCCAAAAACAATCATCTCCAGCGCCTTTTCAGGACCTACCACACGCGGTAAACGTTGAGTTCCACCCGCTCCCGGTAGCAATCCCAGTTTTACTTCCGGTAGCCCGAACTTGGCCGAGGGCACAGCCACTCTAAAATGGCAAGTTAAGGCAGTTTCCAGACCACCGCCAAAAGCTGTTCCATGTATAGCTGCTATAATCGGTTTGTTGCATGCATCAATCATTTCCAACACTTTTGATAATCCTGGTTCTTTTATCGGTTTTCCAAATTCTTTAATATCGGCACCAGCACAAAAGGTCCTTCCTTTGCAAATAATAACGGCGGCTTTAATATCGTCATCACCGGCAATGTTCTTTATTCCGTCGTATATTCCCTTTCGAACGGAAAACCCAAGGGCATTAACCGGTGGATTATCAATAGACAATACACCAATATCTCCCTGTTTTTTCAGAGTTACAGATTCTGTAATCTCGATCATTATTCCTCCTACGTATTCGTATTATAGAAAGATGGTTGATTAAATCTGATACGATTTGTTTTATAACGGTTTTCGGATCTCAGGTATTTATTCCGGGGGGACAATATCGACAACTGGGATAAGTGTATTCAGTTATCTCAAATTTATGATACTGTATCAGAGGTTCTTCAATTGTTAGAAACTACTTTCATAAAAGACTGCTTAAGTGTCAAGACCTTATATTTTTAAATAGGGACACAAAACAAGGTAGTAAAAACTTGCCGAGAATCCATGATCAACCATATTTTGAATTTTTCCTTTGATCTTTTTATTTTATTTGGTTAAATAGCTTATACCAAGTTAACATTGAATTGGAATAATGTTTGAATCACAACCCATTTCAATAATGGAACTTGTTCAAGCATATCTGCTTTTCTACCGGCTATTATGTTGTTACTTACGACCAATGCCACTGATTTGTAAGATAAGTTGTTTTTTTCCATTGTCGTTAATGATATAATTCAGTTAAAAGATAGAATTGGTAAATTATTGATATATTTTAGTATTCAAGAATGGGAAATCCTATAATGCCGGGAAATCGGCACAATTTGTTGTTACCTGATTGGAATTTAAATTTAACAAATCTCAATATGGTTCGTATAAAAACAACATTGTTTGAAGAAAATAAAACACCTGATTGGAGGTTAACTGACTATGGCTGAACAATCGCCCATTGGAGCAAAGCAAGTTAGTGATTATTTAAAGCAGCAACGACTCGCCAACAACTCCGAACCCAAGAAAAAAGAACTACCGGTAAGAGGAGCTATTAAAAGAATTAGCAAAGACGAAGCACCGCCGACAAGGGGATTAGTAAGACAAGAAACCACCACTGCAAAATCAGGCACAACCAGCAGACCAGTCAGAAGGGTAAAAAAGCGTGCTCCGGCAACCAAGGCAACAGTTGGTGAGGCCGGAAAACTGAAAATGCGTGCCCCGGCGACCAAAGTTGCAGCAGGAGATTCAGGAAAACTGAAAATGCGTGCTCCGACAACCAAAGTTGCGGCAGGAGGTCCCGGAAAGCTGAAAAAGCGTGCTCCGATAACCAGAGCAGGGGCAGTAGAGACAGTAGGAGCTGGAAGATTGGTCACACGTGTACCCATCCAGACAAAGGATGAAACGGGTCGAATTAAAACGAAATCGGGGACTGCGACAAATAAGGAAAAACAAACCCCTGATGATAAACCAAAGATAAAAATAGTTACCAAAACACTGCCGGATGGAAGAGTAGTCAAAAAACGAGTAATAGTAAAAAAAGTACTTAAGAAGAAAAAAGTATTGACTCCGGAAGAACAGGAAAAACTGAGACTTGAGCAAGAGCAAAAGGCTAAAGAAGCAGCAGAAAAGAAAGCTGAAGAGGAACGCCTTAGAAAAGAAAAAGAGGCAGAAGAGGAACGCATAAGGCTGGAGAAGGAAGCGGAAGCCAAACGTCTGGAAGAAGAACGTATCCGTTTGGAAAGAGAAGCCGAATTGAAACGTATCGAAGATGAAAGAATCCGTCAGGAAAAAGAAAGAACACGGATTTTAAATAAAATCGAAGCATGTAAAGGATCACTGAACGATGCAGAAGTACAAAAAGCCAAAAAAATTGCTGAAGAAATGGTTAAACGCAATATTAAGTGGAATGGCTATATTTCCTTAAATAGTGGAATCGGTGGTTCTGTACTGAATTAAAAAATAAATGTTGTCAAAACTTCTCTTTGTGATTCAACGACCAGCCCGCCACTATAATTCTCTTTATAAGGTGGGCTGAAATCCTGAATACCATTCAATACCGGGAATTCCATTGCGACCGGAACGAATTTAACTCCGGGAATGGTTTGTTATGAACATTTTTCTACTGATATCAGCTATTGTCCTTTTAGTTGGATACATACTTTACCTGACGCGTCGCAAAGATTTCGTACTCCTGAAATCTCCCCCCATCACACAAAAACTTCCCAGATCAAAATATGAACAATCATTGAAGGAATATAACAAATTAAAGTCCCAACCGACACCCCGTTTGCGTCGAGAGCAAATGGAAAGAACCTCGGAGTTATTTTACCTGGATCAGAAACTAAAACAGATACAACGAGAAACCGAAGAAGAACAACATAACTACTATCTGGCAACAAAAGAAAGAGACATCGCCTGGCAAGATTATCACGATTTTTTCCAACAAATGAGTTTTTTTGAAAAAATCTTCTCACCATCAAAAATTACCGAACTTAACACCTTGAGAAAGCTGTACCAGGACTCCGTTAAAAAAGTAAACCTGGAACTCAGTAAGTTCAGTGCACGCAACCGAATCAAGCATTATGAAAACAGATCTATAAACGAGCGTTTTGAAGAAATTGAACAAAAATCCAAACAATACCAATATGATAATCCTATAACAGGGGAATCCACACCAATCCAATCAGATCTATCGATGGAGGATGTACCTGATGAAATTATTGATTTAAACGAGGCCGATAAAAGTGAGATTGATTTTAAGCCAACTATAAAAGCCCCATCCCAACCTCAAACGGTTGAAAATATGACGCATGAGGTTTCAACCAGGAAAAATCATTTCGGGCAGGCAGATTTTAATGACCGGTATCCAGATTTTAATGGTGCAACATTTATCGATGAAACGTTATCCATTGAAGAACAGAATTTTACAGTGGTTCGTGATGCCAATTTCGACAATTCTTTTCTGGTGTCAGTACATTTCTTGGGAAGACACCAATACCAGAATTGTAGCTTCAAAAATACTGATTTTTCATACAGCCAATGGAACCCGTTGGAATCCCCTCATCGCATCCTGAATTGCTATTTTGAAGGCAGCAAGTTTAACAACGCCCAACTCCAATTTATGGCATTCTACAACTGCCAGTTTATTCAGACTGATTTTCAGGGAGCCATATTCAATATGGTTAAATTTGTTAATTGTATTTTTAATGAATGTAAAATTGAAGGGATTGATTTTTCAAAAACAGTTATGTCGTCTGAAATGCTGGAGCAGATAGATTTCTCGCATTGTCTGCATCCGCCAAAAAACTCATTTCAAACGAATGAGAATCCGACACAAGATGAATCGGAAGATGATTTTTCCGAACCATAAAAACCGTTCTTAACATTTTCATCATTTTTACAACCCCATTCAAGGGAAACAGATGAATTTTATCCATATATCCTTTAAGGCTTTTATCATCATGTTGACGGTGCTTTTTGCCATTTCGGCGTCAGCTAAACAGGAGTTTATACTGGATGAAATAAATCCGGCCAATAGACGTTTTAGCGCATTTAACTCATATAAATATAATTTGCTATTAATTGCCCTCACTCAGAAAAACCAAAAACCATTTAACTGCGAACCCAATCGATATATTTTTTATGATTACGGCACTGAAGACTATTTCGAAATCCAAGCCGGAAATCTGAAGCTGAACAGCAATTATAGCAAAATTTTTCTAACAAAAATTCATTCAATTGGAAGAATGGATCAATATCAAAGCACCGAATGGAAAAAAGCCATCAAAATACTGCTCGATAAAATGAATATCTCTTCTCAAACCATGGAAAGCAGCAAAATGGAAAGCAATGATGGTATGATGGCGTGTTGGCAGCAACCACAAATGTTGAATATGCGGAACAATAAACCAACCTCCTTTCATTTTCTCGCAGCTAATTTATGTAAACATGCTTGGTGCAGCGAATTATACTGGACTGATTCCGATAATATTCAATTCTGGGTACAATTAAATCCCAAAAAAATACAACTGATTCGACTGAATACTAACAACAGTGTACATGAATTCATAAAGCAAAGTCCCCCATTCTATAAAAAGAGCTTCCCCCAGTTAAACGCTCCCAGAGATAACTTAGTCACTCCTGACAATTTATCCGGTAAAACAATTATCCTCACTTCTGCTAATAAGAGGAAAGTCGTATTCACCTGGAAAGAATTAAGCACCGGTAAAATAAGGATTTCCCTGTTTAGGGATAAAGACGATAAAATCGCTGCCCAAAAAACCAAGAATAAAATTAAGAAGTTATTGAATCTAAGACAAATTCCACAGGCATTTCAGATGATTAAATATGGTTTCTGGTTGGAACCAGAGAATACTGATATAAAGATGGAGCGTTTAAAAGCTTATGCCTCTCTTCTATTATTCGATGAGTTTTTTAAATCTCTGAAAAATGACTTTTCCAATGAAGAACGGTTTTCTGCTTGTCAAAAACTTCATATGGAAAAGTCAATACGAGATTTTTGGAAACAGGACAGTTTTAGTAAAAAATTTGAACAAATCTGCCCATAACCCGATGAATACAGATGAAATGCCGTAGAGTTTATATTATTGCACAACTGATCCTTTTAATTAATCTTCTGACGCTCCATGGCTGCTCCGGTAATAATCCGGCTTCGGAAAAATGGGAAATAGCCGTTCCCAAAGGCTGGTATCTTTCCTTAAACAACTCCCAGGTCAATTTGCTTAAAGCAAAGGAAAAGAAAAACAGCTACAGTTTATTCCTGGATCGCACAGAAAACATCGAAGATGCAAATTACTATATTCATATCGCCGAATCAATCTATCCTGACCGGAACAAGATACAAACATTGACGCACCTAGAAACAAATCATTGGTATTTCGAGCGATTATGGTGGTTTGAAGAGTATAAAAACATGCTTATCCCCTATGCTATTACCGGCGATACGGTCAATTTTTATATTGAAAAATACAAACAACGTAAGGAGAAAATAAAAAATAAAGAAACGAAAAACGAATGGAAAGGCAGCAATAAAAATCGGATAGAATTTTCCTACACCGCTAATATTGTGGAAGAAGGGACATATACCGATGATAACGGTAATCAGCAACAAAAAATCAGAGTAATCATGCAGATCCGATGGTACGAATACTGTGGACAACCTTGCGGTTGGGGATTTGAAAAACGGCGTGACATTGTCTTCATGGGAAAAAATAGAGTAGTACAGGTGATTGGTGACGGCATAATTTCAAAATGGATCAGTACACATCAACAACCATACGCCCCTGAGCAATGGATCAAATATTAATAGTCAAACAGGAAGAATGCCCGACATTGAAAACGGTGAGGTTAATTGACGAATGGATGCGATTGCCAAAAGAACCATCCATTCGTATTCTTTGCGCTATTAGATAGAATCTAATTCAACGATGTTCGAGCGTTCAGGTAAGAACACGAAGGAATGGATTTAACCAAATATTTTATCTATCTTCTCCGCCATTGTCGCCGCATCAAAAGGTTTAACAACATAGTTGCTTACACCTGCTTTAATCGCAGCAATAATATTCTCTTGCAGTGCTTCTGCTGTTACCATCAATACAGGAATATCCTTTAATGATTCATCGGAACGAATTTCTTTCAACAATTCAAGTCCTGACATCTTGGGCATATTCCAATCAGTTATGCAGAACTCCACCTTTTCTGATTTCATTTTAGCTAAGGCCGTTGTCCCATCGTCAGCTTCAATTACGTTGTTATATCCCAACTGCCTCAATATGTTCTTTACAATACGTCTCATGGTAGAGAAATCATCCACTACCAGAATTCGCATATCTTTATTCGCTGCCATGAATCACTCCAAAAAAGTTACTTACCATAAAACAGTTTCATTATCTATAAATTCTATCTTATTTGGAAAATAAATCAATAATCTCGTTCCGTCAAGAAAAGCCTGATGCTGTGCAACCTTAATTATCAAATAGCCCCAGCCTCTTTAGCGAACTGTACATCAACAAATTTATCCAGGTCAACTTTACCCTTTAGCACATTCATCTTATCACACATATAGTCCTGAATTTTGGATAAATCGTCAATCACTGGCATTAATTCGCTAGTCATGACCCGATCAACCGGTTCAGTCAACACCTTTTTTACAACTTCTTCGCTTTGCCCCAGAAAAGCTGCTCCAATCTTAGTGGCTTCGGTGATATTCTCTTGAATGAATGATCCCGACTTTACAAGGCTGTTTGTCATCTCTTGTACTGCATCAGGGTATTTTTGTATAATTTCACTTTTTACGACAACAACACAGCATGGATGTTTTGGCCATAAATCTTTGGAGAGATATAACAACTCTCCGTATCCCTCAGTAATCGCTTGTGAGCCAAAAGGTTCTGCCACGATAAATCCGCCGATTTCCCCTTCTTCGTCTTCCTGAATAGCCTGCGGCATCTGTGATGGCGCCATTACTTCCAGTCCAACATCTTTTCCAGCCCCAGGTTCAAGACCGTTTTCCATTAAAAGCTTGTGTAATAGCATATGGTGAACTGACAGCTGATAGGGAATGGCAATCATCTTGCCTTTCATGTCTTTGATATCTCCGACATTGGCTGCTTTGTTTTTGATAAGTATACTGCCTGTTTTGTGAGCAAAGAGTATCAATTTGATATCAACCCCTGCCTTAAAAAGGTCCATTGCTGTTGGTGCCAAAACAAAACAGACATCAATGTCACCGGCCATCATCGCCGCCGATACCTGGTTCCAGCCTAAGTAAGCTACTGTTTCCAAATTGAATGTTTCAAAAGTAGTAATTCCTTTTTTGTTTTGATCCTGCGTTATTCCCAAAATCAAATGATCCGTAATTTTGAGATGACCTGCTTTGAGTGTGGGTTTATCAGCCATGTTTATCTCTCTTCTGTTGCATCCGTATGAAAAAAAAACAACCAATTAAATCATAGTCTACAAAACCGTGAGAATTATTTCAATAAAAAACAAAGTTCATTAGGTTTGTCTTCTCACAAAATAGACGTTTGAAGTCTTATATAGCAAGGTTTCTAGGATTTTCTTATATGTTTCTATTGCTCTTTAAAACGGTCTTGCTCCAAAGCGCTCCTTGTTTTCCTGTACAAAAGAAAGCTCTGTATTCATTATTGCAGGTTTTACTACAATAAACAAAAAAAGTGTTGCCGGAGTATCTTTTTCTATTTAATGTGTACACATGTTCTCTTTTTCCTTTTTTAAAACAACTAAAAGGTCCTATGGAACGTACAAAAAAATGGATATTCATTCCATTATTACTGATCATGAGTGTTTCAGCCTCATTTTTTATGATAATCGAGTCAGGAACTTTTTTTCAAAATCTATATCAAACAAATGATATTATAAAATACATGGGATACTGGGCGGCCTTCTTGAATGAAGTGTTCATGGGAATAATGGCAGGTGTTTGGCTTCCCGATATTCAAAAGAAAAACAGAACAAAAGTTCACCCTGTTAATTTTTTATTTAAATTTCTGCTGGTATTTTTATTCATAACCACTGTATGCGGATCCAGCTTCAACACAGTGTTTCCTGTAATGGAAACCATTCAAGCCGAACAAAACAAAAAAAAGATCATCAACATCCTCCAGAGTCAGGTCGAAGACAATAGGAATTCCTTAAAAACGTTTTCTAATCAAAACCAGCGGGCTAATTCAGCCATAAGCGTTCGAAATCAGATCAAGACAAAAGATGAGTTAAAAACCATGCTAAGCCAACAAAAGTTAATATTCAATCTTTGGTTAGAAGTTTTCATCATTGTTTTTATTCGCTTTGGCGTTCAACTGGCCAATCTTAGTTGTATTTGGTTGGCTGGTTGGATATATCGCCAACCGACTAAGACTGAAAACCTGGATTTATCCAATCACAAAATAGACTGCCTCAAACAACAGACAACCGTCTATAACAGGAATCGTTATGTAACACATGACCTTGAAAGAACGACAGAAATTAAAACGACACAAAAACCTACAAAAAAAATCGTTCATGAAAACAATCTCAAAAAAACGGTTTCTGTTAATGAAAAAAAAGATCCTTTAACTAAAAAGTCTTCTCTTTCCCACCTCAAAACACCCACTGTTGGTAAAAAATTAACAACGGTGACACAGGTTGAAAATCAGCAACAAATCAGCGCTATACGAAAAAAGATCTATAAATTACTTCAATCCAGAAATGATGGAATCAGTCTGTCAGATATTAGCAAAGCCATTGGGGAAAGAGAGTCCAATCTCGTAGAGATTGTCAACCCCAAAGCAAGATTTAAATCCGAAAATATACCGATATTGGAGAATATTTTATTTAAAATTGAGAAATTGTATCAGGCTGAACATACCAGATGGATGTAGTCCCCGGTTAATATTGCTTAGGATCCTAATACCGAGGATTTATCATTGTAATGATTGGAATACTTGACTAAGTGTTTATATAAAGAATGGGGATTTTTATAGAACAAATTAATAGTCCGGAATTAATCTGATAAAAATTCGATTTTTTTAATAAACGATTTTGACTTACCCTTGGTATCCCTGGTGTCAGCTTCAATCGCAAAAGCAGTCACTGGCGGCACAGATGATTCTTTAAACAAACTTTTAAATCGATCGCTTAACTCAAACTCAGTAATTACAGTTTGTCCCGGAGGATTATTACACGGCATACAGAAATATCGTCCCCCTTTTTTGAAATAATTTCCGGTATATTCCTTTCCTTCCTTTTCCAGCTCACCCAGGAATAATCCAATAAAATAGGGCACATTGGGAACGACATAACTACCGCTTGATATTTTTTTATCGCCAAATGAAATAATAAGCCCCACCGCTTCACGATAAAGTTCCTTTTCCCAATCGGCGCCGGCAGGATATACATCGACCCCCCATTCGATTCTAACTCGTTTCACATTTTTGATTCTCACTTCTTTGTACAGAAATCCGCCAATATCATCATCTATCTCGATAATCAGTCTTCCCTTTTCAAACCTAAGAGAAAACTCATCTGAATCATTTTTAAAGGAAAAGTCATTTTTTTTAAACCATTCGGTGGCATCTCCGTTTTCCATTTTTGAAAAATCCATGGAATACACAACTTCGCCAAATAAAGAATTACTTGACAATAAAAAGCAACCGACAAGAATAAGACAAACGATAACTCTAAGTTGTTTCATCTCTAACTCCAATTATTTTTAGTCTTATTGAACAAAAAAAGATCGATGCATAACAATATAGTGGCACTCCCGATCATTTTATAGAAATACTGAAGCATACTTTATAATCTAAAATACTGCAATATTATAAATATTTATTAGAAAAGCCAACAGGAACATTCACAAAAAACATAATATAAAACATATCATTAAGATGAACAACTTGATTTGTCTTTTTTTATACAACCATATATCATTATTTTCATAGACAGTTTTTTCCAACCTGATTTTACGATTTCCTATTTAATCTTTTGCATCATCAATGATTATTAGAAAAACCTTCAAATCCGAAACCGGTCATCGTTTAATAAAGTCATATACAAAACGTTGTCATGGATTGCATGGTCATTCATACGTGTATGAGATATTTATCAGTGGCGATACTCAAGATGACGCCCAGATGTTAATGGATTTTTCCCTGCTATTTGAAAAATTCAATAATTTTATGGATACATTCGACCATTCCATTATTGTTTGGAAAGAGGATAAAAGCCTGGTAGAAATCGTTCCACAATTGAATCCCAGGTATATCATCCTCCCTTACAATACAACATCAGAACAAATGTCCCGCCATATCTTCTACCAGGGTCGTAGGCTTGATCTTCCCATGTATAAAGTCATCGTTCATGAAACAGCGACCTGTTGTGCAGAATTTTCAGGTGATGATGATATTTCGATTGATTTGGATGATGTGATTTATAGTCAAGTCATCATGAATGAATGGAAATGAAAATCAGTGAGATATTCTATTCGTTGCAGGGGGAAGGTTACCATACCGGTCGAGCTGCTATTTTTATCAGGTTTTATGGCTGTAACCGCAGTTGCGATTTTTGCGATGAACCGCTGCATAAAACCAGCTATTACAACATAACAGCTGAAGAAATTATAGAAAAATTAATAGATTTTCCATCCGATTTTATTGTACTAACCGGCGGCGAGCCGTCAATTTCCAATTTGAATCCTCTTATAAAAAAGCTTCAGGACTTATCATATACGGTTGCTGTGGAAACAAACGGTTACCGACCGGACAACATTTCTGAAGCCGATTGGATTACATATAGCCCTAAAGAGTTGATCCATACTCATAGCCACCCTTTTTATGACGAATTAAAACTAGTCGTTAACCGTCATGTCAATACGGATGAAATTCTGCACTTTGCCGCCAATATACATCGTCCTGTTTTTTTACAACCTCAAGCGAACGGGGATAAGTTGGATTTTCAAAACATTGCCCATTGTATCAAACTAGTCAAGTGCCATCCTCAATTCAAATTGAGCCTTCAAATTCATAAATTGCTAAATATCCCATAAATAGAACCCCTTAATTATTGATATGCATTTCATTTTAAATTTCTACAAGGGTCCCAATCTCTTTTCCTTTAATAAAGTCAATTAAATCATTCTGCTGGGATATTGATAACACACATAAAGGAAACTTGTTTTCCCGACATAAAGCGATAGCAGTGGCATCCATCACCTTCAAATCTTTTTCTAAAATTTCTGTGTATGTTAAGCGTTCATACTTTTTGGCAGTTTTATCCTTAACCGGATCTTTATCGTATACGCCATCAACTTTTGTGCCTTTAATCACAATATCAGCTTCGATTTCCAAGCCTCGTAAAACTGCCGCCGTATCGGTTGAGAAAAATGGATTCCCTGTTCCCCCTGCTAAAATCAAAACTTCGTTTTGATCTAAGTATTTTAATGCCTTGGATTTGTTAAATAATTCGGCTACTGTTGGTGCCGGTAATCCAGTTAACACCCTGGCATCTCTTTTCATACTTACTAAGGATTCTTTTAAACATAATCCGTTCATAATAGTAGACAACATGCCGATGTGATCAGCAGAAACACGATCCATTACCATGGGTATGTTTCTGGTTCCCCTAAAGAAATTTCCGCCCCCCAATACAATGGCCACATCAACACCAAGATCATGAACCGCACAAACCTGCTCGGTCAAAGACTTAATAACATCAAAATCAAATCCTTCCCCTCGTTTACCACCAACGTATTCACCACTAAGCTTTAATAGTATTCTTTTATATTTTATATCCATCATTTTTTTGGCAAAAAAAAAGGGGATTTAAAATCCCCTTTTCCCATTTAGCTAGAACTGATTCTTGTAGAATCGTTTGACAATTAACTTTGCACCTAACATTTTACCTGATTCAGCTAAATACTGCTCCACTGTTTGCTCGGGCTGTTTAACATAATTCTGAAACAACAGACATATGTCTTTCTTATATTTCTTCAATCGTCCTTCCACCATTTTATCAATGATGTTATCCGGTTTCCCTGATTCTTTAGCCTGATCGACTAGGAATTTTCTTTCCTTTTCAACCACTGCAGGATCTAAATCACTTTCTTCAACAGCTTCTACTTGTGATGCAGCAATATGCATAGCCACGTTTCTAGCAATTTCTTTTTGTTTTTCTTTATCAACGGATTGGTCAGCATCTAATTCTACCATCACACCAATTTTTCCGTTTGTATGAACGTAAGTGCCAATAATGCTATTATTGGTAACTTCCCAGTCAATTCCTTCCAGATAAACAATGTTTTCTCCCAATTTACTGATGGCTTCAACAAATTGTTCCTTAATAGCTCCGCCGGAAGCTGATTTATCCATTATATTTTCTGTACCTACCTCAACAGCCTGTTGACCGATTCTAGCAAGAAACTCTTTGAACTTATCGTTTTTAGCAACAAAATCGGTTTCGCAAGCTATTTTAATTAAAGCGACTTTATTGTCTGCTTCATAGATATAGATAGATCCCTCTTTTGTCTCTCGACTTGATTTTTTATTTGCAATGGCTTGCCCTTTTTTTCTCAGGTGCTCTTTTGAAGCCTCAAAATCACCATTGCACTCAGTCAGTGCCTTTTTACAGTCCATCATACCTGCGCCAGTGATCTCTCTAAGCTCTTTTACCATAGATGCAGTAATGTTGCTCATTTTTCTCCTGTTACTTTACAATTCTTTACACAGACATTCCGATCGTATTGATTCTATTTATCTTCCTTTCCATACGACCAAGTTAAACTATTCTTCAACCTTGGAATCATTGCTTTCATTTTCTTTATTCTGAGCTTCTTCTTTCTCTTCTTCAGCTGGTTCGTCAGATTTAGTCTCTTCAACTTCTGCTTTGGGCTTAGAAGCATTTTTTCTTACTGCTTTAGGTTTTTCTTCAACTTCATTCGAATCTGCTTCAGCTTTGTTTTCTTTCTCACTGACCTTTTGAGCTTTTGCCTTTTTTTCTTCTTCTGATTTGGCAACCCTTTTTGCTTCAGCTTTTTGTTTTTTGGCGGCTTCCGCTTTTGCTCTTTCAGCTTTTTCCTTATCTTTTTCTTTCTTCAACTCCATCATTTTGGATTCATAAATCTTTCTTCCTTCAATGGAAGCCGAAGCAATAACACTGGTGAAAAGCTTTATACAATGAATAGAATCATCATTTCCTGGGATTACAAAGTCGATATTCCTTGGATCACAATTTGTATCAACAATAGCAATAATTGGGATGCCCAGTTTTTTTGCTTCATTTACTGCAATAAACTCTTTCTTAATATCCACAATAAAAACCGCTGCCGGTTTTTTCCTCAGCTCTGTAATACCACCCAAAACTGATTCCAGTTTTCTTCTCTCCCTCTCCAACCTAACGCCTTCCTTTTTCAGAACACCTACATAATCTCGATCCGGTCCTGCGATATCTTCCAGTTTTTTCAGTTTGGAGATTGATTGTTTGATTGTACTGAAGTTTGTCAGCATACCCCCAAGCCAGCGAAAATTAACATAAAAATTGTTGCTTCTTTTCGCTTCCTCAGTCACTACGTCACGTGCTTGATACTTGGTTCCTACAAATAAAATTTTGCCACCGTTAGCCGAAAGATTAAGAACGTATTCATATGCATCTTTCAGTTTATTTAAGGTTTTTGTTAAATCAATTATATATATGCCTGATCGAGCACCATATATATATTCTTTCATCTTTGGATGCCACTTCTGAGTCCTGTGACCCAAATGCGCACCAGCATCAAATAGATGCTTAATTGAAACAACTGCCATACGTTAACTCTCCAATTATTAGGATGTGGCAAATAGTGTTGGTTAAAATTTAGTTAATAAAAATAAAGGTTTATATAATAAGTTGTTAAAATACAAATTTTACTAAATTTATCCATTCTATGGGGTTTTATAAGCTCTGACAAGAATAATTTTGATCAAATCAAAAGTAGATCTATTTTTTGTAAAGCTATCGCATAGATCAAGACTATTATTCCCCAAAACGCAAAAAAGCCCAGCCGTTGTGCGACTGGGCTCTCTTCTTGTATCCGGCGACGTCCTACTCTCCCACACAGTCACCTGTGCAGTACCATCGGCGCTGAAGGACTTTACTTCT
>JBFFHJ010000080.1:0-33838 GCA_041556995.1 bacterium | reverse complement strand
CACTCGAGGCCCCACCCCAGACTGTTACCGCAATCATCAGTCCTCTAACCCTAACGCTAGTGGCTAAGGAAAATGAATGGATCAGACTGGCTATTGACGGCCAGGATGCCTTTGAACTCCAGCTTAAAAAAGGAGAAAAATACGATTGGCCGGCGGAAGAGGAATACGCTTTGACCATGACAACGGGAAATACGGCGTCTATTCATTTGAATGGTGAAGAAATCGTAGACAGGGAAAATTTTCAGGATCAACTCTTCCAAGTAAGATATAACAAATTCACTCTGAAGCAGATAAATAATCGCTAGTGAAAATAAGTTAAAGCAAAATCCAAAGTTCAATTATATTCGCTCTATAATCGACAAACAATATTACTTCTTGATTTCATTCCAATTTTACTGATATTCTTGCCGGAATAAGCAGTCTCCTAAATGGAAGGAATTCGTAGGCATTTTTACGAAATTCAATTCGTTATGGAAAAATGAATGTTATATGTTATACTCTGAACAAGGGCGTAAAAAACCCCACAACCAAATTCCAGCCCAGTTTTGTTTTAGTTCTTGCTGATAAAAGAATCTCTAATTTTGTGCTGAATTTTTAACCTCAATAGCCTAAAAGACTGATGAAAGCATTCGTATTGGCGGCCGCCAAGAGTAAAAAACTTTCGCCTTTTTCTGAAAATCGACCCAAGTCCATGATTTCCATCGCTGGAGTATACATTCTGGAAACAATCCTTAGACAGGTTGCGGAAACTGGTATTAAGGAGGTCTGGATTGTTGTGAACCATCGTAAGGAGATCATTCAGGACTATTTTAAATATGGAAAAACCCTTGGACTGAAAATTGAGTATATCATCCAACCCGAAGAACGCGGTATTGGTAATGCTGTTTCACTATGCGAACAGGTGATTGGTGACGACAGTCATTTTTTATTAGTTTACGGCGACGCCCTGATGTCAGGAAACCCGTTCACACATCTTCTGACCAGGTTCAACCATGCCACATCAAAAGCACTGGCTACTATTTCCCATCCCTTGTCCGATGGTAACTATGGGAATATCTATTTAAGCCATGACATGAAAATTTCAAAGCTGGTCGAAAAACCCGAAAGCGCCAGAATGTCAAATTATATATTTGGTGGCAGTTTTATTCTGGACAAAGAATGTTTTGAATTTCTGAAAAAGCATAAACAGGACATGGTGGCTTATTATCAGCATTTGATCAGTCAACAATCTATGGATGCATCCCTGTGGGAAGATTCATGGATCGACATTAGTCGCCCCTGGCACATTCTATCAGCCAATCAAATGATGATGAAACCGTGGACCACCACCATTATCCCGAAGAGCGTAGTTATCGCCCCAAATGTAAATATTCAAGGTATCGTCCATTTCGAAGAAAACGTTCGCGTCAGCTCCGGCACAACTATTGTCGGTCCCTGTTATATCGGTGCCAATGTGTACATTGGTAATAATTCATTGATACGTAAAAACTCATCCATCGGCTCAAACTGCAAAATCGGATACGGTACAGAAATTAAAAACGCTGTTTTATTTGGGAAATCAAATGTTGGCCGATTATCATTTATTGGAGACAGCGTTTTGGGAGAAAATGTACAGTTGGGCTCAAATACGGTTACTGTTAATTATAACACTCTGGGGGAAGAAATGTTTTATCATCCCCAAAACGAAGAACCGCTTGATACCAAACTCCCCAAATTGGGTGCCTTCGTAGGAGACAACTCCATTGTAGGCACCGGTCATCGAATTGCCCCTGGTACATCGATTGCGCCGAATACCCACGTACCGGACCTGGTATCAATCTCAACCGTGGATTTACCGAAATAATCAGAATAATCAAACCGTCTTTATTCACATGATTTGTTACATTCGAAAGGACTGAAAAAAACGATATTTTTTGACAACTAATTGTTGAGATATTTTTTAAACATAAAACCAAAATGAGAAACCATGTGCGGAATCAGTGCTATTGCTAGTCATAAACCAGTTGCCAATAAACTACTGATGACTTTGCAGAATCTTGAGTACCGAGGATATGATTCATGTGGTATGGCATTGTTTAATGATAATCAAATTGAAATGAGAAAAAACATCGGTAGTGTTGATGAAGTCAATGCCATCGAAAGATTTGAGGAGATGCGGGGCAACCTGGGGATTGCTCATACTAGATGGGCCACTCATGGGGGCGTCACACCGGAAAATTCACACCCTCATACATCAAACGACAATAACTTTGTCATTGTGCATAACGGAATTTTTTCCAACTACCAAAGCCTGCGAGATGATCTAAAATCAAAAGGCTACAAATTTTTTTCAGAAACAGACACCGAGGTTTTCTCTAACCTAGTTCAGGAAGAATATAAAAAAGTGCAGGATGTTGAATCCGCTTTCTGCAATGCTATCGATCACCTCGAGGGATCATTTGCCATTGCCATGATATCATCCCACCAAACCGATACGGTTTTTGCGGTAAAAAAAGATTCTCCGCTGGTTATCGGTATTAACGATGGTATAAACTATGTCAGTTCCGATATTAATGCTTTTATTTCAGAAACCAGGGATACTGTCATACTAGATGACTACGAATATGTTTTGGTCACCAACGATAGTTTTAAAGTCAAGAAGCTGGATAATAGGAAGACCGTAAAAAAACAGATTATTCAGGTTCAATGGGATCGCCAAACCGCACAAATGGGTGGGTTTTCCCATTATATGCTAAAAGAGATTTTTGACCAGCCTCAAACTATCAGAAACGCCCTGCATATTCCAGAAAACGAAATCAAAACCATCGCTGAAAAATTTATAGAAAAACCTCAATCTTTTTGTGTTGGTGTCGGCACTACATATTATGTGGCCATGATTGGAACCTACCTGTTTTCCAAGTATGCAGGCCTATATGTTCCCAATGTATCGGCTGATGAATTTCCCTCTCTTATTCCTGTTAATAAGGAACAGCATGTTTTGTTTTTTTCGCAAAGCGGCGAAACCTACGACACACGAATGGCCATTCGCGCCGCTAAATCAAAAGGAGCGGCCACTTCGGCGGTGGTGAATGTGGTTGGATCATCCATCAGCCAAGAGGTTGACCATTGTATTTTTCAAGGATCAGGACCGGAAATCTGTGTTGTATCTACCAAAGCGGCCTTGTCCCAGATCATTATTCTTTGGCAGATTGTTTTGGAAGTCGGAGTATTAACCAAACACCTGAGCCTAAAAGAGGCTAAACAATATAAAAAGCAGCTATTTGAACTCTCAAGAATCATTGAACAAGTTTTAAATGAAGAATCGGGGTTTATTCGAAATCTGGCTGCCCAGACCAGCCACGTCAGAAACTGGTTATTTATGGGAAAAGAGATTTATTATCCCATTGCCTTAGAATCGGCCTTGAAAATGAAAGAGGTAACCTATCTTCATGCGGAAGGACTTCCAGCCGGTTTTTTAAAACATGGAACCTTGGCTATGGTGGATGAAGAAATGTACAGCTTGTTTTTCCTCCCCACTAAAAGCAACCATGAACTCTATCATTCAACCTTAATGTCCATTGAAGAGGTCAAAGCCCGTCATGGTAAAGTAATCGCCTTTTGTATTGAAGAGGATAAAGAAATCCAGGAACTTATCGATCATCAATTGATCGTTCCACATACCAGTCCTGATCTAACTCCCTTGGTTCAATTGGTCATGGCTCAATTGTTTTCTTATTACTGCGCATTAAATCTGGGATTAAATATTGACAAACCGCGTAATCTAGCCAAATCCGTAACTGTCGGATGAAACCCATTTTAGAATTTGATCTCCATCTCTTCGATCTTGATGATACGCTGATCAATACTCGGCCAGCGTACCACGCAGCTCAGGAAAAAGCCGTACGAAACGTATTTCCGGGCCTTTCAAATAATAATATAACTGAAAACCTTTCAACCTTAAAATGGTTCTGCCAACTATTTGGTTCAGGAAATGTGGAAGCATATTTCAGAGCTTTCCTGGAAATTCACCCCGATCTGTTCAACATATCAGATAACATTGTCGCTTCCCTTCTGGAAGAATATCACAAAGAGTTTCAGACTCAATTAAGGAGTTTTAAAGGGATTACGGATTACCTGGAAAGCCTGATGGCGGAAAAAAAGGTGTTAGCCTTGGTTAGTAACGGTCATCATGATTCTCAAACTGCAAAATTGAAAAAAGCTGCCATTCATTCTTATTTTCCTGAACATTTATGTTTCATTTCCGGAAATTTCAAACCAGACCAAAAAAAACCTTCGCCCTATATGATAAAATCAGCCTGCCAAAAAACCAAGATACTTCCACAAAAAACTATATTTTATGGCAATGTTGAAAGCGATATGGTGGCTGGTAAACTGGCAAAAGTCTCTGTTGTGCATTTTGGAGGCTCCACGGAATTGCCAGCAGATTTACCACCTATCGCCCAACCTGATATGTCCTTTCTGGATTGGCGAGAGCTGCATCATCAAGTGTTTGGACCAAGCACCACAAAAAAATAGAGAAAATTCAGTAGATTTTGATTTTATTGGTATGAATCGGAACGGATGGAACTTACCCAGACCCGTTCCGACATATATTCGAAATGATCTTCAGTTATTCAAGCAGGCGTAATACCTTACGAGGAATCTGATTTGCCTGTGCCAGCATGGCAGCACTGGACTGCATAATCAGATCGTTTTTAGTAAATTCCGCCATTTCGGCCGCCATATCCGTATCACGAATATTGGACTCTGCTGCAACCATGTTCTCCTTGGCAATACGCATATTTGCCGCATTGATTTCCAGGGTATTATTCTGAAAAGCACCAAGTTCGGCCCGAATACTAATAATGTCATTTATAGCCTTATCAATTAAGGTCATAGCATCCAGGGCACCTTGAGCAGATGTAACATCAATGTCTCGAAGAGACTTAAAACCACTCGCATTTTCGATCCCTTTGGCCATCGTACCAGCAGAAACGTTCTGCATGGCAATGTTAACCTTTTGACCTTGTCCAGGACCAATTTGAAAGGTCATGGCATTTTGAATAACTTTAACTTTACCAACTTCAACTCCGGTTTCCGACGCAGCAAAATTCGGATCGTTAGAATGGAATCTAACAGTCAAACCATCGGTGGATTTGTTACCGCTGATACCCGTCATGTTTTCACCTTTACCTATCGTGGCTTCTCCATTAATAGTACCCTTTAAATCCTTACCGTTTTTGGCGGTTTGAAAAGTTCCGGCATTTTGTGAAATGACACCTGCCGTACTGCTGGCTGCAGAGAAGGTGTGTTCACTACCATAAAGGTTATGTTCAATCAGTATAGTACCGCCTTCTTGTTTACTGATTGAAACATTTAAACCGGCCTTTTTAGCCGCCGCCGCAAAGTTAAGAATGGCAGCGTCAATAGTGTCCGTCTCTTTTGTCACATAAGTGGCCGTTTTACCACCTTCCGTAACATAAAGATTTTCACCACCATCGATCATTTCTTTTGTCATGGGAGTTGTACCGAGCAATGATGCTTTAGCCGCCAAATCCATAACTTGTACATCATAGCCCTTCTCCCCGCTTGACTGGGTTTCTGTCATGGCGCTAATATACTGCAAACCATCACCTATTGCCAAGCCAGAAACACCGCTTGAACCGTCCAACAACTTCTTCTGGCCAAACTGTGTAAATTCAGCAATTCGATCAATTGATCCTATCATATTCTTGATCGATACCTGGTTTGCAGCCAACATAATAGCATCATTCGAACCTTCATTGGCCGACTGCACTGCTAGTTGCCTCATGGCAACCAATGTGTTGTTGGCTTCCGCCAATGCACCTTCAGCTGTCTGTACCATCGAAACAGTGGATTCCGAGTTACGAATCGCCTGATCAATACTGGCGATTTGAGAACGAAACTGCTCGGAAGCCATAAGAGCGGCAGCACCATCTCCTGCAGAATTAATCCTTAAGCCTGAGGAAAGACGTTCTAAAGACTTGGCCACTCGTTGATTGGCTTTTTCCAAGTTTCTATGAGAATTCAAGCTGGCGGTGTTATGATTTATTCGCAAACTCATAACATTTCTCCATTTAGAATGTATGCGGAAAAACTGTTGATTTCAGTCAACCTCCTATGTCGACAAAATCAAACCGTCGTCAAAAGACGACCGGAGAGCATCATCAGAAAAAACCGGACAAGCGAGTATAACACTCCAATCAAATCTGAAAAGCGGCTCCCGTGAACCACAATTTTAGGTGTTCGGGGTTCGCGGCAACCGCTCTTGCTCGACCACCCCTTTCGCACATTCTGGGAGAAAACTAGATCACTCTAATCGATTCCTACCTCCTGTTATAAGTGTTGCAATTTCAGTCAAACGATTAAAACCATGGTATTTTTTTTCACCATAATATCTTGAATATACAGGGAAATTTTCTTTTGTCTGCAAATCCATCGATAACTATGTGTCAAAAATCAACCAACAGTTTCTTTGATTTTCCAAATAGCTTTATCTTATGACAGCCACAAAGCAAGAGATTGCAGCCACAAGTAAAACCCGATTGGAAAATGGAGTCATTTAGGAGCAACTAGCCCTGCAACTCCCGAATCCAACCTTGTTTAAAGATACGATAAGGTTTTATTCGGCAGATGCCGGACATGAGATTGCCGATAAAAAATTAAATCAATACGTCTCTAATTTAGCTAATATTATAATCGGGACTTCCTTAACATCCTCCAATATCACGAATAATGGTGTCTCACTTATTGAATAGATCATTTTTAATCCAGGCGTAAATTTATGAATTGAATTAGCATCAAAACAAAGTTGAATGATTTTTTGCTGCAATCCATTCTTTTTTTGATTTTTAGTTATAATCCGCTTATTCATCGCCTCCTCCCTGCTAAATCGTCGATGTCTATTGGCACAGTTTTGGCATTTTCTTTTTCATGGTTTATTCGCAACCTCATAACATGCCTACCTACAAAATATCAATCGGGAATGAGTGGAAAAGCTCCAGTCACGGGCACACTCATCCCTGCTAACGCAATATCAAAAAACAGATATTCGTTATCCCTTCCCTATGCCGCTCATTACATAACAAAGTACATTCAGAAACGTTTAATTATCTTCCATTCCTCATATTCTTCTGATTCAAATTCGATGATCTGAGTCTGATTTAGTACCATAAATGATAATACTTTTTATTCAGAATCAGGTAAAAAGTTCCATTAGATTTAGTAAGATAAAACACTTTGTTTTTTATCTTATTGAACATACAAACCAAATTATATACCCGGCTTCAATTTATTGATTACCCTTTAATTTGTATCGGTTTAAGCTCATTTCTATTGTTGAATTGCTTGGCTTTGACAGCCTCTTTTTTCTTATTAATCACGCCTCTCCATCCCTCTCTCAACTCGACCAATAATTCACAAACTTCATCAACATATTCTTGTTTTTTCTGAATATTGGCATCGATCAGTCGATTAAACATGTATACATACAACGACTTTAAACTGGAGCCAACCCTGCCTGAACTATCCGTATTCAGAGAAGTTAATAATTCAGAGATGATATTTTTTGCCTTGACAATAGCATTATGAGACGCTTCATGTTCATCTTCATTAATTTTATTACTGGCTACTTTTAAAAACCGAATGGCCCCGTCATAAAGCAACAGAATCAAAGTCCCCTGGTCTTTTGTAGTAACAGTAGCCTTCTTGTATGCATTGTTGCTCTTTGCATATGGATTCATTTTTACCTTTTTAGGAAGAATGATTTTAGAAAATAAAACATCATCTTAACAAAATCGGCAGTTAACTCAGATGCATTATGGGTTACACTTAATCAAAATGATAACAGGGTCCAGGACCCTTGATTTGAACTTTATGGATCTGATCAATATGGTTCTTATAAAATTCTTAAGCAGCGATTATACATTCTTTTAATAATCGACTATTCAATATTAAATTCTAATATCAATCTGTTACAACTTTAATGATCTCAATAACTTTCCTATCTTATGCAAGTTTAGCCAATTCACCGGTCAGGTACTTCTGTTCCGATTTTAGCTGTCCCAATTGGCTTTCCATTTTGGCAAACTTCAGACTGAGCTGTTCGCGTTTTGTCGATATGCGAGTCTCCAACTCCTGTAATTCACTATTATAATTTTCCAGCTGTTCTTTTACATTTTGAGTGTATATGTCCAGGGCACCCTTTTGGGGATCTGTAATACTGTTAATATATTCCTGGACTTTGGTTCCCACCCCTTTAGTGAAAACGATATTGCCCTCAAATCCTTGCCCGATCTGGTTTTCAGTTAAGGTGACATACAGTTTTAATCCTTCATATGGCGTCCCTTCATCACCAGAAAGTATTTGTCCGTTTCCAATCATGGGAGATCCGTTAATGATACCCTGAACATCAGTTCCTTTGCGGCTTGTACCATTCATTAAGGGATGCTTAATAACATTTTCCGTATTCCCTGCTCTGAGATACACCGAAGATTTACTTCCCGTAGTATGGGAGCGAATGGTCAGAGAGCCGTTTTCAGATGTCACAATGACTTTCATTTTACCGATGGATTTATCATTGATAATCTTTCGTTGGAGATCTTTGGCAATCTCTTCAATGGTATATCTTCCTTTCTCCAGTACAATTCGTTCAGATTCTCTTCCATTTACGTTCACATAAATCTCGGCGTTACTATCATTTATCTCAACCAAACCTGTTTGGGGTTTGGTTGAATACACCCCCTTTGAGGCGGCGGATAAAATATCAATATTGTAACCTTGTTCACCGCTGATCTCGGTTTTATCACCTGAACCCAGATAAATGATACCACTGTTTTCAATATGCCCCCAGCTTCTGAATAAATTAGCCACCGTAGTCAGGTTTTCATTGATTGAATTGGTCAGTTTTTCCTCATCAACATCAATAAGACCATCCTTATTTATTTTCAATCCGATGGAAATGAGCATATTTTTATCGGTTGTCAGCCCTTGAATAGGATCAATAAAAATACTATTCGTCTCCCTTTGTATTTTGGGTAAATTCCTGTCACCTTGAAGAGGAGCCGCTTCGCCCGTTTCTTTATCATATTTGGAAATTTCTCTAAAAAACAACAACATCTGATTATAGGCATCAACAAACTCTTTTATGGTTACTAAGGCTTTTTCCGTATCACCGCGTATACTGATGGTCACCGGTTTTTCGTCAGTAGCCAATAAATTCAACCTGACCCCTTCAATAACGTCTTCCAGAGTATTGGTTGGGTTGGTGATGAGCAGACCTCCACCTAATTCCGTTGCACCTAATCGTATTTCTGCATCCTGTGGCGGCTGGATCACTGGTGAAAACGTTCTAAATGAAAATGAATCGGTTTCAAAAATGTTACCTTCGCCCAAAACCAACGATAAACCAGCGTCAAACGGGATAGGTAATCCAGCTTTATAATCATCACCGCCGATTCTAACGATGCCCGAATTTCCCCGATTATCCTCCCATTTCAATTCCAATCCTTTCGTAACCCCAACACTACCGCTTTTTAGAGCGGTAAAAGTGTAAACTTTAGGTTCATATTCCGTATATGTACCGACAATTTGTTTGTCAGCGTTACTTAATCGTGCCCCAACCGGCTTTTTAGTTATATCAACCGGGGCAAATTCATCCTCTTCTTCTTCCGGTTCAATCGATATCCATTTGGATAGATTGGTAATATTCCCACCTTCGTGACGTTCCGATTCATCCAACCACCAGTAATCGGCTGTAGATTCGGCCTGAAATTCAAAAGTGGCATAATCGCCGTCATTTAATAGACCTGGATTTAACGCCAGTTCAATCCCTTTTCCTAAGGATAGTTTTGTCCCCGGTTCATACCCTGCACCGACAAATGCGGTTCCTTTTATCCCGTTTTCCGACTCAAACTCAATTCTTAAATCTTTGGCTTGACCAATCTGCCCACTTCCCACAACCGTTAATTTGAAAGTGTCATCTTCGTCACTATCCAATTTACCGGTTATAATGGGTCCGCCTTCGGTAGCCTGTCTTTTCCACTTACTGGCCTGGCTAACCTTGGCAGAACGTTCATCTGCACTTTTCCACCAATACAGTTCCGATTCCTGAGCTTTGGCTTTAGCAGTAAATGTATCGTTTACAATGATTTCTCCATCGCTCAAAATCAGGCTAATGCCGTCAACAATGGGAATCGGTTCTCCCGGTGTATAATTGAATGAACCGATATCCAAATACCCATATCGTCCATTATTGTCTTCCCATCGCATTTTCAGACTTTCACTGACACCAACGATACCGGTATTTACTGCAGTAAACGTTAATTCTATCGAATCTTCACCTGTGTAATTACCAATTAATTCGGGAATTACGGTTGATGCTCCTGTCCCAGTAGGTTTCTTAGGAGGTTCATCTACCTTATCAATCCCCTTCCATTTGCTAGGTTGCAAATAGTAAGGATCAAATGTTGGGGCTTCCCCTGAACCTTTCAGATACGAGGAAACGACAACCTTTCCCTCTTTACCGGTTTTTTTACTGGTTAAAACCACCTGGAATGGTCTTTCTTTATTGCCAGTTTTAATAATACTGGCTGATACATCCGTATCCAGGGAATTTATTGCATCAACATACCCCTGTAGATTATCATTTGTTTCATCAATCAGGATTTTTTCCGCTTGCCCTTCACCAATGGTGATTAAAACCTCACCGCGTCCAACTTGATCCTCTTTTGAAGTATACCCTTGTGATACAATCTGATGATTTAAAGCCAGTTTATCGACAACCAGAGTATGTTTCCCCGGCTTAGCCCCCGAAGTGGCAAATGCTTCTACAATTTCCGGATGACTGGAACTAACGATTTTCCCTTCCCATAATGCCTTCTTCGCCAATGTACTGGCAGAATTATAGGTTACATCTATATATGCCCTAACCTGCTTCCATGAATCAAGCTCGGCTACTTTTTCATTTTTTCTGGCTTCAATAGGCTCAATTTTTTTTCGTTCGGCCGCAATCAACTTTTCAACAATGGATTTTGTATCCATCCCTGAAGCTAAACCTGTAATAACATTAGGATTGGAGCTTATCTCAATCATTAACTATCCTTGGAAAGCCAGTGGTTAGGCAAAATTTTCCATTACCTTTAGATCAACGAGGCAAGATATCCTCGTTTCAAACGTCATTCACTCTTGGGGAATACCATGCCTGTCTACTATACAGAAAAGCAATCCCTTTTACAGGCATCGGTTTTACTGTGACAGACAGCGGTTTAATCCCTGTTAATCAAGAGAAAACAACACCAGTGATACACTTTTGTCCAAGAATAGGATTACAATTACCATTCCATGTTATCTAATCCTGCTATTATTTTCTTATCGGAATCCCGGCTAAAAACTTTAATAATTTTCCATTTTTTTTCAAAAACCAGTTCACACTATTGTTTCAGTATAGTTTGACGGGCAGACTTGTCAGTCCGCCTTTACGGATCTGTTTTATCATTTTACTGCTTGGGCAGATCTGCCCAGATTCAATCTAAATCTTTTACTTCTTTATCGGCTTTTAAATGGAAAACTTTAATGAAATCTTATTTTTTTTTGAGAAATTCTAGAAAAAATTAAGAATGTAGGGATTTGGAAGGAAACTTCAAAAAAATCCGAAAGGAAAGGTGGTTTGATAGTATGATGGAAAAAAGGTGAAACGACGGTGGCTTACTCCTGGGGATCGCTGCTCAGATTAATTTGGGATAAAAGACGATCTATCTTGTTTGCATGATCAAATCCCTTATCAAAAACAAAGGTCAATCTGGGTGTATTTCTTGAGCGCAATGTTTTTGATAATTTAGCTTGAAAAAAACCACCGGCTGAATTTAGCGCGTTGGTTACTTCGACCACGTCAATACTGGGATTATAAACTGAGTAATGGATCATAGCGCTCGAAGAATCGGGACTTAGTTTGACATCTACAATGGTAACATTGTCGAATTTCGGATTACTGCTGGATCTCTGTATAATGGAGGAAAGCTTAACTTTAATCTGTTCTTCTTTCCGATTCCTACTGACTTTATTCATTGATTATCTCAAGACTGCAAACCGTGTGTAAATGAAGAATGTGCCTATATGTTCCGTTTAGCTGTTACAGCTTAGCTTCTGTTTCCAGGCGAGTATAAGATTCCAACTCATCTCCGGCCCTCAAATCCTTATAGGACTCAACACCGATACCACACTCAAAACCGGTTAGTACTTCTTTTGCCGCATCTTTAAACCGCTGCAAGGATGAGAGTTTACCGTCGTGAATAATTACATTATCGCGGATAACGCGGACAGGACAATCCCTGACAAACTTTCCATCCACAACCTTTGATCCGGCAATAATCCCCACTTTGGGAATATTAAAGACTTCCAGAACTTCTGCTTTACCCTGAATCTCTTCACGAATAATTGGTTTCAACATTCCTTCCAGGGCTTTTTTCACGTCCTCAATAGCTTCATAAATCACACTATAAAGACGAATATCTATACTCTCTTCCTGGGCAATTCTTTTGGCCGATGGATCAGGTCGCGTATTAAAACCGATGATGATTGCCTTACTGGTTGTTGCTAAAAGTACATCATTACTGGTAATAGCCCCAACGGCACCGCGTACAATGTTAATAGCAACCGATTCGTTACCCAGTCTATTAAGCGCATCTGATAAAGCATCCAAAGATCCGTTAACATCTGTTTTTACAATAAGATTTAAGATGCTTTTTTCTTCTTTACCGATGGAATCGAACAAGTTTTCCAATGTTCGTTTCTGTTGCTGCGCCTGCTTTCTCTCTTTTTCTTTTTCCGTTCTCAGGACAGCGATTTGACGTACTTGCTTTTCATCTTTTCCAACATTAAACCTATCTCCAGCCTTGGGTATACCATTCAAACCTACAATTTCCACTGGCAGGGATGGTGGAGCAGCATCGATCTTCTTCCCTTTGTCATTCCACATGGCTCTAACACGACCATATTCAGTTCCGGCAACATAATTATCTCCAATTCTCAATGTTCCTTTTTGGATTAAAATAGTTGCCGTATTACCTTTCCCTTTATCCACCTTGGATTCGATAACAACGCCTTGTGCCATTCGATTCGGATTGGCCTTAAGTTCCATGATTTCTGATTGAAGATGAATCATTTCCAGGAGTTTGGGAATTCCGTCCCCGGTTTTTGCCGATACTTTGATCATTGGAACATCTCCACCGAATTCTTCCGGTACCAGCTCATGTTCCATCAATAGTTGAATAGTTTTATCCGGATTGGCATCCGGTTTATCACATTTATTGATAGCCACAATAATGGCAACATTAGCCGCTTTTGCATGATCAATGGCTTCAACCGTTTGGGGTCTTGGTCCATCGTCAGCAGCCACTACCAGAATCACAATATCGGTAACATTAGCTCCCCTGGCACGCATGGCTGTAAATGCTTCATGTCCCGGTGTATCCAGAAATGTTACCCTTCCCTCAGCTGTTTTAACGAAATAGGCTCCGATATGCTGTGTGATTCCACCAGCTTCATCACCTGTAATGTTACTCTCCCTGATTTTGTCCAAGAGTGAGGTTTTACCATGATCCACATGCCCCATTATAGTCACAACCGGTGAACGTTGAATTAAATCTGAATCATTATCCTCTGCATTTTCAATGGAATCTTCAATGGATTGAAACTGCACTTTTAATTCCACACCATGCTCAGAAGCAACCAGTGCAGCCGTTTCACCATCGATTGATTGGGTAATGGTCGCCATTATACCCAGTGACATCAATGTTTTGATAATTTGTGGCACTTTAACACCGATTATACCTGCTAAATCACCGACTGAAACAAACTCACCAACGACCAGTTCCTTTTGACGAGGATTGAAGGTGTGTTTTTGTTTTTTTGCTTCTGCTTGTTTTTTAGCTCGTTCTTTTCTTTTAGCTGCTTTGGATGCTCGCTTACGCCCAAATTGTTTTACCGGCTTGGGTGCTGGTGGTGCATCAGCAAAACCATTGCTCAAATCGTCCTCAACCAAAGTGACTTCTTCCAACTCTTCCTGATAACTTTTTTTATCCAGCTTTACTTTTTCTTTCTTCTGCAGGCTTTTAATCTGTTTTTTGTTAAAATTTTCAGAGAGTTCCTCTTTGTCCGGCACTGTTTCCTGCTTTTTCTCTTTTTTCTTGATTTTATTTACCTTTTTATCCTCAGCGTCGGAGATAGCTTTGGTTTCCTTTTTTTTATTTTTTTCTACTGCTTCCCCATCCTTGTTTTCGACTTTCTTTTCTTCGTCTTTTTTAATAACCTCTTTTTTCTCTTTTTCAGCTATAGGTTTAGTATCTTCTTTCTTTTTTACCTTGTATTTTGTAACTTCGAGTTCCGCTTCTTCTCCCTTTTTAGCCTCAGCATCCTTTTTCTTTTCTGGTTCGGCAATTTCATCTTTTACCTCACTCTTTTTTGTGTCAATAGCATCTTCTTTATTTGCTATTTTCTTTTTCGGTTCCGCTTCCTCAGCTTCAGTTTCATTTTTCGGTTCCGCTTCCTCAGCTTCAGTTTTCTTTTTGACTATTTTAGCAACCTTTTTCTTGTCAGCTTCCTCATCATGTTCGGCGACTTCATCAACTATTAATTCTTCCACTTCTTCGCCCGTCTTTTCCTTTTTTCTGATGATTCTTTTCGGCGCTTTAGGTTTTTCCTCTTGATCTTGGACTCCAAGCTTCACATCGTCTTTTGCTTTTTTTGCAGCAGTCTCTTCGACGTCCTCTCTTTGAACCTTATCGTCGGCCTTAAGGGATGCCTTTATTTTTTTACCTTCAGTGGCTTTCCGAGCGGAGATAATTCTTCGTCGTACTTTTTTAACGCCTTCCTGGCTGGGAACTTCCAATTCCTCAATTCGAGTGGATGGCTCAAGAAAATCCTTTTTAATCTTCTCGGTCTCCTCATCCGACAATGCGGAAAAATTCCCTGTGATCTTAATACCCAACGCACTGATTCTTTTAATCAACTCTTTTGTTGGAATATTGAGTTCTTTTGCCAGTTCAAACACTCTTAACGACATGAACAATCCTCCGGTATTATTGGTCCTACGGATAAAGCAAAAACAATATTATGATAACATTAATTTTGATAGGATGTGAAATATGGTTTTTTTGAACTTTTCCAGACTGCATTATTTCTTGTCAAATGCTTATTCTTCTTTTTCAGGTTCGCTATCTTCGACAAGTATGTCAGTTTCACCTGTTGGGACATTGTCTGACTTTTCTACAGTATCCTTATCATTCTCTTCAACTTTTTCAGCTAAATCAGTGATTTGAAGTTCTTTGCTTCCTTCTGATTCTTTTTCAACAACTTCAGCCGTCCCAACTGTTTGAGGCTCTACATTTTCATCTGGTTCCTTCTTAGCAGCTTCAATTTGAGACGTCTTATCTTCTTTCAATTCTATCTCATTTGACTCAGTCTTTTCAACTGCTTGAAGCTGGTTAATCTCTTCTTCCAACTTACCATCATTAACTTCAGCGTCTTGGAACTCGCTGCTTTCCTTGCCTGCCAATACTTCAAGGGATGCTTTCTCCTTTTCGGCTAACGCCTGAAGCTCTGCATTCTTCCTGTTTTGCTCTTGATGTTTGGCTTCCATCGAATCATCCAGCTTCTTGAGTTCATTCGGTGGATCCCAAGCAGTAATGTTAATCATGATACCCGTCAACTTCGAAGCCAAGCGAACATTTTGCCCCTGTTTTCCAATTGCCAATGACAATTGGTCTTGTGCGATCTGTATATCAGCGATCCCTTTATCCTGATTGAGCTCTATTTTCATGATATCTGCCGGAGCCAAGGAATTGCTGATAAACTGCTCAAGATCGTTCGACCACTCAACAACATCAATCCGTTCATCACATAGTTCAGAAACAATAGCTTGAACTCGTGCTCCCCTTGGCCCAACACAAGCACCCACCGGATCAACATCGGGATCATTGGTATAAACGGCAACTTTTGCTCGCTTCCCCGGTTCGCGGGCAGCAACCATCATTTCGATAATTCCTTCGTACACTTCCGGTACTTCAACTTCAAACAGTTTAATTAGAAAATCGGGATGAGTACGGGAAACGATCAACTGAGGTCCACGCCCTTCTGAATTCAGACCGATAAGAATCGCTCGAACATGATCACCAGGTTGTAGTTTTTCATGGGGAATCTGCTCATGTCGATCTAGTATCGCTTCGGCTGAATTACCAATAAGGATAATGACTTTGCCACGTTCGATTCTTGATACGGTTCCATGAATGATTTCGCCTTTTTTATCTGTATATTTTTCAATAATTGATTCTCGCTCGGCTTCCCTGATTTTCTGAAAAATCAGCTGACGAGCCGTTTGAGCAATAACTTTGGAAAAATCTTTGGCATCTATTTCATATTCAACTTCGTCTCCACACTCCGCCATTGGATCAAGCTTAATCACTTCATCCAATGCAATCTCGTTGTCTGGGTCCTGAACGGCTTCCACCACAACTTTGTAGTGCATGAGATCAATTTCACCATTCTGTTTGTTAAAAGAGGCTTCTATGGTTCTGTAATTTTTATATTTTCGATATGCCGCGCCTACGATGGCATCTTCTATTGCCTCAATAATAGACTCTTGCTCTAAGCCCCTTTCATGGCTTAGTTCGATTATTGCTTCCAGTATACTGCCAGGTTTCATGAAACACTCCTGTAACGTTTTGTTCAGGCTTGGCTAAACATCTAAAACGCTTGATCTGAATAAATTGGGATTCGTTTGTATGTCTTTCTTCGTCTGAAGTGTAATTGTGGTTTTGTGATTCTTCCGGTTAGCCGCTATACATCGGGAAAAAGATGGATCTTTTTAATTTCGTCCAGCTTTACTAAAAACTCATGAGTGTCGTTATCTAAGGTAATAGTTTCGTTTTGATATTGCCTTAATACACCTACAAACGTCTTTTGACCTTTAATTGGAGAATGAAAAACCGCTTTTACCCGACTGTTCAAGCTTCTTAAAAAATCCCTTTCAGATTTTAACTCACGAAATATTCCGGGAGAGCTGACTTCCAAGTAGTACTTATGTTGGAAAAAATCTTCCACATCCAGTACCATCGATAACTTTTCACTAACCAATGCACAATCATCAAGCGTTATTCCATTTTCCTTATCAAGAAATACCTCCAGAATATTTCTCTGATGCTCCTGTCGCGCACGCAATTCTATTAGTTCAAACCCAAGATCCTCTACCAACGGCTGAATAAGATCTGTTAGTACTTTGGATTTCTTCTTTGAGAGTTGCATAAAATACGGTTCTTAAATTGTACCCAAAATACCCTGTCTAATTGATATTAATTTTTTAAGGTAACACAACGCTACTTCAAATGCAATGCATTAATGCCAAAAAAAGGTTTATCGCATATATTTTAGTTGACAATACAGTTTTAAGAAAAAAACAACCCTGCCAGAAAGGGTAATTTTAGTAAATAAAAATGATTAATATCATGTCTATACTGTAGTTGCGGAAATCACCCGTACTCCATTTTAACCTAAACAGCTGCTAATAATCCGGTTTTATATTAATCTAATCAAGGAATCATACCTTCAGATGTAAGGATATTATTCGTTTTGAATCCAGTAAATATTTTTTTTGCACGTTTATCAAAAAATAAGAATAGTCATCGCTGTATTTTCCTTGAACAGCTTGCCTTCAACATTATTCAAAAAGCACAGTACTGCATTCACCTGTACTATCAATAATAAGAAACAGCTTTACTGATTTATAAAGTCGACCTACAGCGATACCAACTTTTCATATAATAATCAATGTAAAAATAGCCCTCAGATTCGATCTCAAACCATTGTAAAAAAATTCAAGACTATCATAGGAAATATGAATTGCGGATACACATTATTATGTAGTATCATTTCGAAGTATAACTAATAATATCAATAAAAAACATCGATTTTACTGATTACATTGGATGTGAATAGTTGCAACATTTTAACAGGCATCGTTTTGAAAGATAACCAATAGATATTCGTATTCCCTTTTGCAGTAGATCCAAAACAGAAGTTCTTTTATATCTTTAACCAAACCATATTTAATTTGGTATTGAGTACAGAATAGTTAATCGATTGGATCCGAATCAACAGTATTTTTTATCCATTCATCTATATTTTCGGACCATTCATCGTTTTATAGAACTTTGTTATTATAAGAATTAGTACCTTCACAACGGGATGGAAAAAGAATAAAACGGAAATAAGTGCGGTAAAACCGATCTTGACAATAGCCAGTAAAAACAATAGATAATAACTTATTACTTTTGATTATATGGTAAACCTTTTAAAAAATCCTTTTATTTTTTGCCATCATATTTTACTATTTGCCATATATATTTTTTTGATGTGATTTCTTTCTCAATTAATTGATGTTTTTCTAAAGGTTCTTTCATAACCGATTAAGGGATGTATTTGTTTAACGAAAGCACCGACAAACGGTTTGGATTTCAGAGTTAGTTCTAAAATACCAACATTGAACAGTTAGAATCATCAATTGCATTTTTTTTTGAAACAGAACAATACAAAGAGGGTTTCATGAAAATAAAGAACTTTATCGTACTGATAGTTGTCTTTTCCTTGTTAGTATCCTGTAGCAAAACCAAACCCAAAGAAAAACCGATCAAGGAAGAAGATTTTTTAACGTTGGCAGATGTTTCGGGCAAAACATCATTCAAGGAAGATTCACCGGATATCCGTGTGATCAAAGTCAAAGCTAAGGCACTGATTAAAAAAAATAATATTCGTGATGCCAAGAAAAAAGCTGTGGAAAACGGAGGAAAAATGGCTGTGGAAGCCATGGTTCGTGAGTTGATGACTTCCGAAGCTTACAATCGACGGTATGATGAAATTGAACGTTATTTTTCCAAAAATATAGATAAGTATATTGTTGATACGGAAGTAGTGGGTGAAAAGAAGATATACATGGACCGATATTACGGCGTATATGGTGCATTTAAGATCAGTCGCCAAAAAACACTGGTAGCCCTGCAAAAGGATCTAAAATTCATTGATGCCAGCGCCAGTACCATGATCACAGTGATTACCAGTAAAAAAGGATTGGATTTATCGTCAGTGGGATACCGATTTTCAGATATTGAAGACATGTTGATGAATCAGATGCAAACAGACCTTAATCAGCGTGGATTACGAGCCATGGATTTCAGGAATGCAGTAACCGCCATGCAGACTAATGCCAAAAAGAAACAAGCTTTTGCTAAGATTTCCAAAGAGCAATTTATGGTAATGGTAGCTGGCAGCAAAGCCGGAACCGGAGCGTTGAACGAACAAATCCGAGCAGCTGAAGATTTTTATTCAACCGGAATGACACTGTTGAAACAACTGGCAAAAGTGGTGGTTGAGATCAATATTTTATCTGTGGATAAAACCGATAAAGCATTAGTCCTGGGAATTGACGTTACTGCAAAAAATATTTCCACTGCTACCGGCGGTGCGTTTGCTCATGAAACTTTTAACGTTGCTCGTAGAACAGGTCCCAACACCAGCCCAGCGGCTATGATTACTGAACTGGTTCGCGATACATACGAAGATATGAAAACCCGGTTTATTCCCCAAGTCATAAAAGAAATGTCAACCATTGACGTGACTGGCAATAAACTCATCCGTTACGAATTGGTAATGAAAGGATTCTCCAGCCCGGAATTCAGACGAATCAGAAAAAGTGTCGAAAAAGAACAGGAGGATAATTTCAGGTATATCGATTATGATAATACCTTAAAAAAGGCTGAACCTGCTTCTATTAACATTATTTTCGTCCGATATGCAGGAAAACTATCATCCTTAGCTGATCAAATCATGAATATCATGGATAACACCAACCTACCGGTTGAAGATCCAATTGTCGCCGCAGATCTAACTGACTTGGTGTTTGAAAAGATCAAGAAAGAGGACTGAACCATTTCTAAAGTAAAGAACCCGCAATCAATACAGATGGCGGATTCCTTAACCAGAGCCGAAAATAATCAACTTTTAAAAATAAACAACTCATTCTTTAATAGATGAAGAGGTTAACATGAAAAAAAGTACTATAAGCAGATTAATGGTTCTATTAGTCGGATTTGTTTTTCTTTTTACGGGCTGCTCCAGCCTGGATAAAGCCCGTTCGCTGCATAACGACGGCAAAGACAGGGAAGCCTTAAAAATGGCTGCAAAATATCTGGAAGACAGTGACGAAAAGGTTCGACTGGAAGCAGTAAATCTGGTGGGAGAAATCGGAGGAGACGAGGCAGGTAGGCTATTAATGCCAGTTCTTAATGACGAGGATATTGAAGTCAAAAATGCCGCCATCCGAAACATTGGAAAAATTGGCTATGCACCCGCATCTAAAAAACTAGTGGATTTGTCTTTGACAGCCGATGGAGAAACCCTTGAGGAGATTGCCGAAGCCATCCGAAACATCGGAGCACCTGCCATCGATTTATTAGTAAAACGGTTTACCAAAACCACTGATCCACATAAGAAAAAAGCATATAAAAGAGTGATGTTTGAGGTTGGCCCCAGCGTAGCAACCGCGATTTCCAAAACACTGGCGGGCAAATCCTATTTTGAAAACCAGGCAACCTTCGAACTATTAGTATCCTTTAAAAATCCAATGGTGGCCACATGGATGCTGAAAGAGATCCAGAATGAAGAAGTGGCTGATATGGTAGTTGAAGGGTTGGTCAAACTGGGGAAAAACGCGGTTATCCCGGTAATGGAAATGCTAACACCACTAGTGGGAAAACCAGGTGATCCCTCAACTAAGGAACGATTAATAAGAACCCTGGGTGATTTGAAAGATCCTCGAGCAGTACCGTTGTTGGAAAAAATGAGTAAAGATGATAATGAACGTATCAGCAATGCTGCCGAGTTTTCTTTGAGAAAAATCAGAGGATTCTAACAACCAAATTATTTCACCCCCATTAAATTTTGGGGTGAAATGAATCAAGAGGATTGTTTTATCACTTTTACTGTTATCCCATTGACTACAAGGGCAAAAGAGATAAAACAGTCATTTATTCATACCCAAACCATCTTCTCAAAAAACAGCTCAAACCTGAGTAAAAAAGTGGCATTAACACCCTAATAATCCCTTGATGGCCGAAGGAGAAAATAAATGAAACGAAAAACGATTAACTTAATGTTTAAACTTTCAGTTCTCTTATTGTTTTTCCCGGTAAGTTTAGTCTCGGCCGCCCAATTCGAAGTTCTTCGTCCGGGAAAAATAAATATTCCACGAAACATCAAAAAAGTTTTTATTGATCCGGATTTAATCAACTCCGACAATGATAAGCTAGAATTGAAAAATGATGTAGTGGTAACATTAAAAAGAAGGTTGAATGATCTGGGCAGATTCCAAACCTTTGTGGGACCGCCACGTGGCTTTGATCCCAATAGAGAAACAGTAGCCATTATCCAGGGAGATATTATTAGCGGTGGGGAAATCGATCAAGGGCAATTGACTGAAAAAGCAATCTGTAGAGGTGGTTTGTCAGGAGCCATCGGCGCTTTATCCGCCAGGGAATCAACACAACAGGGACTCACCTTGAGCAGAAGGAGAATGTTATGCAAGCTTCCCAACTTGACATCTCAACTGGTTGAAAGCGGATTAACAGCAGGTTTAAGCGCTCTTGGAGTAAAGGAATATCCTCGCTTGGATGAAGTGATCCGAGTATATAAATACAAAAACTTCTCCATCTTTGCACAGATTAACCTTAGTTTTACCCAGATTGGGTCGCAAAGGGAAACTTTAGCCATTAGAGCTGATGCTGCCAGTTTCAGTCGTCATGTGATTGATCCCGATACTTATCAAAATGTACGGGAATCCGGTGATAATGCATCACTTATATGGTTATGGTTTAGAGTGACCCCTGTGGCACCGGTTGTCATTAAAAAAATCGGAATTATACAAGGCAGTAATCCCGGGTCCCATTTGGGAAAATGGTATAACCGCAAAGTACCAAATGTGTCCGATATTCCTAAAAAGGAACGTCAGAAAATCACCATGCAACTGGTCAACAAAACCTTAACCCAGTTTATTCAAACCATCTCTCCTTACAAATCAATCATAGAAACTGAGATCGCATCGGGAGGCGATTCCAAAGCTAGAGAAAAACTTGAAGAGGGTCGATATCAAGAGGTCAAAAAAATACTACACAACCCAAATGATCCGGAAGATCTGTATAATCTGGGTTTAGCCTATGAAGCAGGAGCGTTAACCATAGAAGATTATGAAGATGCCATGTATTACTACAGTCAAGCCCTAGACAAAGATCCCAACAAAAAACTCTATGCCCAAGGTATCGGACGAATGGAATTCCAGCTACGTATCGCCAAGAAACTAAAAAAACAAACCGGTAAATAACACTTAATCGATATTTTTCAAACTTTCCGCTGAAGAAAATTGCTAGATTCAAAATAATCGATAAATAAAACATTACGTTATTTAAAAAAAGGATATCCATGATAACAACAAAACGGAAATTTCGCCTGTTATGTTATTTAATCCCAACCATCCTGTTATTATTTCCCGGTTGTGCTCCTAAAATCCAATTGACAATATTAAAACCGGCAGAAGTGACCACTAGTGGAATTAAAAAAGTAGCAGTGGGCCGATTTGAGCTGGCGGAAGTAAATCGGATTTTTAAGATCGAACGAAACGGAACATGGCAAACCCAGCAAACAAATCTATCTAAAAAGCAGAAAACAATCCTCAGTAACCAGATCAGGGCTCGCGTCATCAGCCTGTTATCGACGACGCCTTATTTTAACCTGGTTTATACGGACGAATTTAATGCACTTGATAATGATACCGCTTTACAAAATGCTATTTCAACCGGTGGCTTTAAAACGTCTGAAGCCGATGCAGTGATTAATGGTAAGATTTGGCTGGATGTGATTAACACTGACGGAGTGGAACTGGAACCATCAGAATTAGAATATATGCAGGGTGGTCAAGAAGGATCTTTTAATTACAAAGTGCAGGTTCTGGCATTCTGGCCATATAAAAGTATTCGCGGTACCTTGGCACTTGAAATGAAGATGACCCGACTGAATCCGACGGAAATCGTGGCGGTCACATTTGATACTAGGAGCTACAGCCATAAAGTCGGGGGTAAACCGGTCAGCCTGGAAGATAAGGTTTCAAAACAGGCTCAGTCTTTCAGCTCCGACATGGCACGTAACCGCTCAAAAAGAAAAGGATCTGCCTCTGAAATCGAAGAATCCGAACTGGTCCTCCCTAATTTTGACCAAATTGTGTCCGACTTAGCAGAATCGATCGCTGCCCAGTTTGTCAGACGAGTGGCCGTTACACAACAGGTTGCTTCCTATCCCATCGCTTCTGGAGGGGACAGCACAGCAAAAATGCTAATCGAAGCCGGTGCTTATGAAAAAGCCATCGATGTTATCAGCAACACTTTAAATCGATCTGGCTCCAAAAACCCGAATGACATATACAACTTGGGGTTATGTTTTGAAGCCATTGGAGATTACGGCCTGGCGGCTGTTACTTATGAAGATGCGGTAACAGCCGATCCTAAGAATTTGATGTTTGCTCAAGGTGTTGGACGGATTAATCGCCTAAAGCGTGAAAATCGCAGACTAAAAGATCAATTATCAAACCAAAAATAAACGGCCTGTCATAAAAAAATTATCGACCTGACCAATTAAATTTAAACAAATGGAGTTCCCATGACATTTAAGAGGTTTAACCCCAGCTATCTTCTAGTCTTCTTTGTTCTTTTATTCCTGGCTTCATGTGCTCCCAAAGTCACCTTTTTTGTCAGAAAACCACCCAGGTTACCAGTCAAACAGGTTGAAACCATCTCAATCGGATCATTTAACGATACCATCAACCAAAATATTTCATTGCCCCCGGCTTTGAAAAATAAACAACTACAGGGAAAAGCAGGTTTACACCCGACAATAACCAAGTTTACCGCTAATGAGAAAGCCGCAGATCTAGTCAGAGGATTGCTAGTAGCCGGACTTTCCAAATCAGGACAATACAGAATCTTGAATACAGGAAGCAGTGATGGAGGATTCAGCGGCGTTATACCAGATCCCGCTACAACCGGAGTCATTAACGCAAGAGTTAAGTTTTATGAATATACGGACGAAAATGCAGAAAAAATGTTTTATACCTTGCTGGCTATAAAAGGCGGTGGATCTATGCTGGAACAAATGCAACTGGTCGCTGCCAGAGAGGTAGTCAAACAGACAGCTGAAAAATCAAAAAAGGGTTTTTTAGTACCTACTCCTTTTGTTGAAAAAATCGCAGCTTTGGAAATCGAATTTGACCTTATCCGCCAAAAAACCAAGGAAAAAATAGTTCCCACTCAGGTGTTGAGCAGCTATTACTACCAAAAATGGGGAGGAGATGAAGAGACATCCCATCTTCCCAAGAATTTAAAGCAGGTAATTATCAGCACCTACGGGGAAGATAATTCCTTTTTCGGATCAATCAAAAAACAAGCTAAAAATGTGGAAATGGCATTTATGGATCCCGACGAATTCCTGGCCAGGGGAGGAAAACTCAAAAATAACAACAGCATTCCTAAAAATTCATTGGAAATCCAATTGAGTTTAGCCAAACACATTGTTGATATTTTCCTGAAACGAATCAGTCAATACACCGTTGAAACGACATTGAAAGTCGCTTCCGGTGATGCCATCGCTGTCAACTACATTAATGCAAACGCCTATGAATTAGCCATTAACCGGTTAGAGAATATCAATAGGAGTGAACAAGATTCCTTTAACCTGGCGCTGGCTTACGAATCCATCGCAGAATACCCCCAGGCTGTTAAGTATTATCAGGAAGCCCTGGATAAAGATCCCGGTAATAAAACTTATAATGAAGCACTTAAACGCGTCAAACGTTAAAAAAGGCTAAACCTTTTCGTGGATTGAGAAATCATTTCTCAATCCCCTCTCTGGCAGCTACGCCGTTGGCATAGTAGTGCTTAATCTCCTTCATTTCCGTCACCAAGTCAGCTTCTTCTATTATTTTGTCATCCGCTTTCCTTCCGGTTATCACCACTTCTACTGATTCATGTCTGCTTCGAATGACATTTAATAGCTCATCGACCGAAAACAGATTATAAAACGTGGCAATATTGGCTTCATCCAAAATGACTAGTTCGTATTCACCGGACTTTAATACATTCCCTATCTCTTCCAATCCGTCCCTGGCTATTTTTATATCTTCTTCCTGGGGATCATTAAAAATGAAACAATCCCTACCATATTGACGAATGGTAATATACCGCGAAAGCATATCTAATGATATCAGCTCACTATATTTCATTCCTTTGACAAACTGGCCAATATAAACTTTCATACCGGCTCCCACAGCTCTTAGCGCCAGACCTAAGGCGGCTGTTGTTTTTCCTTTACCGTCTCCAGTATAAACATGCACGTAACCTTTCATTTTGTATATCCTTTGTTGAAGAGTATATTTGGCATTTTATCAGCAGTATAACGCTGGTTTTTGATCTTTTATATACTAAATCAGTGCTATTGTCACACGTTGCTGGCAAGACTCGTTGATCCATCAACATAAATTATCAAGAACCGTTATTGCATGGATTAGCCTTAAGGTGTAGTCTGGCGATATTCATTGATAATGCTTGAGAGCTTGTCGAAAGCGGTTTTTGGTTTCAGTCATTATATTCAAAACATTTGTTGATCCTTTTTTAATTCATAGCTGATGAAAATCCCTGCTATTTTGAAACAAATTGCTGAAAAGATTGATAAAAAAGGCGGGAAACCCATTCTGGTGGGAGGAGCCGTACGCGACTACTTGCTGGGAATCGAAAGTAAGGATCTAGATGTGGAGGTTTTCGGACTGGCCGCCAACCAGTTAATTACTATTTTGAAAAAATTCGGTCGCGTATCGGTAGTAGGCAAAGCATTTGGTGTATTAAAACTTACAGTAGATAACGATTACTATGATTTTTCACTTCCCCGTAACGATCTAAAAATAGGATTGGGACACAAAGGCTTTCACATAAAAACCGATCCATCCATGACATTTGAAGAAGCGGCTTCAAGAAGGGACTTCACTATCAATGCCATGGGCTATAATATTATAACCCACAAAATTCTTGATGCTTTTGGCGGTCAAACGGATTTAAAAAAAAGGATTCTGCGAGTGGTGAACCCAAACACATTTGTTGAAGATCCACTTAGGGTTCTACGAGGAATTCAATTTGCGGCCAGGTTTAATTTGAATGTACCTGAAAACACACTTAGTATTTTTCGAGACCTAACATATACCCTCCAGGAATTACCTAAAGAGCGCATTTATATCGAAATTGAAAAGCTGTTATTAAAGTCTACAAAACCATCTCTTGGATTAAAACTGGCTGATACCGTAGGAGTGATAAAAAAACTGTTTCCCGAACTCAACGCCCTTCACAAAACGGTTCAAGATGTTGAGTCAGATAAGAAAAGCAATTTTTGGCAACACACCATGAGAGTTGTGGATGAAGCCGTCAATCTAAAAAACAACGATGAATTTCATGATCTTTGCTTGATGTTTGCCGTATTATGTCATGCATTCGGAAAACCTCACACTGTCTGTTTTTCAAATGGAAAACGACGTTCGTTAAATAACAGCCAAGAGGGCATAAAATCAACCAGATCTTTTTTGGACCGGTTGACCAATGAAATAAAGCTGGTGGATACTATTGAATCATTGGTTGGCATGCATTTGCAGCCACTATCAATGTTCCAATCCCGAAACGTCAGTGACGGTGCTATCAGACGACTTTCCATGAAAGTTGATATCCCTTTGCTGATAGACGTCGCCCGAGCCGATTATTATGGAAACCTACCGAAAGAAACAAAAAACAAAGAATTTCCAGCCGGTCGATGGCTGCTGGATCGATACAATCAGCTTGAGTTGTACGATAAAACTAAATTACAACCCATTTTGCTGGGGCGTCATTTGATTGATTTAGGACTCAAACCCGGTGTTCAATTTGGTAAAGTTCTTCAGGACGCCTTCGAATTACAGCTTGACGACAAATTCAATTCTTTGGATGATGCATTAATTTGGGCTCGAAAACAGGTTGGAAATACTTAACATTCTATATTGATGCAAAATACCGAACTGGAAATAATCTATCAGGATGAATATTATGTTGCGGTTAATAAACCGGCCGGTCTCCTGGTTCACCCCACATTAATTGACAAGCATGAAAAGATATCCGTCCAACATCTTATCCAGGATCAAATAAACCAACCAGTGTTTATTGTTCATCGGCTGGATAAACCGACTTCCGGAGTTTTGTTATTGGCTCTCAGCTCTGAAGCTGCCAGAAAGGGGGCTGAGGAATTTATGAGAACCGAGGTGCGAAAGACCTATTTGGCAATTGTCAGGGGGTATACAAAAAAAAACAGTACGATCACATCAGCCTTAAAGGATGTCCCCGATAAAATATTGGACAAAAAACACACAACCTTTAAAGAACCCAAATCGGCTCATACTGAATTCCGTCAATTGGCACAAACAGAATTGCCTGTTTCCATCAGTCGTTATCCAAAATCCCGCTATTCGTTAATTGAAGTTCATCCCAAAACAGGTAGAATGCACCAGATTCGTCGTCATCTTAAGCACATCCGCCACCCCATCATCGGTGATACCAAATACGGGGATCATTTGCATAATCGGTATTTCAGAGAAGATTTGAAATGTGAGCGAATATTACTGGCATCCATGGAATTATCGTTAATCCATCCGTATATCAAACAACCAATAAATATCGCAGCTTCACTGGATACAGTTTTTACGGATGTTTTGAGACGATTCAGATGGCTGGAAGCCGTTCCTGAACAATGGTTGGAAAACAGTGTCAGTACTAGAAAGAACCCATGATATCAGTAGCAAAGTTGCCCAACACCATGGATTTATTATCAGTAAAGCGAGAACTAAACTTCTCTATTTTTTTTCCGCACGCTCTTTAAAAAATTGGATCAGAAATTCGCTGTCATTGGGGGTTAAATTAAACCGAGACCCGGCTTCGGAGATCAATTGAGAGCTTTTCTTCCCCGGTTGACTGCGCAATCCTTCATCTACATAGGCTATAGCATTTTTAATATTGTCACCGTGCCGTTCAATTACGTTTGTCAAATGTGTTCTCCTTTTGAACCGATCTAATCACTTAAAACTGCACATCTGTGCTTCAGATCAAATGTATAATATTATTAGAAAAAACTTCCTTTTTTCTTTGATTTGTCCCCGGGTAGATTTTCGTTTTCCTCAGCTTCTTTTTCCAGTATTATTTCTTTAGCCATAGCCTTATTGATCATTTCATCGGCGGGAAACCAATCTTTGGAAGTTTTCAATTGTTCCTTGATCTCTTCAAAGTGATCTTCCAGGGAAATCTTATTTAAAACAATGGTATCAACCACTTCTTCGGGTGAGAGTAATCCGAAAACAAATCGTTTAGTTTTAAAAAACATAGTTAAATCACCCAGATAAATGATTCTTCCCTTTTCCAAATCCCAGGAACCAAAATCGTGCTGATAGTTTTCTATATGTTCCTTCCATCTTTCCACGTCCTTATCACGACTCGAAGTCAGTGCAAATCGTTGTTGCTTAAGTACAATATTATTCATTTTATAATGACCTGGATCAAACTCATAAATGGCAATTTCTTCGTATTCCCGTAAATCCCTTCCAAATCGGTTAAAAAAGTGCTTTTCCTTTTGCTGATCAATCAATTGAAACTGAAAATCGAATAGATAGTGCAGCGGTTGATAAAGCTCCGGTTTATCGATATCAACTCTTTTATCTTCCACCAGTTTCAAGTTGCTCAACAAATTTTGGCTATACAGAACCTTTTCCTCTTTATCCTTTGTATCGTTGTACTCCTCCACCCATTTTATTCTCATAATTACCAGCGATTTGGTTCTGGAAACTTCAGAATCCTTGGTAACAAACGCATGTTCAACACCTGAACATCCACCAAGCATGATCATTATTGAAAAAAAAGATAATAGTAACCAGCCATGTATTCTCATCGATTTCCTGTTTTTTGTTTATTAAAATTGGTTCATTTACCGGTCTAAACGAAACATCGTAAGGTAAATAACTATCGTTCAAGCTTCAAAGAAGAAAAAGATAACAAAAAGACATTTTTAAGTAAACGGTGCTGCATCCCGTTATTTTGGATCAATCGGACTTCTTATGTAAAGCCCCGTTCTTTAAATATTAGGAAAAGAGTCTTATTAAACAGCAGTATCATTTGTTGTGAATTGCTTTGAAAACAATTGGAATTTATATTGAGGATGAACAGGAAAAAAGTGCTTTATTTGGGATCTTGGTTAAACGGCAGGAGGAAGTTAAAATTTGCTCCTTTTTCCGGATTGTTTTCTGCCCATAGTTTTCCACCATGAAACTTGATAATCTCATAAGAAACAGCCAGCCCTAACCCTTTGCCCCCTGCACCGGTTTTGGTTTTGGTACTTCGTATGTATTTCTCAAAAACCAATTCCAGTTCTTTTTCCGGAATGCCGATACCATTATCTGTTACTATCACTTTCAGGGCGGGGATAGATTTTGTGTTTTCCATGATTTCACTTTTTTCCACTGAAATAACAATTTTTTCATTTTCAGGAGAAAATTTAATAGCATTCGAAATTAAATGAGAGATGACTTGTTCAATTTTATTCTGATCACAAACAACACAGTAGCTTTTATCGGGGTCTTTTATCTCGATGGTTTGATTTTTCTTGTAGGCAGCAACGTGAAATTTACTGACCACTGTTTTGATAATCAGCATAATTTTACTTTTATGCATCTGGTACACCATTCTACCAGACTCCATTTTGGATAGATCCAACAGATCTGTTAGCAATATTTCTAATCGTTTGGCACTGGTTTCGATTTTTTCAAAATATCCAAGTATTTTTTCTTTTTTTATTTTATCGATTTTATTGATCCCAAACCTGGAATAGCTAAGTACTGCATGAAGGGGAGTTCGGAGTTCGTGTGACAGGTTAGCAAAAAACTCACTTTTAGCTTTGTTGGCTTCATCAGCTTCTTTCTTATCGACAATCAGCTGTTTTTCCACTTTTTTATATTTTTCGATTTCTGCTTTTAGCTCTTGGTTGGCTTGTACCAACTCTTCCATCCGTTCTTCCACTTTAAAATCCGACGAATCGTGTGATATTTCTTTTTGTTCATCCTCTATTTTCCGTTGTTTAATTATCGACCATTCGCGTAATGCATTTTCGGCGATATCCGGCATTTTCGATAGGGTTGAATCCGACTTAACAATATAGTCGAGAGCCCCCGATTTTAATGCCTCAATGGCAGTTTGTTCATTCTCCTGACTGGATAATATAATGACCGGATATCTTGAATTTTTTTGTTCTCCGGGAAGGAGACTCAAGCCGCTACCACTTGGCAACAAACAATCAGTAATAACCAGGTCCGGTTCGGAAGCTTCTAAAAAAGAAAATGCTTCATTTAAATCACAGGCAACTGTTAATAACACATTCTTGTTGGATTCAATGAAAGATCTGCTGATTAATTTGATTTGATCCTGTGAATCCTCAACAAGAAGTATTCGGACCGTTTTATCCATTACTACTTTATATTTTAAAACGTGTGCTTTTGTTCCCCACGACGCTACATTCTTCACATCATTGACCAGAATCTTAGCCGAGACTCACTTTATTAGTTCTATATCATAAAACATAAAGAAGTCACAGGATATTTTAATATTTATCTTTGATCGAAAATAAATTATCCGGCATCCATTAGAAATTAAAATCCATAAGCCCTTAATCGGAAAAGGTGAGACTCATTGAGATGCCAATCACTTTATCAACCTGTTTAAAATGAGTGGTTTGATTTAAAATCGCCTTATCCGTGTAATCCCGTTTTTCCTCAGTTTTTCCAATTGTTAACGACAACCTGAAATTGTGATTAAATTCAATTCCGATTTTTGATTCTTCTTCCAGGGATTCTTTTGTACTGCTAAAAGACACATTATCGAAATTGATAGTTTCCTTTAATGTCTGTTGCTCAATCACCACACTTTTGCCTTCTTTAATTGTATATCTAAACCCAAACAGAGACTCCTGGTTTTTAGATCCCCGTTTTGCTGAACTCAGATCCGATGCCAACTCAAGTTTAATTGTCCCTTTGGATCGAATTTCTCTGATATAAAAAGCAGAATCTTCACTAAAACCGTATCCGAATACAAAAAAACCTTCCAGGTTTTCAAACGAACCATCCCTATTGTTCATGGCTTTTTGAGAAATCCATTTTTTCATACCAAGTTCAAAATAGGCTCCTTTTCTGTCATTAGTGGACCTAGCAATTTCGTATACATTTAAATCAAATTTTATATCATCATCAACCAAAACCTGGTCTGATACTTCAATTTTGTACGACCAGCCAAAAAGTGTTTTAGGAGAGAAACCAAATTTCCAAGCATCCATCAATACTCCAACTCCCTGGGCTCGAAAATTGGCTTTTTCTTCTTCAAAAAAACCGGTGGTGGAGTCGTAGGTATGTTTATAGTCGGAATGAATATTTTTCTGCTGGCCCCAAAGATAAACAATATTAAAAAATTCGATCCATGAAATCAGATTATCCTGTTGACCCGAAAAACGGATTTCTTCTGTATCCACTTTGGTCGATGCATTATACTCTTTGTATTTTCCCTCCATATTTAACAAATAAAAAAACAGATTGCCCTGTACATCGGTTTGCTTGCGTTTTTGATGTACATCCGAATAGTTTGATTCTTCAATGACACGATCGTTTTCCAAGTATTTTGCCCCAATACTTAAAAGGAAAGTCGGTCCAGGATCTGCCGGTTCATATGTTTCGGTTTCTAATTCCTGACCAAAGCCAAACATCGGAAGTAAAAAAAGTATACAAACAGGCAATAGTCGAATCTGTTTTAACAAATAATAAAAAACTTTAAGAAAAAACAATGAGATCATTTTTTATTTTAGTTAATGATACTATCATAATCAGTCGGCTTGATAGCTAAACCGATTTTGATTCAGTATTTAGATAGACGAACAAACGAATGGCATTCTCTTTCTCTATCGGTTGATTTTGAACAAAACTTTAATCTAAATCTTCCATTTCACTCGATACTGACTCCTCTCTATTTACTAACTTGATTAGGAATCTTATGATATTCAAGAAGGTACAACGGAAGGAATTTGTCATTCAATTATTATAGAAACCGTATACTACTTTTTACCGATTATCGCCTAACTATCGAACAGCTTTATTGCCCCAATATATATGAACAACACAAACCCTATGGATTCGATTATTTTTCTCATCCAGGCTCCAGACCAAAAAGGATTGGTTTCACATATCAGCACATTCTTTTTTGATCGAGGTTTTAACATTCTGGAATGTCAGGAGCATGTAGATATAATAAAAAGTCAGTATTTTATGAGGATAAAGCTGGATATGGAAGGATTAACCACCTCCAGAAAGGAATTAGAGGCTGATTTTTCCAAATTTGGCGAAGAATACAAGCTAAAATGGTCTGTTTATTATTCAAATCAACTGGCAAGGGTAGCTTTGCTCGTCACTAAAGCGCCACACTGCTTATATGACATACTGGTCAGGCACGAACAGAACGAACTCATCTGTGAAATCCCAATGATCATCAGCAACCATCCATATCTGGAAACCATCGCTGATAAGTTCCGCATTCCCTTTTATTGTCTGCCCATAAAAAACAAAAAGGACAAATCACATCAAGAAAAAGAATTGAGAGATTTACTCAAAAAACAACACATCGATCTTGTTGTCCTAGCTCGTTACATGCAGATTCTATCAAAAGAATTTACAGAAAGTTATTTTGGCAAAATCATTAACATTCACCATGCTTTTTTACCGGCATTTAAAGGAGCCAATCCATACAAAAATGCCTATGAGCGAGGCGTTAAAATGATTGGAGCCACCGCACACTACGCAACAGCAGAATTGGATGCAGGTCCTATTATAGAACAGGATGTTCAGCGGATGACACATAAAGACAAACCCGAAGATCTGGCCAGGATTGGCGCAGATATAGAGCGAATCGTCCTGGCCAGGGCAGTAAAAGCATATCTGGAGCGAAGAATTATTATTGATGGTAATAGGACCATTGTCTTTGCCTAGGAAGTATCTTTCAAGATAAAATGAAATGATCCATTATTCAAAATAATGGTGATTTAAATGACGTTAGTTAATCCATAAATCAAGACTACCATGGTTCTGGACTGCGATTTTTATCCCGTTGATGAAGATCATCTGAAAAGAGAAAAAGCCAAAGCAAGAGAATTACGCCAAACCCAATGGTGGAAAAACCTGCGGGGAAAAGGTCAATGCTATTACTGCAAACAGCGTTTTCCTGCTAAATCTTTGACCATGGATCATGTTATTCCCATTAGCAGAGGCGGTAAATCGACCAAGAGCAATATTGTAGCTTGTTGTAAAGAGTGCAACAACAAAAAAAAATATTTGCTGCCAGTGGAATGGGAAGACTTTCTTTCCGGAAAATTATAAACCTGCTAAATTGAAGATGGTCGAGGTTAACCGCCGGTCATTCAATCGTCAATCTACACCAGCCATCCATTTACCATCGGAATCGAAATGAATATCGCTAAAATCGGAAAGCGAGTTAACTTTGTTGATAAACTTGGTTTAGATACCTCAGACGAATGGATTTATAAGCATACTGGCATAAGGCGTAGGAGATGGGAGCACGACAGCCAGACCCTTTCCGACATGCTGGTTAAAGCCGTT
>JBFFHJ010000079.1:0-34455 GCA_041556995.1 bacterium | reverse complement strand
TGGTCGCAATAATACTGATTTCGATACATGGATGAAAATGGACCTGCAATATATTGATAAATGGTCCTTATGGCTTGATATAAAGCTAATGTTATTAACAATACCGGCAGTCATGCTAAGAACGGGGCAATGACTTGCACCAGAGTTCATTTTATTTTTATATTTTTCTCAAATGAACTTGTAGTATCTAATCAGAATCGAGATTTTAGGAGCGAAAGATGAAAAGGTATGGATGGATGATTACTTTGTTGATCATTTTTTCTTTTGTATTAACCGGATATACTTATGCGGATAACACAACCAGACAGAAAAAAAGAAGCATTGTTACTCAAGAGCAGTTACAAATTGACATTAAAAAGAAAGGATTAAAAAAGCCAGTTTTAAATGCTTTGGCAGGCGGCATTTTAAGCGGAAAAGAAATTTCAAGCAGTGCATTTGATTCGCTGAAAAGCAACCCAATTTACGTAGCTGCCGTACTTTCCGAGAGCGGTGTTCCGAAAATGGATATCATCAGCGCAGGCGTCAACGCCGGTTTTGATGCGCATGTCATCGCCAAAGGTATAAAAAAAGGATCGAATAACAGCCGCCCCTGGATACCTGTTTGCGGAAATCCAGGAGGTGAAGATCCGGAAGAAAATCCGATCAGTAAAGTTAAACCTCGCAAGCGAATAAAGAAAATAAGAGGAAACGGCGGGAGTTGTTTAAGATAAGTAAAAGTGTTTTCTTTTTGTTTTCTTCGAATCAAGGATTTTGTCGGGATCCAATTACCCAATCATATTTTTTTACTCAAAAAGTATGTTCCGGCTGGATATTACTATTTTCATTTTATTGAAATAGGACTTGATACTGTACTGTACGGTGTGGTATTGAGGCAGATAGTATTCGGACTTAGTTAAGTGAAAGGCTGCTTATCCGTCCTTGGATAAAACAGTCTACCAGCGTTAAGCAAAATCTTGATGTGTCCAACCATTGTATTGTCAGAAAACACCGCCTTACGGTCAAAATCTCCATCGACTGTCCTGACATAAAAACAATCAGCGATTCGTATACTTGGAAGTATCCAAAAAAGAGTAAAATTATTAAGATAATCAAAAGGATAGAATTTATAGGGTCTATTTGTTTTTTGTTTTAGTAGTCGTTTTAGACGGTAATCTGATTTTTTGTATTTAATAGCCATTTTTGTACGTACTAATTATGAAAGGACCAAATTTGATCAGGGTTTTATCAACGCTTGTATTTGTATTTTTTGCTTTTGCAACCTTATCATATGCGGCAAACGGAAATGAATCAGAAGAATTTGATGATGTATTCGGTAGTGAAAAAGGGTATGTTCATTCCTTTTTTTCCCTGATGATGTCATCATCAGACAATATTTATAATACTCCAGACAATAAAATAAGAGACACCTATACAATATTTTCTGCCGGATTGGGTTTAGCCTTTCCATCAATAGCCAGTCAATCACCAGGTGTTCAAACAGCCGAAGGTTTTTTGGGCGGGGAAGACACAAGTCGCTTCCAGTCTTTTTTGTTATATTCAACAGATATACTTAAGTATTCGGAATATACTGACAATGACTCACAGAACCGACGACTTGAAGGATTAGTAAAATATCGTTTTCGGGGCGGTTTAGAAATTGGATTATTGGGACAGAATATTGAAACAGTCGATAACATCACCTTAAATGAATCCCTGGAAAAAGATAAATACAATACGACTTTGGGCAGATTATCGATATTATGTCCTTTTAGTGAAAGACTTGCAGGTAATGTATATTATTCAAATCTTGATATCCATTATGATGCTGAAAGGAATTATTTTCGGAATCGAAATGATATTAACTACCTATCAGGTTTTTTTTTGCCGTTTCCACGAAGCTACAGGTATTCCTAGAATATGAACATACAACCGTAAAATATGACGAGTATGCTATCAACAATGGGACTCAAAATCGTAAATCCGGCGGTATCAACTGGAATATAACAGATAAACTAACCACAAGTTACAGCATTGGGCAGGAAACAAGGATATTTGAAGATTCTTCACTGGATATGGTTAATTCAACAACACATCGGTTGAGTATTGATCACTACTTTTCTTCTGAATCTTCATTGAGTATAGCATCTGAAAATGGAATAGAAGAAACACAGTCAGAAGATTCTAATTACATTTTGTATCAGACTATTACCTTATTATATAGCCACGGAATAACGGAAAAACTGACGGGAGAATATGGTTTTGCCTATGTAAAGAACGTTTACAAGGGGAATGAGGCAGGTGAAAGAGAAGATGTTATATTAACCACCAATGTTGGATTTGATTATTTGTTTAGAAATTGGTTAATGGCCAGTTTTGGTTTTTCCAATTATTCAGCAGATTCAACCGATGAAAGTCTAAGTTCGAAAAGGAATGAGTTTTTTATTGGAGTTTCAGTGTCTTTATAAACGAGATATTAATAACCCAGTAGAGATATTCAGGAAAGGATTTGATCCAAACTGAAATATCAACGGGTCGGACAATTGACCCTATTTGAACAAATTCGATATACTAGTTATTTTACCCCCCATGGTTTTTTACTCATCGAAAAAGTAAGGGATTCTAAAAAAAATGAAAACACTACAGCATTTCCTGTTTTTGATCCTCATTTTTTCACATATGGTTTTTGCCCAGGATTATCTTGTTGGCAAAGGAGATATGTTAAGAATTACGGTTTATGATAATGACGATTTGACGAGTACAGTCAGAGTAAGTGGCGAAGGTACGATTGTGATGCCGCTTATCGGTGTTGTTGAGGTTAAAGGATTGTCAATACCTCAAATATCTGAAAAGTTGGGAAATCTTTTTGCCGACGGTTATCTGAAAAATCCACAAGTTAATGTACTCATTGAAGAATATCGGGGGCAAAAAGTTGTTATTCTGGGGCAAGTCACTCAGCCCGGGCTTTATGAACTACAAGGAACAACAACCCTTCTGGAACTACTTTCAACGGCCGGCGGTTTAACAAGCGATGCGGGTGATAAGGCAATAATAAAGAGGAAGGCGATCAATAAAGAACAGATTATTATCAACATTGATCTGGCTTCCCTTATTGAAAAAGGGGATGTATCAAAAAATATTACGATCAATGATGGAGATAATATTTATATCAATAAAGCCGGAGTATTTTATGTTACCGGAGAAGTAAACAGACCTGATGCATATAGGTATAAAGAAAACATTACTGTTTTGAAAGCCATCACCATAGCCGGAGGGTTTACTGGAAGGGCCAGCAAAAACAATATTAAAATTCGTCGTAAAGTGGATGGAGAAACAAAAGTGATAACTTCGGTTAAGCCGGATGAAGAGATTCTGGAAAATGACATTCTGGTGGTTCCGGAGAGCTTTTTCTAGTCCACATGAAAGCGATTTGTTTCTATTCAAATGAATAAGGAATGGAACGTGGCATTAACAGCAGATAACATGATAAACTAAAAATTAGGGCTAAATACAAAATATAGCTGGTGACAAACGGGATAAAACATGGATATGCAGGATTTAAACATAAGAGATTACTTAAGAATTGTCAGAAAGCGAATGTTTCTTATTATTTCAATATTTATTATCACCTCAATTATCACAGTAATTTATACTTTCACCAGAACACCGATATATACTGCCAGTACAAAAGTTCTTATCGAACGAAACGAATCAAATCCGTTAAGCAATCCGGGTAATTTGAGATTTGATCAGCGATTTGTGTCAACCCAAAATCAAATTATTCGAAGTACTAATGTGGCAAAAAACGTTGTAAAGATATTGTCACTTGATACGGTTCATGCGCATCATTTTTTCCCTAAAGAAACAAGTAAACTGGGTTTTATCAAATCTTTAAAAAAATCCGTCAAAAGTTTCATTTCCGATCTGTTCAACATTGATAAGAGCAACCAGGACGATCCTTCAAACATTGAAAATCAAGAGCAAATTGCTGAAAGAGAAAAACAGGTAAAAGTCAATATTATAGCTGGCTATTTAAAAAGAGGGTTGGAAATCATGCCGATTAGTAGCAGCAATATTATTGAGTTGGTTTATTCAGACACAAATCCTGTTGTTGCTCAAATGATAGTAAGTACATTTGTTAAGGCATATATGGAAGAGGTTCTGGAAATAAACATGAGTAATGCCAGTCGAACGTTAAAATGGATGGCTAAAAAAGCAGAAGAAGAAAGGGTGAGACTGGAAAAATCGGAAAGGGCGTTACAAAAATATATGCAGGATCGTGATATGATCACTATCGGTAATCGAATTGCCATCACACCTGAAAGGCTTACATCAATTACTGCGCAATTGACAGATGCACAGTCTCAACGAGATGAATTGGAAGAAAGAGTGAGGAAGATCGAAAGCTTAGATGTTGAATCCTATGGAATTGAATCATTGTCCTGGTTAACCGCAGATGAGTCGCTGACAATACTAAGACAACAAATACTAGCCAATGAACGGAATATTGAAGAGTTGTCCAAAAAATACGGTGAAAAACATCCTGCCATGATAAAGGCCAGGAGTGAAAAGAAAATTTTACAAAATAAAAAACAACAGACTATTGCTCGATTGATTGAAACCGAACGAAACAATTATGAACTTGCCCAAGCAAAAGTTCGAAATCTGACGCGTTTAATGACGGAAACTAAAAAGGAAGCGCTGTTTTTAAACGAAAATCTTTTGCAGCACTCAATATTGCAACGAGAAGTTGAAAGTAATCGTATATTGTATCAATCATTGCTTGAAGAACTCAAGGTACAGCGTCTAACCAACCAGGAACAAAGCATAAATGTCTGGGTGATTGAACCGGCTGGAGTACCCGGAATTCCTTCAAAACCTAATAAAAAGAAATTTCTGATGCTGGGTTTGTTTCTGGGATTATTGGGCGGACTTGGTCTTGCTTTTGGTATTGAGTATTTGGATAACACTGTCAAATCAGCAGAGGAATTGGAAAAAAGATTTGGTTTTACAGTATTGGGAACCATTCTACAAACAAAAGAGCAATTACCGGAAAAAATAGTACAGATTGATCCTCTTTCCGTTATATCTGAAAGTTATAAAGCAATCAGAACCTCAATTTTACTATCGTCAGCAGAAAAGCCTCCCAAAACAATCCTAATCTCCAGTATGTCTCCAAAGGAAGGTAAGAGTACGGTTAGTTCAAACCTGGCAGCCACTATAGCAGACAACAATTTTAAGGTGGTTTTGGTTGATTGCGATCTTCGGAAATCCAGGGTTCATAAGATATTTGAACTCAATAATCAACAAGGTTTAAGTACATACCTGGCAGGTGCGTCGGGAAAGGACATTGTTATTAATGAGTCAACTATTGCCAGCCACAGTATTATTCCAGCAGGGCCGGCCCCTCCAAATCCTGCTGAACTGCTGGGTTCACGTCGATTCAAAGAACTTATAGGAAAGCTGGAACAAAAATTTGATTTCGTTATTCTTGATTCCCCACCAATAATGAACGTTACTGATAGTTTGCTTTTGTCAAAACTGGTAGATGCCATGGTCATCGTTTGCAGGGCAGGGAAAACGAATTATGAGATGCTTGATAAAGGGATGAAGGTATTGGCCAACATAAAAGCAAATATTCTTGGTTACATTATCAATGGAATAGAAGTAAAACATTCCGGGTATTATTACTATGGTTATGATAGCCCCTATGTATCTGAAGAGATGGAATAATGAGTTTTTATATTGGGAAACACCCATTCCCTAGTTAGTATCATGGAAAAAGTAACATACCGATTATTTTTATTCCTGTTAATCTTCCCTCCTTTGGCTTTTGGTACTGTTGAACAATGGTCACTGACCTTGATGGAAGCATTATGTTTTTTGGCGACGTTTACGTGGGTTCTCCTCCGACTCGTTCAAAAGAAACCCATCTATCATGCTCCCGGGCTGTTTCCTCTGTTGTTGTTTTTAGGATATTTGATTTTCCAAGTATTGCCTTTGCCTGCCTTACTCATAAGAATCTTATCTCCAAATGGCTATACTCTTTATCAAGAAACTGTCGGTATTACAGATCCCACCACCTGGTATTCACTTTCCATCAATAAAAAAGTTACACTGAAGGAGTTCTTTAGATACGCATCGTATGTTTGTTTTTATTTTCTAACCGTTCAGATCTTAACAAATAAACAGCGGTTGCAGAAAACCGTAAATGTTGTTGTTGTTTTTCTTTCATTTTTAGCATTGTTCGCAATTATTCAAAAGCTGACATCAACAGACACTATCTATTGGTTGTGGCATGTTCCTGATAATTCGATCATATTTGGGCCATATGTTAACCACAATCATTTTGCCGGTTTGGTGGAAATGATCCTTCCCATCTCAATCAGCCTGTTTATATTGTTGAAACCAAAAGGTGTTTACCAATGGTCATTTAGGGAAAAGATAATTGAAATTTTTGACCTTAAGAAAGGTAATCTTTATATTTTGATGGGATTTTCCACTGTGATATTGGCCATGTCCATTGTTTTCAGTCTTTCAAGAGGTGCCTTAATTGCGATTTGTTTAGCATTGACGGCATACGTTGTTTTTTTGGTTTCCCAAAAAAGCCAAAAAAAAAGGGGGATACTGGTTTTTCTTTTTATGATCCTTATTGTGTTATTTATTGGTTGGTTTGGATGGGAAAGTATGTTTGAACGGTTTAATGAGCTGGAGAATGAACAGGGTGTCATTTATGAAGCACGTCTTGATTTCTGGAAAGACAGTTTAAATATCATCAAAAACCATCCTATAACGGGTATTGGGTTTGGCAATTTTGGCGGAATTTACCCCAGTTATCGGACTTATTCCGGTAGCCATACAATACTTCACTCTCATAACGATTATCTTGAACTATTGATTGAGGGGGGGATTATTGGTTTTTTGCTTGTTGGTTGGTTTTTGTTCCAATTGCTTTACAAATCCGTTAAAACCTTTCGCAAACGCAAAGAGCCATTCTCATCGTATCTTTTTCTGGGGTGTTCAGCCGGACTTTTGTCTATATGGTTTCATAGTTTTACTGATTTTAATCTTCATATCGGAGCCAATGGGCTCTATTATTTTTTCCTGTTGGGATTGCTGGTTTCCGCAGCCAATACCAAATTAAGAAACAGAAAAACACCCACATTGCTGGAAAGAACAGATGCCTTTTGGCCCAGGTTAATGGCAGCTAAAGTGACAATGGCTGCTTTGGTCGTTTGTCTGGTATTTAATGTCGGAATTTTAATCGGTGATCTGGCTTTCTCTGCATTCGATGATGTTTATCTCAGTGCTAATATGCCAGATACGCAATTGGAGAAATGGCGCTATTCGGCAAACAGAGCATCTCACTTTGATCCAATGGAAGGAAAATACCATTTTGCCAAGGCGAATCTGGCTGTTTTTACTGATAAGGAAAATGCTCAACAACACTATGAAGAGGCCATATATCATCGTCCGTTAAGTGGCGAATACCTTCAGAAATTTGGTTTGTATGCAGCTTGGCTGAGTGATTTTGATAAGGCAGACAGACTTCTTAAAGCCGGTATACGTAATGATATTTCCAATCCGAAAAGATACCGGATTTATTCGGAATGGCTATTTTCTATAAATAGAAAAGAAGAAGCTATTGAGTATCTCACAAAGGCACTGTCTTTAGAAAATACGTTAGGTTGGTATAAAGTCAGAGAATATATCATCTTTATGGCGCTCAACGAGATTGATGAAGACAAGATGCTTATTTTAATACCACCAAGATTAGAACTGGTCATTGGGCTGGCAGACTATTTTGTCAATATCAATAAAATTAAAACAGCAGAAATGGCCTATTTGAAAGCGTTAACCTTGGTAAATAAAAAGAAGGAATCAGACATTTGGATCTTTTTCAAAGCTTTTGAGTTTTATGAGAAGCTTCAAAGATATGATGATGCATTAAAAATATTGCTACAAGCCACCACATATTTTCCCGAAAATATACAAGCCAAAACTCATATGGCTGATATTTATAGAAAACAGGGAATGATTGATGAAGCAATAGTGGAATATAAAAGGGTTTTGTCCATCGATCCAAATAACGAAAGCGTAAGAAGAAGGTTGGGTAGCATTACACAGAACTGAAAGTGTATAAATGAATTTCGTGTCTTTTGCTTGAGCTTCTTTTTTAACCATAAAACTTAATGTAATGGTAATGGCGAAGCTTGGCCAAAAAAAACGACTGTAAAAGCCTTCTGGCCTTAAAGGAGTAATTATGATGGAAGTTAAAGATAAGTTGGTAGAAAAATTAAAAAACAAATCTGCCACAATCGGTATTGTTGGATTGGGCTATGTGGGATTGCCATTGCTCATCAGGTATCTGGAAGTTGGATGTCAAGCTACTGGTTTCGATATAGATCAAAAAAAGATTGATTTATTAAAATCAGGAAAAAGTTATATCAATCATATATCAGATGAAGTAATAGAAAGAGCCTTGAACAATGGTTTGAACGCTTCAGTCGATCTAAAAGGGATCGAGAAAATGGATGCCATCATCCTTTGTGTTCCAACGCCATTAAATAAATACAGAGAACCTGATTTAAGCTTCATTTTGAATACGATCAGAGGTATTGTTCCTTATCTTAGAAAAGGGCAGGTTATTTCGCTTGAGAGCACTACTTATCCTGGAACAACTGAGGAAGAATTGTATCCAAGAATAAAAAAAGCCGGTTTTTCAGTGGGGGAAGATTTTTTCCTGGTCTATTCACCTGAACGTGAAGATCCTGGGAATAAAAAATTTAATACACGTTCCATCCCTAAAATATGTAGTGGTTATTCTGAACAATGTTTAGAGGTAGGCGTCGCTTTATATCAGATTGCAGTTGATCGTGTTGTAAGTGTCAGTTCACTGAAAACAGCTGAAATGACGAAGCTGCTGGAAAACATTCATCGTTCGGTTAATATCGGTTTGGTTAATGAACTCAAAATCGTAGCAGATAAAATGGGCATTGATATTCATGAAGTAATTAATGCCGCAGCGACCAAACCATTTGGATTCACTCCATATTATCCAGGGCCGGGACTTGGCGGACATTGCATTCCGATTGATCCCTTTTATTTAACATGGAAAGCCAGGGAATTTGATGTTCATACCCGGTTTATCGAGCTTTCTGGAGAAATTAATTCAAGTATGCCGGAATGGGTGATCGAAAAAACATCCAATGCTCTGAACAATTTTTGTAAACCCATAAAAGGCAGCAAAATACTCATTCTTGGCATTGCTTATAAGAAAAATGTTGATGATATGAGAGAGTCACCTGCCGCTATGATTATGAAGCTTCTTCAGAGCAAAGGGGCTATGATTCAATACTCTGATCCTCACGTTCCGGTTTTTCCAAAAATGCGAGAATATGAATATGATCTTCAAAGTCTTAACTTAACGCCGGAAACGCTAGGTCTATTCGATTGCTGTATCCTTGTAACCAATCATGATGCTTTTGATTATGGACTAATCAAGGAACATGCTACACTGATTGTGGATACCAGGGGAGTCTACAAAGAACCGGCAGCGAATATTGTTAAGGCTTAGAGATTGGAAAAAACTAACTTCATGTAATCTGTTTACAAAAGTCCCCAAAAAACAATGGACATTTTGTAAACAGAATGTGAACTGATTTTTTAGCTGATCCTTAGTTGAAAAAACTGTACCACAAAATAACAACATTGTTTATATCGTGGGATTAATATTGTTGGATGTGAAGAAGTTGGTGGAATAACTGATCAGAATTCCATTCTTTAACAGGTATGATAAATTATATGAAAAGGTTATTGGGCCAGATGCATGTCATAACCGACTCTTTTAATTGCATATTGATAAATCTATCATGAGATAAGAATATGAACGAAAAAGCTAACAGGATCTTTATGGCTCTTCCTGCCTATAACGAAGAAAAAGGATTACCTCCTTTGCTGACCGGTTTGGAAAAGGTCTTTGAACAATTGTCACAAATGGGATACAAACATTCTTATGTTATCGTTGATGACGGCAGTGCGGATAACACCTTGGAAATTATGAAAGAGCAAGCCGAGAAACTACCCATTACAATCGTCGTCCATGAAGTAAACAAAGGCTTGGGACCCACAATTAGGGACGCATTAAAGAAGGCAAGTGAGCTGGCTGAAGATAACGATATTATTTTTGCCATGGATGCAGACAACACCCATCCCGCCGATTTGATGATTCCCATGGTCGAAAAAATTGAAGAGGGAAACGATATTGTTATTGCTTCGCGTTATAGACCGGGAGCCAAAGTAGTTGGACTCACCTGGTTTCGAAGATTAATGAGTTTTGGAGCCCGTATTCTATTTCAGATCATATTTCCTATTTCAGGCGTTCGCGACTACACCTGCGGTTACAGGGCCTATCGTGCCAATGCTCTAAAAAAAGCATTTGAAGTTTATGGAGATAAATTTGTTGAACATCAGGGGTTTCAGTCGATGGCGGACATCTTACTTCGTTTGAGTTATTTGAAAGTAAAAATGACTGAAGTTCCAATGATTCTCCGCTATGACCTTAAGGGAGGAGAGTCCAGCATGCGTGTCGGTAGCACTGTTCTAAATACATTGAAGCTTTTAGCAAAAAGACGTTTTGAAGGGAAGCCAAATTGGATTAAACAAGAGTTGTAGAATTAGCCAATAGAACAAAATACAAATATAACAACGCAGGATATAAAAATGATAAGAGTTGCACTAGTGATCGGAACACGCCCCGAAGCAATAAAAATGGCGCCCCTATACTTAAAAATGAAGGCAGATCCCAGAATTGACACCTATTTAATTGCTTCTGCTCAACATCGTCAGATGCTGGATGAAGCATTATCTATTTTTGATATCAAACCTGATATTGATCTTAATCTGATGCAACCGAATCAGACCCTCTCTGATTTGGCAGCCCGGTTGATTGTAAATGTGCAAAATGCACTGAAAGAAATTAAGCCGGATATTGTACTCGTTCATGGAGATACATCTACATGTCTGTTTTCAGCTCTGGCCGCTTTTTATGAACAGATTCCCATTGGACATGTAGAAGCGGGTCTTCGAACTTATGACTACAATGCTCCCTGGCCGGAAGAAATGAACCGCAGGTTAACGGATCCAATATGTGAGTGGTGCTTCGCCCCAACTCCAAAAGCGGCTGCTAATTTACTTGAAGAAAAAGTACCTGAGTCTAAAATTCATGTGACCGGCAATACTGTGATTGATGCTCTGCTGCTGGCACGTGAAATGGTTGGTGATCAGCGCATTAATGTGAAAGGTTTGGATATGGAAAGCATTGAGGGGAAACGCTTGATTCTTGTGACCGGTCACCGGCGGGAAAGCTTCGGTCCTCCATTTGAACAGTTTTGTCTGGCTTTAAAAGATATCGCCGAAGCATACAAAGATGTGGTGATCGTATATCCTGTTCATCTTAATCCCAATGTTCAAAAACCAGTCAATAAAATCCTGGAACATGAAAACCGTGTTTTTTTAATTGAACCGATAGAGTATTTGCCCTTCGTTTTTCTTATGAACAAAAGTGAGTTGATTATTACAGATTCCGGAGGGATTCAAGAAGAAGCACCTTCTATTCATAAACCTGTTCTAGTAACTCGTGACACGACCGAAAGGCCAGAAGCTGTTGAAGCAGGTTTGGCCAAACTTGTTGGAACTTCTCGAGAAGTAATAGTTGCAGAAGCTTCAAGATTGCTTGATGATCCTACAGCATATGCTTCAATGGCCACAGGAGAAAATCCGTACGGCGATGGAAAAGCGAGCGAGCGAATTATTGAGATATTAACCGCTAGTACCAATTAAGGTATAGGTAGATTATGACACCCAGGAAAAAAGAAAATCGATTAATAACGCCCTTCATTGGGAAAGCACCGATTCTTGGTGCGATCATACCCATTTTGATGCTTATTGTTCCTGCTCTTTTGTTTATGCCTCAGCAGTCATTGTGGACCGATGAAACAACAACCTTGAGCGGTATATCACTGGGGCCTTTGGAAGTTTTACAATGGCTGAGAGGACTGATCAATCCATTTGACGTTCCGACTGATAATATGCCTCCTGTGGGTTATTGGGTTGGGATGCTTTGGACGAATATCTTTGGTTTATCAGAAATTTCAATGCGGTATTTTGCATTGTTTGCTAGCTGCCTGAGTGTGTTGGTCGTATTCGAGACCGCCAGATTTGCTTTTGGATTCAAATCCGGATTATTGGCAGGAGTACTCTACGCCCTATCACCTAACATTATTGAACAAGCTGTCAATATCCGGGTATATCCAATATACTTATTACTTTCCGCTTGTTGTTTCTATTGTTCCATTCGTCTGATCAGAAACCCCAAAACATATCAAAAAAGATGGTTGTTCGGACTATTCTTCTTTTCCATTCTAACCATATACTCGCATCTTTATGGATTACTTCCTGTTGGAAGTATATTTCTAGCAACATTGATTTGTTTCTGGAAAACCGGTGGCAGACTTAAACTGTTGTTTTTAACCATGGCCGGAATAGGGGTTTCCGCTATTGGTCTCATTCCATTTCTTTTGGCCTTATTTGAAAACCTGGGCCGGCATTTTGAAAAATCAGATGTCGGTAATTTACGGGCAATTATCCGGCTCATATATCGTCAATTTGGACATCCAACAATGATGGGATCGACATTGGTTATCGGAGTGGCTGCTTTAGGATTTTTATTGCTGTTTTTATTAGCCTTATTAGTAAAACCTCCAAAAAGAGAAATAACAGTTACGCTATTCACTGCACTCATAGCCGGGTTTTTAGTGATTTTATTGGGACGATTTTTCATATCTCCATTGTTTACCGAGATTCGATATAACCTATGGATGTTACCAGGAATTTGTATCTTGTTATCTTCATCCATATTGATTGACTCACAACGCCTAAGGTATCTCGCTGTTATTGCGTTCATAATGATTGCAGGTGCTGACCTTTATGGGGCGTCTCAATTTATTGTTAACGGAAAATATTATTCCCGTTCCCGTTTCAAATCCATTAACTCACAAATTACCGAGCTTGGTCCCGAACACGTGACGATAATTCATGATGGACAATTCGGCAGTGTGTATTTCCCTATTCGATATACTTATGGAAATAAAATGGACCAATTTCTTCTTAAGAAAAATCAAGAGGTCCAACCTCAATTGATGCGATTACCTCATCTAGATGAAACAGTGAATCCTGTTTCATTTAAAACGCAATATCTTGTCTTATTAAAAACAGAAAGTATTGGAGCCAAAGAGATTGCTTCAAGCATTAAGCATCAAAAAAGGCGGCTAAAGAAAAGTATGGTCGAGGATCTGTTGGAAAATTCTAAAAAATGGGAAATTACATCCAGCGACATATTGATATCTTATAGTCAAACAGATATGAAGATATATCAAAGAATTGATTAAAAATTGTAACTCTTATTTTCTATTGTTCTTTATGAAATCAAAACAGGTTTAAAGATCTTTTTTTTGTTTTTTGATAGGCCAAAATCAGGCAAAAACAGTAAAAGTCAATACTATTCAGATTGATCTATTAAAACAATGACATTAAATGAAATCGGCGTAGTTATCATCGGACGCAATGAAGGAAAACGTTTACTTGACAGTCTTCATTCTATTCTAGGGAAGGTCAATAGGATTGTTTATGTGGATTCCGGTTCGACCGATGGAAGTGTGGAAAACGCACGTCGATTGGGAATTGACATTGTTGAACTTGACATGACGATACCTTTTACAGCGGCCCGAGGTAGAAATGCAGGAATAAAACGACTAACGGGTTGCAATCCGATACCCGAATTTGTGCAGTTTGTGGATGGTGATTGTTGTATCGTTGATGGATGGTTTGAAGTAGCTTTGGAAAAGATTAAAAGCAATTCAGATATTGCAGTTGTTTTCGGGCGCAGAAAAGAACGATTTCCTGATAAAACACTATATAATCGAATTGTAGATATGGAATGGGAGAAGCCTGTCGGTGAATCAGAATCTTGTGGAGGTGATGCCTTGATAAGGATGCAGGCTTTGGAAGAAGTAAACGGTTATAATGAATCATTGATTGCAGGTGAAGAGCCCGAAATGTGTCTTCGCATGCGGCGAAAAGGTTGGAAAGTTCTAAGCTTAGGGCATGCAATGACCTTGCATGACGCAAATATCACACGGTTCGGACAATGGTGGAAACGCTGCGTACGCTGTGGTTTTGCGTATTTTGAAGGATTTGTTATGCATGGTGCTTCGGATGATCGATACCGAAAGCGTCAGGTGTTTTCTGTTTTGAGTTGGACGCTATGTGTCCCCATAATTTCAATCGGCCCCATGTTTATATCCAAAGGTTGGAGTTTAGTATTGATGTCCGGATATGTTTTGCTTTGGTATCGGATCAGGAAATGGCGTCTGAGCATGAAAAATAGTTCTGCTCACGCTTCTTTATATGCCGCAGCCAGTATATTGGGAAAATTTGCTGAACTTCAGGGGATGTTGCAATACCTGTTCAATAGAATGGTAAGAAAAAAATCTAAAATTATTGAGTATAAATAAACAAGTCAACTGTCAATGAAAGAGATAACTGTTATAACAGTAACATATAATTCAAAAGAGTATATTGGTGAAGCATTCCGTACTCTGGAAAATCCATGTAAAAACGATATTCTTGAATGGATAGTGGTAGATAACGACAGTCAGGATGGTACAGCCGAGTTTATTGAAAAGGAATTCCCCTGGATAACAGTCATAAAGAGTGGGGGGAATATCGGTTTTGGTCGGGGGAATAACCTGGGGTATCAACACTCACAAACGCCTTATGTTCTTTTTTTAAATCCGGATGCCGTTATTGACATGGAAGCCATACAAAGCTTGCTGGTATTCCTGAAAAAACATAATAAAGTTGGTATCGCCGCTCCAGCCATAATAGAACCGGAAGGATCGCTTCAACCTTCTTTTTTGTTTCCTACACCGATGAGAATATTGATTCATGCAATTGGTTTAGACCGTTTTTTTAAACAATTGTGTTATATAGAACCCGGTTCTTCTCCTCGTAGAGCGGATTGGGTAGGTGGAGCTGCATTTTTAGTTAAAAAGGAGATGTTTGAACAGTTAAGCGGCTTTGATCCCAGGTTTTTTTTATATTGGGAAGAAACAGATCTTTGCTTCAGGGCTAATCAAAAAGACTGGGAAATTTGGACAGTAGGTGAATCAGTTGCGCGACATACTAATGCAGTTGCAGCAAAAACACATAACAAGGCCATGCACGCCGGATGTATCTCAGAGTATTTTTTTCAGAGTCGATACTATTATCTTCAAAAACACTATGGAAGAGTATTGGCCGGTATAACCGAAATTGGAGAGCTGGTCCTTTTATTCTGCTATTCTATTGTTGGACGAATATTTAATCGTTCTTTTAAATCAAAATTCCGAGATCGTTTATCAGGCACGATTTTACAACTTCCTAAAGAAGTTGAGAGTTCGATATCGAGTAAATAGCTTTTTTTAGATAATTAAAACAGATTTGTTTAAAACAGGAAAACATATTTATTTTTGATAGCAAAATGAATAAAGAATCAATATCGGTTTTCAGTTCATCTGAAAAGAAATCCACCCGTTATCTACCAGCTTCTAAACAACAGCAGCAGGTTTGGATGCTTCAGCAACTACACCCTGATAATCCGGTCTATAACATATCGGTGGCTTTTAGAATCAAAGGTGAATTAAATAGTGAGATCTTAGATCAAAGCTATTCAAAAGTTATAAATTCGAATGAGGTGCTTCGGACTTGTTTTCTTATGTATCAGGGGGGGCTTAAACAGATGGTCACTCCAGCTCAAGACGTGGCTATCATTAAGGAGGAAATTAAATTAGATGATAATGGTGATTCTGAAACTGCAATAAACCACTATGTTGGAGAACGTATCTCCATGTTGTTTGATCTTAGCCAATCGCCTCCTTTTATTACCTATTTGTTAAAAATTGCTGGCGATGATCATCTTCTGTTATTTGTTTCCCATCAAGCAGTAGCCGATCAGACAAGTTTGGATTGTGTGTTTCAACGAATATCAGAACATTACGCATCAATAGCAGCAGGTATTGCTCTGGAATCATCAAAATCGAAACAATATTCAGAATTTGTGGATTATCAGAATCAACAAAAGAAACAAAACTCATTTCCCGAAAAACTGGATTACTGGAAGAATTCAGTTCTATCACCGAACGGTTTTTTAGATATTCCGGTTGCTCAGACACGGCCATCGACTCAATCGTTTGAAGGAGCAATTTATGATTGCAATTTGGCTGAACATGTCTTGAAAGGTGTTCAGGAATTAGGCAATGAAATGGATATTCCAATTTCGACCATTTTTTTAAGCGCATTTCAAATTCTTCTCTTCCGTTATACCGGAAATGAAAGTTTCTCCATCGGCATCCCTTTTTCAAACAGAAGTATCAACCGTTTTCATGATCTCATTGGCCCTTTGGAAAACATCTTACCTTTTACAACTGATCTGTCTGATTCCCCAACCTTGCAGGAGACATTGCAAAGGACTCAGAAAACGTTACAAGAAGCATCAAAGCATCAGGAAGTGACGTTTGATTCTGTTGTGGAGGCTATCAATCCGATACGTGATCCCAGTTATAATCCGCTGTTTCAAGTTGGATTCCGGTTTTTTGAGGCTTCTGACTTGATATTTAATAATTTAAATATCAAGCGGTATGAGTGTTTCAACCAAACATCCATTGTCGATTTATTTCTATATATTATTGAAGATGAAGGATGTTTTAAAATTCAATTTGTGTATAATCCTAAGCTGTTTGATTCAACTGTAATTTCCGCTTTTACCAGCCATTATCAAACTCTTCTTGAAGGTGTAAAAACTTCAAAAGAAATCCCGATTTCGCTTTTGGAAATACTTCCGGAGTCGGAAAAACACAAACAACTGATTGAGTGGAATAGCACCCAACAGCCCCCTCCCACCAGTCAGAAAATACATGAGTTTTTTGAGTATCAAGCATCTAGAAACCCGGATAACATTGCCGTTGTATTTGAAAATCACTCTCTCACATATAAAGAGTTGGACCAACGAGCAAATCAACTGGCGCACTACCTTCAAAAATACAAGATTGAACCGGACGTATTGGTGGGAGTTTGTCTGGAGAGATCCTGTGAAATGATGATTGCTTTGCTTGGTGTTTTAAAAGCAGGAGGCGGCTATATACCCATGGATCCGGACTATCCAAAGGATAGATTGGCCTATATTGCAGAAAATTCGAATGCCCCGGTGCTAATTACTCAGGAGTCGCTCTTATCATTTTTGCCGGAATCCAATGCTTCAGTTGTATGTATCGATAAGGATTGGAAAGATATCGAAACTTTTTCTGCTGATAAGTTTCCAGATAAATCGGGACCTGAAAATATTGCTTATGTTATTTACACATCCGGTTCTACAGGCAAACCCAAAGGAGTTCAAGTTCCCCACGGGGCTGTAGCAAATCTGATGGCAAGTATGGCTAAAAAACCAGGAATGAACAAAGATGATGTACTGGTCTGTGTTACGACCTATTCCTTTGATTTATCGGTTCCAGACTTGTATTTGCCTTTTTATGTGGGGGCACGGACGGTGTTTGTGAGAACAGAAATTGCGGCAGACGGTATTCAATTGGCAAAAATATTGAAGGAAACAAATGCCACTTTTATGCAGGCAACACCTTCAACTTGGATGTTGCTTTTGGATTCAGGCTGGGAAGGATCTAAAAACCTGACTGTACTGTGTGGTGGAGAAGCCTGGCCGAGGAAACTTGCCAGAGAATTGGTCCCTAGAGTAAAAGCACTTTGGAATATGTATGGACCGACAGAAACAACAGTCTGGTCAACCTGTTTTCATGTTGCATCACCGGATTCAGAAGTATTGGTGGGTAAGCCCATGGACAATACGTCGGTTTATATTCTGGATGAAAACTTGCATCTTGTTCCTATCGGAGTTCCGGGGGAGTTGCATATAGGAGGTCATGGTGTTTCGCTGGGATATCTGGGCCGGCCTGATCTCAATAAAAAAAGTTTTATTAAAAACCCCTTTGACATGGAAGGTCACACTCGAATATATAAAACCGGCGATTCCGTTCGATATCGACCGGATGGAAATATTGAATATCTGAACCGATTGGATAATCAAGTCAAGATCCGTGGTCTTCGAATAGAACTGGGTGAAATTGAAACCGTCCTTGTTAAATTTCCGAATATTAAGCAGGGTATCGTTATTGTAAGAGAGGATAATCCGGATGATAAACGATTGGTCAGCTACTTTGTTGCCGGAGAAGGAAGCAGTATCAGCGAAAAAGAGTTACGCAGTTATCTAAAAGGGATCTTACCTTCCTACATGGTTCCCCAACATCTTATCCATATGGAAGAATTGCCTAAAACTCCAAATGGTAAGCTGGATCGTAAAGCATTGCCGATTCCACAACAGATTACATCAAATAAAAAAGCTCATTATCGAGATCCGACTCATTTGATTAAACTTCCCATGGGTGAGTGGTTTACCAAACCTGTCTGGAAGGCGATTCCATTGGAATCGAATGCAGAATTACCGCAGGCAGCCATCTGTTTGATCTTCCTGGATGAAGAGGGTATTGGTGAATTGCTTGCTGATCGTTTACGTGAAAAAGAATATGATGTCATAACCGTTCGTTCGGCTGATTCTTATCATAAGTTTAATGAAAGGGAATATTGTATTAATCCTGAACAAGGAATTTCAGGATACTCTTCACTGGTACGGGATCTTGTAGCACGGGGACGTTTCCCCAATAGGGTTGCACATTTGTGGATGTTAACCGGGAAGGAAGAATTTCGTCCCGGATCAAGCTTCTTCCATCGCAATCTGGAACATGGCTTTTATAGTATACTGCATCTGGTGCAAGCACTTCATGAACAAGGTGTCATAGGTAATATGCAAGTTGTGGCGGCTTTAAACGGATCGCAGGCTGTTCATTCGGAACAGATAACATATCCCGAAAAAACCTGCTCGTTGGGGCCTTGCTTAGCCATGACTCGGGAGTTAACCCAAGTGAAAGCAAGTGTAGTCGATATCGATCTGCCGTCAACAAAGTCACGACCTGTGCTGAAACCGGTTAAATTTATTCGAAATCTGGCTCTCAACCGTTATGCTAAATTGATGGAAAGAGAACTTCTTGTACCTGCGGAGAATGAAATTATTGCGTATCGAAAAGGTCAAAGATATGTAAAAAAATATGAAACTATCACCCTGCCATCAACATCGGAAAAGGTACTTAAGGAGAATGGAGTATATCTGATTACAGGAGGATTGGGGAGAATTGGAAAGCAAGTAGCGACCTATCTGTGCCATAGCATCAAAGCGAGATTGATTATTGTTGATTTAAAAAAACTACCGGAGAAAAAGGACTGGAGCAATTATCTATCAAATACTCATAATGATAAAAAAATCGCTGACGGTATAAAAACACTGCGTGAAATTGAATCACATGGGGACGTTTTATACTATTCGACCGATATTGCTGATGCGGAAAAAATGAGGGAGCTGGTAGAAGATGCTATAAAACAATTTGGACATATAAACGGGGTTATTCATGCTGCTGATATGGATAGCACGGACCCTATTGCTTTTCAAAACAACGATAAAATTGAACGTTGTTTTGCGGCCAAGGTGGGCGGTACATTGGTTTTGGACCAACTTTTTCGGGGAACAAATCTGGATTTGTTCATTCTCTTTTCATCAAGCGATGTGGCAACAGCAAATATAGGGAAGGTTAATTCCGTAGCAGCAAATTCGTTTATAAATGCTTATACAGAAAGCTGTACTTCGAATAAAAATAGGAAAACGATCTGTTTGGATTGGGGAGTTTGGAAACAATCGAAATCTCAAACGGAGATTGAGAACGATAGTTCCGCCGAACCAGATGCTTCGATGTTAACAGATAATGAACGATTTGACAGATACATGCTTAGTCAAGGTATAACGCCTGAAGAAGGTTTGCAGGTGTTTAAACAGTCATTGGTCAATCAATCCGGGGTATTGACAATATCACCTGTAAACCTCTCGGAATATATTTCTGAAGTTGAATTAAGAAGTGGAAAAGATGAAGATGAGCTGGTTGAGCCAAGAGATGATATTGAAAGAACGTTAGTTAAATTTTGGAAGGAAATTATTGGTATCAGAAATCTTGGTGTGCGGCAGGATTTCTTTGATATTGGTGGACATTCGTTAACTGCTGTTCGTCTTTTTGCGAAAATTAAACAAGCATACGATATTCAGTGGCCATTGTCTGTTTTATTCGAGGCTCCAACCATAGAATCCTGCGCCAAGCTTATTCGGGAAGAAACCCAGGATAATGACGCAGAAGCAAAGGATGGCAAAACCGGTCTTGAGAATCGGTTTCTGGTTAAAATGCATGATGGTCCCGGAAATGATACAACACCTGTATTCATTGCAGCAGGCGGTTTCGGCAATATATTAAACCTGAGACACCTGGCGCAATTACTTGGAGATCAGAGACCGGTTTATGGGATACAGGCAAAAGGCCTGATGGGAGATGAAAAACCCCATGAGACATTTGAAGAGGCGGCAGTTGACTATCTTAACGAAATTAGAAAAATACAACCGAATGGACCCTATTTATTTTCCGGATTTTGCTCGGGCGGTACTATAGCCTATGAAATGGCACAACAGTTGATACATGCCGGTGAAACGGTTTCCCATTTAGTGATGTTAGATACCATTGCTACTGACTGGAGAGAAAAATTAACCAAAAAGGACAAAATTGATTTCCATCGAATGAATTTTAACCAACTGGGGCCTAAATATATATTTTTATGGGTCAAAAACAGATTTCAATGGGAATGGAAAAAGCTTCAGGAAAAGCTTGGATTAAACAAAGAGAACACAGGACCGGCGGTTTTTCGAGGAAGGGTTATATTTGATGCTACCTTGAGAGCAGAAGAGAATTACAAACCCAAACCTTATGAGGGGAAGGTCACCCTATTCAGACCTAAACTGGATCAGTTTGTTCATTTGGATGGTGGAAGGGCGATTAATAAGAAACGGGACTTTGTAAGATCAGATAACGGATGGTCGCCGCATATCAAGCATCTGGATATTCAGGAAATCGCTGCCGAACCGGGAGATCATGACGGCTTTGTACTTGAACCTGCCGTACGTGATCTTGCAAGGAGATTCAGGCAACTAATGGATTAGTTTCCCCGGTCTTCAAAATAAGTAACAGAAGCATAAAAAAAACAAGATCTTCCAAGTATCCTGAGTTTAATTATTATGACTTGCTGATTGTAAGGTTCGTGAATTTATATCCATAACCGATTTTACACTATTATGCCGCTGACATGAAAATAAGGTTCTAAATTAAGGACAAAATGAAAGGTATTATTCGAAAGGTTTTACGTTATTATTCTTTTAAAACAGGTAAGCTATCAGGTTTATATATTAAGATCTGTAAACCTTCAGGATCGGAATATGCGAATTACCTGAAAAAACACGGGCGATTTCATTCTATTGGAGAAAACTGCATCATTTACACATTTACTAATATTACAGATCCTGAATATGTACGAATAGGTAACAACGTTTTATTAAGTGGATGTTCATTGTTCGGACACGACGGTTGCATTGAAATATTGAACCGGGCGTATAATGTAAAATTGGAAAAGGTTGGCAAAATTGATATCAAAGACAATGTATTTATTGGTGACAGTGCTATTATCAACCCCGGTGTGACGATTGGCCCCAATGCAATTGTGGCTGCCGGAAGTGTCGTCAGTCATGATGTAAAAGAAGGCACAATCGTTGGAGGAGTACCTGCTCAAGAGATCGGGAACGTTCGGGATCTTGTTGAAAGATTAAAAGAAGAAACTGAACAATTGCCATGGTATGATTTGATCAGTAAAAGAGAAGGTGCGTATGATGCTTCCATGGAACCGGAACTCAAGCGCAGACGTATCGAGTATTTTTTTGGTGATTAGACTTCTTATCATCTCACATTTGTAGCTATTCAGCATTACCCTGAACTCTATATTATTTTCGCAAAGGTACATAAGGCTCCCATTAGAATAACACCGGTTTTTTTAAATAATTTGAACAGGTAAAGGTCAAATCCAAACCCTAAAATGTGTGTTATCATACACATATAAGTTGGTTATACTTTGCCAATTGTTATATTGATATTAAAAATGGTTATACTCAAAGGAAGTGGACATTTTGCAATCGGATTTATTATTGGTTATTTCGTATTTATAACTATCAAAAGATTGTTCAATAAAAATTGGAATATTAAGATTTGGGGTCCACTTTTACCTTTAATTCTGGGTGGATATGCGAGTTTTCCCTATTTTCTGGAGGTAAATGGTGAATCAGTTGGTCAAAAAGTTATTGACTGGAAAATGAATGTATTTCTTTTTTATAACTTTTTTCATTTTAATAAGTATTTGATATTTATCTTTAATAAATTTTATATATCTATTTTAGGTGTGAGTTTTTTTTATTGTTTATTGATTATTCATTATATAAAACTAATTAAAATATTAAAACGCAATGCCGAATAAACATTTCTATTTTGCCATGGGCGCTTCGACCGGTGTTGTTGTATCCTGGTTCATTAGAAAAACACGTCGATGGTTACTTAAACATACATCCTGGATGAAGTATTTATATCAATGGAATAGACATTGGTTTTACTATTTTCCCGTGATTATTCTTATTTTTGGTCTTATTGCCTGGACTCCAGATATTTTACACTTTTTTGAGATTTTACCAAAAGGGATTACACGAAGCAAATTTTTTAACTTGTTCTATTTTCATTCCTATTTTGAAACGCTGGAGAATGAAAATCCATCAATGGATCAAATTCTGAATTGGCTTGGGGAAATTCTCCTCTTTTGTATAGCATTTGGAATATTGATGTTTTATGCACTGGAAACCAGAAAACTGGTCAATAAAAGAAAGAAAGATAAAAAGGACTGAGCCAGAGTGCCTTTATCACTTAAATGGTGGTTTTTTATCAAATTCAATTTCAAAGCCTGCTCTATTTTAACTTAAAATCAAAACTACCATTTTGACTGTTGGTTTACACAAAACAAACAGATGGCGTCAGGCATTCATTCATCTCATATTGTCACGAGAAATCAGTTAAATGGAATCAATTAAATCAGTTTTTAAGAAGTTTTTTAAGCACGATACCTACTCACTCAAATTTAACACGATTCGATCGGCATTGTGGAGTATTGCAGGCAAAGGTGCTGGAAATGTTATCAGAATCATTGGAAATCTTATTCTGACCCGTATCCTCTTTCCAGAAGCATTTGGTTTGATGGCAATCGCCAATGTTGTCATTATGATGATCGTTTTTTTTGCAGATACCGGAGTATCTGTGGCGGTTATTCAAAATCCGCGTGGGGCTGAGAAAGAATTTCTGGATACATCTTGGATAATCAGCATTTTCAGAGGGATTTTATTGTGGCTGATTGTTTCGGCGTTAGCATGGCCGGCGGCGATATTTTATGAAGAGCCGCAGCTTATTTGGATTCTTCTGATAATGGCTTTCAGCCCTTTGATATTTGGCTTTTTAAATCCGGCATTGCCGTTGTTGATTAAAAAGTTCCGGGTTGAAAAACAAGTAATGATGGAGATCTCCACTCAAATATGTGGATTGATAATAACAGTTGTACTGGCTACTGTTATGGGATCAGTATATGCATTGGCTATAGGTTATGTGACTTCTAATATATTGAAGTTTTTTGCTTCATATATTATTATTTCATATAAACCCTCTTTTAAATGGGATAAGGCCGCAGGAAGTGATTTGATAAACTTCGGTAAATTTATCATTTTAAACACAATGATAACGGTGCTTGTCAATCAACTCGGTGTATTGATGATTGGCAAAATGCTGGGAATGGAAGACTTGTCATTCTACAATATTGGGAAAAATCTGGGTGGTCTATTAGCTACTTTTTGTGTTCAAATGGTGTCTCAGTCATATATGCCGGCTGTAAGTTCCATTCAGACTGATCTCGCACGAGTACAACGAATTTATCGTAGAACAGTCACTTTCTTAATTGCGGTGATGGTTCCGCTTTCAATGGTTGTTGCTCTATTTGCTTTTGACATAATAAACCTTTTGTACGACTCTCGCTATCAGCTCTCATATATTTCCATGTACTGGATAGGATTAGCTGGTATCTTTCGGACTATAGCGGCGGTTACAGGAGTTACGTTTTTTGCCTTGGGAAAACCGGTTTTGGAAACAATTTCCAAATTTTGTGGTTTGCTTTTACTTGTTATTTTTCTACCTTTTGCCATACGTACTGAAGGTTTAGACGGTGGTTCCATGTTTGTAGCTGCTGTCTTTGTTTTTATTCCAATTGTCGAATGTTTTTTGCTGAAACTGAGATTTAAGTTTTCTCTAAAAATTATACTTAATGCATGGCTTCAGGTTATTATAACATCGGCAGTTTGTTATGCTGTTTACTATTTTCTCCGGCCATATTTGCACAATGCAGAAATATATAACATACCGTTTGCAATATTGTGCGGAATCATTTTTGTTGTCATTTCAGCCCTTGTTTATCGATATTTGGAAGGAACTAATCCTTTCCGTGATGAGATACAGGTGATTTCTGAGTAATACGGGAGTTGAAACCATAAGAATTCTGACTATTTTTTAAAATACTAATACAGATTTTGTATAGCTATGATTAAAAAATGGATAAAAAAGATTTTGTTGGGTGTCGTTCTGAGTATGAGAAGAGTACCAACTCCAAACTGGTATCATCATTTTTTTTCACAGCGCTTAGTACCAATACTTTTAGATCCTTCAGTTCTGAAGCACGAACTGAGTCCTGCTCCATTGATAGGATGTAAATATCCGGTTCTTTGTAATCCCTATATATTTACACATATAAATCCCTTCTTTTTCGGAAAGCTATATCAAACTCATCTGCAAAAATACATTAGAAGAAGTATTCGAGCTGGAGATACGGTACTGGATATTGGTTGTAATGTAGGTCATATATCAACCTTTGCATCTCACATTGTGGGTGAAAATGGGTTGGTCATTGCCTGTGAACCAAACAAAGAACTTGCTGATATGTTTGAAAAATATATTCAATCATATAACATGGTTCAAACAAAAATATACCCTTTTGCTTTAGGGAGGAAAGAAACCACAGAGTCTCTAAAAATGACGGCAACACACAACGGTGGGGCTACATTATGCTCAGGCAGATTCGAAAATAATCGTGATCGAATTGTCTCTTATGAAGTTATGGTTACAACGGGAGATAGTCTATTTTCAAAAATTGAAATGAAAGGAAATGTTTTTTTAAAAATAGATGTAGAAGGTTTCGAACAAGAAGTATTGGATGGGATGGCTGGAGTTCTTTCACAAAAGATACATCATGCAATTATTGAAATTACTCCCGAATGGATTGGAGGTCTTAATGGTGTGAAGAAAATATTCCAAACAATGGAACAACATGGCTTTAATTCTTTTTTAGTATCAGAGAATGGAAGGATTGCCAAATCTGTAGTTCCAGAGGATATTATAAACCAGGAGGATGTGCTTTTTGTAAAGAACAAACGATTACCTTCTTGATTCAAATCTTTTCTTTTTACTTCCCCCTTCATTTGCTGCTGACATAGTGTTGTTGGAAGCAATATAGCTCAAACTGCAAAACATGTGGAAATATACCACACACATTTCAGGGTTTGGATTTGGCCTGTACTTGTTCAGATTTTTTTAAGAATCAGTGTCATTCCGGTGGCAATTCTGGATCAATGGTGTTTACTTAAGCAATCGTAGGTTTTTCCTCAGGACTTCGCCTCACCCTCAGCATAACAGGAAAATTGCTTACTGACCGACCAGAAATTTGTGGTCAATAGCGTGGGAAAACACCCAAAATGTGAGTAATTTAAACGACTGTATTATCAACTTACCAATAAATTGAAATAAAATGGGTTTTCTCCCTCTGAATTTAAGAGCTCTTGTTTATGTTATTATTGCATTTTCAGGAGCGATATTTTTTTTAAATAGATTATTTGATGATAAGGAAGAATTAAAAAAGTGGGCATTGCTGTGGATCGGTATTGCCTGTGTGACCTACACTATCCCAAGTTTTTTAGGGTTAGTGGGAGTAGTAATATTGATTAGCTATTACTACATTCCTAAAGAAAATATCAATCGGGCTTTAGTTTACTTTTTAATCCTCCCTATTATTGCAGCCAGGATCAAGTATAGCGTTGATTTTATTCCTGGTATTAATTATTTAATAATTGTAAATTATCCTGAATTGCTGGCCCTGATTATTTTATTACCTGGGTTGATAAAAATTGTTAGAGACAAAGAAAGTAATGTAAAGTTTAGGATTTTTGATTCCAGTACCGATTTTTTTGTCGTATCGTATTTTTTTCTAATATCGATTTTACAGTTTTCCAGGCAACCCACCATGACGGCTTCGCTGCGTGAGGTATTTATTCAGTTCATGCATTTTATTATACCTTATTATGCTATAAGTCGATCCGTAACTTCTTTGAATCAATTCCATAAGATTTATAAAGCGATTTCATTTTCTGCCATTCTTGTTGCATGTGTCGGTGCCTTAGAGCAAGTCACAAAATGGAGCTTTTTTAGCGTTCTCCCTTCCCATTTAGGAGTTCCATATGATCGCAATGTTGTTTGGGCCTCGTATAGGTCGGGATTTATGCGAATAAAAAGCTTGCTTGGAGAAGAAATCCCCCTTGGTTTTTTTCTCATGCTGAGTCTAGGTACAATTTTATTTTTCAGGCATTCAAAATCTGATAGAAAGCTGGCAAATCCCATTGTTTATCTCATCATGTTAATTACAATTTATTTGACAGACTCGCGTGGGGCCCAGTTAGGAACAATTGTCCTGGTTTTTGTTTATGTGCTTTTTGCAATGAAAAATGTTTTGATCAAGCTGATTGTTGTTTCAGTTATGATTTTTGGTTTTATGTTCTTTTTATTCAGTGACATTACAATAGATTCAATCGATCAACATGGAACGTTTACTTATCGAGTTGAATTAGTCCAAAATGCAATGCCGGTAATTAACCAGAATTACTGGTTTGGTTCTGATGACTTTCTGGAGTCAGAGGATTTAGAAAGATCCAGGCAAGGGCAAGGGCTTATTGATATTGTAAATACATATCTATTTATTACTTTAAATTTTGGTGTTGCCGGACTTATTCTATTCTCTCTGGTCTTTTTGTCTTCCGTATGGAAGGTATACTTGAAAATGAAACAGATTAAACCGAATAGTAATGAAGAAAATAAGGCATATGGAGCGGTTTTACTTGCTATGTTAATTTCAATGATGCTGGTTATAGTAACAGTTAGCCCGGTTGGTCATATACCCTTTTATTGTTGGGCAATGATAGGTTTAGGGTCTGCTTATCATCGGTTATCACCTGACGATCTTAATAAGGGAAACCAAGCGAAAAATAAAGATAATGAAGATATCATTAACCTGTTACCTCATCTTTCAGCCGCAGACTTGGAAAAATACCGAAAACTCTGATATTTTCATTTGTCAACAATATGATAAAACACACATTCTAGAGTTTGGGTTTGATCTTTAGTTGTTCAATTTTTTTAAAACCCAGTGTCATTCTGATGAGAATCCTGGTGACCTGAAAAAGAACCTCCATGCTTTCAAAGAGATCTTTTGTTACAAGTTTCACAGGACATGAAGCAAACATGTTTCCAGGCATTCAGCAGCATCTCTTGCTCTTGGTTCTGAGAGATCCTTTGTCGTTTTGTCTCAGGATTTCGTTTCACTCTTAGGGTCGGCTAAAAATCAGCTCACATTCTGTTTACAAAATGTCCATTGTTTTTGGTACTTTTGTAAACAGATGATGTAAAGTTATTTTTTAACGATCCCTCAGGATGACAGGAAGCTGGCTTACTGACAGACTAGGAATCCATGGTCATAGGGGAAGACAAAAAACTAAAATGTGAGATAAAACTTCCAGTTTATTATCACCGGAGCTATTTGGAATGGCAAAGAGTCATGCGTTCAGGTTTACGTTCAAGCATAATCTGTTTGGCAGGTGAAACCAGAAACATTTGGTTTTATACCTTGTAAATGGGCTCTGTTTGGCAATGACATTAAATATATCCATCAGCAAATTGAAACTATGATACATTACATAACAACAGAAGGTGTTGCTAACGCTACGGTAGTCAATGAATTGCGGGCGGTTAAAAAGGCTGATATTCCCTTTGTACTACATACAATGAGATCTCCAAAATCAACATTTTTTTTATCACCTGAAATTGACAGCCTCAATAACGAAACAAAGGTCATATATCCAATATCCTTTTTCTCTTTCTTTTTCTCCGTTCTATCGGCTCCGTTTTTGTTCAAGTCACGGTTTTTTAAAGCATTTTGGAACGGTTTAACAGGGCCAAGAGAAAGTTTTATAATTCGAATCAAAGTCTTATGGCATTTGCTGGTGGCATGTGTTTGGGCTCGTTCCATTGAAGGAAAAATTGATCTGATACATTCCCAGTGGATACATTCCTGCGGATCGATTGGAATGTATGGCGCCTGGCTTTTGAATGTTCCCTTTAGCTTTACCGGGCATGCAGCAGATTTGTTTCGTGAAAGGGCAGCGCTGTTGGATAAAATCCGGCGAGCTGAATTTATTATTTGCATATCTACATTTCATAGAGATTTTTATCTTGGTCTTGGTGCACGACCGGAACAGTTGAAGCTGGCATATTGTGGGATTAATACCACTCATTTCAAACCTAAAACGTCGGGATCAAATCAATCTGGTCGATTTCGAATTCTATCAGCGGGCAGGCTTGTTGAAAAAAAGGGATTTGATTATTTAATTGAAGCGTCTAAAATATTGGTGGAACGTGGGAATAATATCGAATGTGTTATTGCGGGCAGTGGTGAACTGGACGTCGAATTAAATCAAAAAATCGAAGAATTAGGTATGCAGGATGTGGTCAGTGTTACGGGAGAGGCATTGCTTCATGAGAATATTCCTGCATTTTTCCATAGTGGGGACTGTTATTGTTTGCCGTGTGTTTGGGCTTCTGACAATGATGTTGACGGATTGCCCCAAATGTTGATGGAAGCTATGGCATGCGGATTACCCGTGATTTCCACAAAACTTGTCGGTATTCCAGACCTGATCGAAGATAAAAAAACTGGATTATTGGTTGAACCGAATAATGCTTTAGCTCTGGCTGATGCAATCGAAGTGTTTTACAATAATAGGGACATAGCCGATCAATATGCCAGTGAAGGGAGAAAGATAGTTCTTGATAAATTTAACCTGGAAACCTGTCTTGACCCATTGCTCAATGAATTTAAAAAAATCTTGGATAGATAAATACACATTTGCCATGGAGATAGGATAATGAAGCAGATTATGATCTGTTTTGTATTGTCTTTTTGTTTTGCAGGCGTCAACTCATGTGTGACTGCGACGAAAAATGGCAGTATTGAAACACAGTACAAACAAAGCAATACCAGTGCTGGTCAAAATATAAAGCAAAGTTCAGGTTCGGATGTTGCGTTAAACAAAAAAACCAAGTATATCGTTGCCAGCAGAACTAATGGTGTAGCACCCTTGGCAGTTTTTTTTAATACACGGTTTTCTGCTGGTAAACCTAACGAAAGACCTTTTCACGATTATGAATATTCTTGGGATTTTGATGATCTATCCAGTGGTAAGTGGGGCATAACTGAGAACACTAAAGGATCACATAAAAACAAGGATAAAGGACCTGTTGCAGCCCATGTATTTGAAAAACCCGGGAGTTACACAGTTAAACTGAGGATAAAGGGTGCTTCAGGAATTATAGGCAATGATACGATCACAATAAATGTCAAAGATCCTGACATTGTTTATTCTGGAAACAATACAATCTGTATCTCACAGAAAAGTTTAAAGAATTTTGCCGGATGTCCAAAACATGCAAAACATATAGCTATTGATGATATTATAGAGATTAATAGATTTATTAGTCCAAATAAACGGATCTTGTTACATCGGAATTCTTCATGGAATGCTTCAGAAACGGTATTGAGCGGGCACAATATTGTTGGTCCCGTTACCATTGGTGCATATGGGACTTGTGACGATCCGGATAGTCGTCAAATTTGTAAAAATGCCCCGGTTATCAATTTGGGTGATCGATCAAATTTTATTAGTATCAACAAGTCGTATGATTGGCGTATTCAAGATTTAAGTTTTATTGGAACCAAAGCCAATAATTCCGTTGTTTCTTCTGGCACTGATCTGAAATCCATACTTATTTTGAGAATAAAAAGTGATGGATTCAATGTTCCAATTGCTGTTGGCGAGTGGAAAACGAATGGTCATGATCAAGTAATGGTTGTTGATTGTGATATTCAAAATGGCGGTGGTATGGGGATGTGGATTGGGTCGGAAAGACTTGTTATTATGGGTAATCGTATTAGAGATACTTCCGGTGAGCATAATATACGTGTTTGGCAGGCTTTTAAAGGCGTCATAAGTCATAACATTCTCTCAGGATCCAGAAAACTGGGATTAAAACTTCACAGTCCTGGTGAACATAGAATATCAAAAAAGGATGGAACGTTACTGGATAATCGATCAGAGAACATTGTCATATCCGACAATGTTTTTGGAACTACATATGCGTGGGCAGTTGCAGTATCGGGGCAAAACAAAGTTGTCGATGAACGCTTAAATAATGTACTAATTGAAAAAAACAGATTCCTTGCTGGATATGGTCCTCCAAATTCCAATCCGGTCCAAACCCAACTTTTTATTTGTGCATCCAACGTAACGGTGCGCAATAATATTTTTGATGGAACAAGTTCACCTGCTTTCAGTGGTGCCATTGCCATTGAAAAATACGGCTCAAAAATTCCTCCTACCAGGATAAACATTTACCATAACACTATCTATAAAGCTGATACTGCCAGATCCAAAGTGATTTATGGAATGTATATTTATGAATCAAAAGAAATAGCGGTTAAAAACAATCTGGTTCAACTGCCTAAAGTAGGAGCAAGAGATGTCATGCATTGTGGTTCAGGATGCGCAAATGTTGACCTGAAAGGTAATTTGCTTACAGACGGTCCAAGATTTGCCGATGCAAAAAACAATGATTTTTTATTAAGAAATTTTGAACTCCTTCCAGGATCACCTGCAATAGATTATGGGATTTCGTCATCTGTTTTGGATGATTTTTATGGGAAGAAGAGATCCCGAAATGCTGGTTCTGTTGATGTCGGGGCATATGAGTTTCAATCAAATTAAAGAACATTCGATGTTCATCTCTTTAAAGTACTCTTTACCATATATTTTAGGGTTTGGAGTTTACCTTTACTTGTCCAGTTTTTAAAAAAACCAGTGGCATGCTGAAAAGGAGTTCTGGCGAACTGAAGAATCTCCATGCTTTTAAAGAGATCTTTTGTTACACGTTTCACAGGACTTGAAGCAAACAAACATATTTCCAGGCAATCATTAACATCTCTTGCTTTTGCCCCCGAGAGATCCTTCATCGTTCCTCCTCAGGACTTCGCTTTACCCACAGGTCCGGCTATTAAATTGGTCCACATTCTGTGAAAAAATATCCATTGTTTTTGGGACTCTTGTAAACAGATTATGTGAAGTCATTTATTAACGATTCCTCAGGATGACAGGAAACTTGCTTATTGACCGACCAGGAATTTGTGATCATTAGCGTAGGACAAAAAACTCTGAAATGTGAGTCTGTACTACTCACATTTGATTAATTATCCTATTTCAGGAAAATATTTAGCCAAAGTGTGGTCAAAATGTTTTTTTAAAAAGTCAAAATAGTCTTTTGAAAATATTGATTTTTTACTTGAGTTTTTTTCTGAATAATTTTGTCAAGCTTGACATACCCTAGGTAAACATGTATCGATGATAAAACTATTGAAAGGGTTATTGGTATTTGTCTTATACCGAAGATTGGTCGGATGTCGATGAATATTTAGATAAAGTAATATTTAGATTTGTCTTCTAATTAGTAAATAAAAGGGTCACGTCATAATTCTCCTGTTTTTCAATACTTTTTAAATACTATCGTCTTGTTTTTAAAATAGTTTGTGTTAATGGTGAGGGTGATCAAATCTATTCAATTTGGAGTATGTGATGAAACAGATTGGAGTTCTGCTTTCGATTGTTACGCTTACCGTTATTATTGCATCTTGCAGGTTTGATGAAGATGATGGTTCAAAAGTGGTAAGACCCGTCACTTTGACAACAGCGAAAGCCGGTTCGGATAGAATTGTCATGCTTGAATCAAACGTAGTTTTGGATGGAAGTAAAAGTAGTGACCCACAAAATGATCCGCTAAATTATAATTGGGCGTTTGTTTCCAAGCCGAATAACAGTGTTGCATTGCTCGCCGATTCAATGTCGGTCAATCCATCCTTCACGGCAGATGTAACCGGTGATTATCTGATTCAATTGGCTGTAAATGATCTGAAGGGGAACAGTGATACTGATGCTATAACTATAAGGGTTACAGACGGTAAGATGTCAGCCAGTCGAATTTCCGGTGTTGCTCCGTTATCCGTCTTTTTTGATTCCGGTTTTATCAGCAGTACGGAAACAGAGAGACCATTTCATGATTTGAAGTATAAATGGGATTTTGGTGATAACCCTTTTACAAAATGGGCTATTACCGAAAGTACTTCGGATATTTCAGGGGCAAGTAAAAACGAGGATAGTGGTCCGGTTGCCGCACATGTTTTTGATGCGTCAGGAAATTACACTGTGACTCTTACTATCGAGAATGCATCTGGAGATACCACGATAGATTCAATTACTATTTCAGTATCTGATCCAGATGTTTTTTATGATGGCGCCAAAACAGTATGTATTTCTGATTTAACGTCAAATAATTTTGATGGCTGTCCTGTCGTTGCAGCTGAACAACGTATAGCGACAAACAACATTCTGGATCTCCGTACTCATATTGGAACCGAAAAAAGGATTCTTTTACACCGGGGATCTTCTTGGAGTGCTTCAGAAACAGTATTAGCAATAGATAATGTTGTTGGCCCCGTTACCATCGGAGCATACGGTGATTGTATCAATCAGGACAGTCGTGGGATTTGTGAAAATGCTCCGGAGATCAATATGGCAGCAAGTGCAAATTTTTTGTCTATTAACAATTCATCTGATTGGCGAATTCAGGATATTTCCTTTGTTGGGGATAAGCAACGGAACAGTGTTCTATCATCTGTTCAAGATCTTGAATCTGTTCTTCTTCTGAGAATAAAAAGTGAAGGATTTGCTACTCCCGTTGCTATTGATTTTTACGATACGGACGGCCATGATCAGGTATCGGTTGTAGATTGTAATATCTATGATGCAGGTGCTTTAGGGATGTGGATTGGTTCGGAACGACTGTCCATCATGGGAAATCGCGTCAGATGGACCACAGGTGAACATAATATCCGCATCTGGCAGGCATATTACGGGGTTGTCAGCCACAATGTCTTGTATGAATCTGAAAAAATAGGATTAAAGTTTCACGGACCCAGCGAAGAAAGGGTGGCAAAAACGAGTGATGATGAGAAGTTATTGGACAATCGATCAGAGAATATTGTGATATCCGATAACATTATCGGCAATACATATGTACTGGCCATGACAGTTGGGGCCCAAAATGACGGAACCGATGAACGTTTGAACGAAATTTTAATAGAAAAGAACCGGTTCCTTTCCGGTTATGGTACGGTCAAAAATTCAGAGAATCGGTTGTCGACGCATCTTTCCATTTATTCATCCAATGTGACAATTCGTAATAATGTCTTTGATGGAACGGGTTCACCCAGCTACACAACTGCAATTGCTGTCGATCAATATGGATCTCCAATTTCTCCAACAAATGTAAATATATATAATAATACAATCTATTTTGTGGCTAGTAGTCAAGCGCCGCCATATTACGGAATAAATATTTATGATGTTGTTAATGTAAAAGTAAAGAACAACCTGGTACAACTGCCTTCAAATCCAGGCAATGCAGTGTTTTATTGCTCGGTATGCGGGGAAGTATCTTCCCAAAATAACCTGTTAACATATAGTCCGGCGTTTATTGATCCCACAAATGCGAATGATCTATTGAGAAATTTTGATCTCCAAAGTGGATCGCCAGCAAGAGATTATGGAGTTGCCTTACCTGTGCTGGATGATTGTAGTGGAGATAACAGGACTCTTCCTATTGATGCCGGAGCATATGAGTATAATTGATTTGTAGTTTTTGACTATTTGAACCCCAACTTGACAGTTGAAAGTTCTTGTCATCATGCAGAACTTGATCCGGTATCCAGGTAGAAATACCCGGAGCTAACAATAGATTCCGGTTCAAGCCTGGAATGACGTCACAAGTATTTCAAAAAATT
>JBFFHJ010000078.1:0-35517 GCA_041556995.1 bacterium | reverse complement strand
GCATGTAAACACAAGGAAACATACCTTCACCTAATAATCCTCGTAGGTTGGTAACTGATAACGGCGCTTAACGATATTCAGATCCCTTCACCCTATCATCCGTCCCAAGCCCTTAACCGGAGAGGCTTCCCGGAGGGGGCTTCCCGTCACCGTTCAGACCCAATTCGGTACACTTGTCCATGGGGTTTCACACCAACCACACAGCGCGTGGTAAGCATGCCCATGTAGGGACTGGCAGGAACATACCAGGTATTTCAATGAACTACATTAAATACACTCAAACTATGCGACTTCGTGTCGCGCTCCAACGCTTATCTCAGCTGACAGCACCAGAGTGAGGAACGAACGGCGGTGATGTTCAGTTGAAGATTTGTTAGAAGCTTCATTTTATTGTTGGTGTAATTATATAATCAACCATCTGATCATATTGTTCCTTATTTTTGTTGAACTCACTTCTATAGATTATATCTGTATTTTCTATTGCCAGGTCAATTGCCATTATTCCATCAAGATGATCAATTTCATGTTGAAGAAGTTCAGATTTGTCCTGTTCGATATTTTCCCATTCAATAATGCTTCCATTTTCATCTTGATAGTTTATTCCTATCGATCTATTCCGTTTCACTCTGACCATTAAGTCGGGAAATGACATACAATCATCCCACATGGTAAACGACTCGGCACTTCTTGCAATAATTTCTGGATTAATCATCACAAAAGGACCCTCTCCAAAGTTCAATGCAATGATTCTTTTTTTTATTCCAATTTGAATTCCCGCAATTCCCCTTCCAAATCCATTCTTTTTTCTAAAAATCTCTAATTCGGCTTTTAACTTCATAAAATCTGCAATATTGTCACTATCACTAAAATCAGAAATTTGTGCACTTTTTTCTCTTAATATAGGATTTCCTAAAATCAAGACATTACTGCTCATTTTTAACTCCAATTAATAAACTCTTATCAAAAAAGGTGACTATTCAGTATTCGTGTTTTCTGCCAGATGTACAAATCACTTCTAATACCGTTATAACCGACCGCAGCACAGAATTCGATACCAAGAAGACCTTATCAGAATTGTATAACTTGAGACCATCGGCGGCGATTAGCGGTCCGGTTGATACAGTATTATTAACTGTTTATGTTACAAAGTGGCAAAATAAAACTGGTATTTCAAGTTTATTTTTGTGTTTTATAATCCGGACAGTGTATTTTGGTGTTTATTAATCTTGAGTCGTATAAACCAGGATTTCGGGATTATACGTGACTTGAGTCGTGCAGTTTGGGATTTGAGGACATAAACGATCCAAGGAAAGTAATTTTTCTTTAAAAGACTAAGAAATACTACTTGAATATTAAGGTTTTGCCACATGGTATACATATGCACACAGGGTAATCACATGAAAATTTGCGCGAATAAACACCCGTGATAATAAAGAACGTGTTATCGTAAAAGTAAGTTTTTCTTTTTTTTCAAATTACACTGACTACACCCGAAATTTTGTGCTGTTATATTATCTCACACTTGTTGAATTCGAGACGATACGGTTCTGCCCGAAACCAACGAGCTAACGGGAACGGTGGGGATCTGACAGGACTGCTTTTAATAGATGGCAAGTTGTTTTTGGGGGTTTGGCTAAATAGTAAGTAAATATACCTATAGTGATCCAACTTATTTACCGACTGTGTTTCAGGGGATTAGTGATAAAAAAGACACAAAGAAGTAGAGGTATAAAAGTAAAGCGTTTTAATGGGTGAGTGTCCAATATTTAACATCGAACATTGAATGTGTTATATCAAAGGGTGGGTTTCTTATATTTGTTACCAGTAGACGCCGGCACCTAAAGCCAGGATTACTCCGGTGAAATCGTCTCTGGATTGATGAAATTTGGTATAGACGGTGAAAACGGGAGCCACAGCCATTTTGGTGGGATCAAAACCAAACGCCACCCCCACTGAATAAAATTTGTTGTTGTATCCGATCCTTTTTGTTTCTTCCCGGGATGATGGTAGTCTTTGCTCGAATATCATATTTCCTCGATCTTCACCATATCCCACATAGACATATCTTATGGGTTGGAATATGAAAGCGATAGAGAGATTCCTCCGTCTGGCCTTTTTTACATAAACATCGTCTGTGGTTACATTATTTTGTTGGATATCAGCATATTTATTAATGATCATCTCTCCATCATCCATTCCGATCTGAATTCCAAACGAACCGTAACTTAAACCTATAGCTGCTCCGCTGCCGGGAACTGATGAAGGCAGAACGGAATGATACCCTTTAACTTCGGCGGAGGCTGAATCCGGTGGGGCGTCCAGGTTCATTGTTCCAAAACCATACCAGATCCCCACACCAACAGCATTTTTCATATAATCTTCAATTCTTACCTGGGCAGTAGTGATATTAGGGAAAGCTATAACGATAAAAACAATTATATATAGTATAATTTTAAACATATATATGTGTGTCATTGGATGTCCTAGAATCAGTGGGATTTGAATAGGATTTGGAAATGCAGGCTTTATTCCTTCTAACCATCAATATTGGTTTTTTAATGGGATCAACAATATTATCAGGAAGTTATTTTTTAGCAGATGATTTTTAATTAATGATATTTTTTGAGCATAAATGGCTTTAATGTTTTCCATTATAGGGTTACGATCCACCCTATGCTGCTCTATTGTAGTATGTCCTGCCTCTACACACCAAAATCACTCTGATTGTGTTAAAACATAAAATCAACAGACTATGCTTTTTTAAAACCAATGGTAATGGTAGTTCCATGATCAGTGGGGTGATTTTTTTTTTCTTTGGATGTGATATCCAGCTTACCGCCATAGGCTTTGATGAATTTATTAATCAACAACATGCCAAAACCGGTGCCGCTTTCTCCTGCGGTACCGATGCGGCTGGTTTGTTTGGAGACATCAAAAAGAATGCCCAGCATTTTTTCGGGAATGCCCATGCCTTGATCAGTAATTTTCAGATAAATCATATCTTCTTTAATTTGACTGGAGATATCGACCGTATCACCGGTATAGGAGAATTTTATGGCATTGGTCAGGATGTTGTTGATGACTGAATTAACAAGAGATGTTTCCTCGGCAATAACGGTTTCGTTGTTGGATATGTTAACAACCGGATGGATGTTTTTTTCATTAAATCGATGTTTTAATAACTGGATGGATTGTTCTACAGCAGGTTTTAAATGGACGGGAAAAAGATCCAATTGGTTATCGAAATCATCCAGTTTTCGCATGGTGCGGACCAGATCCATAATGGATAAGGCATTAAGCATTGATTCTTCAATATCGTCCTGAAATTCGTCATACAGCGACCTGTCTTCTTTAATCAGTTTTATACAGCCCAGCACAAAACTAATGGGTGTCATGAAGTCGTGACAGAGAATCTGTAAAAATTCTGCCAGTTCTTTGTTTTTTTGGGCAATAATTTTGGTGCTTTCTGACAATTTTAAATGGGTTCTGATACGTGTGAGCAGTTCCGGTGGATTAAAGGGTTTGGTAACATAATCCACAGCACCGGTTTCGAATCCTTTAACAATGCTTTCAGTTTTATCGCGAGCGGTTAAAAAAATGATGGGGATTTCTTGAGTTTCTTTACTGCTTTTCAGGACATTGCAGACCTCAAAACCATCCATTTCCGGCATCATAATATCTAAAAGAATCAGATCCGGTCGATCCAGTTCCACCAGTTCGAGAGCTTTTCCACCATTTATGGCAAACATGTTTTCATAATACGGATTTAAAATCTCGGTTACTACTTTAATGTTTTCGACAATATCATCAACAACCAGTATTTTGTATTTTTTTTCCGCTTTTTCCATTCAACTTCGCTCCTTATGAAATTCCAATAAAGCAGTTATCCCAACAGGCTGATCGTATCAGAAACAGGGACATGCCGGTCGGCTTACTACAGGATAATTGTGTTAGAAACAGGTGTTTTAATCCAAAAGAATGAAATCATACGAAGCTGTAAGTTTTGCTTCTCATCCTCAGGATGACAGCGCTTAACTTATATTGGCATTATGCCTTTGCAGGAACGATATATGGTACAACGTAATACTAAATAATGATGATATATTTTTCTTTCCAATGTATCTTAGGATGGGCTAAAAATCAGTTCACCTTCTGTGTACAAAATGTCCATTGTTTTTGGGACTTTTGTACATGGATGATGTGACGGTATTTTTTAACGATCCCTTAGGTGAATATCCAGTTTCTCCGCCAGTTGTTTGACTTCTGAAAGTGCTGTTGAAAAATCAAGGTTATCTACCAAGTCAGAAATACTTTTTAAAACCGGTTCATAGGGAGAATCAATGAATGTTTGTTCCAGTTGATCCAAATATTCCTGGGCCTTCAGGTTGTTTTTAGCCAATGATTCCGCCAGTTCCTGTACTGCTGGAGTTATGTCGGACACTGATAATACAAAATCGGTTTCTGATATTGATGGCTTTGATGATTGCTGGTCTTTACACCTAATGTTCAGGACTTCAGCGGACATAAAAACCTCTTTGATGGCTCTTTCAAAGGTAGTTATCTTATTTTTTGATACTTTTTTACCGTTTTTAGCTAGTGATTTTTCCAGTTTATTGGCTGCTGAGAATAGGCCTGTAAAAGACAAATTGCCAGCGATTCCCTTGATTGCATGAACCAAATCAAGGGCGGATTCAATATCATCATTGTCTAACAATGTTTGTAAGTCAGTCAGAGATGCAGCGTATTTTTCACGAAAATTAAGGATCAGTTTTTTTAAAAGCGATTGGTTACCGCCAAGTCGGTCAAGAGATGATTCTGCATCGATTCCGGGAAGATTCCTGAACAAACCATTATCATCGCTTTGGTATACCGGCCTGTAAGCGTTTTCGAGAGGTATGTTTTCGGTAAAACGGGGTTTGATCCATTTAAGCAGAACCTGACGCAATTCTTTGATATTTATTGGTTTAGAGAGATAATCATTTATGCCGGCTTGAAGACATTTTTCCTTTTCGCCTTTCATGGTGTTGGCGATGAGTGCGATTATGGGTAAGGATTCTTTTTCATACATGGTTCTGATTTGACGGCAGCTTTCCAAAGCGTCCATTTCAGACAATTGGATATCCATCAATACGCCATCAAATTTCTCCTTATTTTCAGCGATCATTTTTACAGCTTCTAATCCGTTATTTACTGTGTCCGATTTAATATCCATTGATTTCAGTGCTTCTTTCACAACCCTTTGGATTGGCATATAATCTTCCACCACCAGTAATCGACTGCCTGAAAAAACCAACTGTTTCCCCTGGCTTAACTGTAAGACTTGATCGTTTTTTTCCTCTTTTTCTTCCTCTATTTTAAAAACTTTAAGAATTGCATCATATAACATGGCCGGCGTGGTTGGTTTTCGCAGGATACTGTTTTGTCCGGACAATTTGATTTGTTTCTGGTTCATGTCCAATTCCTTGGCGGTTAACATCAAGATGACTCGTGTATCGGGCAATTTCTGGTCATTTATAATGTGCACAGCGGTTTTTATATCGTCTATTTCCGGTATATCCCTATCAATGAATACAAGATCGTAGGATTGTTGTTTTGAAACAACGGCATTATTCAGTTCGGAAACAGCTTCCTCACTGGACATGACCCAGGTAACGGTTTGGGTGAATATCCCCAGCATCTCTTTTAAACAATCTCCGTGACCGACATGACCATCTACCACCAGTATTTTTAAATCAGATAATTCCGGCGGGAGATTTAACTTGTCTTCTTTTTCATTTTTTATTACCCCGAATTCAGTCGTAAAGCGGAAGATGCTCCCTTTTCCAAATTGACTGACAACACTGATCTGCCCTCCCATCAATTCAACAATTTGTTTGCTGATGGATAGACCGAGGCCGGTTCCTCCGAATTTACGGGTCATTGATGTGTCAGCCTGTGTAAATGGTTTAAACAGTCTGGAAATCTGTTCTTCGCTCATACCGATTCCCGTATCCTTTATGCTGAATTGAAGCACAGTTTTACTTGCCTGCTCAGATATTTTTTCAATTCGGATGATGATTTCACCATTTTCAGTAAATTTTATGGCGTTTCCAATAAGGTTAAGTAATATCTGGTTAAGTCTCAATGGATCGCCCAACAGGGTACGGGGAGTGTCAATATCCCAGGATATGAGAAACTCAATTCCTTTTTCATCGGCTTTCAGCGCCAAAAGATCGATCAGTTTTTTTAAGACATCATCCAGTTGGAAGGGCACCGATTTAAGCTGTAGTTTGCCCGCTTCTATTTTGGAGAAGTCCAGGATATCGTTGATGATGTTCAAGAGATTTTCCGCAGAAATCTGGATATTTTTGAGATAATCTTTCTGTTTGACAGGCGATTCAGTCTGTTGTGCCAGATGTACCATACCCATGATGGTATTCATGGGAGTTTTGATTTCATGGCTGATATTCGCCAGAAATTCAGCTTTTGCCTTGTTGGCCAACAGGACATCGTCTTTGATTTTTCTGATCTCAATTTCAGTTTGTTTACGTTTTGTGATATCCTGCACGATCCCGACCATGCGTACCGGTTTTCCTTCCTTGTTTCGTTCGACTTCCCTGTGTTCAAGAATGTTTTTTTCCTGTCCATCGTCAAAAACAATACGAAATTCGATTACACAAGGTGTGTCCGGTTCTGAAATATATAAATCCACTATTTTTTTAACCCTTTCCCGATCATCCGGGTGGGCATAATTTATAAAGATGTCATTGGAGGGAGTGATTTGGCCGGGTGTCAGATTGAATATTTTATATATTTCGTCCGACCAGAACACATTTCCGTCGACCATGTTCCATATCCAGTTTCCTAAATGGGCAATGGACATTGCTCTTGATAAATTTTCCTTGCTTTGTTGCAGGGCGGTTTCAAGTCGAATACGTTCACTGATATCTCGAATGATGGTGGTGAACAACTTCTCTTCATCTGCTTCCCATGAGGATAGGGAAACTTCGACAGGGATTTCGGAACCATCATTTTTCAAGGCAAGGATTTCGGTTGTTTTTCCCATTAATGCCGGTTCACCAGTTTCTGAAAATCGTTGTAAAAGTGGGTGTTGCGGGGTGTGAGATTTTTCGGGCATCAAAACAGTGACCGTTTTTCCTAGCAACTGTTCTTCGCTATCGTATCCGAGCATTTTGATGCCACCCTGGTTGATATATATGATTCGTCCTAAGCTATCAAAAGTAACGACTGCTTCGGAATATGAATCAGTAATGGCTCGAAATCGTTCATCAATATTACGAAGCATTTCGGATGCTCTTTTTTCTTCAGTAATATCTTTAAAAAATCCAATAACATGGTGTGCCGGATGATTGGTCTCCGAGTGGAACGCCCCCTGGAATTCAACAGGAATATAGGCGCCATCTTTTTTCCTGATTCTAAAAACCATGTATATCTGCTTTTTTGATAAGAGGATACGGTCTATTTTTTCTTGTAAGATTGGCAGATCGTCTTCAAAAACAAGGTTATAAAAACACTTCAGTCCACCTTCCATTTCCTGAATGGTGTATCCAAGGATATGAGTAAGATTTTGCCCATAGGTTACATGGTTAGTAGTGGCGTTTATGTCATATAAAACAAGTTCTGATGCCAAGGTGGCCGCATCATATCGGGTTTTCCATTGTTGGGCGAATTCACAGTACATTTCTAATACAGACACGTTGTGGGACTGAAGATGAAGGTCTTTTATCAATCTCTGCTGATACCGTGACATCCACCATAAAAAGCAGCCAAAAAGGATGATAATCAAACTGGTAAATAAAAAAATAAAGCGCTGATCCGGTAATAACAATCCAAAAAAAGCTTCTGCTGCATAACATCCGAACCAAAATAAGAACCCTATAAAAACAACAAATACAATGCTCATGTGAAGCAATGAAATGTGTTGCCACGCACGATCTGACGATTCCGGTATCGTCAAATCCGGTTTATCGGATGATCCAACCTTTTGGAGACCGTTTCCTTTTTTTATTTTTTCAGTCATTGCTGATTGCTGCTTCGTTTGCTGGAAACTTAAAAAAGCCGAAGCTTTATATCTTTTACATAAAAAGAATAGGTACAGTTTATCACCATGCCTGATGAAAGTCTATTATTTCTGATTTTTCTGTGGATTTCCTTGTCGAGAGTTAATTCCTTTTTGACACATCATTGTTAAATGATAACCATCGAACATCAAATGATTTATATTTGAGGATGGGGTTTTTCAGCCACAAAGGGATTGATTTTGATATTGGATTCTAGGCACAGAGTTCTGTCGCCGGCGGGATGATGAGGCAGTAGGTCTTTTTCTGTTTTAGGAAACAGAAAAAGACTTTTGAAGAGTAGGATGTTGAATTTAATGGAAAGCGGTTGAAGACTTGACGATTTTTTCTCCAATAAGGCGCTGTTCTTCCAGTATTTCGGACAGGAATTCCGACTTGGTTAACAGATTGGTTAACACTGCTCTCAGAACAACAATTTCCTGGTTGTAGCCGGTAGATTCCAGGGTTGTCCTGGATACGAAACTGCGACCGCTTTCCCGTTGCTGTTTTTGAAGATCGATGTTTATGATATTCAGCTTTTCGTTTAATTCCCGGCAGCTTTTTCTATCCTTCCTTTTGCTGCATGCCTTTAATTCAGCTTGTTTGGCAGCCGGTGCATAACGATAGGTCAAAATGCAGATTTCTGGAGAACTGGTTCGCTCAAAATCTTCGTGTTCATCTATTAATTGCAGCAATTTCAAAGTTAGCTGGAGAGATTTTTTCAGCAGAATGTCGTATCCTTTTCGTCCCAGCATTTTGACTGAAAACCAGAGTTTCAGGGCATTAAAACGTCTTGATCCCTCCAATGATGTTGCACCCAAATCGACCGATCCTTTTCTGAGGATATAATTGGCATGATGTCGCAATAAATCAAGGGAATGGGTGTCTTTAAAAACAACAGCACCATGAGACATGGGCAGATAAAGCAGTTTGTGGCCATCTATCACCATGGAATCGGAATGCTCGACGCCCTTAAGGACCTGTTTGATATCATTCGACAGTAACAAGGCTCCTCCCCAGGCAGCATCGACATGAAACCAGATTTTTTCCCGACGGCAGATATCGGCCAGATCCTCCATGGGATCGATGTTTCCGGTTTCCGTAGTGCCGGCAATACCGACGACAGCCATGATTAATACGTTTTCTTTTCTTAATTGGGTTATTTTTTTTTGTAACAGGTCGGTACACATCTTATTGTTTTCATCAACCGGAATTTTTACTACATTTTCTTCACCCAGTCCCAGAATTCCCATTGATTTTTCAATAGAATAGTGGACCCGTTGTGATGCCAGTACGACCACATTGGAATAACCGCTGGCTTTTAACGACTTTATCAGGCCCTGTCGGCGCAATCCTGGTAAGGCATGCTCTCTGGCTACAGCCAGGGCTGTCAGATTTCCCATGGTTCCACCGCTGGTTATATTGCCCAGAGCAATGGTTTCATTTTGAATAACCGATTGATAAAAATCGGGATTATTATTGTAGACCAATCGATGCAGCCAGGCCAGGGTTTGTTTTTCGACAAAGGAAGATGCCAGAGCGGTTTCGATTTTTACCTGGTTCTGGTTGATGGATGTAATCAGAATATCAACAACCACAGAAAACCATGGGACACCGGTGGTCATGTGCCCAATATAGCGCGGATTGTTGATACGTACAGAGTTGTTAAGGATCTTTTCCCGACACTCATGAAAAACATTGTCTATCTTTTCCCCCAGCTCGGGAATATCAATCTCTCCCATTATTTTTGCCAACTCGGGCAAAGAAACATCGGCATGAATTTTATGTTCATCCGGATTTTTTAACCATTCAAACGCCAATTCCATGGCGGTTTCTCCCCATTTCCTGAAAGTTTTGTCGTTCCCCGGACCAACAAAAAACTTCCGCCGTAGATCTTCTATTTCAGCGTCTTTAGGAAAATTTTTGTTTACAAGATCTATTATTTGATGACTCATTGAAAAAAGATAATAGGGTAAAGAGTTAAACTTGCTAATGTTGATTATGATTTCTGATTATTGAAGCAATTAAATCCACATATTGATGAATGGGTAGAAGAGTTCAAAATTCAACAGACAATAACAGACAGTACTTGCACTTGAATATGGCTGTATATTACCTCATTTGTTGTTTTTTTCAAATGGTATAAACGTGTTAAATATAGTCCGGCACAATTATTTGTCTATTCTTATTTTAAATTTTACATTTGATATTTCACACTGGTTTCGGATGCGTAAAAGCACATGGGGATAGAGATTAAAAGATTTAGATCAGGGAAGTTAGCGAATGTGGAGGAAAACAGATATGGAATATGACATGACCATGGATTTTTCGTCGGCTGGCAAGTTGGTTTCCAGTCACCCTGAGGGTGAGGTGAAGTTCTGAGGAAAAATAAGAAAAGGATCTGACGAAAGGGATATCCAGGGATCAAACGCCAGAGATGTTGGTGATTACCTGGAAACAGGGTTGACTCAAGTCCTGTGAAACCAGTGGCATAAGATCTCTTTGAAAATATGGAGATTCTTCAGATCGCCAGCGCTCCCATACTTGTTTAAAAAAATCTGGACAAATAAAGGTCAAATACAACCCCTAAAAGATGTGTACTTTATCATCAATATTAATGTAAAAAAGGGCCACAAGGAGAAAAAATTTCTGATTCTTCGCCCTATTTCTGCCAGGCTTAAGGAAATACCATTAAGTTAAAGATTATTGTTCACTTATTGTCATTCGTTTAATGAACTTGATATGATAGTGGGCGTTTCGGGCAGAACCACCATAAAAAATCGTGCCGTAAATTGATACCAGGATTACCCGAACCCTGCTTTTCCGGTGGTTTCCTCTCTCTGGTTATCGAATAATCAGTGATAAATGGGAGTGCCGGCTGTATGATTACTTAGATTCCTCAATAAACCATCTATATCAAACTGTTTTAAAAAGTGAAAACCAACCCAACTTGACATAGAAGAAAAATTGATCTCTTGTTATAGAAGTATTCACTAAGGAGGTCCAATGCAGAAAAAAAAAACATATAAGAAAAAAAAGATCGATCAGATCGACTGCAAAATGATTGAATTGTTGCAGAAGGATGGTCGAATCTCCAATACTGAAATTGCGAAAAACATCGGAATATCGGAAGGAACCGTCAGAACACGTTTAAATCGTTTGATAAAGGAAGAATATATCCAGATCGTTGCGGTCAGCAATCCCATGAAACTTGGATTCAATATCGTGGGAAACATTCGTATCCACGTTGATACCAAAAAAATGGATCACATTATAAAGGAACTGAAGAAGATAAAGGAGTTATGGTTTTTGGTACTCACGGCTAACGGCTCGTACATAGATTCTGAATTTATTGTTAAATCACTGGATGAACTGAACATTCTGCTTCTGGAAAAAATAAACAGTATTGATGGTATAACCCGGCTGGAAACATCCATTTTTATGAAATATGTCAGGCGCAGCTACGATTGGGGCACAGCACTTGACTTGACTTAGACAGGTTGTTTCCCTTGATGGTTGGGTCTTTTTTATTGAAATGGAAGACCGGAAAAAGCGATTAACCCTATAAGAGCATGGATAGCGCAAAGAATTGCCAGTGGTAAGACAATCCATAAGCGTACGATGGATTGTATGGGTAAAATTAGAAGAATCGAATCGGATGGAGTATCAACACGATCTTTTGACGGCCAAAAATAATAACCCAGAAGAAGCAATCCCAAAATAAGAAGTATAATATTCCCCGTTACAAGCCAACCTGGATATACTTCCCAAAATACATTTTCTTCAGCCACTTTAAATAACCGAACACACGAAATAACGGCACCTAGCAGGCTTATAAAAAGAATTATAAAGGAACGACGATGCTGCCCCAACATGCTTAGCCAGTCCCATTTGCCGGTGGGATTTTTTCTCAAATATAAAAGCGTCAGAACACCTACCAGGCTTGATATTGAATTGACCAGCATGTCGCTCGATCCGTAATACCGATTCGGATGAAGCCCCTGCTGTAGTTCATCAACAACGCCAAGCATTGATCCGCACAAAAAAATCAGACAATAGATCCCTCTTCCGTTATACTCCAAAGATAGAGCAAAATAAAGCAACCAGGCTAATAAGGCGTATTCAGGAACATGGATGTGTTTGTTACTGTTAGGCTCAATATAGATAACAAAAGCAACCAGGAGAAATATGCCAAACAGAATTTTAATAATCCGAACATCTCTTTTTTGCCAAATACCATAAGCGACAAAAACAACTGTCAGGAACAACATCAACTTTGAGGGGATACTGGCAGTAAATTCGCGTGAAAAACGTTCATTTGTATAGTCGTAAACAATAATGGCATGGGGGAGTGCAATAGTATAAATAACCACTAAAAACCAGGACAGTACTTTTTTTAATGAAGCGTTTGGGTTCATTGTGTGTTGGGTAAAAAACACGGGCACTGGCTGTTAACTCGGGATGACAGAGCTTAACTTAACAACATTGGGTTTTATGCAACCCCCGTAATTGCGCCATTGGGACAGACATCGGCACAAGAACCGCAATCCGTGCACATTTCGGGGTCAATGGAGTAGTTGCTGTCACTATCTTTGTTAATGGCATCCATGGGGCATTCTTCCAAGCAATTTCCAGTCTTTTTACAAATTTCTTCAATAATCAGGTATGCCATTTTATAACCATTTGATTCAAAGAAGTACTGAACCGCAGAATTACAATCTCAATATATTGAAAAAATGCAGTTACTTACAGGTCTATATCACTGTTACATAACAGATATTACAATATAACATTTATCAAATAAAGCCAGATTACTGAATTCAAACTTTTGCTTTAATATTGATCCTCAACTATAATAAGCATAAGTTTTTTGTTTTTGATAATATGATGTCGATTTTAATAAGTCATAGCTACAAATGAACATGTGTGCGTTTAAGAAGGATAGAGCAGAAAAAATCAAGCAGGTATTGTATGAAATTTCACAAGCGGTCAACGAAACTTTAAATCTGAACGAACTGTTTGAAAAAATTCACCAGTCATTGAGCCAAATAATTGATGTCAGTAATTTCTACATTGCCACCTATGACCCGGAAACAGAATTTGTTTACTTTCCATATTTTGTAGACGAAAAAGCCACCACCATCAAAGAGTTTGGCCATAAGATAACAAAAAGTTCCCTGACTGGCCGAGTGATTAAGGAGGCAAAATCCCTTTTGATGTCCAAACAAGAGATGATCGATTATTGCAAAAAAAACTGCGATCCGTGCGATACTGTTTCGGAAATCTGGTTGGGCGTTCCCATGCGGAATAAAGATGTGGTTACCGGTGTTATCGCCGTTCAAAGCTATAAAGATCCACTACTTTTTGATGAGGAAGACATTAAAGTTCTCAATTCCGTATCCGATCAAGTATCCGTTGCTATTGAACGAAAGATGTATGAGGACTCTTTAAAAAAGAGTGAAAACCGTTATCGTGCTTTGATTGAGAACATTAGCGAAGTGATCTATTCAACTGATAAAGATGGCCATTTTCTTTTTGTCAGTTCTGCCATAAAAAAACTTGCCGGCTATTCTCCCTCTGAAATGGTGGGGAAAAATGGATGGCGCCGGTTTTCCCTTGATGAGGTAAAAGGTAATGAACACTTATTTTCACAAATTATCGATCCTGAGCACTGCCAATACGTTCATGATTTAATAATGGATTCGGTCTATCAGCTTCAACCTTTTGAAACAGAGTATAAAATTTTGGGTCATAACAACCATGCCATTTGGGTGTACGAAAAAGGCCAGTTTTTTAAAGACGATAATGGTGATGTTTATCTGGAAGGTATTATTTCAGATATTCATGGCCGCAAACGGGCTGATATGATTAATCGGACGCTTTATGACATTTCTAACGCCGTTAATAACACCTTTAACCTGGATGAATTGTATGCATCCATTTATCATGCTTTGGGTCGCATCATTGATGTTGAGAATTTCTTCTTTGCCATTTACGATAAAACAAAGGATATTATCTCATTTCCGTTTGATACGAATAAGACGGACAGATACCATTTTACAGAAATCAACCATGCCAGCAAATCGCCTTCGTTCACGGCCGAGGTTATTCGAACTGGAAAGCGATTGATGCTGAATAAAAAAGAACAATATCAACAAGTCAAAAAATCGAGGAGTACACATGTTGGTTATCCATCGGAATTATGGATGGGCGTACCGCTGATTGTGCGGAATGAAGTCATCGGTGCCATGGTTGCCCAAAGCTATGATAATCCGAATCTCTACAACGAAAAGGATGCCGAGGATTTTTCCTCCGTGTCGGATCAGGTAGCCATCGCCATAGATCGGAAAAAGGCCGAAGAGGAGTTAATTAAAAAAGAACTGATCATCAGAACGCTTTATGAAATTTCCAATGCCATTAATACGACATTTAATATGGAAGAGTTGTATCGAACCATCCATAATTCCCTGAAAAAAATGATCGATGCCAGGAATTTTGCTATTGGACTCTACGATGAAAAACTGGATAAAATATCCTATCCCTACCTGGTGGACGAACATAATGTATACAAACCATTTGTTATTGAAAATGCCAGCCAGACCAGCTCATTGGCCTTTGAAGTTATAAAAAGAGGCATACCTGTTATATTGGATTTGGAGAGTATTAAGGCCCTGATTAAAAAGAAAAAAGGTAAATTCTATGGATTCCTGTCAAAATCCTGGTTGGGTGTACCCCTGAAAGGCAAAAACCGGATTTTAGGTGCTATTGTCATTCAGAATTATAATCAAGAAAAACATTATAAACAAAGGGATATTGATCTAATATCATCAGTGTCGGATCAAATTGCTTTTGCCATCGAACGTAAAAAAGCTGAAACAGAGCTGGCTTCCACTCAAAAAGAACTGATTGAAAACGCTCATAAAGCTGGTATGGCAGATATTGCTAACAGCACGTTGCATGATGTGGGAAACATCTTAAACAGTGTCAAAGTTTCAACCGATCTGATTAACAATGTTAATAAAGGATCATTTATTTCAATGTTCAAAAAGGCTAACGGTTTATTGAAACAGAATCCTGATTCGCTTTATGAATTTCTGGTCCATGATCCCACCGGTAAAAAGCTGATCGATTATTATTTGAAGCTGGAAGATATGTTTGATTTTGAAAAACAGCAAATCCAGGAGCAGGTGGATCGATTACATCAAAAAATCGAACTAATGACGGATGTTATTATTACTCAGCAAAACTTTGCCGGTGCATCCTTCATGACTGACGAGCATTCGACAGAAGCCATTATTGATGATGTGTTAACCATGCTGTGGAATTCGCTAAATCGGCATCATATTAAAATAGAAAAGATATTTGGCCATGTTCCCATGATATGGGTACAAAAAACCAAAATCGTTCATGTTCTTTTCAACCTTATCAATAATGCCAAAGATGCAATACTTGAATCCTCCAATAAAAATCGAGTATTGAGGATATCAACGGCTTTGGTGGATAATTCCGTACGTATTGAAATCAGTGATAGCGGGATTGGAATAACCCAGGACAACCTCAATCGGATTTTTAATCATGGGTTTTCCACTAAGAAGTATGGAAACGGATTCGGTTTGCATAATAGTGCCAATTACATGGAAGACATGAAAGGAAGAATCTGGGCGGAAAGTGAAGGTGAAAATAAAGGTGCCACATTTTTTTTATTGCTGCCATTGGTCAAAAAAAAAGCCCATATCAAAGTGCCCCAAATACCAACCCATCCATCTCCAAAAATCGGTGAATAGCTGTTATGTATGAACGTCAGATATGTCCTGTTTCAGTTATTCCGGTTTATCAAAAAATCATTGGTAGCTGACTTTTCCTCTTTGGTTTCAAAAGACTCCTCGTATTTATTTAAAAAAAAAATGGATTTTTAACTCCAGATAGGGCATGATGATGGTTGTTCATCCTGCTCATAATTTTGTCTTGTCAAAGTCAGAATAATCAGTGGTTGTCAACAATTGTTGATAGATAGAAATCTATCTTACAGGGATACATTGCTAAAAAGAGACTCAGTCATACTTATTTACCAATCAACACCAGTCAAATATACCTGATTATTCTCTATGTAACCTGTGTTTAAACGGAGGAATATAATGTATAGCGATCGATTCTGGAAGAAAAACTGGGATACGGGAATGGAAGATATAAATCCCAAAGAATACGAGATAACATTTGTTGAAATGATAGCTGAAACATTTAAGTTATTTACAGACAAAACAGCATTTCACTATCTGGGATACAGTGCGACCTTTGGAGAGCTTGACAAATTTTCCAATCAATTTGCCAACATGTTGATTGATAATGGTTTTGAAAAAGGTGATGTGGTGGGCATTAATCTACCCAATACTCCTCAATATCTGATCGCCCTTGCAGGAACATTAAAGGCCGGATGTATAGTGTCGGGTGTTTCGCCCCTATTGTCCGCCGAGCAAATTAAATATCAAATTAATGATTTAACCAGTACTGGCAAAAAAGCTGCCCTGATTACCCTGGACGCCATATTTGCAGGTCATGTCACCAAAATTGCAGCGGATATGCCCAACTTAAAAATAGTCATCACCACTAATCCCACCAGTTTTCTTCCTAAAATAAAACAGGTGCTGGGGAAATTGCTTAAGAAGGTCCCCACCGGTAGAGTAACGCCGCTATCGGGGAAAAAAGTTTTGGAACTCCATAAAGACGTATTAACCAAATATTCTACTGATAGTGTGAATGTAAAAACTTCGGCGGAAGACATTGGCTGGATTCAGTACACAGGTGGCACTACTGGACCACCGAAAGGAGCAACCCTGAGCAACAGGAATGTGTCCCATAATATACTGAGTATTAACCGGTGGCTGGATTGGAAAGCAGGGGAGTGTGTACTGTTGTCCGGTTTCCCCATGTTCCATATTGCCGGATTAACGGTTTGTGAATGCGCCATGAGTATTGGTTGGACGCAGATTCTTATACCCAATCCCCGTGATACTGGTCACATCTGCAATGAGATTGAAAAATACCACCCCAATGCTTTAGTAAACGTACCGTCATTGTACCAGATGCTGATGGCTGATCCCAAGTTTAAAAAACTGGATCATTCCAGGATCAAAGACTGCTTATCCGCAGCATCTCCTTTTCCCAAAGAGTCACAATTGGAGCTGGAGAAAATCATTGGTGAAGGTAAACTTCTGGAACTTTACGGTATGACGGAGACATCTCCGGTGGCAACCATGAATCCATCCAGAGGAAAGAAAAAGTTGGGAACCGTTGGCATGCCCATACTAAATGTTGATCTGAAAATAATAAGCAATGAAACCGGTCAGGAAGTTCCGATCGGAGAAGCTGGAGAGATTTGCATAAAAGGGCCGTTGGTTATGCAGGGCTATCTGAATAAACCGGAAGAAACAAAAAAGGCCATCGATGCTGATGGTTATATGCATACCGGTGATATCGGTATTATGGACGAGGATGGTTTTATCAGGATCGTTGATCGAACTAAGGATATGATTATCGTTGGTGGATTTAAGGTCTTTTCCAGCAAAGTGGAGGACATTATATCCCGACACCAGGCTATCGAACTTATAGCACTAATAGGAATGGACAATCCGGATAGACCGGGCTCCGAAACAGTGAAAGCCTACATCCAGAAAAATCCTGTTTATAATTTTGATGGTGATGATGCGGCTTTAAAAGAAGAGATCATCAACTTTGCCAAAAAGGAATGCTCTCCCTACGAAGTCCCCAAAGAAATTGTGTTCCTAAATAAAATCCCTCTAACCCCTGTAGGTAAAGTAGACAAGAAATCCCTGCGAAGACAACCGCCTCCATGTTCGAATTAAACGGGTGTGGAAGCGGTTTTATTTGTATTTAAAAAGCTATTATCCGACGAATCGGAGCAATACTATATTTAGCTATCAAAAAAAGAAAAATGTCAGCTGTGAAAACAGCAACTACTATCCAACTGTTTAATATTCCTGAATTAAAACCTATTTGTAAAATATCTCAAACAGGACAATAATATAAGGAGTATATCATTATAGTTGCCCTTAGAAAGACTTTATGATAAAGAAATACACACTTAAAGGTCTTAATATATATTTCTCTTCAGCATTGGAGGTAAGATGGATGATTTGGTATACAAAGTATTAATTCTTGACGATGAAGAGGGGATTCGTATTTCTTTAACTGATTTTTTTGAGGACGAAGGTTTTTGTGTCAGTTGTGTTTCCAGCAGTGAAGAAGCTTTGGACGTGCTGGCTGACAAAAAAATCGACGTCGGTGTTATTGATATTCGTTTGCCTACCATGACCGGAATTGATTTTATTCTGAAAGCCCATCATATCCAACCGGATATGAAATATGTTATCTATACCGGCTCCTCGGATTTTGTACTCCCTCTTGATCTTTACGAAATCGGTATTAGACCGAACGATGTTTTTAACAAACCGATTGAGGATATGAGCCTTATTAGTAATGCTGTTAGGCAATTATTGAGCAAGGACTGATACAAAACCACCGATTTCTCTTTTTTTATTTTTTTGTTCGATAAATTATTTGTCACTATTGTGTAATTCTTTAGAGTTTCTATGCCTGACTAAATGCTGTTTAATTAAGAGTAATTAACCGCGTATGTTATTTCAGAAGAGGGCGACATTGGATTATCCGGTTCATTTTGGAGACAAAGAGGAAATTTAAAGATTTTATCAACTGATTTTAGTCCACTCTAATCAGAGAAGATGATGAGTTTTATTAATATTCGTCTTTAAATCTCATAAAATTCCGATTGGCAAAGATATCAGCCTATCCCGGTTATAACACCAAACCATTTTAATGCCTGGTGTAAGAAATAAAGTAGTGTATCGGCATTTTATCTTAATTTAGTGTTCAATTTGGCCATATCCAAGATTTCGCTGTATATACCCGCACCGATCATATAATTTGGGAAACGATCGTTTCGCAAAATAAACGAAACCTTTCTGGAAGGTTGGGTTTCCTTGGGTTTTGGCCACCAATAAGTATGCCAGATACCCTCTGGCTGACCTTGACTTTTTTCACACATATCTTTTAGAAAAAACCGGCCGGTTTTTTTATCCTTCAGTTTGGATAAAAGATTAACACCGATCACCGCTTTTTTTACATGAATCAACGTTTTACCGGTTTTGCAATTCACTACAAAAATATAATTTTCTCCAGTTTGCCATTTTTTATTGAGGTCGTTGTTCATTTGTCTAAAAGATTTTTTCCCGTTTTTAGTAATAAAAGCACTGGATTGTTTTACCAATTTAATAACATCGCGATGAGTAGCGTCTGCATATGCAAAAGGAATTACTAAAAAAGTTGAAATCATTATAATGATCAGTGATCGAAATACCATAATTATCTCCATTATAAGGATGAGAGACTATTTAAAATAAGAAAATAATGACTCCCGTGAAAACCCTTATTATCTCAACATCAGCGCTCAATCATTCTACAGACGACGATAAATCACATTTTTAGGCTACAGGGTTTTTGGGTATGCAGCTAAATTGTGATGTCAAAAAAACGTATTATCACCCAAAAAATAAAAGAATACATCCAGCTGATTAAAGTTTCTGCCATAACACCGGTTCGATGCTTTCGAATTCAACATGATTTTAGTTTTATCCGGGTGAAAAATCTGTTTCAAACATTCATTTCTCAAAAGACATTCCCATTGGGCGAATGGTCATATTCTTCCCGAAAATAAAAGGATTGCCGTCCGAGTTGAGCCATTGAACCGTATATCTGATTCTGCAAACTGTCTTGCATTCTTTGGGTTATTGGATATAACCCGACCAACGTTTTTTTATGTGTGACAATGTTGATTGACTATTTTTATACATTACCCGACAAAAAAATATGAAGAAATGCTTATTTCCAGCAATCTTTTACATCTCCAAAGATTGGTTACGGTTTATTTTGCTGATAATGCAGATCAATGATTACATGGCAGGAAAAGGTTGTCGATCGAATCCCCTGCAACTTCCCCCGGCCCTTCATTTTTGTTTGACAATGCCCCAGACCCGTGGGGCAGATATTGGTCGGCAATTTAAAAAAAGACGTTAAAGACGGAGTCGAACATGCAAAAGCCAATGCCGGAACCGAGGCAACAAGTTTTGCCCTGTACAGCCTCTCAGCCGGTTCGGTGTTTCAAAATCTCAATTTTCGAATGTTATTGAAGATGTCCTTCAGATCTTAAGACTATTTGGTGATATGACAAAGGATTTTCATTTTTAATGGGATATGGTCAAACGTGGTACTTAAATATCTGAAACCATATTGTTTGTAACGATTAAGCCTTCCCCAGGCTCCATGCCATTCTTGCAAAGGCATGATGTTAGTGAGTTAAGCTCTACCATCTGCCATCCTGAGGAGGAACGACGAAGGATCTCTCAAGGCCAAAATCAATTGATGTCGTTTAACATCGTATGGAGCTATGTTCAAACAACCCGGTCTATTTGGTTTGTATTGTTTTTTTTCAAAGACCGATGCAGGGTAGCACCGCTATCCATGGAGGATATTCTTATAGTATTTTCCAATAAATCCATCCATTTACTGGCTTTTCTGAGTGGTTATCCAATGTACAGCATGTTTTATCAGTTCGTTAGCGTTTTTAAGGTCGAGTTTTTCTTTGATACGTTCGCGATAGGTGCCGATGGTTTTGGTCCCCAGATCGAGTTTAGTCGCAATATCTTTGGTGGTCAATCCTTGTCCGATATAGGTAAAGACCTCCAGCTCACGGTTGGTCAGTGTATTGATGGGAAAACGTTTTTCCCCGGAGTTTTTGCTGATCAGAGAGTCCAGAATCGCACTCATGTATCTTTCGCTGACATAAACCTTTCCTTCGAGGACCTGACGGATGGCGTTGATGACTGATTCAGATGTCTCCTGTTTCATAATATATCCTCTGGCTCCAGCCAGCAGTGATCGTTCGGCATACAGGGATTCTTCGTGCATGGAGAGGACCAGGATGAGAATTTCTTCATCATACTGACTGATTCTTTCAATCAGTTCAAGCCCCTGACCATCTTTTAGGGTAATGTCGACAATCACCATGTCCGGGTGCAACTCTTGTATTTTTTCCCAGGCACTTTTAATGTCTTCCGCCTCCCCACAAACGATCAGGTCGTCTTCCTGATTAATCAATTCACCCAGTCCCATTCGGAAAATATGATGATCTTCAACGATCATGATTCGTATTTTTGTGCTTGTTGAGTTCATAGGATAATCTGGATGGAGGTTGTTTTTGGTTGTCTGCTCTTTGTTAAATATTATACATGCTTGTTAACTCAACATATCAGGGGGGTATCCCACCCCAATGACCACAGTTTCCAGGTCGGTTAGTAAGCAAGATTCCTGTCATCCTGAAAAAGTACGATGAAGGATCTCTCAGGGTCAAAAGCAAGAGATGTTGCTGATGATCTGGAAACATATTTGCTTTAAGGGATCGCTAAAAATAACGTCACATAATTTGTTTGCAAACGTCCTAAAAACACTGGACATTTTGCATACAGAATGTGAATTAATTTTTGAGCCGACCCTAAGTCCTGTGAAACCAGTAACAAAATGATCTCTTTAAAAGCATGGAGATTCTTCAGGTTGTCAGGACTTCCATCAGAATGACACTGGTTTTTAAAAATTTAACAAATAAAGGTCAAATCCAAATCCAAATTCAAAATGTGTGTTGTTAAGAAATTTATAATTACAATTAATTAGACATAACACCGGGTATTACAGGCCCCTTTATCCTTTTATTGTACCAATGAAACCGCCACATGAGTGCCGTTATCGGGATGGGATTTGATTTCTATTGAGGCGCCTATCATATCAGCCCTGTATTTCATGATTTTCAGCCCCATTCCCTTGGTGAGCGTTGTGTCTTCTATTCCTGATCCATTGTCATGAATATTTAGGTAAATGTTTTTATCATCCGGTTTCAAATCTATTGAAATCTTTTCGGCAGAGCCGTGTTTAATGGCATTTTGTATAGATTCCTGAGCGATATAAAACAGATGTGTGGCAACCATATTATCGTGAACCGGTACTGGAGAATTGCAATTAAAAACACAGGTAACGGAATAAATTTCATTGATATTTTGTGTCAATTCATAAAGAGACGATACCAATCCATTGTCTGTTAAATGGACGGGACAAAGCCCCCGCGCCAGTGAACGGGTTTTGGCTATGGCTTCCACAATCAGATTCCTGATTTTTTCTAAAGAGGCTGCGTCCTCACTGCCTTTTTTTCTCATTCGGGTTAACAGAATTTTACTTAACACCTCCGTTCCGATCAGGTGCGGACAAATATCGTCATGAAGATTTTGTCCGATCTCTTGTCGTTCCGTTTCGCTGATCTCCATTACTTCCCGTTCCAACTGTTTTCGGTCTGTAATGTCCTCAATGGTAGCAAAAATAGCCGGTTCGTCCCAGAGTTTAACAATCTCAGCAGAGATAATACCGTGACGAACTTCCCCAAATTTAGTGCGATATTCAATAGCTTGATTATGCAGACCTTCGTGGTTTTTTAATTTCTCTGTCAGTTCAATTTGGAATGATTTGTTGAGTGGTAGCTTCAGGTCAAAGAGTGTTTTGCCAATTATTTCATCCCTTCGGTATGAAAAATAACGTAGAAAACCGTCATTTACATTAATGAAGCGGAAATCTTTTAAGGCAGCAATAAATATCCCATTAGGGCTGGAACGAAAGGCTTTGGAGAACATCTCTTCTGAAAAACGAAGGTCTTTTTCCTTCTTTTTTCGTACCATTACCTCTTTTTGAACATTATTGCTATAACGTTCAAGTTTTTTCATAAAATTATTGAAGTACCTGGCTAATTGACCGATCTCGTCTTTTGAACGTACTTTCATACGGACTTTAAAATTCTGCTCGTTTCCCATATCCAGTTGTTTCATCAATTCACTTAACGGATTGGTAATGAGTGAACTAAACCAAAAGGTCAGAAATGTGACCAATACCAGGGACACTATAACAGTTAAAATAATAATATTACGTACTGTGTACAAGGGTTCGTAAATTTCTTCCAAACAGCCTGAAGAACCCACAATCCAGTTAAACTCCGGGATAAATTTATAGATGACCAGCTTATTGCTGAGAACGCCTGTTGCGGGATTCTTCCATGCATAAATGATTTTGCCGTCTTTTTTTTCCATCATCTCCTGGATAAATTGCCGACTTTTTTTATCTTCCACTCCAAAAAAGTTACGCCCGACTTCTTCTCTGGGGTGGATAACAACTCTGCCATTGGTATCAAAAACAAAGGAATATCCCGATTTTCCAAATTTGAGCGAAAGGATGCTTTCTTTAAAATCATCCACATTCACCAACTCGATAAATTCCTCTTGATAAGAAGAAACACAGATGGTCCAATCCCAGGGAGCAAAGTAGCTCATGTATAAAGCTTTGGGTCTGGCTTTTTCTTCCCCGGGATTTTTCCAATTATATTTGATATACCCTTCTTTTCGGGCGACAATTTCTTTAACAAACGGCATGGTGGAAAAGTTTTTCCCTTCAACCTCTTTATCGGGGTGAACGGCTGCGAAACCGTCGCTGGTGGCACAAAAAATATATCCTGATTTTCCGATTTTCTGATTCAAAAGAATGTCTGCCGCTTGTTTTTGTGCTTGCTCAAGCGTCAACTCCCCCTTTAAATACCGCTGATGAAAATAATCCAGTATCTCCTTGTTTTTCTCCGCAGCCGCTCGAAAATAATTTTTAATACTGACCGATGCCGATGTTTTAACCATATCAGAGATGGTATAGGTGGCATTTTTTAATTCACTTTCGATATTGGCTTCAATAGCAAGTCTGACGAATGAATTGATGACATAACTGCCCGAGGTAATTACCAGGAAAAAAACCATGGAATAGCTAGTCAGCAGTTTGTAACGGATGGGGCAATCTTTAAATTTTGTTAATGATAACATATGGTTGCCAACGAGAATGAGCAAATCGTATACGATTTTCTTTTATAGAAAACAATCTTTACATTTTTGCTGAATCCTATGTAACAAGTAAATCTTATGAACTTTCAGGCTCTCATTTCAACCGTAGAATTGCAAATTCTTCCAGTGAAGAAGAATTACAAGAGGTTGGGGGTAGAATTATGGATAACACCATGTTCTACCTGGTTTAACATTGATTCTCAAAAGGTATAATCCTTATATTTTTCCCGTAGTTTTGTTTTGAGCAATTTACCAGTGGCAGTGTGCGGCAACTCATCCACAAAAATGACATCTTCGGGCAGTTGCCATTTGGCCAGGGATTTTTTTAAGTGCTCGATAACCTGTTCTTTGGTAATATCAGCGTCTTTTTCCTTTACAGCCAACACCAGCGGTCGTTCACCCCATTTTTGATGTGACACGGCAATAACGGCAGCTTCTGCAATTCCCTCGCATCCCACGGTTTCGTTTTCCACATCAATGGATGAAATCCATTCGCCTCCTGATTTGATGACATCCTTTGACCGATCGGTTATCTGCATATAACCGTCTTCATCAATAGTAGCCACGTCCCCGGTATCAAACCACCCGTCTTTGCTCAAAACTTGGGCATCGCTCTTATAATATCCGGCGGTAATCCAAGGGCCACGGACCAGAAGTCGACCAAAACGCTTGCCATTCCATGGCAGGCTTTCACCGTCATCGCTTACAATTTTCATCTCTACACCAAAAACGGCTAATCCTTGTTTGAGATTCAGGGTGTTTTTTTCATCATTGGAAAGGTCTTTGTGTTTTCGTTTTAAGTGACTTGCCGTGCCAAGGGGACTGGTTTCTGTCATACCCCAGGCATGGATGACGTCCACCCCGTAATCGTTGCGAAAGGTTTCGATCATGGACTTGGGTACAGCGGAACCGCCGACGACCGTTCTTTTCATGGCATTGAATTTTTTCTTGTTTTCCTTGGTGTAGGTCAATAACATCATCCACACAGTGGGAACACCGGCGGATAGGGTTACTTGTTCTGTTTCCATCAAATCATAAATCGATTCCCCATCCATTCTGGCACCGGGTAAAACCAACTTCGATCCGCTCATGGCCGCTGCATATATCATTCCCCAGGCATTGGCATGAAACATGGGCACAACCGGCATTATCACATCCATACTTGAAAATCCAACCCCGTCCTGAGAGCGAATGCAGAAACTATGCAGGACTGTGGATCTGTGGCTGTAGAGTACTCCCTTGGGATTTCCGGTCGTTCCTGAAGTATAGCACAATGATGATGCTGTGTTTTCGTCAAATTCCGGCCAGTCAAATTTGTCATCAACAGTGGCCAGCAATGTTTCGTAACACATAACGTTGGGCAATTTGGTATCGGGCATGTGATCGCTATCTGTCAAAATGACAAATCCCTTAACATCCGTGATCTGATCTGCAATGGTTTCAACCAGTGGAACAAAGGTCAAATCAAGAAATAAGTATCCATCCTTGGCATGATTGACAATATATGTAATCTGCTCTGGAAATAATCGAGGATTGATTGTATGACAAACAGCTCCCATTCCGGAAACACCAAAATACAACTCCATATGTCGGTATCCATTCCAGGCCAGGGTTCCGATACGGTCGCCGTTTTTAACACCCAGTTTTGTTAAAGCTTTTGCCAGCTGTCGGCTTCGAGAAGCACATTCTTTATATGTGTATCGATGAATCGGACCTTCAACAGTCCTCGAAACTATTTCTTCTTTTCCGTGATTTAGTGCTGCAAATTCAATTTGTGACGAAATAAGCAATGGACGGTTTTGCATTAAACCCAGCATAGGTCAGCTCCTAATAAATTCAATAAAATACATTAGTTGAAAGTTTGTCTTTTAGCACAACGTAAATTAAAACACCAGCCATAACAACTCATTAAATGGGTTTATTATATAATAGACATCACTATATTATTTAAATAGTCAAATCCGGTTCTTTATTCAAAGTTGTTTGAATATGTAGTATAAAACCAATAATCTGGTAAAAACCTACAGTAAAAAGATATGGATTGACAATCCGATACCAACCTAGATTGAGGGATGAAAAGGGAGGACAAGCTTGTAGGTTTTTTCCTTAGATGTTGAGACCTTGGTTTGTGTTTAAAAGCATCGGCCAATTTTTAAGTTGATAGTTATACCTTTCAATCAGGTTTATCGATCTGAATAACACATTTGCAAATAACCTATTTGTTTCAATATATTCAATTTATTCATCTTATTATGCTGTTAAGTCGGAACATCACTATCAACAGTGGATTGACTTGAAATAGCATTTGTATATGGGTAAACTGAATCCGTTTTGAGCATCATTGGTATGGATGTACTGATCCGTTGTCTTATGACTTGAACAATCATGACGAATTTTTGATAAAATTTCGTAGAGATTCATACCATTTTTAGTTATATTATAAACAGCGTCTGAAATCATTGGCATCATGAAAAGTGATACCTGATCAGGAATTATCCATATGAGAAACGAGGCGTTTTTTCTCTATTATCTCAATCAAAAACTTACTCTGGAACCGAACACTAATTACATGATCGGACGCCAACCGGAATGTGATGTGTTCTTTTCTCAAAAATCGGTTTCCCGGCAACATGCCATACTGACATGGGTGAATAGTGCTTTTGTTATCAAAGATTTAAACAGCACTAATGGAACTTATGTCAACGGAAAAAAAATTAGTCGGGAACAACTCTATGATAAAGACAAAGTCCAAATTGGAGAGCATTATCTTGAATTTCGCATAAAAAGCTTTAATGCCTCGGATGATACCATTGAGCCCAGCGATACAATGATTCTGGAGCGAAATATTGCCGAGATGGTTGAAAGGATGGATGATCCGAGTTTAGCCAAAAAACTGTCGGGCTTAAAAACCGCCTTCATGAGACAAAAAAAGAAACTATCGGATCTTGCATTTAGAGATCGTTTAACCGAACTATATAACCGGCGATACTTTGATGATAAATTTCTTGAAGAATGGGAAAGGGCCAGGCGATACGACAGGCATCTTAGCTTGATTATGATTGATATCGACCATTTTAAAAAAGTAAATGATACCTATGGTCATCAAAAAGGTGATGAGGTTTTGGCAACTGTTGCACTCATTCTTCAAAGGAGTACACGACAAAACGATATTGTGGCGCGCTATGGGGGTGAAGAGATAGTGGTTATTCTCCCGGAAACCGATCTGGCGAAAGCGACTGTTGTGGCTGAAAAATACAGAGTGAATGTTCAAAAATTTGTCCCAAAAGAAGCCGGGGTAAAAGCAACCATCAGTTTGGGGGTAGCCAGCTTCAGCCCTAAAAATGATACGTCAGAAAAAATTATTGAATCCGCAGACAGAGCTCTTTATAAGGCCAAAGAAAGGGGTCGAAACAAAGTAGTGAAATATCTTTTTTAATTCTCCGTTAATATCTTTATAATAAATACAGAATTGTTTTAATGGTCATGGTTTGATATTGGCAAAATAGAATCAATGATCTCGCTGAAACATGATTCCGCAGATAACCAAACTCATGAATTTTAGATTTTGTTTGCCGATAGGAAGACGTCGGGATGAATTTGGAGCTAAAGCAAATAAGACAAAATGAAAACAGATTAAAAGTCTCCGTTATTTTGGAGAATACAATACAGACAGTACGCTAATCCGTAGAGTTATTATGAATAAGAGAAGTTGCAAATTCGCAGGTACTCTAATTTCTGTTTGTTTCGTCATCACCATTATTTTCCATTCTGTTGAGTTGTCTGCCAGTACGAGTCAGCAAATTAAAGTCGGTGTGTTTCACTCTCCACCCCTGGTTTTTGTAGATGAAAACAATCAAGCAAAAGGATTGTTTATTGATGTTCTTGAATATATTGCCAATGAAGAAAAATGGGAACTGACATACGTTATCGGGACCTGGAATGATTGCCTGAAACGACTTGAATCTGGTGAAATTGATCTACTGGGAAGCATCGTTTTTACCCCGGAACGCGACTTGATTTATGATTTTACTTATGAGTTTTTGTTCCTGGATTGGGGCGTGGTTTATCAGAGAAGAAGTGGAAACATAGAAACAGTTTTTGACTTGGAAAATAAAACCGTTGCCGTGTTAAAAGACGATATTTATAGTATAAAATTCAAACAACTGCTTCATCAGTTTGGTGTTAACGTTTTTTATGTCGACAAGAACAAATATTCTGATATTTTTCAGGCAATTGAAGAAAATAAGGTGGAAGCCGGTGTGAGTTCCCATATCGCCGGTTTTGAAATTGAGAACGATTATGATACTGAACGGACACAGATCTTCTTTGCTCCCGTCAAACTCCGTATTGCTGCTCCTAAATATGAACATTCAGATATTATTCATACTCTTGATACCTATTTTTTATCACTAAAAAGTGATAAAACCTCCATCTATCATTATGCGTTGAACCGATGGTTTGGTTCATATACGGGAAACCTGATTCCCAGGTGGGTTTTCCTGTTTATTAGTGTAATTCTGGCGCTACTTGTTATCATCATTATCTTCAGTCTGGTATTAAAAATTCAAATACGACGGAAGACAAATGAGCTAAAGGAGACAAACAAAGGATTGATGGAGAGCGAACATCGTTTCCGCCAATTGGCCGAAAATATCAACGAGGTTTTCTGGATTGTCTCAAGTGATTGGAAGCAGGTTTATTATATTAGTCCGGCTTATGAAACCGTTTGGGGAAAATCTTGTGAAAGTCTGTATCAACATCCACAGGCGTGGATGGAGTCGATTGTTGAAGATGATATGGAAAAGACGTTTCAACATATCGATGCACTGCAAAAACAACAATGGAATGAAACCATTTTCCCTGAGTACCGAATTAAACGACCCAATGGAGACGTACGATGGATTTTGTTCAAGGGATTTACCATCGCGGAACCAGACGGAAATGAAACAAAAGTGGCGGGAATTGCCTTGGATATCACCAATCAGAAAATCAATCAGAAAGAATTGGTGGAAGCCAGAGATAATTTGGAGAGAAAGGTTTTTGAGCGAACACTTGAGCTACAGACAGCCAAGCAACAGGCTGAAAGAGCCAACGAGGCAAAATCTGAGTTTTTAGCCAATATCTCACATGAGTTGCGAAATCCCATGCATCACGTTTTAAATTATTCAAAAAAAGGAGTTAAACGATCGAAGAGATGTATTGAAAATGAAAAATTAACACATTATTTCAGCCAAATACGAAAATCCGGGGACCGTTTGATGTGCTTATTAAATGACCTTTTGGATCTATCCAAAATGGAGTCGGGGAAAATGGTCTATGATTTTAAAAGCAATAATATTTTTGAGATTATAAAAGAAGCAAGTATGGAAATGGTTCTTTCCCTGGAAAGAAAAAATATTCATCTTTCAATGGAAACTCCTGATATTGATGTTGTCGTAACTTGCGATAATTACCGAATTGGCCAGGTAGTCAGGAATTTGCTGAGCAACGCCATCCGATATTCCCCCAATGAATCAACAATTTCCATTGAGTTTGATACCCTGGAACTTCGTCATGACAGTTTTCCAGTAGATGGTTTACGGGTTTCTTTTAAGGATAATGGTGTCGGGATCCCTGAAAGTGAATTGAATACCATTTTCAGTAAATTTGTTCAAAGCTCAAAAACAAAAACCGGTGCCGGCGGCACCGGTCTCGGTCTTACCATATGCTATGATATTATTGAAGCACATCAAGGAAGAATATGGGCCGAAACCAATCCGACAGGCGGATCCATCTTTAGATTTGCCATCCCCTATTAAACTGCATGAGTCTTTGGAATCGTTAAAAAATAACTTCACATAATCTGTTTACAAAAGTCCCAAAAACAATGGACATTTTGTAAACAGAATATGAACCAATTTTTTAGCTGATCCTTAACTCAAGCTTTTATTCCTTGAACCCCTCATACCCTATACATTCACAACCATTTGTTTGATTTTATTAGGATTGGCACCGATTTGTAAGCCTGCCTGCTGACCATTCTTGAACATGATAAAGGTCGGCATGCTCCTGACGCCATATTGTGCTGCATATGACGGATTTTTACCTGTATCCAGCCTGGCAAATCTGATTTTATCTCCATATTCATTTGCCAGTTCATGAAAATAGGGTTCGATGGTTTTGCAGGGGCTGCACCATTCGGCCCAGAAATCCACCAGGACCGGTTGGTCACTTTTTAATACCTTTTCTTCAAAGTCAGCGTCTGTTACTTGAATTACATTTTCACTTGTCATTATGAGTCCTTGGCAACGTCGTTGTACAAATTCAATAATTCATTCCGAAAAAAAATACCTCCCGAGAGAGCTTATCATGGGGATGATAATCGCATTTAAATAAATTGTAAAACCAAAAACTAAAATGACTGCCGGTCATTTTAGTTCTTTAAGCAATATAAAAAACAAAATGGTAGAAATAACTGATATTATTTGATTTAGGTTTAGCTCAGATTTTCTTTGGATCAATTTCTGATTTGAATAAAGAATTGGTACATATTTTTGTTGAAAACAGCTTTTCCTGTTCACTTTGGTGAACCTATTTCTCTGTCATCATTAGCATCTGAAAACTTAAGGTTGAATTTGTATTCTATTCAGCCTATCATACCGCCATTTCGTGATTTGTAAACATCATGGAAGCTGTTCAATCATGAAAAAAGTTAAACCAATAGGACTAAAACTATTTGAAAAGGACTATGAGTTTTATTGGCCTGACGGATCGTAGTATTTTGGGTGCTTAAGGATACAGTCTGGGTGGTGTGGGGACTGAGGGAGAAAAAACCTCGGTTACCCGATTTGGGCGAAGTGTTAAACCAAGACGAATTTAATTTACTCAATATGATACTATTTTCTTTTGACCCAATCTTCCAAATTATAAACCACGTAGCCAAACAAAGTTAAGTTATGATAATGATTTCCGGGTTTTCCATGAACTCCAGGAATATACAATCCATCCCAATTATGTTTTTTAAATTAAGAAGCTGACATCTGACTTGCAATGTATTTTAACTTCTGCAATTTTAATAACTCTTCTTCAAAATTATATTCTGAAGTGTCGCCCCTTTCTGCCATATCGCTTGATCTAGATTTTAATGGATGCCCCCTTTTTCTCGGATCGAATTGACTCCGCAAACTTATCTCCATTTATCGAAAATTTTTTGTAATTCTCCATTTTCTTTCATTTGTTCGATAGCATTGGCAATACTTTTAGCAACGTCATCCGGGAAGCTCAAACCACTACCAAGATAGATAACAGTTTCGGTAAACACTGGGCCCAATTGCAGATCTTTGGGGTTTTCTCCGATTTGCTTCCAGCTATAAGCTAAAATCCATACGGAATCAAGCAAGGCATCAATACGATTATATCGAAGTTTCATAGCATTGCTTTCTGTACTATTGGCATTATCAATTTTTGTAAAACCTATTTGCTTTAATAAGGGTATGGCGGAATGTCCTCGAAGCAGACCAATGGAGAGAGTTTTCGCTTCGTCAATGGTTTTAAGTGGCTCTTTTCGTCCATATGTGGCAAATCGTTGTTGATTCGGTACTAACGGTGTAATCCACTTGAAAATCTTTTCCCGCTTTGGACTGCGACTCAGGGGAATAATGGCAACAGGTGTGCTACTTGCTTCATGGACCATTTTTAATGCTCTAGCCCACGGTAAAGTTAGTCTGAATTCAAAATTAGGAGCCCCATATTTTGTTGACGCTGTTAAAACATCAACTGCTACACCACTGGGTTTGCCATCAACGATACCACATAAAGGCATGGCCTCTGTGCCAAGAACTTTCACATCAAAAGCGAAAACAGGACCATCCAGCAAAACGAATAAGGTTATTACCAGAACCCCAAAACCTTGTGATAATTTCATAACCACTCCTTCAATGTAGTTTAATAAAAGACTCTTTTATACTCCACATTGGATTTAATTGTCGTTTAAAAAAACAAAACGCAATCTTGATTATACTCCTGCCCGGATAGGTCTAACAAGTTTTTTTTGTACAATTTTCTGTAACGTACTCTTGTGAAGTTTGCTAACCGTGAATAAGATTAGAACTTGCTGAAAACAATATTTTTGAGATTGAATCCTTATTGGGATTGAAGAGTCCAATTTATTGATATTCATAGGCTCCGACATCATGCTGGGACCCTTTTGGCCTACTTATTCCATCACGGTCATGAGTGACACCGCTCAAGAATTCTCCGGCTTCAATCGCTGATGAGAAATCAGTGAGATGATAATCGTGAGTCGCGACATTCACAAAACTGCTTTCATCTACCGCGAGATTAGATGATCCGCTTGCCTCTGAAGGTTTTGAATTGATGAATAGATTGTTTTTCGCTTCAAAGCCGCTGCCGTATCCACCCGCACTTTCAAAGGAGACACCGTTTTCTTTTCCAAAAGTTGAATTGTATATTTTTAAATTTTCTATATCATCTTCATAACGTATGGCTTTATCAGAATCGTAAATTACTGCATTTTGTAATGTCACCCATGCGCCACCTGTAGAACTGCTTGCCGGACCACGTAATCTGAAAGCGATTTCGTTATTATAGGTTGTAACCCCGTCAATTTCGGCTTGCACATTGTGCTTAATGTTAAAAGCTGCTGCGTTTGAGATGTAATCACTGCGCCATCCATGAGCAATAATATTTTTAAAATAGAGCCGCCCCCGACCATCAGTTGTGTAATACTTTGTATCAACGGCATTCTCGCCGGGATTAACTCCGGCTGGGAATCCACCCCGTGCATCAGGCAGCTTACCATTCCAGAGTGTGCAGTTTTCTACTTGAATATTGTCCCAGCCATTATATTGGAATTGCATAGCATCACCAGATACATAATATATTTCAGTATTACGAATAATGAGATCTTGAACGCCGCCTGTAACGATACCGTGGGCATCAATTCGCTCACCGGTTGCTTCATCAGCATTAAGGGCATCATGAATTGTGCAATTTTCGATAAGTACTCCTACCGGGTTATCCAGGTCAATGCCATCTTTGCGAGTGTTTTTTACTTCAAGATTTTGGAGGATAACGTAATTTCCACTGTTGCGTATCTTTATGATATCACTGGTACGCCATTGGCCATCCACAATGACGTTTTCAATCGAAATGTAATTCCTTGTAATATCTATGACATATTGAGATTTATTGTTATTGTGAGTTAGTACCACCTTGTCATCCCCGCAGGAGCGCAGGGTAATTCGGTTGTCACTTTCTCCGGACTTTGGAAAAGTTATACCACCGTCATAAACTCCCGCTTTGACATAAATTGTTTGTCCCGGATCTGCTGAGCTAAGCGCTTTTTGTATCGTTGCAAAAGGTTCATCAAAAGTTCCGGCATTATCATCGGCACCTGAGGCAGCGACATAATAACCATTGATATCATCCCCTTTACATTGCGAGACAAATACCTTTTCGTCACCAGTTGTCTCTTCGCTTTCCCCTTCAACGAATTTACATGATGTTATGCCGAACAATATTGGAATACTTAAACAAAAAAGCAAAAACGGCGATATTAATTGTCTTTCATTCATTACGAATCCTTCTGAATATATTTGAATCTAATAAAATACGAGGATTTGATTTCCTTCTAAATGATTTTATTAGAATTTTTAATCGAAACGTGTTAACTTTCCAGCGTGCAGTTATCATTTATTCGATTGTATTTATAGTCTATTTGAAATGTATGTGATATCATTCCAAGCATGAATCAGAATCTATTGTTGATTCCGGATATCTCTTCTGAACGCTGGATCAAGTTCGACGACAAGAGCTTTCAATTGTCAAGGTGCTAAATAGAGCTGTATCTATTCAAGGAACAAGCGAATTCGATGCCTTGCCTTCGAAGTCTTTACATCCTTGGAGAATAATCATCATTTTTTTTAGAGTTTGTACATCTGCAACTTCCAAACCAGATATAGTCAAACTTTTTTTAAAGATTTCTGCAAAGTCCTTGTTTATGGCCGTTGATATAGATAGTATTTTTAAATTATCCAAAGTCGATGAAATCAAATTGACACATTATCCATGAATAAAGCTCTTTTTTGACCCACTTACTAATAGTATCTTTGTTGAGTTTGAGTTAGGAGGACTTTCCATGAAAAATATAAAAGGCAGGTAAAATGCCTTGACAATAAAGAAGCAGTTTTTATTATCTCTTGTACCTGAAAGAGTTTGAGAATTCGCTATCGATAATCCTGAGGAACCAGAGTAATATCTGAAGAGTCCTGTTTATCCATGGCCGATCAAGAATCTGTACTTGCGGGTTGTAGTGGGCCTTGAAGGATTAGATAAGCATGTTAAACTGAAAATACTTTATTATAAAGAGAAACCAATATCTAAAAAAAGAAATCACTCGTTTTCGATACGGATTAACTGACTCAATCTGAAAAATCTCATCCATTTAATAAGAGGTTATAAAATGGAAAAAATAGGAGTTGTAGGAATGGGAACAATGGGCTCCCAAATTGGTCTGGTATTTGCCAAAGGCAACTTCCAAACATTTATGTATGACCTGGATCAGGAACGTATCGATTGGGGGTTGAACAATATAAAAAAAGTTTTATCTCGCCGAGTAGACAAAGGAAAACTGACTCAATTGAAAAAAGATGAGATGATAGACCGGATAACAACTACCACAGATATTGGTGAATTAAAGGATGCGGACTTGATAGTCGAAGCTGTTTTCGAAGATGTACAGGTAAAATGTGATTTGTTTGCCGAACTTGACGAATTATGTAAACCCGAAACCATTCTGGCAACAAATACATCGACCCTTTGCGTTTCTGAAATAGCGGCTGCTACGAGTCGGATGGATCGCTGCATTGGAACACATTTTTTAATACCAGCGGCCCTCACTCCGCTGGTTGAAATCGTGTGTGGCATCGATACATCCCATGAAACACACCAACGTACTATTGACGTCTTAAAAAAATGCGGCAAGGAAACGGTTACTGTTGATGACGCACCTGCGTTTGTCATTAACAGGCTTTATATCCCATTGATGAATGAAGCGTTTTGCCTACTGCAAGAGGGTGTCGCGTCAGCTGAAGAGATTGACCTGGCCTGTGTAAAGGGACTTGGATTTCCTCTTGGCCCCTTAGCAGCTTCAGATGCTTCGGGCCTGGATGTCTTACTTAGCTGTGTTAAAAGCCTCCAGGAACAACTGGGAGACAAGTATCGACCGGCCTCCTTGTTGAGAAAGCTTGTTAAAGCAGGTCACCTGGGGAGAAAAACAGGAAAAGGTGTTTATAATTATACTGAAAATACATTGAAATCTCAACAGTTTAGAGTTATTGGCCAAGATATTGAAATATAAGCTAATATTGAATACATTTCATTGTCAATTACCCAAGTTTATATTTAACGTACGTAACACAAACTATGCATAAACTCCTTTAATAAAGAGAAAAAAG
>JBFFHJ010000077.1:0-36754 GCA_041556995.1 bacterium | reverse complement strand
GTGATATTCGATATAATTAGCATTGTTTTCCTGAGGTTGAACATATAGGATATCTTCCGGCCAGATATATACTTTTCGCGAATCGCCATGGAGATCCCGAAATTCCAGCAACAGATACCCGGCTTGCTGTTTTTGACGAAAAAGGCGATGGGCCAGGTTTCGTTGTTCAATATCTTTGAAAACCCGTTCCATGGCAGTCTCAAAACGTTGCTTTTTAATGGGTTTGAGAAGAAAATCGGTAGGATCATAGGAGTAACCATCAATGGCATACTTACTATGGCCAGTACAAAATACGACCACAGGAGAATATATGAGGCGCCCTAACATTTCAAAACCATTTAATTCAGGCATTTCGATGTCTACAAATACCAGGTCCGGTTTTATTTTGTTTATGCCATTTAAGCCGGTTAAACCGTCAGAATATGTGGCAATGACTTCGATGTTCGGATACGAAACCAGTTGTTCTTTGATTTCAATAATGGCAAATTCTTCATCGTCAACTATAATCGCTTGAATAACCTGCATTTTTAAACCTGGACATGAGTCAAAATTCAACAGACATGAATAATAATATGATTTTAAAGAATCGTACCTTGTTCAGACAACTACGTCTATTGGGTTTTCTGAGCACAATTGCATGCCTGTTGGGATTATTATCTGTTTTTATACATCAATCGCCATTGGTCAATGATTGGGAAAACAGATTTCAGACCTATTATTATTCCTTTAGATCGGCTTTTGTATCACCAAAAGCACCGACTTTACCGCTGGTGGTGGTATTAATCGATGATCATTCACTTCCCGAGGGAACATCGCGATCACCCATAAATCGTGCTTACCTGGCTGGGCTGATAAAACAGGTGTCCGTCCATCAACCGGCATTATCAGTGCTGAATATCTTGTTGGATCGGCCATCAACTGCAATTGATGATGAAATGCTGACAACAACCATTCAAGATGCCGGCAATATTATCATCAGAAGTGATCCCTTTTACCCACCTATATCGTTATTTGCCAAAGCATCGCTGGATAAGGGTACGTTCAGGTTTCGTTTGGACTCAACCGATACTGTTCAGGAGATTTGCCATCATCCAATGACCTGTCAAAACAAAGAAATATTGCATATTAATATATTAAACCATTACCGAAGGGTATCCAATCAACCTGAAATGGATAACAGTATAAAATCGGATTGGATGAAAATAAATTTTCTAAACAGCCGTCAACTGGATGGAGATAAAAAGCTGTTAAACTTTCCTGTTTTTCGTGCTCATGAATTGGCGCAGCTACCGGAATCAGCCCTAAAAGACAAACTGGTTCTGATCGGAACCGGCTTTCCGGATCTGTACCCCATGTACAGAGTACCATTGGCCTCTCCAGAATTGATGGTGCAGGAAACAGAAGTTTTAGCCCATGTACTAAACATGATGGCCGACAAAAACTACATCCACGAACTATCACCATACATGACGGGGCTTATTGTTACGGTTATTCTGATCTGTTTTTCATTGTTATTGGTTTTTGGCGGTCCTCTGTTTAGTTTCCTGGCGTCCATGGTTTTTATGTTCCTTGCATTTTTAATGACAGGGTGGATGTTTGCCTTTCACAATGTGGAAATACAATTTGTTCTCCCTACTATTTTTCTTATGGTATTTGGAATCTGTGCCATATTGTATCATACGGTTCAGGAACGTTTTCTCCGGCTGAATACCGAGCTGTTATTAAAACAAGCAAAAATTGACTTTTTGACCAATGAATTACATTCTCATCATCTGTTTAACGAGTTCTCTCGTTTAAGCGTAATGATTCGAAAGGACCCAAAATCGGCCCGGGAATACTTGATCGAATTCGCAGATATGCTGCGGGCATCATTAAAATATGGTGATCAACAACGGGTTTCCGTTCAAACACAACTTGAGTATATCCAAGCCTACATTAAACAGCAGGAAATCATTTTTCAAAAACGTCTACAATTTAACTTGAACACCGATGAAGACTGGCAAGAAGTATATGCCCCCTGGCACCTGTTTTTTCCTTTGGTGGAAAATGCCGTGAAATATACCGAAGGATATCTTCGTCAAAATCCGAAACATCAGGCAGTCATAGACATAAAACTCGTGCGCTTCAAGAATTCTTTGGTTTTTTCAGTTCAAAACCCTTTTATCGAAGGATCAAAGGTGGCAACCTCTCGGACTGGATTGAAAAATCTGCAGGAACGGCTGGATCTATTTTATCCGAAAGGTGGTTTTTATATAAATGTCAGGCAGAAAGAGCAATTATGGATCACTTTATTGCGCCTGCCGATTTAAAACGATATGATAGAATAATGTTTTCCCCGCAGCATGCTATAACATTGCCGGTAAAGTGAATCTACCTGCATAATCATCTAAACAAAAGATGTCTGCTTTACTGCGGCAATATCAAAAAACGAACGGAGGAGCTGTTTCGCTCCTTTTTTTTATTTTTAAGAAGAATTGTGAAAGTGCCGGATAAAATTTTACATACTGACCCTTGTTGACATTAGTTTTATTTCTCTATTCAACCATGCAAACTGGTTGAAATTTTGAAAATTACTAAATAAAAATAGCGATATCGAATTTTTAACAAGATGGATATCATGAGTCACCGATATTTACTGATTTTTACTTTTATTTTATTTATTGTTTATTCTCCCGGTCGCATTCTGGCTAATGAATCCTTAATCACCCTGGTGCTGTTTACAGGTAAGGTCGTTTTGATAGATGGGGGGAAAAAACCAGTACCTGCCCAAGTTGGACAACTCATCAGCCGGAAAGAATTTCCCTGGATTCAGGTAGGAAAGGGGGCACGGGTATATCTGCAATGGAACGGAAAACTGGTGGAATTGCTTTCATCAGGCACATACCGATTCAGTGATATTTTTAAAACCAATTCCATGGTTTTGAACAACGCACTATCCTTTTTAAAACAACTGGCAACACCTCGGGCTTATATTCCCCAATCGCGTGTAAGAGGCGATATAGATGGGAAAACAACATCGGAGAAAAAAATCTTTGAACACCTCTGGCAGCAATTGGCTTTGGAGCCGCCACAGCAACCCACTGGTTTTTCCAGTGAAGAATTGTTAGCCACCGCCTCCTTCTTTGAACAGCACAAAAACCATGCCAGGGTGGCTTATGCGTTGGAACGACTAAATATGTCCTCCCAGACAAAAAACAAGTTTTATGAACAATTACGTAATGAATCTTTAAAACGGATTTCATTGACACAGATTACCGATGAGGTTGAGGCTACCCGTAAACGTATGAATGCAAATCTGATGTCCGGAAATTACAAAGCGTTACTGATTGGTATCGATGAATATGATCACCCAACCTGGCAAGCCTTGAAAACACCAGTGAAGGATGTGAAAGAACTAAAAAACTTGTTGATAACGAACTATCATTTCAAAAATGAAGATATTTTACTACTGGAAAACGCCACGTATAAAGAGATCATTGAGGCATTTAATACTGTAAAACAATCGGTTGACAGAAACACCAGTCTATTGGTCTATTTTGCCGGACATGGTTTTTATCCTCAGGGAGAAGATGAAGGGTATTGGATACCTCGTGATGCAGGAAAACCGGAAACTCAAATATTGTTCCTACCGACTAGCACGATTCTTAGCAAAATAAAATCGATCCATTCCAGGCATACACTGGTAATAGCCGATTCATGTTTTAGTGGATCACTTATCCGCCGTACACGTGGTAAGGAGACTCAATCTCATTTTTTTCAAGAACTTTCCCGGAAAAAAAGCCGCCAGATTATCACTTCTGGAGGATTAGAACCGGTTAGTGACCAGGGGTGGGGAGGGCATTCCATATTTGCCGGAAAATTGATTGATATCCTTTCAACAGACAGACATGAACCACTAAGTGCATCCGAACTGGCGCTTAACCTTAGAAAAGAAATAAAAAACGCCAGGGGAGAACAGACCCCTGAATATGGTAGATTACACATTATTGATGATGAAGCCGGTGAGTTTTTCTTTGTCAGGAAAAACAGACAATTGGCCACAATCAACCAATCTAAGGAACAAAGAACCGATCTTCGTTCTGAAGAACAGGAAGCGGTTGAGCTCAGTAGTATCGAACTTGGACTGAAAGACGGTTATCGGCTGCTTTTGGGTTTTGGTTTCCATATAGCTTTGCTCAAACTAAAATTTAAAGATACCTCATCCGGAAAATCGGAAACTACCGATACTTCGCTGACCGGAACCAGTATGCACCTGGGACTGAAGAAGATTGACAAACGATTCAGGTACGAAGTCTTGTTTAGTATGGGAAAAGTGTCAGCCAGCGAATTGGATTGTAATCAAAATCAAGAATCATCGCTCTGTGACTCATACAGTCAAAGCTCCATTTATGGGAATTTTACTAACTACAGCATATATGGGCTGTACCATCTGACACCTGGTTTAAAAGTGGACGTGGAGGTCGGTGCCGGTTTTCAATATCAATATTACTATTTTAATAAATTTCTGGATGAAAAAAATATTGATTCCAGAACAATGGCTGTCTGCAACAGAGTCAATGTTGACTTTGAAGTCAATCAATGGTTTCTTGGCGTTAATAGCGATTTTTGCCTTTCAACCTACAATGTCGGGGGATCGCTACAGGACTTGGATACGGATGCCCTCTCAGGCATACAAATACCGGGGAACATCACCATTAATGTAACGGCGGGATACCAGTTTTAAAGTATTTTACTATTTATATTTAGTATTAGGCTTTTACTTCATAAGCTACGTTTGAACGAAAATTCCTCTAATTCGGACCTCCCTTAGTTAAAATATACCGATTGAAATATGGGCGGATATGCAGGCCTGTATCTACAAGTAATTGATAAAAAAATCTGTAGGGGTGGTCCTGCATAATCATCTATGAATCAGACCAAGATGAGAATTTAACAAAATAATAGTCCATAATTCAATGTCTACCTGCAAGATACAAGTTGAGACAATAGTGTATTTCTGAGACGATCAACCGCACAGCCAACCAAATGAATTGGACAAACCCATCATAATTCGTTTAATATATTATTTCAGGCAATTAATATCTACTTTTTGAAAGTTAGCTTGGTTGGCATAGTTATTTCAACCAAACAGCTATTATCCATATCATGATGTTTCATCACAAATTGAATGAGATAAAATTTGTCACATGTTAAAAAACGCATTATTTTCCGAATTAAGAATCCGATTTATAACCTGCAAAAAGGAGAATCAAAATGGCTGAAATTACACAGAAAGGCAATCCAATTCATACTATTGGTAATCTGCCGAAAATAGGCTCAAAAGCACCTGACTTTGTGTTAACTAAGACCGATCTTTCCGATGTATCATTAAAGGATTTTCAGGGAAAACGTTTGATACTTAATATTTTTCCCAGTATCGATACACCGGTGTGTTCCTCATCCGTCCGCAAATTTAATGAACATGCAGCAAATCTTTCAAATACCGAAGTATTATGTGTCTCAATTGATCTGCCTTTTGCCCATGCTCGATTCTGCGGGGCGGAAGGCCTGGAAAGGGTGACTTCCGTATCAGCCTTGAGAACAAGGGATTTTGGTAAGGATTATAAGGTGGTTATTACAGATGGCCCCATGGCCGGCCTGTTTTCCAGAGCGGTGGTTATTGTCAATGAGGAAGGTGATGTGATTTACACCGAACAAGTCCCGGAAATCGCCCAGGAACCCGACTATGATAAAGCCTTGAATGCTCTCCAATAAATCAAAAAGCGCCATTTTCCAGGCGCTTTTTAAGCATATTTTGAGTTAAATGGCATATTTCAATTGATACCCAAGCAATCAAAATCAAAAATCTGTAACCTTACGGTTCAAAAGATCAATCAAGTCATTGAGGAGACGAGTAAAGACGAGACATTTGTGGAGTAAAAAGCATAAAGGGTATGAACAGGCTCTTTTAGAATTTTACACCTGAACAAGACTAATCAGCAGAATGGTAATAATGGTGTTATTAAAAGCGTGGGCGGAAATGGATGCAATTAATGATTGCCTCCACTCACGGATAAGGGCGAATACAAATCCTAATGCCCCCAAAACAGGAACAGCTACCAGCCCCTGGGGATGAATTATTGCAAATATAATACCGGTGATAGCAGCAGAAATCCAGGCGGAATACCGTTGGCGCAGGTAAAAATAAAAGGCTCCACGAAATACAATCTCTTCAATAATCGGGGCAAATATACAGATCAGAAAAACCAATTGTATTATTCGCCAGGTATTTGCTTCCTGGAAACTATTCACAATGGGATGTATTGGAATGATACCCGAAAATTTGGAAATGATTAAAGACAGCCCCATGCCTATTAGAACAATAGGAGTGGCTGCCAGATAACCGACAATTCCAGCACCCATTTCCCGGATAATACTGGTATCGGTCTTTAACCCAAATGCTCGTTGACTATCTTGCCGGGTTTTTCCTCTAAACCAAGGCCAAAAAACGACCAGAATCGTTAGCAGATGCCAGATTATACTGAACCAACCCGGCATATAACCTGGTAACAACGCCCCCGCCATCATCATAAATAGAAAAACAACCACGGTTTCCAAAAATACAACACTCCCCTGGATTTCATTTTCCGTACTTTGAATGCCTGCAAAAGTTAGTTTCTTCTTTATCAGCCAAATAACTGCCAATATAAAAAGAGCGCATCCAGTTAATATGGCTATCCCCAGCAACGAGCTGAATACCAATACTTTATTTGTGATACCTTTTGCTTTTTGAAATAAAGCTGTTCGGATTGGATCATCTGAAATCATGTTTCCGGTTAATGCTAATTTACCAAACCATTGATATCGATGAAGAAAGATTTCTCGAACACGTTTGCTGGGAGTCCAGTTTTGATCCTTAGTGTAGATTTCTTTCATCACGGCAATGTCATACTTCATGGTGCGTGTTGTTTGATAATCCTTCTCCAAATCTCTCAGGTAGGTCAGGGCTTCATCTTTGCTGTATAATTCCGCCAATATAACGGCCATGGATATTTTATCAGCATTTGAAGAAGCCGCTTCTTGCGCTTGCTGTATCAAACCAGAATAAATGCGTTCTTTTTCCTCAATATCTGCTGTCTCTTTGATGATTTGTTTGAATCCCAAAGCGTACTGGCCAATCAGTTCGAACCTCAAAGTAGTGCCATTGCTGAAGTCTTCTTCCAAAGGCTGTTCTTTTTTACTCAGAACAAATGATACTAGCACCACAATCAATAAAAAAAGGACCAGCCAAACAGAAACAACATATCTTTGACTGTCTTTTTCTTTACCTTCGGGCAACCAGGAAAAGAGTGTTTTAAGGAATTGATGTATGAATATCATCACAATGTTTTGAGTTGGTTAACATAACGATTCTAAAATCGTTTATTCAGAGTCTGAAAAAGAGAAATAAACCAGTTATCTATCCATAAATCTAAGTGAATTTGATTTAATTGACCTCCAAAATGAGGGAACGATTTGTTTTTCGTGAGATCAGAAAAAATGGTGCTTCCGGTTTATTAATCGTTATATTGAATCAGTATACGTTAAATCATATTAAATGCCAGTTCCTTTTATTCCATTGTTTTATTTATGCTTTCTATCAGGCATATATTTATTGAATCATGTAATGTCTACTATCGGATTTTAAAAAAGGAACAATCTTATCAACAGATATCGGGTTTCCTTCAAGACATCAAGCTCACTTGATTCATCCCGAATTCGATATGAGGTTCGGTTTCCCAATGCACTGTAATCGAAATGATATCTGGACTGGAATACGGTGTCACAGTGTAAAAATCAAAAATTATACCCAATTTAGAACTAACGATACATCACTTTTTTTTATCTTCAGACTATACCGGCTTGCTTGTAACGCTTGGTTTTTATTTTATTAATCATATACAAGCGTTTTTTTATTAAGCTCTGTATTAAATAATTCAAAACCTCAACTATTTATGATAAGATAGAAACAACTCGTCAACAGTTCACATTATTTATGAAGATTGTAAGAACACAGTTTTTTGCTAATGATTGTCATCCAAGTATTTTTAGAGTTTCGATTCATAATGAAATTGATTGAAGGCTAAAATCAAATATAACATCTTTGCTGGCTTGTTTTAAGCCTTTATTCAATTTCCAGAAATAAAACTGGAAGATGAATAATCGATATAATGCAAATAACTTTATCGCTGGAAGGTTCATTCGGTTTTTATTGATAATGTTATTTCTGGGGATCACCCCCTGGATAACCGGTTGTATCGAAGAGGTTAGCAATGTCTTTCCAAGACAAGTGAGTGATGATGATCTCGTCGTATCCCTTTCCCCAAGAATCATAGACGGACCAACTCAACCAGTGTTGCCTGAGATGCCTTTGCCAAACCGAGAAACTCATTGGCTGGAGGCCGAACACGCAAATAACATCAGTTTACCGATGACGATTGGTAATGACAGTTCAGCATCTGAAGGGGCATTTTTATGGGTTTCTGACGTTGAAAAGGAAAGTGGTGGCAGAGCCAGCTTTACCTTTAAAATAAATGATCCAGGGACATACGCTATTTGGGGCAGGGTATCCGGTCTAAACGGCTCTTCAAACTCTTTCCATGCAAAAATAAATGATAGCGGGCCTTTCATCTGGTCATTCTCATCTGGTATCTGGCACTGGGAACGGTTGAATCTTGTCGATGAAACCCATTCTGTATTTTACTTAACCTGTGGAACGCAGACGCTTGAAATCATCAAAAGAGAAAAAGGGGCAAAACTTGATAAAATTCTGATCACTAATGATCTGGATTATTCACCGACTTTTGCAGAAAGCCTGGACATCGGTAACGCCTGGTCCGGTCAGGCTGTTCAATTCAGCTTGTTTACAGGAATAAACAGTCAGTTTGTTGCATATTATGATGAAAATCGACAGATGACCATCGCATCCAGAACGCTTAATGAGTCGAAATGGTCTTATCAAAAGCTGGATAGCTTTTTTGGTTGGGATAGCCATAATTATATAACAATGTCAATGGACCTGGATAATCAACTTCATGTGACAGGCAATATGCACTGCGACCCGCTATACTATCTGAAAACAAAAGCCACAAATGATATTGGAAGTCTGACTTGGATAGGTGGAATGTTGGGTGTTCAGGAACGGCGTGTTACATATCCTACATTTTTTTATTTTAAAGGTTATCTGGCATTTCATTATCGAAATGGTTCGGCAGGAAATGGAGAAACTTTTTTTAATGTTTTTATTGAATCGCAAGATAGATGGTTCAGGTTCAACAGAGAGTCCTTGTTCGATGGAGCAAAAAACAGCAGCTATTTTCTGGGGCCTGTGAAAGATGCCAACGGTGTATATCATATTGTATGGATGTGGCGGAGCAATTCGGATGCAGCTACTTGCCATAATCTTTCGCATGTCCAGAGTGTCGACCTGATCCATTGGGAAACCAGTCGCAGTACCAGCATAACGCTTCCAATATCTGTTACAACCGGAAGCATTATAGATCCTGTTCCTTCTGGTGGAGGATTATTAAATACTCGGTTTTATATGGGATTTGATAGCCAAAATCGTTTAATTGTGACCTACCATAAATACGATGAAATGGGATTCTCACAAATATATAATGCTCGATTAGAAAACGGTGACTGGCATATTTACCAAATGAGTCATTGGAGAGGTCGATGGGATTTTGGTGGAGGTGGCAGTCTGCCTGCGTTAATACCGGGGCAGGCCGCTGTAGAACTTGAGGACGACGGTTCTCTTACCCAGGCATTTAATGGCTTCAATGATCATGGTGTGTGGCTGCTGGATGAAGATTCCTTAAGCATTACAGGATATTATATTCGTCAACACCCCAGGTGGATTCCAAGAGTTTTATATACACTGGAAACAAAATGCATGGAATGTATTGCCAACCAGGAAAGTATGAGGGTTAAATTTAAATTTTCTGATTACCAATACCCACTGGAAACACCAGATAAATTTCGTTACTATTTAAGATGGGAAAGTCTTGGAGCCAATCGCGACCGACCTCGCAGCTATACCCCACCCACCTCAAAGCTGCGTCTTTATACTTCTGTCCCTTTTTACCTGGGAGAACCGGCGGAAAACTTACCGTAGAAGCTGTTGATCAAGAGGGAATTGTCATTATATGCTTCTCTATTTTTAATCAATGCCGGTATTTATATACCTAAGCAACAGTAAAAACGGTGTTTATAGTGGAGGAGACAGAGACAATACTAATATTGAAAATTGTTACAACATACAAAAAAGGCACAGAAATGTGTAATAGCAGATAGTCAAGAATTGATAACGTTATTAGATGAGAAAAATCAATATAATAGTCGACGAATTATAAATTTGTCACATAAACAGGAATAAAGAGATCCTTAGATGATCGGCATATATCGTTTTATTTAAATAGTCAAATTGTTTTATTGATTTTCCAATTTCTGCTAATAAGATGATTTATATCAAACTTCTCTATGTATTTACAGCATTTTTTTTCCATGCAACTACTTTGAAAGAATCCAAAATTGAACGCTTCATTGATCTGTATTGGGAAAAAAAAAGTAATTCAAAACTCTATACTTCGGTTTTTACAGGTTTTTTATCTTTTCCTTCCTTTTTTTCATATGCGACCTCTACAATGTACATATTCCCCATTTTTTGATTTTTTACAGAAATACAATCTGATAGCCTTAACCGATTTTGATGTAACGTACCTGAACTATAAGGAAAGATATTTAGACTGGCCTGTTTAAAACACTACGAAAATCAACTTGGAAAATTTTAAATACTGGACATCTTATCAATATGTTAATTACCTTCATCAGTGTTTTCAGGAGGCATTATCGAAACAAATACTGATCTGTCCAATTTCCCAAACGGCACGTTATCAGGGGCAAATAGCCACATTAGCTCTTTTGTGCCGCTTATCCAAAAGTAAATCACCAACCATTAATTTTCACTGAATAATTATGCAAACTTAAGATGAACATTTTTCATATTCCACTAAATAGATCGATTTTAACCAGGTGAGTGAAATATACTACTTTTGTTCAAAGTAAAAAAACAAAAATGGAAACCTATAATCCAGACTAAAGCCAAATATCCCTGGCAGGAGGATACGGTTCGGGGGTCGACAGATGGCAGGTCTTTATGAATTTTGCAATTTCCCTGACGTTTAGTTCATATTAGTTGCCATAGGTAAAAATAACAAAAGGATAGATAATTAACTTTAATGACTGTCATAAAATTAGTGTAACATTTGCTTTGTTGATTTTTTGATGCGCTTAATCTATAAGTTTAAGATCGAGTGACGATAACAAATAAAATAGACAAAGGCTGAGTAAAAATTTTAATAAAACATGATTGAAGAACAAATTTCCAGACGATTTAAGTTGATAGAACCTGCACTGGATGAGCGAATGCGCAGATACATTGCTGCTTCAGAAGCCTTGGTTATCGGTCATGGTGGGATAACTATTGCATCCAAAGCTACCGGTGTCTCCCGTAGAGCCATTACTGAAGGTTGTAAAGAGATAAGGAATTTAAAAGATCAAAAAATTCAAATAAAAAACGTCCGAAAACAAGGAGCAGGCAGAAAACGCAATATTGAAAAACAGCCATTACTAATTCAGGAATTGGAAAAATTAATTTATCCACTTAAATCAGGTGACTCGGAATCTCCATTGTATTGGACATCCAAGAGTGTCAGAAAACTGTCCAAAGAACTGAAGGAATCAGGTTTTCAGGCCAGTTATAACCTGGTGGCAAAACTACTGAAAGAAGCTGGATACAGTCTCCAACTGAATCAAAAAGGTCTTGAAAGATCCATCCTCTCAGGTGGCAATGCTCAATTTGAATACATCTATAAAAAAATCAATCAGTTTCAAAATCGGAATCTTCCAGTTATTGTCCTTGATATACAATCAATAAATTGTGCTGAACAGCCTTTAAATAAAAAACCCGGTAAACCATCCAGTAATGGTTGTTATGTAAATGATCCGGGAAGGGTCAAAAGGGACAATATAGACAGAAACAGAAATCTTTCATATCCGGCAAAGACTGACAAATACACTGCTTACACGATAGAGTGCGTTAGAAAATACTGGTCTTTTTTTGGAAAACAGTTGTATCCGGATGCAAAGCAGCTTTTAATTATTGCGAATAATAATGGTGTTAACAATTATAGAAGAAAGCAATGGGAAGTAGAACTTCAGCAGCTGGCAAACGAAATGGAATCCTCTATTTCGGTATGCCACATGCTCCCTGGCACCGTTAAATGGAACAAAATTGAGCACAAGTTTTTTTTTTCCATAAACCTTAATCGAAAAGAAGGGGCAATTGTAAATCATAAAATTATTATTAGTCTGATATCGGCAACTAAAAAGAAAATCGGAGTGACTGTTCAGTGTGAACTGGATGAAAACAGTTATCCAATTGAAATTAATGCCACAGACGGTCATCTTTCATCAGCTGTTAATCTTTTGAAGGATAAATTCCATGGAGAATGGAATTATACAATTTTACCCAACGCCTGGTAATATGTAACAGTAAATATTATGACAACACCTTGTCCGTCTCTTGGTTCCAAAAAAATTAGAGTTTTACAAATCAACGGGAGAGGGGATCTCAGTGGAGGACCCATTTCTATGCTGAGACTAATTGAGAGAATGAATCCGGATACATTCGAAAATATTGTGCTTTGCCCGGATGAACCAAGGGGAATCTTTAGAAAACTGGAACAATGTTCAAATGCTCGGATTTTTCCAATGAGTTTTCGCTCAATTAAAGATATTGGTAATTTTTGGAAAATATTGAAACTGGTTAAAAAAAACCATGTCGATATGATCCACTCTCATGGAAAAGCAGCTGGTTTATATGGCAGAATTCTGGGAAAGTTAATGGGGATACAGGTGATTCACCAACTTCATGGTATTCACTATAAACAGTACTCCAGACCCCTTCAATTCCTGTATTTGAAAATAGAAGCCCTTTTATCCCGTTGGAGTCATAGAATTATTTGTGTTTCCCAAAGTGAACTGGAACAAGGGCTTTCATTGAAATTATTTAAGAGATCACAAGCGATTGTCATTCATAATGGGATTGATACTCAAAATTTTAAAAAACGGACTGATTTAAAAAAACAACTTAGAAAAAAATGGCAAGTGCCTCAAAATGCTAAGGTGATTGTGTCCATCACTCGCTATTGTTATCAAAAAAACCCTGAATTATCCTTAAGAGTACTGGCAAGATTGAGCCGTAAACACAAGGATCTTTATCTTTTTTTTATCGGTTTGCCAAGTAATCAAGATAAGCTTAATTACTTGGCTAAAAAGTTGAACATTGCTGATCGCGTTATTTATACAGGGACTCTGGCGAATGTTAACGAATTGCTGAATATCGGTGACATATATTTAAGTACATCACGTTGGGAAGGTTTTTCTCTTGGATTAATTGAGGCCATGTCATCAGAATTACCCATCGTACTTAGCAATGTTGTAGGGAACAACGAGTTTTTACACGGAGAAAACGACGGAACGTTTTTTGTTCAATATAATGCCACTAATGGATATGTTTATGCCATTGATCAACTATTAAAGAATGATATTCTAAAAAAAGATTCCGGTAGAAGAGCTAGATTTAAAGTTAAAAAGTATTATAATATTAATGATATGGTTAGAAATACCGAGATGGAATATATGAAGGTAATGGGAGATATATCAATTATGCCTCAAAATAAAAAACATTCTGAAATTCAAAAAATGTACGATGTTGTATTATGAATTTAGATCACTGGGAACATTGAAGTATCCTGAGCATCATCTCTGCGAATTTTCACATTGACCAACTTCAAATAAAATGCGGCACAGTAACAGCCGGGTCTGCATTATCATCGTTTCCTACAATCGTTTGGATGACCTGGAGAGATGTATTATTTCATTGGAGCAAACAACCAGCGCAAGCGATGCTGTGGTGGTGGTTGATAATGATTCTGAAGATAAATTCCGTGTCAAGGATTTCAGTCAAAAATATAATGATATCCATTGGATATTAAATCGGACTAACAATGGATTTACCGGTGGGAATCATCAAGGTATTCGCTGGGCCATTCAACAAGGATTTGAATACTTGTTTTTATTAAACCCCGACACAGAAGTTTTCCCGGACACAATGGACCAGCTTCTAGTTGCATCTAAAGAGAAAAAAAACCAATGGATACTGGGACCGTTGCTCATAAAACCCGATGACCATTTTGATCCGGTGATCGATTCGGCAGGTCTCTATTTAGACCGCTTTTGCCGGGCTGTAGATCTTTATCGGGGTAAAAAACTCTCGGAAACAGATTTGACCATGACTATAACACCGGTCAAAGGACTCTGTGGAGCGGCCATGCTGATACCGACTCGACTGTTCCCGCTTCGAAAAGAGTCGCCTGAAGCTGTTTTTGTCGAAGACTATTTTGCGTATTTTGAGGATGTCGAATTTAGTCAATTCTGGAGAAACCAAAAGGGAAATTTTGGAATTTGCTTGAATTCACGAATTAAACACAACCGGGGAAAGCAAAGTGAGTTGAAACATATAACCTTTAAAAAATGGCGTCGTAATCAGTTTATTGTAAAAAAAATGATTTTAAATCGATACCGGACCATTGCCCACTATAAATTGGCAAACATTTCTAGCAGGCAACTGATTTTACTAATTATCTATGAATTACTTCGCTGGTTGTACATTGCCGTTAAAAAACCGTTTTTGCTTTACTTGCTATGGCCGAGTTGGAAAATACTACACAAGAGATAGAACATGTTAAAATCGTTATTGTAACTGTTGTCATTCTTATTTTATAAGCCGGTTCTTGGATAAAGATTTGAAATAAAAAACATCTTGTCGAATTTGATCCGAGTCAGGGAGCCGAAAATGGTAATAGATTCCATGGTATGCTCGGAAAAAAACGTTTCATATAAATAATGGCTAATTTTAGAATTATCATACAGTCTGTACACTCAGAATGATAAGTTTAATATAATTGCACCTGTTTAGATTTTGATCTAACTTATAAAAAATTCAGGATGCCGGGTAAGCATATACAAATGACAGAAAAAACAGATGTTGCTGTTATCATGCCGACATATAATGGGGAATTGTTTGTAGAGAAGCAGGTTTTATCCATTTTAAACCAAACATATTCGGATTTTATACTTTATATTGTTGATGACTGTTCCATGGACGGAACACAAAAGGCAATCGAACGGTTGGTGGAAAAGGATCATCGGATCCGATTTAGTACCAATTCGTATAATAAAGGAGTTGTTAAAAATGTAAACGATACTTTGGCTGAAGTTGAAGCGGATATTTATTTCCTTGCTGATCAAGACGACATTTGGTTGCCGGATAAAATGATCAGACAAATTGAGGTATTAAAAAAAGACGATGTTGTTATGACATTCACCAATCTTTTGCTTATTGATGAGAATGGAAGATTTTCCGGGAAAGACTTCTGGAGTGTTCAGCAGATAGATCCATATAAAGCACAGTTTTTTGAATTTCTAGCTTTAAATTCGATTGTGAGCGGTTGCAGCATGGCTTTCAAAAGAAAATTGCTGGACATGTCATTGCCCATTTCCGATAAGGCTATCATGCATGATTATTGGCTGTCTTTTTTTGCTGCCTGTTCAGGAGAAGTGGTGCCCTTAAAAGAAACAATGGTACTGTATCGACAACATAAAAACAATGTGGAAGGCGCTCCTCAGACATTGACACAAAAAATCCTGCTTCGATATCAGGGGTGTACTTCATATCGCGATTTCAAGAAAAGGAAACACCAATCTTTCAAAAAGCGGCTGGAAATGATTAGAGCATTGAATGCCAGATTATTGAATTTTGGATTTGAAAGTGCCGTTCTGGATCAATATATAGCCTTCTACGAAAGTTTAATTGAAAAGAGATGGTTATTCGCTTTGCAGGTTATCTTTAGAATAAAAAGGAAATATAGTCTAAAATCGTTGGCAAAATCTCTTGCGGTTGCAGCCTTTTTCCCATTTTTATATTTTATTTTAATGCTCAAATACAAATCGAAAATTGCTAGGCACTCACAAAAATTTATTTTTCCAAAAATTAAATACGATTGAAGTACCCCAAAAAAACAACGGTCCCACGTGGTCACCAAAAGATTGAATTTGTTTCAGTGGAGCACAGCCTATAAAAGCAATTTACTCTCTAAAGGAGTGTTTTAATATCAACTTCCGTCATCCTGAATTTTAGATGTCGATAGGAGTAAAGGCAAATGGTTGCTGGCCTACATCGGTCGAAGGACCTTTTAAAGCCAAAAGCAAAAGATATTAGACCTTACGCATTGCCACCAAGAACATTGTAAAATGACCACTATTTTAAATAATCAACAAATCCATACTCATTCAATGATTGAAAAGATCTTAACATTATCCAATTCACGATACTTTCAGGTTCTTCTCTATAAAACCTACGCTGACCTGATTGCAGAATCGAAACGATATTATCTCAGTTTTCTATGGTGGATTGTGGAACCAGCGCTTGAGCTGGGCACTTACTACTTGGTCTTTGGAATATTTTTTAAAAGAGAAACCGAGCACTATGTACCTTTCTTATTTGTAGGGATTCTGTTGTGGCGTTGGTTTCATTCATCGGTTTCAGCAGGTGGAAATTCTATTTTGATGAACAAAGGCCTTATGAACCAAGTACATCTACCAAAAGTTATTTTTCCAACAGTGGTGATTTTAACAAGTACGGTTAAATTTGTATTCGCTTTTATCATATTTTTTATTTTTTTTAGAATTTACGGACTGCCTGTGGGATGGGCCTATCTATCATTGCCCGTGTTGTTTGCCGTTCAATTTGTTCTTATTATGGCTGTTGCTTATTTAATAGCTGCTTTTATGCCTTTTTTTCCCGATTTAAAAATTATTATTGATAATGTTTTGCGAATACTCTTATTTCTTTCAGGGGTTTTTTTTGCCATATCTTCCGTCAGTCCGAAATACCAATTCTTTCTTCGATTAAATCCAATGGCTATTCTTATAGAACAATCCCGGAATGTTTTATTAGAAAATCAATGGCCTGATTTTATCGCCCTTTTGTATGTGTTGATATTTGGATTACTGATGTTGTGGATAAGTTACTCTCTTTTACGCCGATATTGCCGGCTTTATCCAAAGGTTATTTAATGAACTCACCGTATCAAAAGCAAGAGAATTTTTTAACCGTACGTAATGTTGCTTTCTGTTATGGTCGTAAAGGCTCTCTTTTTTCCAAAAGTCAAAGTAATTTTTGGGCATTAAAAGATGTCTCTTTCGACCTGAACCGGGGGGAAGCCTTGGGAGTGATAGGGCGAAACGGTGCCGGTAAAAGTACACTGTTACGTTTACTGGCTGGCATCACTCAACCGGATAAAGGGACTATAACTAAAAACGGTTGTTCAACATCGCTTTTATCTCTTCAGGTTGGTTTTGTTCCTTATTTAACCGGTAGGAAAAATGCTTTTCTTTCCGGACTTTTATTGGGACTAACATACCAGGAAATAAAAAAGCAGATGGAAACTATTATTGAGTTTTCAGAACTTGGAGATTTTATAAATCAACCGATTAAAACCTATTCCTCAGGTATGGTTGCCCGATTGGCTTTTTCAGTAGCTCACTTTGCGGAGCCGGATGTACTATTGATCGATGAAGTATTGGGAGTCGGCGATGCGGATTTCAGGAAAAAATCGACTAAGGTTATGAAAGAAAAAATCAAATCCAATAAAACCGTGGTGATGGTTTCCCATGGGACGCCACTGGTAAAGGAACTCTGCGAAAAATCAGTTTGGATTCACGACGGCATATCGATTGCCATGGGGGAAACTGAACATGTGATAAAAGAATACGAGGATTTTTTGAAATCACCGAAATACAGTTTTGGATCTTAATATTGTATTAGCTAATTAATTTTGTTTTTTTGAAACTGGAAATAAAACATCATTGAGTATTGCCAGTTAACTTAAACAAGCAGAATGAAAAAAGATTGCCTCGACAATAACAATAAGGCAATTACATGGATTTAATTATTAAAATGGCTGAACTTGAAAGTAAATTGAGATGTATCTGCTTATTTATAAAAAATCAAACAAGATTTAACATATCTAAAAAACAAAAATTGGACCAGCAATTTTTCAAAATTCCAATTATTAACCTTGATCCGTATGAGCTGAAAGAAAGTAATTCATCCCTGGCTCTAAAGGCTGAAAACATAAAATACTCGATAATCATTTTAAATCTAAACGGTGCTGACCACTTAAACAGCTTTTTTAGCTCATTATTGGAATTTGAGGATTCCTCTCATTTTGAGGTCCTGTTGGTCGATCACAACTCTGGAGATAACAGTATTGAAGTTGCCGAATCATTCTTTGATCGACTGCCCATCAGGCTTTTTAAGTGTAGAAACAATAATAGTTTTTCTTACTCAAATAATTTTGCCGCACAAAAAGCAAGAAGCAAACGGCTAGTTTTTGTTAATAACGATATTATTTGGGATGAGTCAGTATTGGGAACAATGGCTGATGAACTGGAAAATCCTGGGATTGGTATTGTCGGAATACCTCTTTATTATCCGGATGAAAAAAAACAGCGGTCATCACTTTTACAGCACGGTGGTATCCGCTTTAAGATGGATGACTATTCTTTTTTTAAAAGACCAGTTAATCTTCAAAAAGAACTGATATCAAATAATAACTATATAATGCCTGCCGTCACTGGCGCGTTTATGATGTGTTATAAGTGTGATTTTCAAAAAGTCGGTGGTTTCGAAAATGGCTATCTCTATGGATACGAAGATGTTGATTTTTGTTTAAGCGTTCGCGATAAGCTAAACAAAAAGAGTTTAATTGTAGCCAGTGTTGCCGCCGTTCATGATGAAAGTGCAACCCAGAATAAAGATTCGGATGAATATGTGATCGCTCGTCGTCGAAATAACATATCAAATTTAAAGATACGATATGGTAAACTGTTGGATCACTATTATAAACAGGATAAACTGCTTAACAAGAAATATTGGACGTCTGAAACTTATTCGGTAGGATTGGTTGTTACTGATGACTCTCCGGATACCAATGCTGGTGATTATTTTACAGCTATGGAATTGGGTAACGCCTTAAGAAAGGAATTTAATTGGTGTATTAAGTATTTATCCCAATTTGGCAAAAAAAAGGATTATTATAATGTTGAAGGTCTTGATTGCTTGGTGGTGCTGTTGGACAGTTATGATTTGCGTAAAATAAAAAATGGTAAAAAAGACCTCGTAATTATCGCCTGGATGCGTAACTGGTTCCAGGAATGGCTGAAGAAGTGTTGGTTTCAAAGATTTGATCTGTTGCTGTGCTCATCACAAAAGGCGGCTGATTTTATTTCAAATCAGACCGGGCGGAGTTGTGAGGTATTACCCATCGCCACTAATCCGGATCGATTTTCACCGAAGATACAAAGTGATAAAAGTAAACAATCAGACTACTGTTTTACCGGTAATTATTGGAATTCTAAAAGAGAGATCGAAGAATTTGACCCACATGAACTGCCATACGATTTTGCTATTTATGGTTCAGGATGGAAAAAGCACAAACAATTTAAACAGGCATACAGAGGTTTTCTGAAATATCAAGACATGCCGACTGTATATGCAAGTACAAAATTATTGATAGATGATGCAAATCATGTCACCAAACCCTGGGGATCTGTGAATAGCCGTGTTTTTGACGCTATTGCCGCTGGGAAACTAGCGATTACAAACGGTGATATTGGTGCTCAGGAGCTTTTTGGAAATCTGTTACCGTGTTACAAATCGACAGAGGAACTAAAGGAGAAGATTAAGTTTTATTTGGACAACAACAAAAAAAGAGAAGAACTAGCCAATCAATTACGTTCGGAAATTTTGCAAAAACATACTTATGTCCATAGATCTCACCAGTTGTTACAAGTTTTGGAGAAGTATTATCGGAATAACTTCAGAATTGCCATTAAAATAGGCGTTCCCAATAAAAAGGAAGCACCTAAGTGGGGCGATTATCATTTTGGATTGGCCTTAAAAAAAGAACTTGAGGCACTAGGACATAAGGCCAGATTGGATATTCTACCGGATTGGTATAACGAACATTCTGATTATGACGAAGTAGTAATTGTTTTACGGGGATTATCAGAATACAATCCAAATCCAAAACAAGTTAATATTATGTGGCAAATCAGCCACCCTGATAAAACGACAAACGCGGAATATGAAAAATATGATCTTTGCTTGTTTGCATCACTGACCTATGTAAATGATATAAAGAGGCAAGTATCGGTTCTCTGCCTGCCACTGTTGCAGTGTACAGACCCAACGCGTTTTTTTCCGAGCGATACTGATAAATCGGACGGTAGAATTCTGTTTATCGGCAACTCACGCCAGCAATATCGTAAAATTGTGCGTGACGCCATAAATGCCGGTTTAAATCTTCATGTCTACGGCAATATGTGGAAAGGCTTTATTCCCAGATCTACAATAAAAGGGAAATATATAAGAAATAGAAACCTTCAGAAATACTATGCGCATTGTGATATTTTGCTGAACGATCACTGGAAAAGTATGCGTGAAAACGGATTCATTTCTAACCGATTATTTGATGCCGCTGCAACGGGTGCAGTTGTAGTATCAGATCATGTAGAAAGTTTAGACAGGGTTTTTAATGAGGTGATTTATACTTATAAAGGAGGAGCAAATGAATTAAAAAGAGTGGTTGAAAATGCCTCAATAGAGAGAGAGGCAACTTGGGAGCAGCGAAAAAAAGTGGCAGAAAAAGTAAGAAAAGAACACAGTTTTAAATCTAGAGCATTTTTTATAAATAAGCAGATTAAACATATCGCCGGCATAAAAAACAATTTCAAAGTTGGTGTTTTTGACTCGAATTTCTATAAGAATTGATTTCAGAGATTGCCGAGAGCAACTGCAAATAGAAGAGGGACAGCCGTATAATAACTGAAATCAGGGTGGATGATCTGTTTTTACCAATGTACTATACATATTACTTTTTTTCATGTTGCTTACTATATATAATCTTTCAAGGAAATGCCGCTGTTTTTCATGGAGGATTGGTTTTGATAGATTATGAAGCTATGGGGAACACATTAAAAATCAGTAATATAACTTGGCATAATACAACTGTTGTGGAGGGTAGGGTTGAATAAACACAGTAGTGTTCTTGTCTGTTTTACCAAGTTCGGGGAAACTAACCGTAGTACATACGGTAGAAGTAAAGCTTCATCAAGCTACATACATAACTATTGTATTAGACGGTGATATTGTTCGTTATGGATTATGTGAGGATCTAGGATTTGCCGATGAAGACCGAACGGATAAAATTTGTTGCATCTGTGAACTTTCCAAGTTGTTCATTGAAACCAGAATAATCATTTTGTTCTGGTTTATCTCTCTCTTTCGTGAAGACCGAGCTTTAGTCCGTAGTCTCAAGGAACTGGATACCAATTTGGTTCTTGAAGCTCCCAAGGCATCATTGGAATTTTGAATGTATACTAAACAAAAAATCATTACAGCTTGAGCTAAGATCACAGGTGGATATAGGAAAATGAAGGGATTAATAGTAAATACCAAAGATATAAAAATCTCTAGGTCATACTAAGTTAAAAGAAAACAACGGGCCTTTCCAATGACATAATTGGGGTTAGAAACGGTCAATATCTAAAAAAAAGAGAAATTTGAAGCAAATTAAGGACAAGACTCCAAATTAACTCATTAGGTACTTTAACATGGAAGATGACAAAAAAAATGGAACCTCTCCTGTTTTCCGTAATTTTGAGACCATAGAAAAAAAACAAAACGTGACAGGTTCACAAGCTGTTTCTACTGGATGTATTACTGACAGGTTTATATTTATGTATAGTTGGAATTTTGCTAAAAGCAAATTTAAAAAGATGCTGGGAAAGCCGGATCCATTTACCATGCAGACCTTTTCTATTATCTATACTGTAAAGAAGTCAGGCCTTTTCTTCTATACGTATTACGCAAAGAATAATCCAGATGTCATCAAGGCAAACATGGATGTTCTTTTGCACTACCTTCTGTACGGAGGAAAAGAAAAGCGGAATCCCAACCCTCTCTTTGATTCTTCTTGGTATCTTTACCAATACAATGATGTTCTACAGTCAGGCATGAATCCGTTGTATCATTACATCCGATTTGGAGCCAGTGAAGGACGGGACCCCAGCCCGAATTTTTCAACCATAGGCTACTTTGAGGCTAATACCGATGTAAAGAAAGCAGGAACAAATCCACTTATACATTATTTTAAGTTTGGCATATTTGAAGGAAGAGCTTTGAGATAAATCCATGCACATAGTATATGTCAATCATGCCAACTTTAGGGGAAATAGTGGGATACATATTTTTCCGCTGGCCAATATTATGGTGAAAAGGGGGCATAAGGTCACTGTTTTTGTTCCCGATGATCCTTCCAGTGTTGAAATGCACATGGGAGAGTACATTTTCGATGTAAGAAGATTTGATGATAATGGCCGCCTGCCTAACTATGGAGGCATGATTATTCATGCCTGGACGCCCCGAGAAAGAACAAGAAAACAAACCTGCAAACTGGCAAAAGAATATAATGTCCCTTATATTATCCATTTGGAGGATAATGAAGAGAAAATTGTAGAGGATGCATTGGGACAGCCTTTTTCATATCTGGAACGTAAGAGTACCAGAAAACTGGATAAACTTATCCCGGAACATTTATCACATCCTCATCGGTATAAAAATTTTTTAGATCATGCAAGTGGGGCGACATGTATTATTGAGTCACTTAAGCATTTTGTTCCTAAATCAATCCCGGTCGCTTTCTTCTGGCCAGCCTGCGAGGAAGAGATGTTTAATATTCCCGAATATCCGGTTTTAGATGTAAGAAAAAAGTTAGGTATTCCCAAAGATGTCCTTGTTCTGGCATATCTCGGAAACATGCACAGTTCAAATCAATATGACGTATCTGCTCTTTATAAGGCAATTGGGATTTTGAATGACCAAGGACGTTATGTCAGACTTATTCGGACAGGGCATAATTCTATTCCCTTTTTGATGGGAGCAAACAATGTAGAAAATAAGAACACGATAGAACTGGGAGATTGCTGCATATCAGACGCTTTGGGGTATCTATCTGCGTCAGATATTTTAGTACAACCAGGAATCATGAATGAGTTCAATAAATATCGTTTTCCCAGCAAAATACCAATGTTCTTGGCCAGTGGACGACCCGTTGTCCTACCTAATGTAAATATCGGAAAGCATCTTACGAATGGAGTAAACTGCATCAAGTTAGTTAAAGGAGATCCAGAGGAATTGGCCCAAAAAATTGCTTTTCTACAGGACAATCCGCTTCTAAGCAGAATAATTGGTCAAAAAGGTAGAAACTTTGCAAAAAAGCACTTTTGTTGGCAAAAAAGTGCGGAAAAGTTGATTGGTTTTTACCAGAATGTACTTGATTCTTATAGCAATGTGTGAGCCAAGTGGTGTTCATACATGCGAATAATACATTAAACATCCATATATAAACAATTACATATAAAAACTCTTCAGTTGAGAGTTTTTATGTATTTATTTATAATTTAACTCTATTCCAAGTGCTTGGGATATCATTCTGGGCTTACAGGCTGTATCATAATAGGTCAAAAAAAGGGGGAAATAACAAGATTACTTCCTGTAATCTATGATTATGTTTCTTCCGAAGATCCTGTTCGAGCCAATGATGCAAACGAGAACTTTCAACTGTTAAGTTAAAAATGAACAATCCAATATTACTGGTAGGAATATATACTTCACAAATGGTTTTATTTGCAGAAAAACTGGGATTAACATTGACAGATCTCAGTGATGATTCCGTTTCTGTTATTCTTGATGAAGATAATAAAAAATCGTTATTAAATGTAATTTTTTTATATCAGAGTCCGTGGAATTTTTTGAGGTATCAGATTCAAAGTTCGAAGCTTTTTCTAAAACAACAGAAAACAATTGAATCAAAATCAAAAGAATTGATGCTCAAATGGGTCAATAACAATAGAAAATTATTACAATTGAATCGTCACTTTGGACATCAATCATTGTTATTCAATATCGATATGATTGAAATAACAGGCTCTCTTATTGAGTTGATCAAAGAGAGTTTTAGTATTGATCTGAAAATAGATATTGAAAAAACTTTTGAAAATGCAGATTTTTTGAGTGATAGCGAATTAGACAATTTGCCTTTATTTATAAAAAAAATCTCAGCAGAATCTGTTGATTTGTACCGAGAATTGGAACTTTCAGCCGATCTGCTGGGCCGTGAACCAGACGTGTGCTTTGAGATGAATAGCGCCTACGCTAAAAACTTAACAGTTGCTATTCAACAGAATTTTCTTATTCCATATTTAAACAATTTGGACATTGAAAACAAAAAATTACAAGAAGAATGTGATGAGCTGAATAATTTGCTTTTAAAAGAGACTAACAATTTTCAGAATGAACCAAAAAAGTATCAGAACGTTAAATCAGAATCATTACTTACCCAACTTCAATCCCAAGTAGTAAGTTTAAGTCAGGAAAATATAAAGTTACTTGAAGAACAGAATAATCTTAAAAAGTCCTTCTTAAAAGAAAAAACCAAACTTGAAGATACATTGAAAATACTGGAAGAATCTCAATCAAAGTCAGAGGTACTTCTACTTCAAATCCATCAAATGCAGGAGAAATTAGAAGAAAAATCTCAAGACCAATTTCAAAGAGAACAGTTTGCCAAGGAAAATAAAAAGTTACTTGAAGAAAAGAATAACCTTAAAAAATCTCTTTCAGAAGAAAAAATAAAGCTTAAAGATAAATCAAGGCAACTTGAGGAGTCTCAAGCGGAGTATGAATTACTTTTTCTTCAAATTAATCAAATGCGGGAAGAGTTAGAAGAGAAATATCAAAAAAATTATTCAATTCGAGAAAATAAAAATTTATTTGAAAATCAGAAGGAATTTAAAACCTTATCAATGAGAACCGATCCAAGCAATAATATGTTTTTCAATCAACAATTAGAGCTTATAAAGTTGAAAAAAGAAAATGAACTTCTTCTTTCGATAGCTACCGAGTTTAGGCAACTATTAGAATTACCTTTTTTAAAACTTGTATGGAAAAAACTGAGCTGGTGAATCAGAAATGCAAAAGATTTTTACTTATTTAAACACATTTAATATTAATAAAATCAGCAATATAATACATCTGGGAGCGGGGGAATGTAAAGAGTTGTCGAAATTACAACAGTTTAACTCAAAAAGCATTGTGTTAATAGAGGCTAATCCAGCGTTGGCGGCAAAACTACGAATCAATACAGAAGGAGTTGATAATGTTGTGGTAGTTGAAGCCGTTGTAACGAAAAAACCGGGTAATACAACATTTTGGATTACAAATGATCCGAACGAGAGTAGTACACTCCGCCCAGTAAACTTGTTGAAATGGTATCCCAATCTGAAAACCGTCCAGGAGGTCACAGTTTCTGGGAAAACAATGGAGCAAATAGAGGAGATACATCATCTGAATTTTAATGAAAATAATCTATTAATGATAGAAACTCAAGGATCAGAAGTTGATATCATCTCCTCAACTGATGCCAAAGTAATGCAAAGATTTTCCTGGATAGCGGTTCGCACCAGCCGAGATGTTTTGTATGAAGGTGGGGCAAACCAGAAAGGCGTGGAAGTGGTTTTATCAGAGTTTGGATTCACGCCCGTAGTAATTGAGGCAAATACAAATGATGAAGTTCCATTTCAAGAATATCTTTACAAACGGAATGATAAATTTCTCAAAATAGTTGAGCTTCAAAAGCAGCTTGATTCAGTTCAGAAAGAAAATAGTTCAAAATCGCAATCTATTGAAAATCAGGCTGTGTTAATTAATAAACTTCAGAATCAGAACCAACAAGTTATTGAAGATAGGAACAAACAAATTCAGAATTTGAAAAATCTAAATATACATTTTGAAGAGTTATCACAAAAGCATAGACAGCTAGAACAGGAACTAGCTGAATTGAAGAACCTATCAGATACATTAACTAACGAAAAAAATGCTTTATTTCAGGCAAGGGAGGAACAGACTAAACTGGCTGGTGAGCGACAGGTACAGATTCAACAGATGACAAAAAAACTCGACGAAAAAGATCAAAAAATCAGAAATCAACAATCCTGGTTGGAGGCATTCAAAAATGAGAAAGCTTCTTTATTGCATACAAATGAAGAGCAGGCTAAACTTACTGATGAAAGAAACACGCAAATCCAGCAGCTTACTGAGGAGAAAGATCACCAATCCCAATTAGCAAAAAACGGAGAAATTCAGGTCCAGCAGCTAACAAAGGCGATGAATGAGTTGTCTCTATTAGCTGAAGAAAGAGAAGTCCAAATCCAGCAGTTAACCAGGGAAAAAAATGAGCAATCTAAGTTGGCGATAGATCGTGGGGCAGAGATACAGAAACTAACTAATCAAAGAAATGATCACACGTCTCATATTGAAGAGTTACAAAAACGTATTGAAACATTGAGGCAGGAAAAAGATAAGCTAATTCAAGAAAAAAATGCCTCTATTCAGGAAAGTAATGAGAAAATTTTCAAGCTGGAAAATGCACTTTTAGAAACGAAACACCGACAAAAGTTGTTGGATCAAGAGATAATAAAAGCAGAAGCCCAAATTGATTTGGTTACAGACATCCTTCTACGCGAGCCAGAATTATAAGAGTCCACCATAAATTTTTGTTACATAATGAATCAAAAATCTAAGAAAAAATATTCTGAAGAATTTAAAACCAATGCTGTTAATCTGGTTTTGATTGATGGTTTATCTGTTTATAAAGCAGCTAGGCAAACCAAGATACCAAAGTCTACACTGGCTAACTGGGTGACTGCTTTTAAGGCGACAAAGAAAAAAAAATCAGACGAGATTGATGAGCTTGAATTGTCAAAGCCAGGGCCAAATAGATTGAAAACAAAGAGTAACAAGGTCAAGGAAAGAGAGTCCATGGGTATGTCGGTTGGTGATAATGAGATGGTTCCCATACCAACTAATAATACTCAGCTGATCAACCCATATAACGATATGTTACTTGAGCAAGCAAAGGAACAATGGCGGATTGGAGATTGGGAGGGTTTGGTAAAAATGGAGCTTGAAGTGTTGCTTCACCATCCTGACCGAGCTAAGCTAGCGTTACTGGTCGCTGCGGGATATCAACAACAAAATAATATACCGGAAACGAAGCGATGGGTTAAGCAGTCCCTAGTTTGGGGTATCGATAAAAAAGTTATAGCACGTGTATTGATTGGGGGAGTGCACCATGTACTTGGAACAATTGCATTAATAAATAATCAAGAACATCAGGCACAGATGCATTTCTGTTCTGCAGCTAAAGGAGTTAATTGTGATTCACGTATAACAGCCCATATGCGCGCAGTGGGAACTTCCATAAAGTCAGGGTTGTTGAAACAAGCTGCAAGTCAAATCAATAATGGATTAAACAACACGCTCTCCATTGATGAAAAAGGGCACCAAATCCATTTGGATGACCCACGTATTAAAGTTTTGCAGACTGAAATGGAATTGATTCAACATGAGCTTTCTCTTGCTCATCAACGACAACAGCTTTTTCAGTTCTTTCCGGAAAATTCTCAACACGATGAATACACAGATAATGAAAAGTGGCTAAACGCTTTAAAGAAAAGAGCTGTTTCCCAACTTGGGCAAGAACTTTGGGTACTTGAAAAAACCGACTATAAAAGAAATGGGTATTTTGTTGAGTTTGGAGCAACAGATGGTATTTTATTAAGTAATTCATTTTTACTTGAAAAGGAATTCGGATGGCAAGGAGTGTGTGCAGAACCAAATCCTGCATTTTTTAATAAATTAAAAAATAATCGAAGTTGCAAGGTGTCAAATGCTTGTATTGGAACTAAAACCGGGGAAAAGGTGTCATTTGTTTATGCAGGTGAATATGGTGGGATGTTAAAATATGTAAACAATGATATGCATGCAGAAAAAAGACAGGCTTATGCAAAAATCCCTGAAAAAACGACTGAATTGGAGACAATATCTCTAAACGATTTTTTAATTTTGATGGGGGCCCCATATAGGATTGATTATTTGAGTATAGATACTGAAGGGAGCGAATTTGATATACTTAATAGTTTTCCCTTTGAAAAGTGGCATATTCGACTAATTACGGTTGAACACAACTTTGCGCCATTGCGCAATGATATTAGGGCCTTGCTGGAAGAGAATGGATACCAATGCACAGAACAGCGCTGGGATGATTGGTATGAATTACTCGAAGCGTAAAGCAATTGAAACAACGATAAATAAAGTAAAAATGAATGATTTTTTGGGCAGATTCAGAGATATAATCTCAAAATAGCTCAACCTTGTTTTGTATAAAAACCTAATTTCCAATCATGGTCGATTGAACCCTATGTTCTAAGTCATATTGACAACTCATATATTTATTGACTGTTTAAGGTGATTGGTACGACAAGCGAATTGTTTTCTCCTTCGTACTGCTCAGAAGTAAATTCAGACGACTCATTAAATCAAGATGTTATTCCCGATACTGCTAAAAAGAGGCAAGCAAAGTTTTTTTATTACAGCAAGAAGCATTTTTATAACCTGTAAGACCATACGATATTATGCGGATGATTGTACAGTAAAAAAAGCGTTTTTTGTATATACTTAATAGGTGCACCATATGTTGTATAAAAAATTTAGTGAAATAAAAGTTGAAATAGAAAATTCTAACTATCAATTGGCTGAAAAATTATTAAGTCAGTGTAAAGATCAAGCTGTGACCGATTCAGACTTCTCGTTATTTGAGGCACTTAACGCTAGAATACCCAAAAATTTTCGAAAAAATGAGGTTAATTATTGCTATAATACTCTTTCAGAATTTGATAACCGAGAAATTCACCCTGGTATCAGCATTGTCTCCTGCTGTATGAATAGAAACGAAAATTTAAAGAAAGCTCTGGTTTCTTGGATTGAGTTACCTGTTGATGAGATTGTAATTGTTGATTGGTCATCGTCTACTCCAGTTGAAGAAAGCATTAAGGGATTTAAAGATAAGAGAATTAAAACTGTAAGAGTCCAAAACGAAAATAAATGGATACTTACATATGGATTCAATGTGGGTTTAAGGTTTGCTTCCTATTCAAAAATATTTAAATTTGATGCAGATATTATAGTTCGCGAAGATTTCTTGACTCAAAATAGTTTTTCAAGAGGTTCATTTATTCGAGGAAATTGGAAGTCAGCCTTAAACAAGGGATTAGAGTCACAAGTTTATATTAACGGCTCATTTGGAGCCTATAAAAAAGATCTAGAGAAGATTGGTTATTATAATGAATTAATAAGGACATATGGCTGGGATGATTCAGATCTGTATGAAAGACTTTCATCAGAAGCAGCCTTGGCTACAAAATTTTTAAATATCCATTCCGTTATTCACTTAGAACAAACTGAAGAAGAAAGAACTGAAAACCAGAGTATAAATACTGATTCATTTTTAGGAAAAATTCCAAATACTCAATTTTATAACCAAAGAAATAAATTTATTGCGCGAACCACAGATTATTGGAATTTAAAACGCCTTCAAAATTATTCAATGAATAGAATATCAGAAAATAAATGGATTGCAGAAAGGGTCACCGAAGATATTGATATACCTTCCTATAAAATGGAAAACGCCAATATATATGCAGCTATTCATTTCATATCAATTCATTATCCCAAAATATTGGCATCAGATGTTTCTCAAGTTGATTTAGCAAAAATTGTTCTCAATGAATATAATGCGAAAGCTAGTTTTAATAAGACACTGACTTTATTAGGTCAAAATAGAACTAATCACGAACTTATTATTTATAATGATTCTTTCGGTTCACTAGATACATTTATTAGAGACTGCTTGTATAAAGCTAAAAGTAAATCCGAAATATTTTATGTTTTAATCGTTGGGAACGACTATTGCCACCACACTCTAAGGCGCTATAATGCAGAGGTTGAAATCATCATAGCGCCTTTGAAAATCTTGGACACTCTACTAGCATACAGACAATGTAAAGGTTTAAAAACTATTGAGATTAAATCACCAAAAGTAATGAAACAAAAACATATAGAAATTTTACTAAAAAAATATTCTAAAAAATATATTTATATAGACGCTCAGCATGGATTAGGCAATAGATTGAGAGCCATAGCCTCAGGAGCTGCAATAGCAAAAAACACGGGAAGAGAACTTATCATTATTTGGCAACCGGATCATCATTGCGAATGTGAGTTTTATGATTTGTTCGAATACAAAGGCATTGTAATTAGTAAGTCATTTATCAATGAAGCAAAGCAATCCGGAATGGACACATATAACTATATGACAGCAGAAAGGGGTAGTGAAAAGGATAAACCGATATTACTCGGAGATAATAATATTTATATACGTACTTCTTGCGTTGCTGTTTGTGAAAGCACCAACTGGAACGATGAAAATCAATTTTTAAAATCCTTAACTCCCGTAAAGTCAATCCGTGACCTCGTTGCACCTTTTAAACTTGATAATCATTTAGCTGTGCATGTCCGCATGGAGGGAGCAGTTGGTTCAGATACACATTCTTATGATCTAGCTGATAATTGGACAAATAAAGAACATGCTGTTTTAAACTATTGGCGAGAAAAGAGTAACTATAAGCACTTTATTAAACATATATATAAAATATTAAAAGCTGAGCCTGATACAAATATCTTTTTAGCCGCAGATTTAGCTGAAACATATGAAGTATTTACACGATACTATGGAGATAAGGTTGCTTTCCTAAAACGAGACATATACGATCGTTCAAAAAAACAATTAGAATTTGCCTTGGCAGATGCGATCTTATTAAGTAAATGTAAACGTTTATTAGGAAGTAATTGGTCTTCATTTAGTGAGGTGGCAATGCGCATAACAAAAGGTTATAGCTCTATCGAAATAAGTGGTAAAGATTTTTAGAGAGTTCTTCGATGCTTCATGTAGGTAATCCACCGATTTTTTTTGTCAAAGCTCTGCAAAAAGCCGAAAGTCCGCACAATCCTAATTAAAAGCGGAAGAACTCGATACCATGTAATTAGTTAAATAAAATTGAAAATGTGAGTTAGTTATGAGTTATTCAAAAAAAAAGGTAGGTGTTGTAGGCACATATGGAAGAATTGATGGTTGTTCTTTTTTAAGCACCGACAACCTATTAAATAAGGTCGGCCAAAATACTGGTAATCTATTATTTCAATACGCAGTATCAACATTCATTGATGAGGATATATGTGTTATTGGTACTGACTTGCCGTGGGATGCAAAACAAGTAAGGGAAGAATGCAGAGTAATTGTTATACCATCATCAAATTTTATTCGGGAAAATTTTGATTTTAGTTCCATGACTAATTTTTTGGAGGACTTAAAATTACCATTGGTCTTTTTAGGATTGGGAGCGCAGGCAAAAGATTATGATCAAGATGAGTTCGATTTTCATCCCAGTATTTTTAAGCTTATGAAATTAATTAAAGAGCGTTGTTATTGTGCCGGGCTTCGGGGTGAGTTCACGGCAAATCTTCTCGATCGATTCGGAGTAACCAATACTAGTATCATAGGTTGTCCGACTAATTTTCTCAATCCAGATCCTCTGCTCTCTCTTAAATTAAAGGAGAAATGGAAGATTCCTATCCACTCCTTTTTAGCGGCTGGTGATGAACCTTGGCCAAAAGACCTAACAAAGCTTGATGTTGAACGAAAACTGGTCGAATGGGTATATAAAGGCAACGGAATTTTTTTACAGCAATCCGTTGAGCCATTTATGAAATATCTTCGACAGAATAATCCTTATCAGGATAGCGATGTACCGGCACACCATGAGAGTAGCTTACGTAAGGCCCTTGCACCAAAGATGACCAATGAAGAGTTTAAAAGTTTTGTTGCAACAAAGTTACGTGTCTATTTCTCTGTTGATCAATGGCTTGAAGACTCTGCTCGATTCGATTTTTCAGTGGGACTCAGGTTACATGGTAACATGGCTGCTTGGCAAAGTGGTACGCCTGCAATTTGGATTTACCATGATTCTCGAACAAGAGAGCTATCAGAAACAATGGCACTACCTAATATAAGTCACCGAGATTTTATCCAATTTAATACGATTGAGTCTCTTAGAGATTCATTAAACTATTGCTTCGATCATTATCAAAAAGTAAAAAATAAATTATTTCTTAATTACTACAATATTTTTCAACAGGCCGAAATAAAAACACGGACTTTCGATTAGTCAAGCTCTATATTTGTCTACCAAAATTGATAAAAATCTGTAAAATGAATATAAACTTGTTAGATTTGTGCGGGGTCAGAGTTTCTGAACCCAACTTCGCCAGATCGGCTGTGAAAATCCTACCATTGCGGGAATGACATAGAGTCTGGTCCAAGTTCCCAGTGGGTTTTTATTGTCTTTAAAACCTATTTTTGTTGTTTCTGTTTTACTTTCAATAACACTGGATTATGGTCGGAATGCTCAAATCCAAGATTTATTCCTTTTACACTCATCAGTGTGACATTTGGAGATAGTAAAAAACCGTCAATTACGGATCGGTAGTTTTCATATTCTTTATAGGGCTTTTCCAAGGTTCTACAGGTTGGTGTTTTGATATCATATGCCCATGTCCAATTGGCAGGAGTCCAGTTTTTGTCGATTTTTTGTATCCAGTATAGATGCTGTTCCTGTGTGGTATGTGGATCAAATTTATCCCTGGCTACCCCGGGAAAGAGAGAATTCCAGTCACCTCCCAGGACTACGTAATGCCCCTGGTTGTAAAGATCCAGCATGAGCTTTTTAGTAAAATCGAGTTGTTGCTTTCTTAGGGTGCCGCCAGCGTCATACGCCGAAAGGTGAAGGTTAATAAAGTACCAGGCCTTGTCTGGTGTAGCGCTTTGAAAATGAGTAACGGACAAACATCTTTTCAGATGGAAAACTCGAACCGGCCATGAATAATCACCCGGAAGCTGCAATCTAAGTGCTGAATCCGGCCCCCATTTGCTTAAAGTCAATATACCGGAGTGGACTCTACCAATGGGATCTTTGAGTGGTGATGGAACAAACAGTGCTTTATAATTAGTAGCATACCACGATTTATAATTGCCAAATGCCTTTATGATCTCCATGCGCTGGTCGATATAAAATGACCTTGAAGAGGCGGTATCGACCTCCTGGATAAAATATACGTCGGCTTCATATTTTTTTAAGACCTTTTTGATCGCTTCCAGATTGTTTCTCACTATCTTCTCTTCTTTGGGCACCCCCATTTTTCCACCTTCAAGTATAAAATCGGCGTTTTTATCCAAACCGGCATAACCCATATTCCAACTAAGAATTTCTACTTCTTCAGGTGGATGTTTTTCATCGATTTGAGTCTCGGATAGATTGACGATTTTCTCTTCGGCAGGAGGTTGATAAGCTGTCAAAGTAAAAAACAGCAGCACAAAAGCAAAAAGAATAACCACTATTCCAGGAATAGCTATAATCCATTTTATGGCTTTTTTCATGTTTTCTCCATAATGAGAATAAAAAAATATTCTTAATATTATTGATCAAGTTAAATAGGATTTCTTTTAGTATAGCTAATACTTAATAAATAAAAGTCTCTGCCTTTGACTTGAACTCGTTTTTCACCAAAACAGTGAATTCAGTAGAAATCTCATTCTATGGTTTTTTCATAAAACCAGGGAAAATATTTATTTAATGTAATTATTCAGCATAAAAAGCATGACCAATTTGTCATTCTGATGGGAAGCCTTAGGCGACCGGAATTATGTGAAGTTACTTTTTAACGATCCCTTAAAAAATCAATACCAGAATTAAAAACAGCCAATGCATTATTACGGTCATTTTGTTAATTCGGATTTTGTGAACAGAGAAAACAGGCGTAAACCAGCTTGATTCAAGTTTTCCTTTCCATTATCCTCTCTGTCAATAACACAAAAAACGTTGTCTACTTTCGCTCCTAGCTTCCGTAATGCGTTGGCAGCATCTAATACAGCCCCACCGGACGTGACAACGTCTTCTATAATAATCAATGTTTTAGATTCAACAGCCCCACCTTCTGCGATTTTGCATGTACCATATTCTTTAGCCTTTTTGCGGATAAACAAACATGGTTTGCCTATTTTTAAAGATAATGCCGTAGCAATAGGAATCCCGCCCATTTCCAATCCCGCTAAAGCATCAAAGTTTTGGTCCACAAATTGAGAAAGATGAACTGCAATTGCGTTGAGAATTCTTGGATCGGATTCAAAAAGATACTTATCAAAATACTCATTAGAGTATTTCCCTGATCTGAGTTTAAATTTTCCTGTGATATTTGATGCTCTGTAAATCTCTTTTGCTAATTCTGATTTGTTCATAACAAACAGTTTTTAGTGGATAGATTATAAAATTGTACTTCTTCGGGACAATCCGCCTGAAGAGCAAGGTGAACGTTTTTTCATTAATAAACCCGAAAATTGTATTTTGTATATTGCATAAAAAAAAAGAAAGCTGTTATCTCATTACCATTCCTTGATATAGACGAATATTACCGATTGATCAACCGACAATTAATCAATCTCAACACATTTCAGATTTTTAATTTGGGGAACATATTAACTTGACCTCTTCACCTGCCAATAATATACTATCAACGTTTTTTCTATGGTATTTCAATCATATGGTGACATGCCATTATTACGTTCTATGTTTTTCATAAAGTCCACGTCAAGACAAGGAGAGTTTTGACTAACCCGTTAATAATAACAAACCGACGTTACTTTTTGGACAGCAACCGTACCGGATAATTGCCGGTTTTTTGGTTGACAACGATGAAGTCCAGACAGTACAGCAAGACGGAGGTTAAAGACATGGCAAACAGCAGCTTTAAAAAAAACGTAATATCCCTATTGGAAAAAGCCGGCATTACTATCGGCGGTAATAATCCATGGGACATCCAAGTATATAATGAAAATATCTATAAACGATTATTAACAGAAGGTAATCTTGGCGCTGGCGAATCGTATATGGATAAATGGTGGGACTGCAAAGCCCTGGATAAGTGTTTAGAAAAAGTGATACGCGCTAAAATCCATACCTACGTAAAGGAGAACTGGAAGATTGTATGGCACGTTCTAAAATCAAAGATATTTAACATGCAAACCATCAACCGCGCATTTCAAGTTGGTAAACAGCATTACGATATCGGTAATGATCTATATTCCGCCATGTTGGATAAGCGAATGCTTTATACATGCGGATACTGGAAAAACGCAAACAACCTGGATGACGCCCAGGAAGCCAAACTTGATCTTGTTTGCAGAAAAGTCGGTTTGGAGCCGGGTATGAAGGTGTTGGAATTCGGTTGTGGTTTTGGAGCCTTTGCCAAGTTTGCGGCAGAAAAATATGGGGCCCAGGTGACCGGTCTAACCGTATCCGAAGAGCAGGTAAAATTGGGAAAAGACTTGTGTAAAGGGTTACCAGTGGAGATCAGGTTGGAAGATTACCGAAATATATCAGGTGAATACGATAGAGTTATCTCAATCGGAGTGATGGAACATGTGGGATACAAAAACTATCGAACCTACATGAAGCGTGTCCACCAAAATTTGAAAAAAGACGGTGTTGCCTTTATTCATACCATCGGAAGCAACTATAGTTATACGACATCGAACGCATGGTCTGAAAAATATATTTTCCCTAATAGCATGTTGCCTTCTATCGCCCAAATTGGTAAAGCGATGGAGGGGCTTTTTGTTATGGAAGATTGGCATAATTTCGGAGAAGATTATGATAAGACATTGCTGGCTTGGTACGACAACTTCGAAAAAGCCTGGCCGAAACTAAAAGATACATATGGAGATCGTTTTTATCGTATGTGGCGATATTATCTGTTAAGTTGCGCTGCCGGATTCAGAACCCGCGAGATGCAGTTGTGGCACATTGTTATGACCAAAATGGGGACGCCGCAACCCAATTGCAGATTTAGTTAAATAAAATCCGTCCATATGTTGACTCTAAGACGCTTGTGAAATAGGGCAATTGCATAAGATTAAATAAATGTAATAAAGATAAATCTGCGGTGAGGCGGGGTTATGTCAATGTCATTGATTTTTTTAGCGATCTCTTAGACTCCGGGGACAAAACGAATTGATATTTTTTTTGATGTAATTGCTCTGGCTTGCGAGACAGTCTATTTGATGTTTTTGCCGGTTTATATATTGATATTTATAGAGAATATATTTTGATTGAATCCGATATCATCATTGTTGGTGGTGGACCAGCCGGGTCTACTTGTGCCTGGAAGTTAAAGCAATACAATATCTCCTCCACTATTCTCGACAAAAAAGAATTCCCTCGCCCAAAACTGTGTGCTGGCTGGATAACACCGAAGGTACTACGGGATCTTCACCTCAATAAAAAAGAATACCCCCATAGCTTAAAAACATTCGACCGACTTAATTGCTATTTTGGGGGAAAGCGGATACCCATTCCCACCCGTCAATACTCCATCAGGCGGTACGAATTGGATAACTGGTTAATAGACCGGTCGGGCGCACAGGTCATTGAACATACAGTCAAAAACATTCGAAAGGAAAACAACGTCTATATCCTT
>JBFFHJ010000076.1:0-37372 GCA_041556995.1 bacterium | reverse complement strand
TGTTGTTTATTAAATCTCATCTTGGTTTGAAATAAAAACGGCTGTATTTCACAAAAAAAACAGATATATTAATATTAGTTATACTTATTGATATTGGCCAATGGAAGGATTGAGAGCTAAAGCAGGATAGTTGTTTTTCCGATTTATCTCACCTAAATCGATGAGGCAAAAATGGCAGAGGATACTCATTACAATCAATTGGAAGTTGATATTAAGGATTTAAAAGAGGATATGTTAATAACCGCCTATACAGGGTTTAATAAGAAATATGATCAATTGGATGAAAAGACGTGTAAATGGTTAAAGCATAATTTTAAAGGTGCTGGCAGCATTATTTATCGGGGAGGAGAAAAACAAAGTATCTCCATTGATCAGATAAAGGAAGGCGATGGTTTGCATAAAATTCACAAAATTCCAATATCACTGGTTAATATCACCAAGGTAAGTTCCAAACTGGTCAAAGAGTTGGAATATCGGGGCTTTTCAAAATTCGCAGTTCAGCAGGCAATTGTTGATGAGTCCGAGGAACAGGAGAGTATGGAGCAAGCCATAGAGCAGGCCAATACTTTTGTTCAAAAGGTTAAAGAAAGTGTAGGAGTATGCAAGGATGCGTCAAAAGCTGTTGAATATCTGATGGATAACACTCGCCACAGTAAACCCGATATTGCCAATATTAAAAAATACGTTGGTGAGTTAACTGAGAATGAATCAGCAGATGCTATTAGTGCGATTATCAGCTTAAAAGAGAATGATCAGGTGTATGCTCATTGTCTGGATGTTGGGGTCCTTTTTCAGATTGTTTACTTTGAAATGATTAAGATGAGGGGAGAACAGAGCATTTTTAAAGACGAAAAAGAAGCCATGTTAGCTGCTTTTTTGCACGATATCGGTAAGGCGAAGATTCCTAAGGACATATTAAGCAGTACCAGATCGTTTAAAAGGGATAGTAAAGAGATGGAATTGATCAGAGAACATTCGGTCGCTGGGGCCAAGTTGCTTTCGTCCATTGGAATGCCAGATTATATTGTCAATATGGCACATTATCATCATGTGAAACTGGACAATACAATGGCGTCCAGCTATCCCAAAGATGTGCCGGATACAGATATTATTTTTGAGACCCGTTTATTGACTTTGATTGATGCATATCAGGCATTGACTGCCGGACGCAGTTACAAAAAATCCTGGACACCGCCAGCAGTTATGAGATATCTGGATGCTACTGCTGGCGTTGAATTTGACCTTCAAATGTGGCAGGATTTTCAAAAAGTGATGGGCCATTATCCAAAAGGCTCGTTTGTCAAGCTAAGTGATGGATCATATGGTTTTGTTATGAATGTGCCGAGTGAAGATGTGCTAAATCCACAAGTGGCTGTTATTAAAGATGCAGACGGTAGTGATCTTCAAAATCATTATCTTGTTGATTTACAGAAGGAAAGTGACCTTTCCATTGCACAAGATATTGATGTCCGATCGATTTATCAAGAAAATGCGTTGGATATATTTATAAACATTAAAGTTAGTTGATAGTTTTTTTCCAGTTAAGATTATAAGGGCATTTTTGAACCGGGAGTGAATATGCAAAAGAATAGAAGAAACTTCAGCCGGGTAAAATTCGATTCCAAGGTATTCATAAATTGCGGTAAGTTATCTATAGAAGCCCAGTTGGCTGATATTTCTTTGAAAGGAGCACTGGTCAATCCCAACGATCGTATCGAAATTGATGAAGGTGATAAATGTATTTTTGAGTTTCATTTGAATGACTCGGACGTTGTTTTAAAAATAGATTCCTTATTGGTTTATGATGAGAATAATCATCTTGGTTTGAAGTTTGACAATATTGATTTGGAGAGCATGATCCACTTACGTCGCTTGGTTGAACTCAATGTGGGAGATCCCGATCAAATCCAGAAAGAACTGTTTTTTTTAGTATCTCAAGTACATTGAAGGATATCCCCAATAATGGAAATTCATTAGGCAAAAATAACCTTAAAATGCTGGGATGTGACCATATTCATCAGAGTTTGTTACATTTCTAAATTAAGGAGAATTGTCTTTATGCGTTGAAGTATTGTGACGTTGTTTACTGCAATTGAGTTTGCCTCACCCACCTGTTTATCTCTTGAACAAAATAATGGTATATCCGATGTAAAAGAGCATGCCGATAGGCAGATTTCAAATACCGTTCAATAAAGACAAATCAAAGACAGATTAGTGTATTTAGTGTATTTCATAGCGGAGATTTAGCATTGAAATAAAATCGTCAATGAAATTACCTGTTAACAGAGTCAAACCGATGGCGTAAAAAATTAGAAATATATATATGATTTTTTACTAACAAATTAAATATAATAATCAATATACTACCCATAATGAAGTAACCTGCTTTCCAATCCGATTGTTTTTTATCAAAGGAATTGACAAGGATAATAGTAGAAAATCAACGTTCTGGTAGATTTTTTGCTATTCTTTCTCCAGTTTTTATAATACCGGTTATTTTAACGTGTGAAACCTACAGACAATGCATCACGATATAAAAATTTTCAATCATTTACTCGGCAATTTGCCTGATGCTTATCTCAATTGTATCTAAAACTTTTTTTTTGACAGGATAACTATGAGTCCAAGCGCCGCATCAAAGGTACCTTCAATCAGCCAGAATATATCGGAGATCGATCGATTATCTCAGATGCTCCTTAGAATTGATACGCAATTAAACTCCAATATTCCAGCAACTTTATTCATTAGCGACCTTCATGGAGAAGGCGACCGATTTATCTCCATATTACGCGGTCGGTTTGGCATGTTGTATCAAACTTGTATTGAAGCCCTTCCAAAGACATTCAGTACTGATAAGATCCAATATTTGGTTCGAATAATAAGAAAGCAGCAATATATCAAAGATGAAAATATTAAAATGGATCTACAGGATATCATTATGTGTTTTGTTCAGATACTGAGATATAAGTTCAGTAACATTGATAGAAATATCAATGATGTTCTTTTGCCGGAGTTTCAGGATATTATCAGTCGTATGGTTTCCGGGCTACCAGTACCTGATTATGTATTTGAAGAGGAAATTATATCCCACCGTATTATCCATTATCTATCCCAGTCCATAAAACAGGTATTATTGGATCGAATTATGGTTTTAGGAGATATTTTTGATCGTGGGCCTCAACCGGATAAAATCATTCGTATTCTATCATCCAGATGGTACAAAAACATGGTTTATTATGTATTTGGAAATCATGATATTCTTTGGATGGGTGCAGCAGCCGGTAATCGCTCTCTCATAGCGGAAGCTATGAGAATCAGCAGCCGTTATGATCATCTTGAGTTAATGAATCGATTGGGATTCGACATCTCCAAGCTGATAAAATTTGCCAACGAAACCTATCCCCCCGATAAAGTTACAGGTAATTTTAAGGCTAAAACCGAACAAGCCAGGAGCATGGAAAAGGTTTTAGCTATTATTCAGTTTAAATTGGAGGAGGAAACCATCAAAAAGCATCCTGAATTTGAAATGGATTCGCGTTTATGGTTAAAAAAATTAGCCAGAATGTTAAAAAGCAATGAAACCGAAGGATTAAATGATATCCATTTCCCCACCATCGATTTAAAAACCCCTCACAAACTAACTAAAGGGGAAAGTGAGGTTATTGATGACCTTGAAGAGCAGTTTAAAACCAACACTAAATTAAAAAGATTGCTGAAGTTCTTCTTCAAAAAGGGTGAAACCTATCTTGTCCATAATGACATGCTGAACATTCACGCCTTGATCCCATCTACTAAAGATTGTGAATTTGAAGAATTTCTAAATCGACGGGGGAAAAATCTTTTAGACCACGTGCAAAAAAGCATTAGGCGGATTGGGGAATCATATTTGAACGGGAAAAAACAGCGGGAAAAGGATTTGGCATTAATGTTTTATTTGTGGTGTGGTCCAAAATCACCATTTTTTGGAAAAGATGCCATGAAGACTTTTGAACGCTATTTTTTGATAGATAAAGAAAGTCATAAAGAGCAAACCTTGTATTGGGCAAAAAACCTGAAAACTGAAAAGTTTAAACATAAAATTATGAAGGAATTCGGTACGGATCGGGTGATTTTTGGTCATACACCTGTAGATTATACCAAGGGAAAAAGCATGGCCAGTGAAGATGGGGTTGCTATCAATATTGACGGTGGATTTGCAGCGGCTTACTATAATAGGGGGCATGCCCTGGTGCATACCCCACATCAATTATACGGTATTATTTTGCCAACACCAGAAGAGATGAAAAAGGCATCAACAAATTTGGAGACAGCACCATTATCCGTTGAAATTATAGATGAATTTATTTCACCGGTGAAATTTAGAGAGACGACCGAGGGAAGAATAGTGAAGGAAAAGCGGGATGTTATCTTAAGTGAATTAAGAGCACTTCAATCTAATTAAGTTTTTTATATTGCTATTTTGTCGTTATAATGAATTGATTTATATGGGGAATAAATGGATGTGAACTATGGTATGGAAATTGTGCGAGCAACGGAAATTGCGGCGTTGAGCGCAGCACGTATTCAAGGATTGGGTGATGTTGATGTTATGATTAATAATACGCGCGAAGCGTTCTATAAGACATTAAATAGACTCCAAATTACTGGGCATATTAAAAACGATCGCTTTACCAAACGTAATAATACATATCAGATGGCAGATTCCATTGGCCAGGGAGGTGTTTCAATGGATGTCCTGGCAATTGCATTGGAAGGTCATCATGCAGCAGCCAATGGACGTAATAATGCTGTTTCCTGTGGAGTTATCACAAAGGAAAAAGGTATTCAATCAATTCCCAACCTGACAATGAATAAAATTGTAGTTGGACAGGAGGCATATGGGGTAGTGGATATCCATCAACCACCTTCTATTAACGTTAAAAGGGTTGCCAGAGCTTTGGGGAAATATACGGAAAGTGTAACGGTTTGTATTATGGATAAAGCACGACATAGAAGAATCATCCATGAAGTACAAAACTGTGGTGCCAGAATCAAACTCATTTCAGAAGGTGAAATATCCGGCTGCCTGGCCGCCATAACAGAGAAAAAAATTGACTTGTTTATGGGGTATGGCTTCGCACCGGAAGGCGTGATGATCGCTGCTGCTATCAAATGCCTTGGCGGATATATGGAAGGGAAAATAATCTACGAAAACGATCGAGACAAAGAATTGGCTGAAAATGAAAACATCTACGATTTTGACAAAGTGTTTAAAGCTGAAGATCTTATCCTTACAAATGAAGTTGCTTTTGCTGCAACCGGTGTTACGGACGGTGAGTTTTTGGAAGGTGTGAATTTTACTTCCAATGGAGCCATCACTCATTCCTTTGTTGCAAGGGCAGAATCTCACACATTTAGAAAGTTGGAAACCCGACACTTTTTTGATTATAAACCGGTTTACTAAAAAAGTCTTGCTCTTTAGCATTCTGGTGACTATTTTAACTTAGCCGGAATGTTAACGATTGCAATGACCTCCATTTCGGTTTTTTTTAGCAATGACAAGGTTTTTTATTCACAGACAGGTGAATTTATTTGGATCGCTCAAAATATCTTTGTCAATATAGCAGACCTTTTTTTATTTTGCAGCGGCTGTTTCCGTTGAAAACCAATATCATGAAGAATCCTCTAAAAAACAAAATCATTGTTGTACTTGTTATTTTTGTCTCCCTGCTAGTTCTATCAACTGTTTTTCTATTTCTTTTATTTACGCCCAAATTTCCGGAAACTGTTCCTTCTGCAGAAAAATTAAACGTCAGAAATGAAAGTTATAAAACACAGGTTGTTTTTTTCAACAAGTTTACTCGTTATTTACGTGATAATCATGGTGGCATCGTTGAAGCTGAAGAGATAAACAAGAATTTTGCTGTGTCTGGTGAAAAAGGATATAGTTTTGTCGTTTTTCGCCATCGGTACAAGTTCTTCAATAAAGCATTGATCCTGAAGTTGATAAAGAATTATGCCCAGCAGGAAGAGATCGCATATCAGGTAAAAAAATATAGCCATACAAAAAACAATGACCAACAGCCTGAAACATACAAAGTCGAGTTTTTGGTTGAAAAAAACCCCTGGGTGTCTGTCATGCTTGAGCCGGCTGTTGAATATTTGCAGCAGGCAAAGCAGAGTATACAGTATACTGAGAGTACTGAATTTTCACAGATAGATCAGGATGAACCTGTAAATGGTCCACCAAATAGTGCCAAATTGGTTGTTATTATAGATGACTTGGGTAATAACATGATTGTATTTAATAAGCTGATCCAGTTAGATTATAACATCAATTATTCAATTCTTCCTCAACTTCCGCATAGTCTGGAAACAGCTGAAAAAGTGCATCAAATGGGAAGAGATATCATGCTTCATCAACCCATGGAACCCAAAGATTGGCCGAAATACAATCCGGGTCTGGGGGCATTGATGATAAATGATAGTATGGAAACGATTTATCAGAAGATGGAAATGAATCTACAGACAGTTCCCTATATTGTTGGTGTTAACAATCACATGGGATCTGCTTATACACAGCATGCCAAGGGATTAGATATATTAATGGGAATTTTGTATGATAGAAATCTGTTTTTTTTGGATAGCAAAACAGCCCCGGGTCGAATTGCACAAAATAGTGCGAAAAAAAAGAATGTTACCTATTTTTCCAGGAATATATTTTTGGACAATATCCAGAATAATTCTAGTACCAAGGAGCAATTGTACAAGGCGGTGGCTATCGCTAAAAAGCGTGGGCGAGCTATTGCCATCGGTCATCCTTATCTAACAACTTTTAATGTACTGCAAAAGCACTTGCCTTTGATTGAAGAACAGGGAGTACAAATTGTAAAAGTCTCTGATTTACTGGACCATTATTAATAGCAAATAGCCCCGTGGGGGGCCTTAAAAAATCTGCTATATTAGCGTGCCTGTTTGTCGGGTTGTCTTCTGATGATGCGTCTTTCCTTTTTGGGAGATGGCACCCGCATATCTTCCTGTGGAGGAGATGGGACTTGAACCTTGCCAAATGACAATTCTTCTTCAGATAAGGTAATCTTTTGAAATTTTTTTCTCTTAACTTTCTCACCGCCTGATGTTCTCCTCTGAAATTTACGTGCAGGCGGCATACCGGTCGAATCAGCGTAATCCTGGCTAATAGGTAGTTGACCTTCAGCTTTTATGGTGCTTTCCTCGATTCTAACCTTTGGTTTTGGATACTGAAGTTGATCTTGAATCAGATTTGTAGTGCTGCTTACGCAGGCGGTATAGAGATCACGCGATCGGTCTGTTGCCTCTTTTAACTTTGTATCCTGAATATGATTTAATACATCGTATAGTCTATCGCCTATATATTGTTCTTGTGGAATTTCCGGATCCTTACGGGAAACGATATCAAATTGCAGGTTATTCAGAATTTTGTTTCGGGTAAGTTCTTTGTTTTTAGATCGTTTAATCAGTTCGCCTAGATCTGAATAGATGAGTGTCTCAGTGATATTTAGATATTTCTCCCCACATTCATCATAGGTTACAAAATTGTGATGTAAAATTCTTTCTATGTTGTAATAAATCTGATTGATAATTTCATCACCGGTTTGTAATGGCAGAAAAATCTGGGAACAATTGACACTTTCCCCGGTGGCAAAAATCCTGTAACCCACATGGATATCCAGTCCTTTCTGGATGGTTTCTGCTAAGAATGTTTTCCCGGCTTCGGGTACGGAATGTTTTCCCTGTATGCCAACATTTTGCAACAGTCGACCAGCCATATCGTGCCGGATCTGAAAATGTGTAATCAGTTTTTCCATCTCCCGTCGTAACAGGCTGTTGTAATTACCTTCCAGTACTAAATTGGAGATACCAAAGTGTGAGGTTCGAGGGGCTGCACTGATGTAGTAACCCATCAAAGATTGATATATGACCTTCGCAAAGTTAAAGAGAATGACTTCCTGATCCGATTCAAAAGGAATGGCCAGGATAGCCCTTTCGGGATTGGACTTTGGTGAGTCAAGCGTAAGTCTTGCTGCTGGTTCGGCATGGATGAATTCCCTTAATCCTTCAACAATTTTAGATATGATTGCTACTTCATCGTCGTACTTGACATAGGTTTCTTTACCCAGCATATAACTTCGGCCTGGGCTGCAGCTTTCATGTTGCCAGATTGATTCCGTCATATTCTCTCCAAATGCGCATATAAACCAAGAAAGATTGTTTGATGAACGGTTGTTTTTTAATTTTGTTTGAACCGGATCAAAATCCCATGGTCATGTTTAAGCATCTTCCGGTCCATTTACCGGTTTTATTGGTTTTTGATGCTTTTTTGTTGTATCTAACCGGATTGATTGATTAATGATATGAAATATATATTGTCCATATTCCGGTTATCAGCTTACCACTGGGAATAACCAGTCTTAAAAACTTATAGATGATATAAATCAACGGTTCTTCAGCCAATGGTTTAATGGTCAAGTTTCAGATAACCATATTGATTATAACAATTTTTGTCAATAAAGAGGTGTCAAAATAACGGTTTATCATAAAAGATGTTTTGATATGTAAAAGGAATCGGACTGCGAGATATTGCCATAACAGTATAATATTGTACGATATGATGATGTTTGAAGGGCGTGGTTTTTCGAGTCAGATGTTTTGGGTTGACTATTTGACATTTTTCTCAGTTTTGTTTTTTTGGACCACTGATTTGTGTTTGGGTCCAGCGGCTCAGTAAATCCTGAAGAGCTCGTGTTCGTTTTAATTTTTTATAGATATGGGCCAGGAGCATAAAAATATCTTTATCTAACTTAATGCGAGATGCTTTTTCCATGTTTTCTATGGCCAGTGCAAACTCCTTTTTTTTCATATATTCCTGGCCTTTAATGATGTATTGTTTACGTTCTGCTTCCAGTATATTTTCTTCAATTTTTGATACGGTTTCCTGGTATTCATCCATTAATTCTTCCGCTCTCTTATGGTCCCTCAGCAGCCGATATGTATTGGCTGTATCTTCCAGCAAATCGGGAGGTCGCTGGATAGTCAAGGCTCTCTCCATAATCACAATGGCTTGTTGATACTTTTTTTCTTGCTTAAGTTTACTGGCCATATCCAAGTATAAACTGTAGATAGCCGCCAGTTTCTGTTTGGCAATGATGGATTCTGGTTCCAGTCGTTGAACTTCACGATAGGCCTTCAAGCTTTCGGTGCTTTCATTCAATTCAAAATGCAATTCTCCGATTCTTTCCCATATCTTAATGTCATCAATTTCCAGGGATATTTTTTTATACAGCATTAACGCCTTTTTAAACTTTCCACTTTCATAAACATTATCCGCAAACCGAGTTAATGCGGCGATGTTAAAAAAACCTTCGGATTTTTCCAATAAAACCGAACAGATCAGAAGGAATTTACAGGAAAGGAGTTTATTACCGTCTTTTCGATATAATAATCCCAGGTTTCCATTTAGATATCGATCTTTCGGGGTTTCTTTTAACAAGGCGATAAAGTCTTTGATGGAACTCTTGATTTTACTTCTGTCAAGAGCATTTGCCAGTGCAATTAGCATGTCCAGATAGGGGACTTGACTGTTTTGTTTTTTCAGCTTTTTGAAATTTTCCAGTGCCATATCACGGCGTTTTTGGGACAGAGCGTACAGTCCCAAATTAAATATATCATTTTGCAGAATCAGCTTGCCTTCGGTAATAGATCGATTTCGCCAGTTTTCCTTGATTGCAATTTTTAATTCAGCGCAAGTGTCTTCAAAACTCAGGTTTTCCTTAATGATCCGATCATTTAAATATTCCGGCAGGAAGAAAGAATGTGCTTTTTCAAACTGGGTTAATGCCTGGGAAACCTCCTCATCGTATTTATCGACATTTCCCATACTGGCGGCAAGATTATAGAAGGCTTTTAAGAAAGAGTTGTTAAGTTTTAGTGCCCGGCGGAAAAAATGGGTGGCTTGTTTTGTTTCATTCAGCTTTCTGGAGCAGTTTCCCAGAGTATTCAATAATTCAAAATCATTCTGTCTTTTTTTTAGGACAACAAGTCCTAAGGCTCTGATGGCTTCGTAATTATTCGTTTGGCTGTAAGCGTTAAATTTTTCTTCTATCTGTTTGCAAATAGCGTCCGAACCTTTTTCCTGAGCCAGGGTTAATTCGATGGTCGCCTGTTTATATTCCTTTTTTTCTATCAAAAGGTATCCCTTATTCAGCGCCTCATCTATCTTATGTTGTTTTTTGTTCTTCTGCCGTTTTGATAAAGAGTCCAACATACGTTATATTCTGCAAAACTAATATGACTTGTATACATTCAAATGAATTAGTATTCCATTGATAATGAACATTTTATACTAAAACTGTGAAAGCTCCCTAATGCAAGTAAGCATATAGCAAATTTATGAGTTTTTGGTACGAACTTCACGTTCCATTAAAAGTCGCCATTGACGCATGAGCATCGATAATCTTCTGTTTTGTTTTAGTCCTTTGTAAATATGCGCTAGAAACATGAAGACATCCTTGTCCGGTTTTATGGCAAATGCCTTTTCAAAGTTTTCGATAGCGCCGTTGAAATCCTTTTCTTTCATCAAAGCTTTTCCTTTTTCTACATAAATCAACCTCTGTTTTTCTTTTTCCTTCTCTTTTTCTGTATCTTTTATTTCATCAACTTCAGATAGAACTTCGTTTGCCTTGGTCTGGTTGTTGAGTTTTTCATATACTTTGGCTATTCTTACAAGCATTTCTGGTGTTCTGTACAGCTCCAGGGCTTTTTTATAGTATTCTGAGGCCTCATAGTATTCCCTGTTTTTATAACAATCGCTTGCTTTTTTACCGTATATTTTATGAATTTCCCTTAGTTTGTTTTCAGCCGGTTCGTAATTCTTATCAATGGCTTGGACTTCGTGAAATGCCATAATGGCTTCGATATACTCGCCCTTTTGCAGGTTAATTTTACCAATATTCATCCAGGCATGGATACTTGGCATTTCGTTTACCACAATTCGGTATAGATTCAAGGCATGGTTGAAATGCTCGCTTTCGTAATATTCATCTGCTCTTTTGGAAATTGCTGATAAACTATATAAGCTTTCCGATTGTTCAAGCAAGGCGGCGCCTTTTACCAGATATCGATAGGCTAATAACTGATTACCTTCTTTTTTGTATAACAATCCCAGATTAACGTTCAGATACCTGTTGTTCGGATTTTTTCCCAGCAGAGTCACCAGTTGCTTAATGGCAATATCATGTTTGCCTTCCAGATCCTGTGTCAATGCCAACAACAGTTCCAGGTTTTCAATAGTGCATTTCTCATTTTTTAGTTTGTAGAAACATTCGGAAGCCAGTTTGGCGTCTTTATGGGACAAGGCATACAATCCCAAATTAAAAAGATTCTCCTGTAAAATCGCCTTGCTTTCTTCAATAGAGTGGTGTTTCCAGTTGGTTTTTATGGCCTGTCTTAGCTTTTTGCATACCAATTCATAAGTTGGTTCACGAGATATTCTTTCCTCCGATTCGATCTTGTGTATCAGCTCTTTAACTTCTTCCATTTCTCCTATTATCAGCTTCCTTTCCTTTTCAACCAGCAATGATTGAATGTAATCGTCATGCTTATCTTTTTCCTGATTTATATGATCAATGATTTTATCAACAATTTCGGGATCATTGATGTAGTTCGGTAGAATGTATTCCTTGTTACCATAAAACTGATCAACAGCGGATTTAATATCCATGTCGTATTTGTCGACTTTTGCCAGACTTGCGGCCAGGTTGTAAAACGCTGGCATAAAGGATTTGTTTATTCGTAGTGACTTACGATAAAGATCATTCGCTTTCTGATAGTTTTTTAATCTTCGAGCGCTATTGCCCAAAGTATTAAGAAACTCGAAATCCTTTTCTTTGACTTCAAGCAGTACATGTCCAATTGCTTGTACTGCTTCGTCTTCCAACTGTTGATTGAGTTCATTAAAACTGGCAATCAATTTTGGTATGATCTCTTTCGGATTCTCTCTTGCTGCGGTCGATAGCTCCGTAGTCGCCTGCTTATAGAGTTTCCCCCTGATCAGGAACATTCCTTTATCATAGTGATTGCTTTTTATGGCTCCGTTTTTTTTGGTTGAGTCTTTAAATGGTGAATTCAACATGATAGAAAAACACTAAAAAATGAACCGGACAAACATTAATATATTAATATTTGTTTTGATAGCCTTCTATTATATTATTTGGTGAAAAAGATCAAAGTAAAAAAGAAAAGTCTAAAGATGACTGTTTCATGATGTCATAGTATGAAATTGTGAGTTAAATTGATACGGCGATGGTCATTAACTGTTTTATGGTATGATTCAACATTGATCGATTCATCGTGAAATTCAGGTGAACAACATTCTATAATGGAATCCGGTTGTTAGAATGGATAAGATCAAGATTCTTAATATGAAGACGGGCAAGGAGTAGATTGTTTGCATATGGATTGCTATCGAAAGGAAAAATGGGGCTCAGTAGAAGGGGGAATTATTAGTCGGATAGTCTGCGAAGTTCTTTGATAACAAATTTGATGCATGATTGACTTGCGCTTGAATTCCAGTCTTCGTCCGGCAATAGATGTAAAATATATAAAATCGACTTATAAAAACCCAGAGCGTTATCCCTGATCATTACCGTTTCATTAAAATATAATGTTTGTCCTTTAATTTTAACTTCTCTTGCTGGCAATCTACCTTTTTTCTTTTCCATGGCTTCAGTGAAAAAAATGACATAAGGAAAAACGTCCTTTTCTTCAATCAACTCCGGGTTGTCTGATTTCAAGTGGGTAGTTCCTATACATATCAGATAATTGGAATATAAAAAAGCAGCATGGTATTCAATCATCTTTTTCTGTTTTTTGTTGACGATCACTTTTACATTCTTGTTTCGCTGTAAGGATTCCAATAAACGTTTAAAACAGTAGTTAAACTCCAGTAGGGTTATTTCACCCTTTTTAAAAAACCGGGCATTATAAGCATAGTCTTTTTGGGTTGCTCCTTCGTCTTCTCCCCTGAAACCAACAATGTTAGGCTGGACAATGGAATAATGCTTTTTTAGATAAGCCAGACTTTCGGGTCGTTTTGGAATCAATGGAGTGAATGGTTTATTAATGGATTCTTGAATCTCTTTTTCTTTATCTTTTTCTTCTTCGATAAAGTGGGTGATGGTTTCCTTAATCTGATTGAATATGGTTTCCAGCGGTGCTGTTATTATGGATAATCCACCGTCGGCCAGTTTTGTAAAGCCAGTCCAGACTTTTTTTAGTATCGATTTGACTGATAGCTCCTGTATCTCATCGAATTCGTTATCCAACTTAATTCTGGAAAGTGTTTGTAGATGGATTTTGAATTGATTGATAATGCTGAAAATGGTTGAGGGAGCAAGTTTATCGATAAAGCTTTTTTTTGCCTTAATGGTTGCGGATACGGCAAATTTTTCCCGATGTACCATGGCATCTATCAGTTTTTCATCCGGTTTCATCTGACTGTTACTAAGGAGGCAACCGGCCAGAATTTTACTGATAATGATGGGTTGGAAATCTTCAAATCGATTTTCGAAGGTGAGCCGATTAAGAAATAATTTATAATAACCGTACCGTTTGATTGAATAATTAAACAATGCTTCGTGCGATTGAATGGCCACGATAAAGTTTAACAAGATTCTGCGTGTTTTTTCCTCGTCATCGATGATGCGGGAATACACATCTTTTATACTGCCTGTTTTCCCGTTTTTTGTAGGATTAATAGCTTTGAGAAGTAGTTCTACCGGTGAGATGATTTCCGTGTATTTTTTTAAAAGATTGGGTTTGAATAGTGGAATAAGGATTTTTGCAAGATCTGATGCAAACGAATATAAACTGCCGCGATTAAGGTGTAGGGTTTGGGAGGTAAATAGCTCCGTCGTGGATACAAGGGTTTCTATATTTTTGTTAATACTGAGAAAGGTAGGAATCACGAATTCGAGAACCGCTTTTTTTTGATCGTCGTCTTTGAGCAGTAATATGGCAGGTATGAGTTTTCCAATACTGATTTTGCTTCTAAAAAAATCCATGGTATCCAGAATAAAAAACCGCTTTCTAGGATCCAATGAATTTAGTCGTAAACGCATGGTATGTAGTGTCTTACGTACTTCATCCACTACTTCGCTGGTAACCTCTAGCGTGATGTTTTTATCAAATATACTATCAACAATATTAACAGGTAAGGGGCTTGAATTTCTCGCTAACTCGACTAGCGTAAAATTGTTTCTCCTGTTTTTACTTGCAAGTTTTTGTTGCATCTGTCTTTGTCTTTCGACAAATTGATCAACACGTTCTTCAAGCAGAACATTTTCTGTAAAATTGTAACTCTGTTCTCCTTCAGGCAACATGGTAAAAAACAGTTGATGATATTATAATTATTCGAATTTGGATTGAACGTTTTGAGTTAAAAACCAGAGTTTTCGATCCGATAAAATAATGTCACTTTGTTATATATTCTGAATTGATCAACGATTTGTATATTTAGACATGTTCATTGGAATAAGGAAATTTCTTCAAACAGTAGCAATTGTGGATGATATATATTTCAAAGCCAGTTTTATCAGTGAGTTCCATGGCTTTAATTCAAGAATCAATTTGCCTGTGAGTTCAATAAAAGAATGAACTATCAAATTGGATATAAATAATAATATTTTAAATGTAAGAAAGTTGTTCTAACAAAATAACAATAGTGATGGTGTTTTTTTTTAATGCTTTGTTTTTATTGTCGTCAGAATTTCACCATCGTTTCCTGTAAGATGATGAAAGAATTGTTTTACTGACTTTTCTTTCTCATACCAATTGAAAAGGTCTATTACCAGTGGATTCGAATGAAATCCAACTTTTTTCCATTATTCTTGTGTTGCGTTTATGACAAAAAAAAATTCTGTTTGGCAAGTGTCATTATATTCGATTTTGAGCCTATTGAAAATAAATTTCCCATGTTTTACTTAATTTTACTCGGTTCAACAGTCTAATAAAGTAAGTGAGTGATTGCAGTTAAAAACATTTCCAAAACAGAAATCCTTTTAGGACAACTGCATCTTGGACATTTTCCGGTTTTCAACTGATTATTGATTTTTTTTAATCCACATTCAATGGAAGTTGTGACGGGTTGGCTGGTGTTTTTACCGAATTGGTAAGTAGCGTAATGGATTGCGTGGCTTGCCGTTGACATGAACCTCAAAATGTAAATGGATACCGCTGGATCTGCCGCTGGATCCCATTTTAGAAATGATAGTTCCTTTTCTGACTCTCATTCCTTTTTTTACATATAATTTTGAATTATGGGCGTACAAAGTTTTTATGTTACTGCTGTGACTGATAATGATGGTATTTCCAAAGCCGTTTTTTCTACCTGCATACTCTACAATACCGTCTGCCGCAGCCCTAATATCTCTTCCTTTGTCCCTGGTGATATCAATTCCTTCATGCATTCTTCCATGCCTTCTTCCGTAGCCAGAGGAAATGGTTCCGGGTGACGGCCATATGAATGAGGCGGTTGTACTTTCATATCTATTGTTATTGATGGTTTTAGGCCTTACATATGTGATTGCTTTGGGGATGTAAATCTTCATTCCGATTTCAATATCTTCTGGATCATAGATATTGTTAATTTTCTGTATTTCATATTTGTCCACAGAAAACTGTTTACTCACATTTTCCAGGGAATCACCTGCCTTGAGCTTGTACCAGAATCCATTTGGTGATGTTCCGATCATTCTGGAGCAGGTGGTTATAATTAACAGTATGAATACAATACAAATTAGGGGTGGGGAGGTCTTTTTTACCCTCTTTTTGGCTAGACCGAAACTTCGATTATATGAAGAATAGTAATGCGACATGTCAATTGGTTTGATTTTTGAATTTGAGCCCGGTAAATGTCATGCTAAAATATCTAAAGTTTATAAGCAAATCATAATATGTGGAAGCAATCCATTAGATCTTGTACACAATAGCAAGCCAATACTCAAAAAACTAACCAAAAATCCCTATTCATGGCAACCGGAGTGAAAAAAAAATGATCAATTGATTGATTTGAACATTGAATCGGTTTTTCTAATGATTCATATACCCACCATTTGTTGAGGCATTGGTTGAACATGTTATAAAAAAAGTTTTTCCTTTTGCATTGATTTTAAGACTCATTAATAATAGTCCAAAACCAAACAGATTTTTGTTACAATGGTATTCAAAAAGTAGTAGTTAAAAAAATGGGAATTCGCTGTTCAGATTATTCGCTGTAACCAATTTTATTGTGTAATGAAACTTCAAAGTCAGCAACAGGTTAATCCTCTTATGGGAGAAAGATCCTTTGTCAGTTCGGAAAAATCACAAACGCCCCAATTATTAATTCGTTTTGTCAGTTTATTGGACAAACGTCAAATTGATGATATTGATGTGATTACACAAATGTTAAATAACCAGGGATTTGTTGTCGACCATTTTGAGTATAAAGTGACAAAAAAAATGGAGGTTCAGCGCCCCATCAACCCGAAGTTAAAGAATAGTCCGAAAGAAAGATTTGTTGTAGAGGAAAAACTGAACGTCAATGCCAATTTAAAAACAGTTGGTCAATTGGAATGGCGAGTGTTAAAAGATCCTGAGAATATCTTGCTTATCCAGCTACATCGATCAAAAGGGGAAACACTCTGCTTACCGCTTATCTATCCCAATATTTTTAAACAGAACCATCAGATACTGGTTACTGGCCTTCCAAACAGTGTCAGATTGCAACTACTTTCCAAGCCGGATCTTAAGTTTTTGCAGATTCCCATTCTTATTGAAGAAAACCCTGATTTTAAGGAACAATTGATTCAGCGTGCCTCCAGATCCAAAGGCATGCAGGCGACTGCCAGAGAGTTGTTGGATTTTCCAGGGTTACCAGAAGAAATATCGAAAAAAATAACCCTGATAGCCACCGGTAAAAAGGAAAATTTGAGTGATTCTCAAGCCATCAATCTGATTTTATTATCGGATTTGCATAGTCGATATTCGGCCATGTTCCAGACATTTCAGAATGAAATCATCGAACGTAAAAGTGCGGTGGCGAAACTGGCCAGACAATTCGAAATGTTGACTCAAAAGATCAGTACGCGGATTCTTGTTTCAAGATTGGTGGACTTTTTAGGTGAAAATGCAGAAAAATGTAAAACCAATCACCATGTGTTTGTTTATTTATATCAGCGTCTTCAGCAGATGGAAGAGAGGCAGATTTATGTTAACAAAAAACTGCTGGACCGAAAAGATCTGTTTAAATTGTTAAGAAGTATTGTTTGTGTTGCCAGGAGTCAATTTGATCCGGAGGAGTGGAGTAAATGCCTGTTTTATCTAAAGCAGGAAGGAGTACATTCCGTTGAGGAGTTCAATGATGAAACTATCTCCAATTTAGCCTCTCAATCGCGTAACCGATTAGCAGAAACAAATGCAGCAGCGTCCAAGAGTTTAATTGAGATTTATGTCATCAATAATATCCGTGATTTTATTATTGAAAAACGAGTATTCATCATCAAGAACGCTATTTCCAAACAGGAAAATGAGATTTTAAAAAGTACTATTGCCCCTCAATTACATCTCAACGTTACCAAAGATGCCAAAGGCAAAAATGTTCATCGTTTGTTTGAAAACTCCAACGCCAATATTCAAAAACTAATTAATCCCCTTCATTGTGTGGCAAGTGCCTATGGTACTTTAATAACTGAGCTTTTAACGGAAAACTTAAAAAAGTTAATGCAACATGATGTTAAGTCTTTGGCCCAACGGTTTGGTACTCATTTTTTTGATATATTTTATGAACAATCAGTGATTGAACCAGGTTTGCAGATTTCTCGACGATGTTTTGCCTTATGGTTTGAACAACAGATTGGTTTGAAACCCGAAAACCTGGGGTTTATACCTAATGAGATTGAGAAGGAATTGGATCCAATGCTAACGCCGGAAATCATTAACGGTAATGGACTATCTGTTTTTCCAGCAACATTTTCCAACGAAGATTTTGAAAAAGACTATGTTAAGCAACGCAGCCGCTTTTTTTCTTTTTTTATTAAACTGAAACAGATGCGATCGGCTCAAAAGGATGAGCTTAATCCGGCTGGAATTTTCCTGGATTTTATAGATCAGGGAAAATATAATTTACGATCACCTGCTTTTCGACAATATGTTAAAAACACTTATCTGTATGAAGAGCTGAGCAGGATAGTAAAAGAGGCCTGTAACACGATTAAAACCAGATTGGCGGAAGAAGCTATTAATAAAAAAGTGATACTGAAACTTCCATTAAAGTTTAGTTCGTTGTTATATATCGGAAATACATTTGAAATCCCCACCGGAAAATTTATTGTTCAGATACGACTGCATACCATTCCGGTTAAAGTGATTGGAGAAGATCTGGGGATTTCACAGGGATTTTTCGAAAGATTTTCTAAAGTACTGCAAGAGGGGGATAATCCAGAAAAAAAGGCTCTGATTCAAGCCGCACGAATTCTGGATGAATACCGAAAAGAATCCTTGGATTATTTTCGGTATCTTTCTATGATACTGATTGATCAACAGATTCATCAATGTTTGCTCCGACAAAAAAAGACTGAATGCGATCCACGGTTAATAAAATTCAAACTGGCGGATAAGGAGAAAATGATCATTGGGAGTATTAAAGATGTAAACCTGACCAAGCTGTTGCAATATGATTTTGGAACCACAAAAAGTGAAAAGGATGTGGTCAACAACCAGTCTTTTGGGGAAATGATTCAGTCCATTATGTACTATCAGTCCGTCATCAAAGGTTTGGCTGGTCGTAAGGAAGTGATAAGTGAAATAAAAGATCTGCTCAAAAAATTCTCCGATACATTGAAGAACGGACAGGAATGGAAGGGATATTCAACTCTGGCAAATAAAATAAGTGATTTGATCAGTTTGCCCATCGAATCTTTTGATGAAAAGATCATTTTGACCTTATCTGACTTGAGTACTCGAATGAATCGCTTGGTTACAAAATTTGAATACAAGGATAGTGTTATCGCCATTTTGCATGCAGAGTGGAAACGACGGAATCCAGATAGGGCAAAAAATGTTTATTTTTATCTGGCTTTCCTCGGCGACGAGATCACTGGATCAAAAACCAATCTTTTGTTGGAAATGCGTAAAGCCAGGGATTTAATTAAACTTCTGAAAAGAAAAAAGGCACTAATTTTCTTTCCGGGAGCTACAAAAGAGATACAAATAAAACAGATGATTGAAATAACGGAATTTATTAAACTGCAATCTCTTGATTTGGAATTGTATGCGGAAACCAGAACCCTGAATGACGAAAAAATCAGTGAATTAAGCAGGGTTTTTTATCCCACCAGCTTTTTTGAGTTGAATAAACTGGAGCCGATCAAGTTGTAATGTCTTGAGCTTTCTGTTCAGATCTCATTTTTCGCCAGTTCTCTTCTCAGCACTTTCAGTTTCTCTGATAAAACTCCATGCTTTTCTGAAAACCGACGCATTTGACTAGGTGTTGTGCCAAACTCTTTCCCAATCTCTTTCCAGTTTCCTGCATGTTTGATGAATACATCAATGAGACAGCCGGTAAAAATAGGAAAATGTGGATTTTTAGGATTGATACGTACAATTTTGTTATTGATGTAGGGTGCCACTTCTTCGGGGAAAACTGTGAATTGGTTTCGTTTATGGACGGCTTGCCGAGTATCCAGAGCGATGGCCATTCTTAACTTTTTAATAGCGTTGTTAATATTATCTGCTTTTGACCTGGATTTTGATTCAGTAATTACCAGGTAAAAAAACGTCAATCGTATGGCATTGGAGGTTTTGTTGCGTTTTTGCCCCCCTTTGCCGGTGGCTTTGAAAACATCAGTTCTGGAGAGCTTTAATAGTTCAGTATCTGTCTTTTGTAAGAATGCTAACCATTTGTCTGCACTATAAATAGAATCCGACGGGGTTTCAGCCATGTTTAGCCGCTGTAAAACTGTTCAACGACATCAATATCCTGTTGAGACAACTTGTTCTCATCCAGCCATCTGATATTTTGGTCTTTTTTGTACCAAGTTAATTGCTTCTTGGAATAATGTCGACTTTTCTTTTGGATATCACGAATCATCTCTCCCAGATCAATTTTTCTTTGAATGTATTGAATTGTTTGTTTGTAACCGATTGAATTTAGGGGAGCGAGATGGGTGTCGTAACCCATTTTGAGCAAACTTTCAACTTCGTCCACCAGACCATCTTTGATCATTTGCTCAACACGGATATTGATACGATGATATAATACATCCCTTGGCCACTGAGGACCCAAATACAGAACATTGTAGCGTTGTTGCTGAAAGCCGTGCTCTTTTTGATAATCCTGGATGCTGTTACCAGTTTCCAGTACCACTTCCAATGCTCGGGAAATTCTGGAAATATCATTGGGATGTAATTTATCTGCGCTTTTGGAATCGAGTTCCTTTAAGCGGTTATATGCAGCTTGGATACCTTGTTGCGCAATCAACCCGCGAACCTCTTGTCGAATGGTGGGTGAAATATCCGGCACTGGGATAATACCATTAATTAATGCTCGGAGATAAAGAGCAGTTCCGCCGACTAGAATCGATGGCTTGTTTTGGCGGCAGAGTTGACTAATAATAGCATCAGCATCCGCAGCGAATTTTCCAGCGTTGTAGGGTTGATCGGGATCGAGGAAATCGATTAGGTGGTGTGGGATAATGGCCCGCATTTCCGGGGTCGGTTTGGCAGTCCCGATATCCATCCAGCGATAAATCTGCATGGAATCGACCGAGATGATTTCGCCTCCCAATTTTTCCGCGAGGCGAATTCCGATTTCTGTTTTTCCGGACCCTGTCGGACCAACAATTGCAACGATACGAACCTGTTCCGTCAAGGGCTAATTGTGGGATATGCTTGATTCATTCTGGACAAAGTTGCCGACCGAGTTGCCTTGGATAACATCTTTTCTTTCCGGTTGAATATCCGATTCCAAGTCCTTATCATTCACTGGCTGAGGTTTGCGTTCAAGCATGAGGGGAACTACATCCTGGACCTTTTTCAAGGTCTTAATGGTCAAGCCCTCTTTAATTTCATCCGGGATTTCAACCAGATCCTTTTCATTCTCGTGCGGGATAATAACACTGGGGATACAAGCTCTTTTAGCTGCCAACAGTTTTTCTTTTAAACCGCCGATGGGCAGAATTTTGCCTCTTAGTGTAATTTCTCCGGTTAGAGCAATGTCCTTTCGAACGGGAATTCCTGTCAATGCTGAAATCAGGGCACTGGTCATGGCAATACCGGCGGAAGGACCATCTTTGGGAGTTGCACCTTCAGGCACATGTACATGTATATCCAGATCGGCAAATACTTTACTGTAGATCCCCAAAGAGTTGGCGTTGGATCGAACGTAACTCAGTGCCGCTTGGGCGGATTCTTTCATGACATCGCCTAATTTACCGGTAAGTTGGATTTTCCCTGATCCTTTCATGGTATTAACTTCGATGGTCAAAACTTCTCCACCAAATGATGTCCAAGCCAAGCCATTAATGATGCCCACTTCATTCTCGCCTTCAACTTCACCGTATTTATAGGGTTTAACTCCTAAAAATTCTTGCACTTTTTCAGACTCAATATTGATCAAATCTTCCAGCTTTTCCTTAACAATAGTGGTAACGGCTTTACGACAAACCTTGGCAATGGTTCTTTCCAGTGTCCGTACACCTGCTTCACGAGTATAGCTGCGGATGATTTCCAGGACACCATCCCGAGTGAATTTGGCATGAGTATCTTTTAGTCCGTTTTCCTTCATTTGCTTTGGGACAAGGTATTTCAAGGCGATTTTTTCTTTTTCGAATTCGGAATAGCCGGACAGGTTGATCAACTCCATTCGGTCAATCAGGGGCAGTGGAATATCCTGTTTGGCGTTGGCTGTGCAGATGAACATGACATTGGATAAATTGTATTCCACTTCCAGGTAATGATCCATGAATTCGCTGTTTTGTTCGGGATCAAGAACTTCCAGAAGTGCAGATGCAGGATCTCCCATGTGACTTTGCGCCATTTTATCGATTTCATCCAGCAGTAGAACTGGATTGTTGGTTTTTGCCTTTTTCATGGATTGAATGATCTTTCCAGGTAAGGCTCCGATATATGTTCTACGGTGTCCTCTAATTTCAGCTTCGTCTCTAACGCCACCGAGACTCATGCGTACAAATTTTCTGTCCAGAGATCGAGCAATTGACCTAGCCAAAGAGGATTTTCCAACACCCGGAGGGCCCACCAGACAAATAATAGGACCACGGAGGTCACCCACCAGATTGGCCACACCAATGTATTCGATAATGCGCTCTTTTACCTTTTCAAGACCATAATGATCAGCATCCAAAATCTCCTGGGCATGATCCAGGGATAAATTATCTTTGGTTTTCGCTTTCCATGGTACTTGAACCAACCAATCGATGTAATTGCGCACTATATTTGCTTCGGATGAAGTCGGTGGCATCATCTTCAGTTTTTTCAGCTCTTTCTGTACCACTTCCAGGACTGAATCCGGCATGCCACTGTCTTTGGCTATATGCTCAAATTCATCAATCTCTTCTTTCACATCGTCAGAGCCAAGTTCTTTCTGGATCGCCTTCATCTGTTCGTTCAGATAATACTCTTTCTGAGTTTTACCGATTTGTCCCTGTACTCTTTCTTTTAAGCGTTGTTCGATTTTTTTATGTTCTTCCTCTTCCAGCATTCTTGAATAGACCATTTCAAGTCGGTATTTACTGTCCATTGTGGTCAGTAATTCCTGTTGTTTTTCGATATCCAGTGTTAACAGGGGGACAATCATGTCGGCGATTTCACCTGGTGAGTAGTCACCTGATATGATTTTGTCGGCAGATTCGGTATTTCTTGCCACTTTTTTGAGGAAGTTTTTAAACTCTCCTTTAACTGTTTTGGTCAGCGCAATCAGCTCAGGATCGTATTCTTCAACAGTGGGTAATACTTCAACCTGGGCACGATAGGCGGAAGCATCAAGATCAACTTTTAATCTTCGCCCCCTTTCTTTCCCTTCGAATAGAACCTTTATTGTACCTTTCGGCAATCTCATTATTTGTAAAATGTTGCCGATGGTTCCCATCTCAAAAAGATCATTTTTTCCGGGGATTTCAACATGGGGATCTTTTTGGCATACAACAAAAATCTTTCGATCTCCGGCTAATGCTTCTTCCAAGGCTTCTATCGATTGCTGTCTGCCAATAAAAAATGGGATGGTCATGTATGGGAAAACCACTATGTTCCTCATTGGTAGCATCGGGATTTCAATGATTTCCTTATCATCATTATTTGATTCATACATGGTTGTTTTTCCTTCTTTTTAGATTAATTACAAGAATCTCTTGATTACACGCTTATGTATGGGAATTCAAGACCGTTTTTACAACTTAGTATGGTTATACAGTATCATAAGAGCTTTAAAAAAGGAAGCTCAATGTATGATTTAATCCCCTAAATACCTGCTGTTTTAGGTATTTGAGGCAGTCTGCTTTCTTTATTACAGAGGAAGTTGGATGGGAGAGTGATTTACAATATTTTTTCATCCATTAAACACTCATCATGTTTTTATCATCGTCCTTTTTTTTCACGGGTGATTTAAATAATAAATCCAACCGATTCAATGCATTAACAAATGCTCTGGCGGATGCGATAACGATATCCGTGTGTGATCCGCGTCCAGTGGCTTTTATTCCTTCCCATTCAATGGAAATAGAAACCACTCCCTGAGCGTCTGTACCGCCAGTAGCTGCCTTGATAACAAACGATGTTAAGACACATGGGATATTTACGATTTCTCGAATAGTATTTAACGCAGCATCGACCGGACCGTCACCCAACGATGCCCGGGCGGGTTGCGGCTTACCGTCAATTTCCAGCACAACGGTTGCAGTGGGTATGGTTTCTGTTCCAGAGGTGACATTAACACTGACCAATTTAAATTTTTCTTCACCGGTTGATCTCTCCTCCATAACTAGAATTTCAAGATCTTCATCGTAGACAATTTTCTTTTTATCAGCCAATTTTTTGAATTTTTTGAATATTTTTTTTAACTCATCAGCTGATACTTCATATCCCAGGGAATTGATTTTGCCTTTCAAAGCCGCTCGACCGGAATGTTTTCCCAGTACCAGCTGATTCATGGAAACCCCAACGGATTCGGGTTTCATTATTTCGTATGTCAAGGCATTTTTTATCACCCCATCCTGGTGAATTCCAGCTTCGTGAGCAAAGGCATTGGCACCCACGATTGCTTTGTTAGCCTGTATCATTGTACCGGTTAGTTTGGTTAACAGACGGCTGGAATGAAAAATTTGTTCAGTTCGGATATTGGTATCTACATTAAAGAAACTGTTTCTCACTTTCAATGCCATAACGATTTCTTCCAGGGATGCATTGCCGGCTCTTTCACCAATGCCGTTTATCGTGCATTCTACTTGCCTGGCTCCTACTTCAATGGCGGCTAAAGAATTGGATACAGCCAATCCAAGATCGTTGTGGCAATGAATGGAAAACACAACCTGATCGGCGTTGTAAACTTCATTTTTCAGACGTCTGATCAGATTGGAAAATTCGTTTGGTGTTATATAACCAACGGTATCTGGAACGTTCAAAATGTTAGCACCAGCTCGGACAACTGCTGAAAATATCTCGATTAAAAAATCGGGATCGGATCGTGTGGCGTCTTCAGCACTGAATTCTACATGATCGATATATTTTTTTGCTCTTTCAACTGCTCGAACAGCGTTTTTTATTGCAGTTTTGCGGTCAATGTTTAGTTTACTCTTAAGATGCAGATCGCTGGTGGCAATAAAGGTGTGGATTCCCCAGTTTTTTGAACCTTTCAGGGCATTGATACCGGTATCGATATCCTCATCCGCAACACGACAAAGGGCAACCACTTTGGTCTGGCTCATTTCGTCACCGATTCGTTGGACTGATTTAAAATCATCTACGGATGATGCCGGAAAACCTGCTTCTATGATATCAACGCCAAGTTTTTCCAGCTGTTTGGCCATGATAAGTTTCTCTTCAGTGTTCATGGAACAACCAGGGGATTGTTCACCGTCCCTTAATGTTGTATCAAAAATAGTAATAATATCCGTCATAACAAATCCTATTATTTAACGTTTTAACTTTCTGTAAGCAGGTTTGCAGTGTCAGTTTTGATGTCGTTATCGTTGTTATAAAAGAAAATACTGATCCTTGTGATTTAATCTGGGGGTTTTTAGTAAAGAATATCCGTCTTTTTTGATGGAATGTGCTCCAACCCTGTCTGCATTCGTATGGGCTTATACCTAATTCAGCTCCTGATTTGGTTTCACCTGCGGTTTTGTATTTGTCAATAAACTATGCTGTTTCAGAAGGAGTAAAATTTTATCCCGATAATTTTTTCGCTGGTTGGTCATAATGACAAACGGTCTTAATCCCTGGTTGGTTTCAAAGTAACCAGCATAATTATATACACCGGTTAAGGTGCCTGATTTGACACGAACGCCTTTTTTTTTCGCCAATAAGAAACCATTGGTTCGAAAATGTTCCATAATCCGCATCATGGTTGTACCGGTCATTCGATTTCGCGTGGATATGCCGGAAGCCTCGTCAACAAGGATTTGGTCGGATGTCATATTCCATTTGTTTTTGACATATGCCTTAAAAACCTGTTGAGATTTTTCCAGTGTGGCTGGATACCCTGTTTTTTCTCCACCCGTTACCAGAAAAATCTGGTTGGCAATAAAGTTGTTCGAATACTTCATCAAGCCTTCGAAAATAAGATGCAGTGATCGGCTGCCGTAATGAGTGTAAAAAAGATTCCAGCTATTATCAACGATTGTTTGTTTAATCTCTTTACCTAAAACGGAGATGTTTTGTTTTTGTAAAAAAGCGGTAAATAATTCACCGGTATATTGCAGGCTTTCCTTTGGTTTGTCTGTCAGGTTGATCCTCTCTTCTGTTCCCGCTTTTAATTGCCTGCCTTTGATTATGGCTAATGGTGTAAGAGGTGTATGCTTTTCGGCGGAATAGACGGCTCCTTTCCTATTTTTTCCAATCATCAATGTATTAAAATTGACAACTAGGGCTCCGTTTAATGCATCATAGGGATTCAAGGTTTGACTGGTTCCGGGAACTGTAAATCCGATGCTGAAAGCTGAATCATCCAAAAAAACGGCGTTTATTTTAGTTAATCCTTTGGTTTTTAATGCCCTGGCAATTAGATCAAGTTCTTCGGAAATCAAAAACGGATCGCCCCAGCCCTTGATGGCCAGATCTCCATTTTGATTACGGAAGAATTGCGTTTTGAACTTAAAGTCTTCGCCCAACAGTTCAATGGCTACGATGGATGTTAGAATTTTTATGATAGAAGCCGGAATCAGGACGTTGTCGGGATTGTATGAGAATAGCTCGCGTCCGTTTTCATCGTGTAATATAACACAACCATGCGGTGCGAGTCTGCTGATCTGCTGTTTGAGGCGAAATCGCGTGTCATGCGGAGTTGCATGGATATTGAAACAGCAGATAAACAGTACAAATATTAGGGTAAACCGGAATTGTATTAGCACAGACTTATTTCAATATTTACAATGATTTATAATTCGGAGCTTCTTCTGTAATATAGACGTCGTGAACATGACTCTCGGTCAAACCGGCCGGAGAAATTTGGATAAAATTTGCATTTTTCTTGAGTTCATCAATGGTACCACACCCGGTGTAACCCATACCTGATCGCAAACCACCGATCAGCTGGTAAATCGTCTCACTTAATAGTCCTTTGTAAGGTACACGCCCCTCAATTCCTTCGGGAACCAGTTTGGAAACGTCCTGGTTTTCCTGAAAGTATCTATCTTTGCTTCCTTCTTTCATGGCACCTATCGATCCCATGCCCCGATATTGCTTGTATCGTCTTCCCTGGTAAAGAATTACTTGACCAGGGCTTTCATCTGTGCCAGCCAGCATACTCCCGATCATTATTGTAGAAGCACCTCCTGCGATGGCTTTGGGGATGTCACCTGAGAATTTTATACCGCCGTCGGCAATGATAGGAATATTGTATTTTTCTCCAACGACTGAACAGTTGAATATGGCGGTCATTTGAGGAACACCAACGCCGGAAACTACGCGTGTTGTACAGATGGAACCTGGACCGATCCCGACTTTCACTGCGTCAACACCTGCTTTAATCAATTCTTCTGTAGCTGCGGCCGTACCCACATTGCCAGCGATCAATTCGACATCGGGGAATTTACTTTTTACATATTTTACTGCTTTGATTACGTTATTAGAATGACCATGGGCGGTATCTATTACCAAAACATCGACTTTCGCATTGATCAGTGCTTCCGCTCGATCATGCAGGTCCGCTCCTACGCCAAGGGCTGCTCCAACTAACAATCGTCCTGAGCTGTCCTGGCTGGCCATGGGAAATTTTTGTTTTTTTTCAATGTCCTTGATGGTTATCAGGCCCGTTAACTCGTAATTGTCATTGATTCGCAGCAGCTTTTCAATACGGTGTTCATGAAGCAGCCGTTTGGCTTCTTCTGCTGTAATACCTTCTTTAACGGTAATCAATTTTTCCTTACCTTGGGTCATGATATTGGAAACCGGTTGGTCAAAATTGGTTTCGAACCGTAAATCCCTGTTAGTGACAATACCGACCAGTTTTTTATTTTCGGTTACCGGTAGGCCTGATATATTATGTCGTTTCATCAGTTGAAGCACATGTTCAACTTTATCATCAGGCCTAATGGTGATTGGATCAGTAATCATTCCACTTTCCGAGCGCTTAACAGTATCAACCTGCCTGGCTTGATTCTCAATCGACATGTTCTTGTGAATAATCCCAATACCACCCTCCTGGGCCATACAGATAGCAACCCTGGTTTCGGTCACCGTATCCATTGCAGCGCTAACTAATGGGATCGCAATTTTTATATTTCTAGTCAACCGGGTACTTGTATCAACTTCCGATGGCAAGATGTCTGATTTCTTCGGAAGAAGTAATAAATCGTCGAATGTCAGTCCTTTCTCAATATTTCTTCCTTTTTCCATGAAATCCTCCCTTTACAACCCTTATTATTTCCATGTAAAAATAACAGTCGTGTTAAACAGATGGTGGTGTTTCAAAGCCGCTATATTTGGCCGAAAACCGCTTCTCATAAATTCAATGGCAATTCATCTAATTCCCCGAATTAAATCCATAAATTGCTCTTGGCAAATTGAAAATTGTGGAATCGTCTGTATCACCTGCTGAAAAAATCTTTCCAACAATCAGCATCTTATAAAAAAGTATAATCGGAAATTATAACCTTAATGCTTTATCATAGTCAATTCAAATGAACCAAAATAGTGTGGGAACATCTTTTCGTATAAAATTTCAAGATACTGTTAACAGGGTACTGCAATCAAATAGAAAAAACACCATCCTATCATCCTTGACCGGTTCGGCCAGAGCTTTTTTTATTTCAATGCTTTCCAAGCAGGTAGATGTGCCTCTGCTAGTGGTAGCCGAATCTTATGAAGCAGCAGAACTTATCAAGCAGGATCTTGAGTTTTTTTCAGATGCGTCATCCGTCAATTTTTTCCCTCATTGGGATACGATTCCTTATGATAACCAATCTCCCAGTAAAGATGTTTTAGCTATTCGTTTTCAGTCGTTACAGCGGATACTTGAACAGAAAGCCTGTATTACAGTAACAACGCCAAATGCGATTATGCAGCAGATTCTTCCACCGTCAGTATTTTTAAATCACTGTTTTAATTTAAAAAAATCTGAAACATATGAGCGTGACAATTTGCTTAAAAATCTGGTTCGTAATGGTTTTACCCGAGTTGAAATGGTTGAGGAAAAAGGGGAGTTTTCTGTCAGGGGTGAAATTATCGATATATTTCCTATCACCGAACCGGAACCAGTGAGGTTGGATTTTTTTGATAATGAGTTGGAGAGTATTAAATCATTTGATGTTGAAACTCAACGGTCCACTGAGCAGTTATCGTCTGTAGCTATATTTCCTGCTCAAGAGGTCCTGTTTTCAAAGACAACTACCCAAAACGCCCTGGATGGATTACAGTCGATAAAGACAAATACAGTGCCCCAACTGTACCATAGTGTGGTGGAACAGATCGAATCCAATGTCGGTTTTCCCGGTATGGAAAATCTTTTGCCCTTGTTTTATTCTTCGACTGCCACAGTATTGGATTATTTTTCCCAATCGCCGTGGGTGCTTTTTCTGGAAAAAAGTGCTGTTAAAAACCGATCGGAAGACTTTTTTGATGAGATCCTTTCGGAATATGAGTATTCCAGGCGAGAAGGTCATCCCACCATGGACCCGGATAAACTTTATCTAACCTCGAATGGTTTTTTTTCCAGCATTGAACAGTATAAAGCAATTGATATCCAGGCTTTAAATTTGGAAAATAATCAGGAGATTTTTGATCTATCTACTGTCGATAATGCGGCTATTCGTTCATTGGCTTTGTCTGATGAAGCCATTGACCAAAGTTCGGTTTATAACGTCCTTAAACAACTAAAAACCTGGAATCAAAACAAAGCAAAAATTGCCATCGCCGTTGATTCGCATTCCAAAGGAGATCGAATCCGGCAGATGCTGGAAGAGATAGATTTAACCGTTCCGATTTTAAAAACCAGCAGTGATCAGGAGTGTTCAGCCTTCTTCAACAGTGATTTTTCTCCCTTGGAAACATCGTTTTGTATTATTCCTTCTCCCATTAGTAAAGGATTCAGATGGATTGACCAGGTTGGCAATACTAAGATTGCCCTTATTTCGGATGAAGAAATATTCGGTACTCGCCGCAAACAGAGTCGTGTTCGAAAAAATAGCCTGAAACATTTCTTTTCTTCACTTGGAGATTTGAAAGTCGGTGACTACGTAGTTCACGTGGAATATGGTATTGGAAAATATGAGGGACTAAAAAAAATTACCGCTGGTACTAATGAGTCAGATTATCTGGTTATCGTATACCAAGGGGGTGATAAGGTTTATGTGCCGGTGGATAAATTTCATCTGGTACAAAAATATAAAGGTGGGGATGACGGTCGACCCAAAGTTAATAAATTGGGCAGTAAAGCTTGGACCAGGACAAAATCGAAAATCCGCTCTGAAGTTGATGATATGGCCGAGGAATTGGTACGAATCAACGCTATCAGGAAAGCTAAAAAAGGAGTGGCATTTTCTCCCGATTCATCGTTGATGAATGAATTCACGCTGAGTTTCCCTTATCAGGAAACCGATGATCAGGAAAAAGCCATACAGGATGTCATCCAGGATATGGAATTGGAACAACCGATGGATCGTCTTGTTTGCGGAGATGTTGGTTTCGGGAAAACCGAAGTTGCCATGCGGGCATCTTACAAAGCAGCTATCGATGGTTTTCAGATCGGTATCCTGGTTCCGACCACCATTTTGGCTAAGCAACATTTCGACTCTTTTTCCAAGCGGTTTGAAAATACATCGGTTAGTATCGGAATGTTAAGTCGGTTCCAGACACCGGCCAGGATACGCGAAACCTTGAAAGATCTAAAAGAGGGCTCTATTGACATTGCCATTGGAACCCATCGGTTGCTGTCAAATGATGTTGTTTTTAAAAAGCTGGGGTTGTTGGTGATTGATGAAGAACAGCGATTTGGGGTTAAACATAAGGAGAAGATCCGAAAATATAGAACAACTGTTGATACTTTGACCCTCAGTGCCACACCAATTCCACGAACATTGCACATGTCGCTGGTGGGAATACGGGATATATCGGTTATTAACACGCCACCCATGGATAGACGATCCATCCGAACCCGGCTTATGAAATTTAATGACTACGTCATTCAGGAGGCAGTCAACAGGGAAATTCGTCGAAACGGACAGATCTTTTTCATTCACAACCGAGTGGAGTCTATATATCAGGTGGGGCAATACCTCAGCAGTATCTTGCCTAATGTAAAATTGGCCGTTGCCCACGGACAGATGTCGGAAAGAGATTTGGAAAAGGTAATGTTCGACTTTATTGATAAGCAGTATGATGTATTGCTATCTACTACTATTGTGGAATCTGGACTTGACATTCCCAATGTTAATACCATTATTATTAATAATGCTGATCAATTCGGACTTTCACAGCTGTATCAACTACGGGGGCGGGTTGGGCGTAGCAATCTCCAGGCATACTCCTATCTTATGACACCAAGGGAAAAAGTATTAACAGAAACCGCCCGAAAACGTCTGGCCATTTTGCAGGAACTGAATCACCTGGGGGCGGGATTTAAAATTGCGAATTATGATTTGGAACTTCGAGGGGCAGGGAATGTCTTAGGTTCTCAACAATCGGGACATATTGCTGCTGTTGGATTCGAGTTGTATACATCTATGATCGAGGACGCCGTTTCCAAGATTCAAATGGGTGAAACTGTAGAAGTGCGAGATTCTGAAGAAGTGAAATTGAATCTTAACATCGATGCAAATTTGCCGGATAGTTATATAAGTAGTATGAATCAAAGATTGGATGCATACAAAACCATCTCTTCATGCAAAACAGAGGACGAACTCTGGGAGGTTCGCAGCTCGTTGGAAGATCGCTATGGAAAAATGCCGGAAGAAACTGTTTGTCTTTTCTACAGCATGCAGATAAAATTCCTTCTCGCACAGCTTCACATATCACAGTTGAATCATGCTTACGATTCGCTGGATATGGTGTTCAATGAAAAATTTAAGCCTGATCCCGAGGTATTGTTAAATTACTTGGGTGACCCCAAGAATAAGGCAAAGTTATTACCGGATAACCGTTTGATTGTGGGGATATCGGCTTCAGAACCTCAGGAAATTCTACAGTTTCTACATGGATTCAAAAAAGAAATCTTTTATAAAAAATAAAACATTAAAAGTTAAGTAAAATTTTTAATCAGTATCGGATATCTTAATAAACAAATAAACTATGGCATCTCCTATAGCAATTTCTCGGATTTTTCAATGTTTGATGGGTCTCATTTTATTACTCACCATAATGGGATGCGACAAAGATACTAATAGGCAATCGGCTATCATACCTGAAGAGGAGACCATTGCTACAGTGAACAATAAAAAAATTTCCCTGGCTTTGTTTCATGCCCAGCTTTATTCTTTTTTGAACCATTATCGGAATTTAGTTATAACCGATGAAAAGGAGTTGGTCGCTGTCAAGGAGATTGTCATTAATCAATTGATTGATGAAGAACTTATTGCCCAGGAGGCGGCAAGGAAAGGCATCCGGGTTCTGGAAGAAGAGATAAATGCAATAGTTGCCGAATCGTCAACCCCTTATGAGGGAACTATTTTTAAAGGTAATATAAAAGAGGGAAGTCTTTCTGAAACCGAGTGGAAAAATAAATTACAGCAACATCTGATTCAAAAAAAACTCGTGCAGACGGAGGTGATTGATAAAATACCGATTACAAAGCGAGAAATTCAGTCATATTATCAGAAACATAAAACAGAATTGGTCATTCCTTCAGCTATAAAAGTGAGAAACATAACACTTTCAACTGAAGAGGAAGCAAAAGCCATCCGTTCAAAATTGTTGCAAGGGAAAGATTTTGTCACTTTGGTCCGAAAACACTCAATTTCTCCCGACAGGGACGTCGATGGTGATTTGGGCTATATTAAAAAAGGTGATCTGCCGGTGGAAATGGAAAGTGCCATTTTTTCTAAAAAATATCCCAAGTTCAAACGGAGAATCACTGATGTTATACATTCCCAGGACGGGTTTCATGTGTTAAGACTGGAAAAATATCGAAGAAATCAACGGCTAAGTCTGGCCAATGCCAAATCCAGGATTAAACATTTGTTAATAGAACAAAAATGGGACGAATACTATAATCGCTGGTTGAATAGCCTGCGAGAAAAAGCCACCATCTCAATTGATCAGGCCATGTTGAGCAGAGAACAGGGATTTTAGGCAGAGGAGTTATTTGAATATAATTCTTGTAGGATTTATGGGATCGGGTAAAACGACCATCGGCAGGAAATTAGCTGTCAGATTGGGATATCGTTTTATTGATACCGATTATTTTATTGAATGTGAACAAAATTGCAGCATTCCCGAGATTTTTAGCGAGCATGGGGAAAACTACTTCAGGCAATTGGAAACATCCATGTTGAAGCGGTTGACCAAAATGAAGAATTCCGTCATAGCAACCGGCGGTGGGGTTTTGGTGACGCCGGGAAATATGGATATTATTCGGAAAATTGGAACCAGTGTCTATCTTCTGGCCAATATAGACGACATTTTTGAAAGAGTTACACGTAATACAAAAAGGCCCTTGGTACAGACTGATAACCCACTAAAAACAGTAACTGAATTATATGAAGCCAGAAAAGATCTTTACCGACAAGCGGATATTACGATTGATACTAACCTTCTTAAAATGTATTCGATTGTTTCAATGATAATCAAAGAACTTGGGAAAAACGTTATGTAGTTTAAATCATTAATGGAAATGTGTATGCCTTTTCATATGTCCGAAATAAAGAATAGTGTCATTCATCGCATTTTAATCCTCGTCTTGCTAATACTATTTTGTGTATTATTTTTTACCTCTTCTACTTTGGCCATGAATCGGCTGGGATGTTTGGGAGCCGGACTTACGGAATACTTTGTACCGGGTTTGGGCTATGCTTTAGCAAGACAATGGGATAAAGCAATTGTTATGGGTGGTGCTCGCTGGATTGCTGCGGAAAGGTATTACCAAGCCAGGGACTCCGGATATTACCAAGGCAATGCCGATGATATCTATACTCACGTGGAATCTGAGGATTCAGAGAGTGGAAAATCAGAAACTACGGTTCGCCTGACCAAAGAAACCTGGGAGGCACATTATTACGGGAATTTGTATGGCAATCTACTTTTTACAACATGGGGCGACTTGTATCAAAATAGTTGTGGGTCCAACACCGAGACTTATTCTTTAATGCTATCCCCCTTTCGACTGGATCATTTTTATAAAAAATGGCAGTTCTGGGTGCCCATAACAGTACTGATGTGGAACCACGCCCTGTTCTCAGAGTATTCCAAGGTAGAGTATAGGTTGGAAAGAGGATTAACCAGGGAAGATTTAAATAGGGATGCCTTTCCCCAATATTATATGGTAGGAGTTGGTGAGGAGATGTTGTTTCGAGGTATCATTCAACATTACTTCTTTACTCTATTAAAGGATATGTGGGGGCTTTCACCCAATGCCAGCCGCCATGCATCCATATATTCCGCATCGGCCATTTTTGCTGCAGCACATTCCGGCGAGGGATTTACAGCTAATCCTTTAGGGGCTTTTATATTTGGTGTTTATGAAGGATATGTATATCACCCCTCTGTGGAGGAATTTGATCTGATAACGGCCATTGCCATTCATGCTTGGTGGGATATCTTAATAATGTATACCATTTTAAGTCATGCCGACTTTCATGAATCGCAATCGGATGTATATATTCCCCTTTTTAAAGTCGGATTTCGATTTTAGCTGGACCTTCCTGTTATTGTTTTTTCCAAATATTTGAAAAAATATCCTTGGCGGTTTTTTTTTTCCCCTCGTGTTTTGTTTTCTGTTTGGGTCTTTTATTACTGATGGTTTGAAGCGTAGAGCGAATATTGTTGATCAGCATATAAACTGATGAAGGAGAAAGATCGTTAATATAACGAACCAACGCCTTTAATGTCTTTGGCTTGTTAAACTGATCTTCGTCTATCATTCGGTTTACCAACGATTCACCTGGATCAAGCTGAGGATTTTTTAATAGACATCCGGCAAAAACGCGGCTGATATCAATTGGATCAATCTCCTTTATTCGGTTCGATTGAACCAAGGATAACAAGAACCGTTTGTAATACACATGACGTTTTTGGGCATATAAAAACAAGACATCATGGGTTTGAATGGTAGATACAAAACTCAGGATTGTTTTGTAAAATTCATTTTCATTTTCGCTAAATTGGCTTAACAGGAAGGGATTTGCCAGGAACTTACCTGGTCCGAACTGGTTGAATACTTTTTTTACCAGTTCGACTTCCGAAGCGCTATAGTTGAATTTGGAGACATAATCCTCTTTGAACAATTGCAGTACCAACTTGGCGACATCAATAGAAAACGAATACAAGCTGCCACGTTCAACATGAAGGGATTCTGTTTTAAACATCTCTGGTGTTGAAATGATGGTTTCCACATTCTTATTTAAGGTGTTGAATGTGGAATAGAAAAATTCCAGAATCTCCCGTTTTTGTTTTTCTCCTTTCAAAACAAGCATGGCCGGAAGCAACCGCCCGATATGGGTTTTGCTTCTGAAAAAATCAATAGTCTCCAGAATAAAGAAGCGTTTTTGGGGGCTGAAATCATTGATTTTCTTTCGTATAATATGCATTGTGGAGCGAACCATTTCAACTGTTTGTTTATCTAATTGATATTGGTGCTCTTTAGAAAAAAAATTTTCAACTGTATTTTCAGATAATATTGATGTTTTATTGATGAGTTGGACCAAGGTAAGGTTTGATATCTTGTCGGATTCGAACCATTGTTTGCTTTTTTTTTGTCGTCCTTTGACGAAATAGTCAACATTGGCTTTGAATATTTCTTTTCCCACCAACGAGCGTTGATCTTTTTTCTCCACGTTTTTAATATATCAAAAATGTCATACCGGTTCGGTCGATGAAAAATTCAGTCTTGAACTCATTCCGGCGTTTAAGGGTAAGATCTTTACTATCAAAGAATCATCAAGTGCACAATGATTTGTAGGCAAAATCGACAATTCTATTCATCGGTAACATCGCCCCTAATTTGATGCAATATTATTCAAGTAATTGAAATTATGGAAATATAAATACTAAATGATGGGTAAATAAAGGAGAGTGGTCTACCAGTGCTGCTTAAAACGTAGTCCACAAGCACAGAAAAACAAATGGCTGTATTGTGAAAAAACCAGAATATAATGCCAAATACGTCTGAAATGTTTATACTTAAAACCGAGTGAATATATAATTGACGATACCCTGAGACAGTGTCCAGGGTATTCGTACAACGATTCTTGTTTAAGTAAAGAATTCCTGTTAATGATATATAATTCTTTGTTAATTAAAACAATGATATAAATTCAGTATCATTTTGGGTATTTTGCTGATTTTTTCTTTCTTGACCAATCTGTCGGTCTTACGGTTTTTGGGTTGATTAAACCGGTGTGTGCAACTCGAGCTGACAGCCAGCGGGACATTATCAAATGATTGTTTTGGCAACAACATTGGATTAAAAGACCTTGATTATTTTTAGAGCTTGAATCCCTATTGGTCCTCAATCAAAAACAGTGCTTATTACAATCGGACATGGAAAATTAATGGACAGTATTAAAAGATGTATTTTAGCTATTTTGTGTTTGATGTCATTAACTCATTTGGTTTTTTCCCAGGAAGATTCATTAACAGTGATGGTTGCCGGTGATATGATGATCGGTTCCTGGGGATTAGAGGAGATTGAGCGTAATGGTATGGCATATCCGACCATGAGACTTCAGGCGCTTTTGGGACCTAACGATCTGAATTTGTGTAATCTGGAAGCTCCCTTTACAAAATCGAATGATAAGTTTTCTGATGATAAGTCATATTCTTTCAAAGTCCCACCTGAGGTTGCCAAGATTTTAAAATTACTCCCCATTCATTATGTAACTTTGGCCAACAACCATATTATGGACTACGGTTGGCAGGGCTTGGAAGACACGATACAGGCATTAGATCGTCAACAGGTTGCTTATTCCGGAGCCGGACAAAACATCTCTGAAGCTATGAAACCAGCCATCTTGCAGCGGAAAGGGCTGAAAATCGGAATTATTGCTGCCGGAGCTATATTCCCAAAGGCATTTTGGGCGAGCGAGTCATCCCCCGGCATTTTTTTCCCTTGGGAGGATAAACTTGTTCAAGTTATAAAATCGACCCGTCTACAAGTGGATTACCTGTTTGTAACCTTTCACTGGGGAACAGAAAAAAGAAGCACTCCCAAAAGATATCAAAAGAACTTAGGTCGATTGTGTGTGAAACATGGAGCTGATCTGGTTTGGGGGCATCATCCCCATGTTATTCAGGGAATAGAGATATACCAGGGGAAACCTATTATTTACAGTCTGGGCAATTTTATCTTTGCCTCTTTTTCAAAAACAGCCACCGGTATGGCTGTGAAAATGACTTTTAAAGATAAGTGTTTATTGGGCATGCAGGTAATCCCCTTGAATGTCAACAACTTTGACATTCCTATTCAACCATCCGTTTATGTCGGGGTACAAAAAACCAAGTT
>JBFFHJ010000075.1:0-37746 GCA_041556995.1 bacterium | reverse complement strand
GCTCTCGGCCTGGTAATTCTTTTCAAAGCGACCGAGGTTTTCTCCTTTGTTCACGGGGAGATTATGATGTTGGGGGCCTATATAGCATTTTCCTGCATTACGTTCTTTAATATGTCATATTTTGTTGGTTTTTTGGCCGCCGTTGTTTTTTCAGGCCTTTTGGGAGTGTTAATTGAGCGTATTACTGTTAGACCCCTAATAGGTGAGCCTGTATTTGTGATTGCCATCTTGACCATCGGTCTTGGATATACTTTTCGGGCAGTATCCAGCATGATTCCCCAGTGGGGGACAGAAACACATGGAATTGAAACTCCCTTTTCGGATAAATATATTCGGCATGGAGAGCTGGTTATCGCCCAGGATCACTTTTTCATCATTGTCGTTACCATTTTACTAATTTTGATTCTTGCCGCTTTCTTTAGATTTACCAAAATGGGGGTTGCTCTTCGTGCAACATCTCAAAACCAGTTAGCGGCTGTGTATATGGGAATCGGTGTGAACCGGGTTTTTACAATGACATGGGCCATCACTGCCATATTGGGAGGAATAGCCGGTGTACTGGTTTCTCCCATCACGTTTGTACATATGAACATGGGATTTTTTGTGATCAAAGCCTTTCCTGCCGCAATCCTAGGGGGATTTTCCAGCATACCGGGTGCCATCATCGGCGGACTTATTATTGGTGTTGCCGAGAGTCTGTCAGGTTTTTATCTACCTCAAGGATGGAAAGATGTAACTCCCTGGATCATTCTAATTATCATCCTGTTGATCAGACCACAGGGCCTTTTTGGTATTCAAGAAAAGAAAAAGGTATAGTCTTATGCGATTTGAACTCAAACGATCCTATTGGGAAGATATCAGAATTTTCAAATATCGAAGCGATTTTTACTGGTATCTGGTCCTGATTTTTATTCTGTTATTATTACCGTTTTTTATTGGAGATTTTTTTCTCTCCCAATTCAATGTTGTTTTTATCTATTCCATTGTATCGGTGGGATTAATGCTTTTAACCGGATATACCGGGCAACTTTCCCTGGGTCATGTCTGTTTTTTCGCCATTGGCTCTTATACTTCCGCCATACTGACGACAAACGGGATTTCTTTCATACTGGCTTTACCGGCTGCGGGTCTGCTGGCGGGTTTTATAGGGATTTTTGTGGCATTACCGGCGGTACGTCTATCCGGCATGTATCTGGCCATTATCACCATTGCTTTTGCCTTCATTGTTGAGGAAGTGCTAGTCCGCTGGGAGGGACTTACCAATGGAAATCTTGGAATCCAGTTGGAACCACCGTCCATTGGTCCTATCTCCTTTGATTCGGAATGGAGTTTCTACTATCTTGCTCTGTTTGTTTTAATGTTGTCGTTGTTGGCAGCTAAAAATATTTTACGATCACCGACCGGTAGGGCGATGATATCAATCCGTGATAGCGAAATCGCCTCACAGGCGATCGGCGTAAATTTGATGAAATACAAGGCTGTTGCTTTTTCCCTTAGCGCATTTTTTACCGGTATTGCAGGAAGCCTGAGTGCTCATAAACTCACGTTTATTTCTCCAGAGAGTTTTAACTTTCTGGAATCGGTTAAATACCTGGCAATGATTATTATCGGGGGATTGGGAAGTCTCCATGGCGCTGTTCTGGGTACTGCTTTTCTTATTTTCCTACCCGGTATCATTATGATAGTAAAAGATTTTCTGCCCGAATATATTGCCCATCAAACCGGGCTGGAACCGTTTTTAATGGGGCTTGTGATTGTGTTATTCCTGATTTTTGAGCCTATGGGAATTTATGGCAGATGGTTTAAAATCAAACACTATTTTGAGTTTTTTCCTCTCTATAAAAAAGATACTTTCAAACGGGTTAAAAGTTACTATAAGGCGGAGAAACACTGATATGACGTTATTGAGAGCAGAAAACATGACATTGAGATTTGGCGGATTAACGGCACTAAACAGTGTGAGTTTTGATGTCAATAAAGGTGAAATTTTTTCCATCATAGGCCCCAATGGGGCGGGGAAAACGACAATTTTTAACTGTCTCAGCCGGTTTTATAACCTGGACGGAGGGGCTTTTTATTTGAAAGATAAAGATATTTCAAAAGTCAGCCCATCTATGGTGGCAGAAATAGGGATTGCCCGTACCTTTCAAAATATAGAACTTTTTAAGAACATGACGGTCCTTGATAATATTTTGCTGGGTCGACATCGTCAAAAGAAAACCGGTCTTTTAAAAGAAATATTTTTTACTAAATCGGTAAAGGATCAAGAGATGGAAAGTCATCTTAAAGCAGAAGAGATCATTGATTTTCTGGAACTTCAGCCATATCGGGATCAAATTATAGCCAATCTTCCCTACGGTGCACAAAAGACTGTCGAGATAGGAAGGGCGTTAGCCATGGAACCTGAAGTTCTTTTGTTGGATGAACCATCATCCGGCATGACCATGGAAGAAACAGAGGATCTTTCATTCTGGATTACGGACATTAAAGAGGAATTCGGCATTACTATCATTATTGTTGAGCATAACATCGGATTGGTCACCAGTCTTTCGGACAGGGTACTGGCGTTAAGCTTCGGAGAGCCGATCACCGTAGGAAGTCCCGATGAAGTGATGAATCATCCAGAAGTAATGACGGCTTATTTAGGAGAAGAAGGTGACTTTACTTAGAATTAGGAATATTGAGTGCTATTACGGGCCGATTATGGCAATTAAAGGCGTTTCTTTGGATATTGAAGAGGGTGCCATTGTCACAATTCTGGGTGCAAACGGCGCTGGGAAAACAACTATTCTGAAGACAATTTCAGGTGTATTGGAACCCCAGAAAGGGACGATAGAATTTATTGATCAGCGAATTGAAGGCACATCGCCGGCGGAAATTGTAAAAAGAGGGATCGTTCAGGTTCCGGAAGGAAGAGAGGTATTTGCTGATCTGTCGGTGCGTGAAAACCTCATGATGGGGAGTTATTTACGTAAAGACCGGAATCATATCAAAAGGGATCTGGACATTGTCTACGATTATTTTCCCATTTTAGCTGAGAGAACCAGTCAATTGGCCGGATATATGAGCGGCGGCGAGCAGCAGATGCTGGCCATGGCCAGGGCGTTGATGGCACGTCCCAAGCTGATGCTGCTGGATGAACCCTCCCTGGGGCTTTCTCCGGCGTTGATGAAGGATATTTATAAAATTGTTAAACGCATTAACCAGGAACAAAAAACAACCATTTTACTGGTGGAACAAAACGCTCAGTTGGCGCTTTCGTTGGCCCATTTTGGTTATATTTTGGATTTAGGACGGTTTGTGATGGAAAACACTTGTAAAGAACTGATGGAAAATGAAGACGTCAAGGAATTCTACCTGGGGATCAAGAAGCAAAGTATCCGAGAAACCAAAAGATGGAAAAGGAAGAAAAAATGGCGATAATCAAACATGAAAGTCTGAAGGAGTTAAGAGCGAAGGGAATCGATACTATTCCAAAACTGTTCCGGTATCGGGTGGAAAACTGGAATGACAATGTTGTTATGCGGACCAAAGAGTTGGGTCTTTGGAAAGAGATCAACTGGGACGAGTACGGAGAGTGTGTTCGATATATCTCCATGGCACTGCTTGAACTGGGGCTTGAAAAGGGAGACAGGGTAACAATAACCAGTGAAAACTGCCCTGAATGGCTTTTCTGTGATCAAGGGACGTTGGCCGCTACCGGCGTGACGGTCGGCATATATCCCACTGATTCAGCCAAACAGGTTGAATATATAATCAACAACTGTGGTGCCAAGTTTTATTTTGCTGAAGATGAAGAACAACTGGATAAGATTCTGGAGGTGCGAGACAATACACCCACAGTAAAAAAAATCATTGTTTTTGACATGAAGGGACTTCGGAATTATTGCGATGAAATGGTTCTTAGTTTTGATGATTTCCTTGAGATTGGACGGAAAGCTTATAATATAAACCCTGATCTTATTGAAAAGACCTTGATTCCGTCTCAAGCTGAAGATTTGGCAATTTTAGTGTATACTTCAGGAACAACCGGTCCTCCCAAGGGAGCCATGCTGTCTCATCAGAACATTTTGGACTCCATGTTTTTATTGCATGAGATTGAACCACCTGAAGAGGGAAAAGTAGATGAAATTCTCACTTTTTTACCCCTGTGTCATATTGCAGAAAGGAATATATCCGGTTTTGGTCCTTTGGTAGCCGGTGCTATCATCAACTTTGCAGAATCCATGGCAACCGTCCCCCGGGACATTTGTGAAGTATCACCAACGCTTTACTTTGCAGTACCTCGGATTTGGGAAAAATTCTATTCGACCTTAATGCTTAGATTAAAAGATTCAACAGTATTCGAAAGACTGTCGTACAAATGGGCGGAAGGTGTTGGACGGAAGGTTGCGGAATACAGAATTAAAAACCAGCCTGTGCCTTTTGTTCTCAAAAGTCTGTTTGCTTTTGCCCAATGGGCCGTATTGACGAATTTGAAACGATCAATTGGCCTGGATAGTGTTAGGTGCTGTATTTCTGGAGCGGCGCCGATTTCTCCAGACTTGTTGAAGTTCTATTACGGTCTGGGAATCGACATGCGAGAGGTTTACGGACAGACTGAATCAGCAGGTTTAGCTACTGTTCATTACGCCGGTCGAACGAAATTTGGAACTGTGGGAGAGGCAGCTCCCGGCGTTGAGACAAAAATTGCAGATAATGGAGAGATTCTTTTAAAAGGTCCCAACATTTTTATGGGATATTATCAAAACCCGGAGAAAACGGCGGAAACAGTTATTGATGGATGGTTACATACAGGAGATGTGGGCAAAATCGATGAGGACGGACATTTAATCATCGTAGATCGAATAAAGGACATCATTATCACGGCCGGTGGAAAAAACATCACACCTTCCGAAATAGAAAACCAGTTAAAGTTCAGCCCTTATATCAATGATGCGGTGGTTATTGGTGACGCCAGAAAGTATCTGACCTCATTGATTATGATTGATGAGGAGAATGTTATGGAGTATGCCCAGGAGAATAAGGTTCCTTTTACAACTTTTGCAAGTTTAACCCGGACCAAAGAGATAAACAAATTGATTCAAAGAGAAGTCGAGACGGTGAACAAGAATTTCGCCAGGGTTGAAACCATAAAAAAGTTCCGTTTGATCGATATTCAACTGACAACCGATGATGACGAGATAACTCCAACCGGTAAATTGAAGCGTAAATTTGTCAGTGAAAAATTCAAAGATTTAATTGATTCAATGTATTAACTTGCCAATTAAAAATTTTTAAGGATCTTAAATTATTGAGTTAGCGTGAAAAAGCTAAATACTTCATAAAGATAAATCAATCCCATATCTAAAAATTAAAATTATAAAATATCAAATCGTTAGTTTTTCCTCGGCAGATATATGGACGTATTTATTCAACCGATGGAAATAATCCTTCCAGCTCCGGTGGAGATGGAATCATTCAACCTGAAAGGAGGAATATTATGGAAAAGCGATTTTTCACGCGAAGTGCTTGTTTGGCTTTTGTTCTGGTTCTTACTCTCAGCATAACCGCTTTCGGATTTAAATGGCCCTGGGAAAGCGATGACGAGGAAGTGGGTATAACGGATACGGAAATTGTAATCGGATCGCATCAGGATCTCAGTGGGCCGATTGCCTCTTGGGGGACCCAGGTAAAAATGGGTATGGAATTACGGGTTAAGGAGATTAATGATGCCGGTGGTATACATGGACGGAAAATTCGACTGGTTATTGAGGATAACGCCTACAACCCGGCTCAGGCAATTACTGTTACCAATAAGATGATTAACATGGATAAGGTCTTCGCATTTATCGGCAATATGGGAAGTCCCACAGCGGGAGCTACCAAACCCATTATTTCCAAGAAAAAGATTCCTCAAATGTTACCTTTGTCTTCTGCATCGTTGTTTTTTGATCCTTATGATCGGTACAGTTTCGGTGGATGGGCGCCTTATTACGATCAGGCGCGAGTTCTAACGAAATATTTTGTTAAGGAAAAAGGGAAAAAACGCATCGGGATCTTATATCAGGATGATGATTTTGGAGCAATTACGGTGAAGGGTGTTGAGGATCAGCTAACCGAATTTGGTATGGAAGTGACCACTAAAGAATCCTACAAAAGGGGCGCAACTGTTTTCAGTACCCAGATGGCAAAATTAAAAAAGGCGAATGTTGACTTCATTGTGCTGGCAACTGTTGTTCGAGAAACAGTAGGAGTACTGGCCGAGGCCAAGAAACTTCAGTGGAAAATTGATATGTGCGGGACAAGTGCTGCTTATACTCAGTATATTCCTATATTGGCTTCAGCAGCCGGTTTCTCGGCAGATGGATACTATTCAACTGGGCAATCTCCTTATATTTATCCCGATCATAAAAATCCCAAGGCCAGGGCATTCTATAAAAACTACAAGGCCATGTTTGATAAAACACCGGATATGCCATCAACTGCCGGATACACCGCCATTAACGTTTTTTGGATTGCGGCCAATAAAGTCGGTAAGGATTTAACACGTGAGAAACTAGTCGATGCGCTTGAGACTTTTAGGGAAGTACAGGATTCGATTTTTAACAGCGTACCACTTACTTATACCCCACAAAATCACCAGGGCGCTTTTCAGGCAAATGTGTTCCAGATACAAAAGAGCAAGTGGGTTCATGTTGTAGGACCGATAGATTATAGAAAATAAAAGAAACAAAAAAGTACATTTTTCAAAGCTTCAAAAAACGGCAGTGGTTAATATCAACTACCGCCGTTCCAAGGTCGGTATCCCCACATAATTCAGCTTGTCATGATGTGGACGTTGTAATCCATTGAGACAAGAGTGGAAAATGATATCCACTCCTGTATAGTATCCTGATTTAAGGGGTGTACGTCAGGAATATGGAAGAATCTGTAAAATCATCGATTGTATCCGGTATGTCAGCAGTAGTATCCGTCAGAAAAGTCATACTTTCAACGGTTGACACATAGCTTGAACAGTTCGCATCTGCCGTAACATCACCATTATCGGACATTAATTCTAAATCAGCTTCAGTTGCTGTGCCTTCGATACAGAAGTATCGGTTTGACTCTGAATCAGAATTCACCTTAAAAAGAAAGTAGTTACCGGCGCCTTGCGATATTCCGCTTCCAACAATGCTGGTATAATTAGTACTGCTTACTGTTCCACTTATGATCGATCTTAAGGTGAAACTATGATCATCAGTATCCCCTGTGATATCAGTACGAACAACAAATCCATCGGCGGAAGCATAATACACATTATGTATCGTATGCAGACTAAGGACACCATTGCTTTCATCATAGCTTCCCTGCAAAATGCCGTGTTCTACATGTGTTGGCATATCCGGTGCCCATCGATATGTCAAAAGGGCATGTTTTACACTTCCCGACTCTTTTATGGCATAACCGTAAGCATAAGTGTCTGACATGGTGTTCTGATAACCGGCACAATTATATGTTTCGGTTAATCCTAAATCAAAAGGTGCATCAATGATTTGCTCCGTAATGGATGTACAGTTATTTTTAGCCGTTTCGTAAATCCGACCGGTTTCAAATAACACCTTATAAATATTGGACATATCCACAACGCCTTCATCGGTCGGATACTGATAATCCCGAAACAATGTATATATGCTGTATATCATTGTTCCCGAAGCTAATGCAGCCTGCCTGCCTTCTGTTGGAGAAGATAGTTCGGTTGAGGATGAAGATGCCTCGGAAGCAATGGCCGGGGCGGTATCTTTTGCTGATGAATAAAAGAAATTATTAAAATTTGAAGAGGTTTCATCGTCATCATCACTTTTACAACTGACAACTGTAAATGCAAAACTGACAATTGTCAGCCAAAGTACTCCCCATTTCATTTTGTTGTTCATAAGGAAATCCCCCTACTTTCTTTATATTGATAACTAATATAATTATACCAGTTATTTAAATTTGACTTAAAAACAAAAAGAACAACAACCATTCTTCAAATTGGATGCCAAATCATAATCACAAATCTTGTAAGTAACAGCAAAGTGTTACAGTTGTGTGTTTGTATCGTTGGAATTTTTAATTTTAGATATAAAGAAGAACTTCCTATTTTTTGTTCAAATATGTCAGAAATAATAAAAACATCAATATGTTATTGGGCATATGATGCAAATTGTCGAAATATGCTTTATTTTGTCGAACTGTCGACCATATCGTCAATACAATGAGTAAATTCCAGCTTTGACAGTATAGCAAGGGGTTGAGAGTAGATTAAATCCCACATTTTTGGATGTTATCAAAGTTTAAAATACGTGATAATCATTTGTGTATGGTTACTAAATGGACTGGTAAAAAATAACTTTACATAATTTGTTTAAAAAGTTCCTAAAGCAATGGACATTCTAGAGTAATGTCCTAGCGTGAGTTTACGAGCTATAAAAATAGCTTTTCGTAACTATTTGTATTTCTTCCGTTATTGGCAACAACATGTATATATATCCTTAACTTCTTAAAGATAAAAACTTTAACTTATTGATATTATTAGATTGCTGTTTTTTAAAAATTACTAACTTGTAAACTCATGCTAGACAGATACTAAGTGTTCTAAATTGATGAAATATTATTCGGTGTTTTTTTCAAAATAATATCTAAAAGACGCAAGTGAGTGATTATATTTTAAGGATGAGTACTTAGCTGGAGTTCAGCTTTTAATAAAAGAGTTGTTTTTAGAAAATCAAAATATATTTAAAAATAATTTTCAGGCATAGCTCTTTGCTTTTAACATTATACACATATTTCAGGGTTTGGATTTTATATTTGCTTATTCAATTTTTTTTCCAAAACCAGTGACATTCTGATGAAAATCCTGGCGATCTGAAGAATCTCAATATTTATAGAGAGATCTTTTGTTTCTGGTTTCACAGGACTTGAAGCAAACATGTTTCCAGGTGATCAGAATCATTTCCTAGAAATCCTTTGTCGTATCTCCTCAGGGCTTTGCCTCACTCTCAAGATGATAGGAAACGTGCTTAATGACCAACCTGGAATCTGTAGTTATCAGGGTAGGACTAAAAAATGCTAAAACATGAGAATTGTATTGACATAGGGGGAATGATTGTTACATAAAGGCGCTTTACAAATTAGAATTATATATTTGATGCGTTACACAGCAGCAAAATCCTTTTATAGTTTTATCTTTGTTTTGATAATTACAGGTTTAAAAAGAATGTATTTCAGAGTGAGCTATTGACAATGTCTTTTCAAAAACAACTGATATATGAGTGTGGTCGAATTTTAAAAATAGGTTTTCCAATCATGGTTGCCCAGTTATTAAATATGTCCATGGGATTTGTGGACACGGTTATGACGGGGAATTACAGGGCAGAAGCATTGGCCGCCGTGGCTGGAAGCAATCACATTGTTATGCCGTTTATACTATTTGGCGTAGCTGTTTTAGGAGCTGCTCAAGCCATCACTGCCCAGTTTGTTGGTTCGGGTGTAAATAAACCGGAGGTGGGAAAAGTCACCCTTCACGCTGTAATTATCGGAATTGTTTTTTCTATATTACTAATTTTATTTACCAAAATTGCCCCGTTGGTTTTGCCGTTTTTTGGATTTGATCCGCCGGTGATAGCATTGGCAGTCGATTATTTATTTGCCTTTTCCTGGGGAATTCCAGCCACTATGATTTTTATCGCCTTTGCTGGTTTTTATGCCGGTATCTCAATGCCGGTGATGACCATGATTGTCAGTGTGATTATGTTGTGTGTGAATGTTTTCGGAAATTATACCCTGATTTTTGGCCATTTCGGTTTCCCGGAATTGGGTGCAGAAGGTGCGGGATGGACGAGTACTATGGCAGCTTGGGCCGGTGCCATCGGGATCTTCTTATTCACCTTTTTTCACTCAAAAATTAGACCCTATCATCCTTTTAAATCGGCTTTTCAATTGGATCGATTGATTTTTTATCAGATTCTTAAAATTGGTATTCCCAGTGGGTTTTCTTCAATTTTCGAAGTGAGTATGTTTGCTGTTTTTTCACTGTTGATGGGACGTTTTGGGGTTCACGTATTGGCGGGCAGTCAGATTGCATTAAATTGTGCAGCAATCATTTTTATGATACCTTTGGGACTCTCTTTTGCCATTACTACTAACGTCGGCATGTATATAGGCGAACAGAAATATTGCGACGCTCGAATGGTGGGTCTTTCGGGATATGCAGTGGTTATTCTTTTTGATTTGTTTTCAGCTGTCATTTTGATCCTCTTTGCCCGAAACATTGCTCAAATGTATACAAATGACATGGAATTGGTAAGAATTGCTTCCAGTCTTCTATTTTTTGCAGGCATTTTCCAATTGTCGGACGGTATACAAGTGGCAGGCACTGGTATTTTGAGGGGATACAAGGATACCAGTATTCCCATGCTCTCCAACTTCATCTCTTACTGGGGTGTCGGTATGACCCTGGGATACATTTTGGGATTCAAATTGGGGTATCAAGCCCAAGGAATGTGGATCGGCATTATCATAGGTCTGACAGTAGCAGCAGTCCTTCATGCCGTGCGCTTCAAAGTGGTCAGCTCACGATATATTCAATCTGTTTATTGATAGAACCACAATTTTCCTTTTTTAATGGTTTTCCAGCTTTTCTATTCTTTTTTCTTATGGGAATTTTTATCTGTTGAATCTAAATTCGGTGAATGTTATTGGGATGATTGCCGCCTCTGATTGAGTTGTTGTTATTTTACGTATTGTCAAGATGTGCACACATCACCATGTACGTTTAACGAGGGCAATATGAAAATGTTTATTGTAAAATTATAGTGAATGGGAAAGCACATTCTGTAGGGCTTTGGGGATGTGGGAAATAATATCGGTCACTTGGCTGGCGGGTGTGGGGTTTGCGTACAAACCAGCCCATCGGTTAGTATGGGCGGCTGTAATGGCTGCGTCGGGTATGGGGGTTCCAGATGCGATCAGGGCTGTGACAATGCCTGTTAAGGTATCTCCTGTTCCACCAATGGCTTCTAATGCTTCGATGACTGGTTGATCAAGGCTGTGAATAATTTTTTTATTATGAACAATGTAATCCCGTTCACCTTTCACCAGCAAGTATTCAGCTGCATTTTGATGAAAATAAGCCCGTTCGATCAGTTCCGGCACTTTTTGTTCTTCGTGAAGAATAAATCCCCGGGTGTAAAAAGGGTGCGGTGCTTCCTCATCGGCCAGAAACGCCAATTCTCCCACATCTGGTGTAAAGAGATCATACTCATCTGCCTGGCCACCCATTTTTGCCGCATACATGAAACCGGCATCAGCAATCAAAACAGGAGAGGTCGACATGGAATGGGTTGCTGTTAATATACGATATTGCCAATCCACATCCGGTTGTAGATAGTGGAAGCATATTGTTGAAAAGTGTTGATTTTTCAGTTCTTTTTCTAAAAAAGCATATAGCGCTCGACTGCCGTCACCCAGCCCCGTATCTCCCACCAAAAAGGCTTTTGGAGGCTCTAATTTCAGTGTTTCTCCTGCTCGTATAACAGCGGCTATTAGGGCTGGTGTTCCCCGGTTAATCGGTATCCGGTTACCATCAATTTCAAGGTGGTTGTCTACTAAGACAACTTTACCAAATACCAGGGGAAAGTTAACATCCGGAACCGTACCCACAATGGCCATCATTGTCGATTAATCTCCTCATATGCCAATTGTAAAGCATATCCGCACAATGTATGCCCGATATCCTGAGGTTTAGGTGCCTCATCCATCGTATGCCCCACCATTTCTCTGGCAAGGTACGGTACATCCGGGCAGCCTCCACCGGAAATATTGACGATGGTTCGGTTTTCTTTTTTTATTGTGATCTTCATGTTGGCAGCACGCACCATTAAATAATCACCAAAATCCTTAATCTGAAAAATATCTACCGGTTTTAACAGAGGACTGTTAACTGGAACTGCTTGCAGGGGGGGGAGTCCCGATTTCCGCAGAATTCTTAAGATATTTAGCTCTTCTATCAAGGGAATTTCGATGACCAGATCACAACCGTTACGGATCTCCGGGGGCGGCCCCATAACCCGAAGTTGCCAACCTGCTTTTTTTAGCAGGTTCTCCGCCCGAATCACCTCACTGGTGTTTGAAAACACCAATATCGCCCGGTTATTGTCGGTAGTAGTTGCTCGGTTTTTATTTTTCGAAGCAAACGATTCCAGTTTGTTTTTGATAAAGTTCAGCATCAAAACTTACTGTTTCTTTTTTAATGTCATTTGTATTTTTTCGCCTAGATTTTGAATATATTTAATTGACCATCCTTGTCCAATAGCTGCACGGCTCACATTTTCCTTGGCAGTTTCACTATCAACGAAAACAACAATGTTTCCGTCCGGCTGCTGCTTCAATTTATCCAATACCATTAATACGGGTTGAGGGCAGGAAAGGCCGCATGCATCGATTGTATGACTCATTTTATTATTCTCCTGTTTTTATATCTTTTTTCTCATAGTAAACCCAATGAACAGACAAATAATCAAACCTACAATAACAGCAGCAACACCATGAGGTCCAACTCCTTTTGGAGAGCTGGCTAAACCAAAATTGTGGGCAAAGGCGGCACCGGTAATCATTCCAAGAACAAAAATGGCGGCGTCGCTATCACCTTCCCCAGCCAAAAAGAGTTGCCTTCCCGGACATCCACCTGCCAGGGCAAAAGCAATACCGGCCAGAACCATTCCGGCGAAATTCCAAATGTGTATGTTGTGAGCGACCGGTTGCTTAACAAATCCGGCATTAAACTGCCCCAATATCAGGTTGGTAGCCAACGCGCCGATTACCAAGGCGACAACACCACCGAAAAGGTGTGTTTGTCTGAATAAGATTAGATCTCTAAAGGCCCCCATCGTACAAAATCGACTTCTTTGTGCCAGAAAACCGATGGCAAGCCCGGTGATTATTGAGACAATTAGTGGGGCATGCATGGCGCCCGGACCTTTAGTGCTGTAAAAAAGAACACCGCTTTTAGTTGTGTCGTTGATTTGAGGAAAAATTAACAACAGGGCAAAAAGACCCAGCATTATCAAAGGCAGGAGCAAGCCGGATGCAGCCGGTGCTTGTTGTGATCGTCCCAGGTTATAACCACCTTTGAAAAATAGTGTTCCAATCCAGATACCCACCACAAGACCGGCTAATCCGACAATGGCATTACCGTCTCCACCGCTCAATCTTAACATGGCTCGCCAGGGACATCCGAGAAAAACCAGGGCACCGATCATTGCAAAAACACCCAAAACAAAACGAACAATAGGCGCTGAACCTCCTCTGGCTTTGAATTCTTTAAAAGCAAAGGCTGCAATGAGTGATCCGATAACAAATCCGATGATTTCCGGTCGAGCATATTGAACCACACCAGCGCGATGTAGACCGACTGAACCGGCAATATCTCTTTCAAAGCAAGCCACACAAATGCCCATATTACCGGGATTACCAAGTTTTTGTAATATCGGCGCCAGAATTCCAATGATAAGACCAACCCCGATCACTCCCCACCGGGTTGCGAAAAAGTTTTTAAACATAAGCTATTCTCCCTAACAAACTTAATTAAGATTAGTTTTATCCATAAGTATAAATGCCCAAACGTAAATTGAATGGGCAAAACCCGACACCACTGAATACTATATAGATTTCTATTCTGTCGATACTAAACAAATGAAGGGATAATTAAAACAGCAGTGTCCTGTAAAGCCGATATCACAAGTTAATGACCTTATCGGCAAATTGCATGGCCATTACAATATCCAGCATATTGGTTGTTTGGCCAACCTGCTTTTTTTTCAGCAGATTGAAATGATCGAGGCAGGTGCCGCAGACTAGGATATGAAGCCCTTCCGTTTCCAGTTCCTGCAAGGCCGATAGAGTTTCAGCACCTTCCACCGTCAATTTCACACCATTATTAACAAAAACCAGTCGCCACAGGTCGTCTCCCATCTCTTTTACGGTTTTTAGAAAATTAACCATCAGCTTAAGACCCAGTTCATCATCACCAAAACCCATACGGTCGGTGGTTACAAAAACCATGATTTTTTGTTCATTTTTGTCGATTTCAGTATTAATTCTGCCCTCATCCAGGGGGGCTTCCCCTTTTTGGCCCACAACATGGAAATCATCTCCCGCTTTTTTAATGGCGACTTCAAAATTTTGGGACTGTAAAAAACGGCTAACATTTTCACTGGCGGCTTCGTTATCCACGATGATCTTAATCTGATCAGGTGCTTTTTTTTCGATGGTTTCTTTTGTCTTTAAAACCGGAGTAGGACAAGCCAACCCTCGTGCATTTATCTCTTCCATTTTTGTCTTTTAGTTGATGATTGAATAATTAGATCTGCTATTGGATCAAGAAGTGTCGTGTTAATTCAGCCCGAAAATATGTTTTTATAAAAAACATAGATATCATTTATTTACTCTTTTTAAAATCAGTCAGTCTTTTTTCGGTAAAAGGCAGGTAGTACAATCGCAGAAAATATTAAAATAATCAAATAACGGTAATCTTTTCCACTGTTTCAGCCGTTACCTCCCCAATCAAAGCTGCTTCCAGTCTTTTTTTATCAACAAGATCAGAAAGCAAGCCGGGTGCATCTGCTTTGTCGACGGATATTAAAAGCCCTCCCGATGTTTGTGGATCGAATAGAATGTCCTGAATGCACAATTCAACGGAATTTTCAAAGTTGACCCATCCTTTTCTAAAATCTCGGTTGCGGTAAGCACCAGCCGGAATGATCCCCATTTTAGCGAACTCTTCCGTTCCTGGAATGATGGGGATCTGTTCTGAAAAAATATGCAAGCCATGCCCTGATCCGATCACCATTTCCACCAGATGTCCCAGTAATCCAAACCCTGTAATATCGGTACAGGCATGAACCTGATATCCTTCCATCATATCGGCGGCATATCTGTTTAATTGGGCCATCTGATCGGTAACTTCTTTAATAAGCTTTTCATCCGCCAGATTTGCCTTAATAGCTGTGTTGATAATGCCTGTCCCTAGTGGTTTGGTCAGAATCAGTTGATCGCCCGCTTGCAGGTTCTGTTTGGTTAAAACTTTTTTTGGATGCACAAAACCGGTTACCGATAGACCATATTTTAATTCCTTGTCTTCGATACTGTGACCGCCAACCAATGCAACATTCGCCTCCCTGATCTTTTCGATACCACCTTCCAATATACTGCGTAAGATTCCAAAATCCATCTCCTGTAGGGGAAATCCCACCAGGTTCATGGCGGTTTTAGGAACACCGCCCATGGCATAAACATCGCTCAAGGCATTGGCTGCTGCGATCTGCCCAAACCAATATGGATCATCCACAATGGGTGTGAAAAAATCCACCGTTTGAATCAGGGCAACATCATCAGTCACTTTATAAACCCCTGCGTCGTCAGCTTTTTGCAGCCCTACCAATACATTTTCATCAGTCGGAAAATCAAGTCCGCACAGCGCTTTATCCAGGTCCCCTGGAGAGAGTTTAGAAGCTCAACCGGCGCCGGAAACCGTTGTGGTCAATCGAATGTTTTCTTTATTTTTACTCATGATTTTGTCTGGATGAATGTTTTCTTTATTTTTACTCATGATTTTGTCTGGATAAAAGTTACAAGAAAACTACCAGTTTCAGGCAATCCAAATAATTTCAGTGGGATATTTTCTCAGTGGTGATATTTTTACCGACAGATGAGAATAACCCTGGTACCAAAGAAAAGCCGGCAGGTTTTAAATTAATTCACAATGTGATTTATTAGGGAAATTAGGGAAATTAGAAGAGGAAGCAAGTTTACGTCTTCATGGCAATCGTAACTATGATATCCCGTTATATAAGATGTCTGAAGATCACCGTCTATCCCTTTAGAATATTGATATAGAATATCATCGGTGATTCAGGAACGTCTAATCGATTTTTTCAATGGATATCGGTTTTGGGATTGAGGAAAACTATGAATCATTCACAGTGAGTATTGTCATGTCAATAACAATAGATCTATCTTGAATCACGGAGATTCTTAATCTCGCCTTAGGTCCAACTCAGAATGACAACTGGCCGCAGATTGCCCTTGATAGTATACGGCCTTGAGTCAATAACATTTTAAATCGGCTACCAACAGAGCTTGGATACTTTTAAAAATTCCAGCCAACGGATAAATGAGAATAGGGAAACACATTATAACCTTTAAAAGTTTCCGAAGTGGTATTTTCTTCCAGGGCTATGTCTGCTTCAGATGCGCCTGGAGCTGTTATGGTAACTTCCGGTGATCCAGAGGAGATAAAACCGATGCCGAAACCGCCTGATAAGCCTTGTTTCCCGACTAAAAACCAACCGACGCCGTAACTGACTGCTGAGTTCGGCCATTCGATTTTAAGGGTGTAGTCTCTTTTTACTGTATCGTTTCCAATGTAAGCTTGATCGGTGCCGGTAACCGTCCAATCTCTTGATATAAAGCCGATCTGGCCACAAAATCCATACTGATCCCAAATAAAATAACGAGCAATAATCTGGTTTGTCTTGAAGCTGTAATCCAGCTCTATGTCCATAACAGTGCCACTATCCGACAGGCTGGTAGATTCCAATCCGGCATAAAAACTTGGAAAAATATGGTAGCCGACGGATGCGCCATACCCGATAATGGATGCTGCTTGTAACTGAATTGGATGACTTTCCCTGGTTTTACTATCGGCGAAAACTTGGGAGGGTAAAACAACTAGTATTGCAAAAATGGGAATAAAAACCGTAAACAGTCGGTTCCATTTTATAACTGTTTTATCAAAGAGGGAATCGCACATAATTTCTCCAGTTATTCTTTGAATTTTGATGCCTAAAGAAGAGACGTCCATGAATGAAACCAATCTGGAAACAGTAGTTAGCTGTCAAAATGACTTAAACGAACTAAATTTTAATGAAACTGATGATGCAAGTCAAATGGGGATTAGCCTTGACAGAGCAAACCTATAAGGAGAATTTATTAAACAGCTTATTTGATAGGAGAAAATAATGGGCAAAGAAATAGAACGAAAATATTTAGTTAAAAATGATTCCTGGCAATCGGTTGAAGGAATTATGTATCGGCAGGGATACTTAAATAGTGACAAGAATAGAATTGTTAGAATAAGAACCATCGGTGATAAAGGCTTTTTGACCATCAAAGGCATTACTGTCGGGGTGACCCGTTTGGAATATGAATATGAAATACCGGTGAGTGAAGCAAATGATATGCTGACTAACCTTTGCGAAAAACCTTTGATAGAGAAAAAACGGTATCGAATTGAATTGGAGAATCTGGTTTTTGAAGTGGATGAGTTTTTGGGAAAAAATAGCGGACTTATTGTGGCGGAAGTTGAATTGGAAAATGAGAATCAGGAATTTAAAAAACCGGAATGGCTGGGTGAAGAGGTAACCGGAGATCCCAAGTACTTTAATTCCAATCTGGTCAAATACCCGTTTTCCAAATGGGGATAAGTCTTTAACCGAATATGTTTTATAACCTTTGTTAAGTTGGAAGGCATTGTCGCCTTAACTTGTTGTTTTGATTAATGTTCGGTTAAAATTAGATTTAGTTTCTAGCCATTAAAACAAATAATCAGTATAACAAACGATTTATGGTGACAATCAATAAGTCTGCTTCCGGTTACAATTTGACACAAAAATAATAGTGGAAGAATGACGATTCTTGGAAAAAGGAAGTTCAATTCAACTAAAGCATATATTTTAAGAAAAGGAAAAAATCATGATTTATGCCGGGGAATTAGCTGCATTTGGAACAGTTTTATGCTGGAGTATCGGATCGCAGTGTTTTGAGGCAGCAGGGAAAAGAGCGGGTTCCTTATCTGTTAATCTTATTCGATTAGTGATGGCACTTGTGCTTTTTTGTATCACTCATCTGGTGAGACAAGGAACTCTTATACCATTGGGATTCCCTGAAAGTGCATGGAAATGGCTGTTGATATCAGGTGTTATCGGATTTGCTCTGGGTGATATGTTTTTATTTCGTGCCTTTGTTGAAATCGGTCCACGGGTGTCCATGCTGATTATGGCGTTGACAGCTCCCATTACAGCACTAATTGGTTGGCTTTTTTTGAATGAGCAATACACAGGTCGACAGTGGGCAGGTGTTGCAGTTACACTTTTAGGGGTAAGTTGGGTTATTCTGAAACGAAATGGTAATAACAATTTTTCGAACGGAAAAACTAAAAAAAGCAAGTTGCTGGAGCGCGAAATTACTATCCGTGGGCTTATCTTGGCTTTCGGTGGTACATTAGGGCAGGCTATAGGGTTTATATTCAGTAAAATCGGGATGATGCATGAATCAGGATATCTGGACCCATTTGCATCAACACAGATTCGCGTCATTGGTGGATTGGCTGGGTTCATGGTTCTTTTCACCGTTTTTGGTTGGTGGCCAAGAATACTCCCTGCTGTTAAGCAAAAACCAGCCATGGGATTTACAGCCGCCGGTTCCTTTTTAGGGCCGTATCTCGGTGTCGGACTGTCGCTGTTGGCATTGCATTACACTACAGCTGGAGTGGCCTCAACCATTATGTCCCTGGTTCCCATTACCTTAATTCCCTTCGCAATTTTCCTACACAAAGAACATGTCTCCATCCACGGTCTTTTAGGAACCATCACTGCCATCGTCGGTGTTTTGATGCTGATTAACTAGCCAATGACGTCCACACAGGGCTCAATGTCATTAAGTTAAGCTTTTCTGTCTGTTATCCTGAGTTACATATTGAGCCTGATATTCGGTTGTCAAAAACCATCATTATTTTTCAAGCTCTCGGACTCAGAAAATCGGGGTTTTTTTTTGAAAAAACCGGTCTCAAGAATCATCTGTTTTTCAGAGTTCGGTAATATTATAAAATCATATCCATTGAAAAGGTTTTTAACCAATATACAGTAGTAGCTTTGCTCTGTGTTTCTTTTTATTTGACCGCATCAGTTTATAATTGATGAGCGGTAAAAAAAATGGTACATACCCACTAAAGGTGTAGTTTTTATTGCCAGCAGGTGACAAATCTGTTGATGTGGGAGTTGTTTTGCAGCAGTGTCTGTTGAGCACAAAATAATCTATCTTTTTTGTTAACAATGATATAAGGGGAAATCAAATGGCTAAAAGCAATTGCGAGAAATGTGGTTTTCGAAAAAAGTATGATGACAATCCGAAATCATTTCTGGGGAGGATATGGCGGTGGCATGCGGGTTGGTGTCCGGGGTGGAACGGGTATATGAAATCATTGGATGATGAAACCAGAAAACCGTTAGCTGAAAAATATGGATTTAAAAAATACATGTAAACAAAGCAGTCATTCGAACAGGATTAATAACGGAATAAAAACATTATTTACAACGTGCTCATATTATTTGTTTTTGTAAGCATTTAGATATTGGATGGGAAACAGGTCATAGTTGAAAAATTGAGCATGCGTCAATATAAAACAGAGCAAAAAAAACCGTTTATATTGCTGATTGATGACGACCCGGAGAATTTGCATACGGTAACCAGGATTCTCCATAAAGAAGGGTACAATATTATGCTGGCCGTCGGTGGGATACTTGCCATGAAGGCAATAAAAGACGGCTTTCCCGATCTTATGAAGAGGTTCTGGTCAAAGTAAAAGAGCGGTTTGATCTTTAGTCGGTACTGTACAAAACCACATTGAATATAAAGAAGAGTCTTTTTTTATAGGTTCAGGCCAATTGCATCAAAAATTATCGCAGTTACCAATTTGAAATTTATATGTCATTGCGGGGATTTTAAGCCGGTGAATCGGTAGAATGTTTAAAATAATAAAATGCGGTTATCACGAGGAGCGGTGCGATATGACGACTTCTCGTGAGCAGTACCGACAATCTGCTATTTCTTCACTTTATTCTAAATGATGGCCTTTGGCTTCTTTGCAATGACAGTATTCCTTGGAATTAACATGAATACATAGAATGTTTTTATCTGTTGATGATACTGCGTGATTGCTCTGTATACAAATTTTAGACTTTTTCTTTGTGAAAAAGAAATTGAAGTAAATATATCCTCCTTTATGTCCTCTGAATTGTCTTTTGTAAAACATTGTTATTTAGAACCATAGGTTTTTAATGTTGGACAAAGACAAAATCCCCTATTAGAACTATTCCTCATGGTAATCATTTTGGGCATTAAAATCGGCCTGGAACCCTCAGAATTTCACCCTGTTTTTGCGATTATCAAAACCTTTTCGGGCATTATAATCTTTTTTGTAAATACCAAAGAGTCTTGTTGAACTTCATTGCACTATCAGCGATTTTATAAGGTGAAAAGAAGAATTATTTACATAATAATCCTCACAGTTTTATTCACGATTGTTTATCTGAACGCCTATTACAAACTGGAATATAATATCAGTCTGTTCGATCAATTCCAAAACAGCAGCAAACTAACAAACGAAGAAAAGGAATGGTTACAGTCCAGGGAAAGTCTTATTTTCGGGTCCGATCAATTATCCCCGCCATTAAGATATGTAGATATGGAGAGCAAGCAATACAAAGGGCTTGTGGTTGATTATGTCAGATTGTTATCGGTTGAATTGAAAACAAAGATAAAATTTAAGCCTATGGCGTGGCATACTGCTCTTGAAACGCTAGCCAAGGGAGAGACAGACTTTGCCGATATGTTTCCATCGCCCGAAAGAGCAAAAGTGTATAATTTCACTAAACCGATCTATTTCCTGCGTGGAGTTATCCTAATACCCATTGAAAACAATGATATCGCAAATTACAGTGACCTTGCTGAAAAAAAAGTAGCCGTTCCTAAAGGCGATTACGCAGTGGAGTTTCTGAACAATGGAGTGGACGGTATCGAATTTAATTTGACTTCTGACATACAGCACGCCATTCAGTTATTGAATGAAAAAAAAGTTGATGCCGTGGTCGGCGATGAACCTGTTATCATTTATTTTATGGATAAGATGAAGGTCAATCGAAAGTACAAAATCCCAAAAGAACCGATGTATGAAAAGGATGTCGTTTTCGGTGTACCAAAGTCCAAACAGCTACTTCTTTCCATTTTCAATAAGGCGATTCTTAGCCTCGATAAAAGAATGGCAATGTCTAAAATTCACCAGAAATGGTTTGGAATATCAACTCTTTTGACTAAGGAGAACCGAACGGAGAAATACTGGTTGATCGTTGTAGTATTTCTTACAGCCTTTTCACTGGTTTTTTATCTTCTCTATTCATGGAACACTCTTTTAAAAAAAGAAGTAAACCGAAGGACCGAAGAACTCAATATCAGTCGTAATGACCTTCAAATTACATTTAATGGATTGACACACTTGATGATCGTACTCAACAAAGATCTTCAAATTCTGAATATCAACAAAGCATTTACATCATTTCAGAAAAAAAGCAGACAAGAGATATTGGGTTCTCATTTCTACATGTATGCAATCTTTCAAAATTGGGATAAAGACGATTGTATCGTTAAAAAGACGCTTCAGGATGGCAACACACGTCGAATGGAATTCAGATTTGAAAGCAGAATATACGAAATCAACACTTTCCCATTAAGAGACAATAACCAACAGGTACAGAAAGTGTTGGTAATGGTCAAAGACGTCACAGAGGTTAAGATAAGCGAAAGGGAGTTGCTTTTTGCCAATAAAATGTCAGCCATTGGTCAATTGGCGACAGGTGTGGCTCATGAAATCAAAAATCCGCTGGGATTGATTCGAAATTATAACTATATTTTGAAGAAAGATAAGAGTAAAAATTTGGATAAATGCAATGAGGCACATAATGCAATTGATCTTGCCGTGGAAAAGGCCAGTAAAACGATCAACAATCTTCTAAACTTTACCAGTATCAGCGACAATAGATACGAGACGGTTAAAATGAGGGATCTATTAAACAACATCCTGTCCCTTGAATATAAAATCATGAATCGGAACAATATCACTCATGAAATCACATGCGATAATGGTCTTGAATGCATATTAAATGTGGATTCTCTGAGACATATTTTACTTAATATAATTTCGAATGCCGTTGATGCAATGCCCGATGGTGGGCATTTGTATTTAAGCTGTATTCTTTCCACAAATATACTGGAAATAATATGCAAAGATACGGGCATCGGGATTAAGCCGGAACACCTGGAAGATATTTTTAATCCCTTTTTTACCACAAAGTCCCGGGATAGCGGAACAGGGCTTGGTTTATATATCGTATACAATGAAATAAAAAAACTCGACGGGGAAATCGAAGTTAAAAGCGAATCGGGAAAGGGAACCAGTTTTAAGATGCAAATACCTTTAAGAGAGGAAATGATATGACATTCACAAACTCGATGTTCAAAATATTGATCGTTGATGACGAACCTGAATATAGAAAAGTTATTGGAATAATATTAAAAGACCAGAACTATTATACCGATACAGCGGCTAATGCATCCGAGGCATTGGAAAAACTGAAAAAAGAGAGTTTCGATCTTGTCCTGACCGATTTAATCATGGGGAGTGTGGATGGAATTCAATTGTTGGAAAAAATCCGAAAGGATTATTCGGATATCGAAGTGATTATCATTACCGGATACGGAACGATTAAAAATGCCGTAGAAGCCATAAAAAAAGGTGCTTTTTCATATTTTATTAAAGAACATGACCCGGAAGAACTTTTGATGGAAATCAAAAAAGTATACCGGTTTAGTGCCCTTAAAAACGAAAATACCCTTCTTCGCGCTCAACATACAAATAACAAATACCTTTTAGCAACAAAGAATTGCGACTTTCAAAATATCATTTCCATAGCTGAAAAAGCAGCCGAAAGTAATGCCAATATTCTGATTCTTGGCGAATCGGGAGTTGGCAAAGAGATCTTAGCCAAGCATATCTTTAATTGCAGCAGTATAAAAAAAGATCATTTTATCGCAGTAAACTGCCATGCCTATGCCGAGAATATAATAGAGTCCGAGCTTTTCGGACATGAAAGAGGAGCCTTTACTGGAGCTGTCAAAAAAAGAAAAGGAAAATTTGAAATAGCTAATAACGGCACCCTGTTCCTGGACGAAATCGGAGATTTGACTCTTAGTACACAAATCAAACTATTACGTGCCTTGGAGACAAGAAAAATCGAACGAGTGGGAAGCAATCTGTTGATTGATATAGACTTTAAATTGATTTGCGCTACAAATGCCAATCTGAAGGATTCCATTAAGACCGGGACGTTTAGAAAGGATCTCTACTACAGAATCAGTACGATAACCATTGAAATTCCCCCATTAAGGGATAGAAGAGAGGATCTTCCTGAATTAATAGATTTTTTCTTCAAATTGAATGAAGTTGAATTAAAGAAGAAAATTACACGAATCGATAAAAAGGTTGAAGATTTTTTAAACTCTCATGATTATCCGGGAAACATCAGAGAACTTAAAAACATTATTGAAAGACTTGTTGTGTTATCGGAAAAAGGTGTCATTAGAGAAAAAGACCTCCCTAACTTCAGTTCAAAAGAAATCGATCAATCAAAGAAACCAATTGCTTTGAAAATCTTTAGAAAAAAAATGGAGATTGACTATATTAAAAAAGTTCTCACAATCTGCGGCAACAATGTATCGGAAACTGCCAGAAAGTTGGATATAAGTCCACGACAACTCTTTAATAAAATCAACGAATACGGTTTAAGAAAGTGAAATAAATCACACACATCCCAAGACAATCATATCGTGTACATTCCCTTTGTTTCACACTCTGGCAATTCTACACACTTACTTATGAAATAAATTTCACTTCAGTGTGAAATTTATTTCATAGTTAAAACAATAATCCCATCATTTAAACCTCCGAAAATCCGATTAGTTCTCATTTGATACAATAAACATTACAGCAATATTCATGCTAATTCGAACTGGCCACAATTCTTCTGGTACAAGAATTGCGAAAGCTAAGCGAACATATTTGGTCGAGAATTGACGTATCGATTAAATAGAGCCGTTATGAATACAGGTATTTGCATCATGGCATATTTAACTGAATATTCAATACCTTGATTGTTGATACCGCTTCATATCACGCTTCATTTTTCCATAGCTCAATCTCAGCTGAAAAGGCTCCATTATAACGCATTATCATTCTGAATAGAACGAGTTCTTTGAAATGAATCTCGAAAGTTTAGTCAGAATGGCAGTTGTTGGTTATAATTTTTGTCTTTTTGGCTTGGCTCTAACATGCAAAATCAATCAGGAGAGTATGATGATGAACGAAAAACCGAAAATGGAATTTTATGGTGGATGGATTGTTTCTTTTTTCCCCATAATTGCTTTTATCTGTGTTGCTTTTTACGTTGCCACTGCATTTGAGGGAGCTAGTATCCAAGGCATGTGGGTCGGTATATTGGCCGGCATAATCGTTACTTTCTTTTTTGCCAAGGACAAAATGCAATTTGGCGATGCAATTGTTGAAGGAATGGCCGACAAGGTGGCATTGGCACCTGTGGCTTGTTGGATTTTCGCCGGTATATTTGCAACTGTGCTGCGTTCTTCGGGAATGGTCGACGGCATCTTATGGGCGGCATATCACACCGGTGCAACGGGAACCTCATTTTTAGTGATATCATTTATCGCTTGTGCTGCATTTGCTACTGCCGCCGGTACGGGTTTTGGTACGATTGCTGCCGGAATGGGAGTTTTATACCCTGCCGGAGTATTATTAGGAGCCGATCCCGCACTGCTGGCTGGCACCATAATAGGCGGTGGCGCTTTTGGAGATAATCTGGCACCCATATCCGATACGACTATATCTTCGGCAGCCAGTCAGGATACGGACGTCGGGGGTGTTGTAAAATCAAGGTTAAAATACTCTTTTGTAGCAGGAGGGATTTCCATTGTATTAATCATCATCTTAAGCTTGATTCTTAAGGGAACGGTTGGTGAAATTCCTGCCGGACAAATCACTGCCAGAATGAATCCAATGGGGCTAATCATGTTTATTCCTGCCATTGCGACGATTTATTTTGCTATCAAAAAAGGTAACATTGTCTATGCGACGATTATAGGAATTGTCATCGCTTCGGTGTTGGCAGTTATTTTTGGACTTAATACAGCAGAGGGAATCGTTTCAGTGAAAGATGGTGCTTTGATTAAAGGAGTTGCAGGATGGATGGCTGATCTTTCAATTCTTGTCATCTTACTGGTCGCAGGTATCAAGATTATGATTGATGGTGGGGGAGCGGCTAAATTGGTCGATAGCGTAAAATATTTTATTAAAACAGCGTTTGGTGTAGAATTGGCTTCGGGAGTGCTGGCCCTGATCTTCTCCGCCTTAATGAGTATTAATGCGCCAGCCATTCTCGCCGTTGGACTTTCCTTTACTAGGCCATTGGGAGAAAAATTCAAAATTCATCCTTATCGGCGAGCCAACATTATTGACGCCATGGCGTGCACCCTGGTCTATACTCTACCCTGGTCTGCAAGTTTACTATATGCCAGTGGACTTTCCAAATCCGCTTCTGAGCAATTTGCCAGTGTTCCTTTTCTATCACCGATAGAATTGACTCCTTGGGTGATCTACTGTTGGATTTTGATGGTAGTCATGACTTTTGCTATATTTACTGGTTGGGGAAGAATCTTTGTTGATGATAATGGCAATGTCAGCAACAATTCAACTGATTAAATCCAATTATGAAACTAAGTAAGTAAATAAATAACATCAAATCCATATTTTAAAACCATATCTCCGCCCGGATAATTCTATTTCATGAGTCTAAATCATGTCTGACTTCCCTTGTAGCAGGAAACGAAGTTATCCGGGTTATCTTGGGATGGTAATTGCTAAAACGACTGAATATATCCTTGCTAAATATATTCCTGTCTTTTTTTATTAATTTGAAATCCTTTTAATTACGAGTAGGCCGACTCATATTTTAGAGTTTTTTCAAAATACTCAATAATCGTTTGTGCCCGGTTAGTCAGTAATAAAATTTACATGTTATTATCTCAGGTTATAGAGTCCTAATGTAGTGCTATTGGCTTTCTATTAATACCTTGCCTCTGGCCGAATATTGAGATGTAATTGGCGGATTGATAACGACAAATTCGGAAATGATCAATGTTTCATGTTATTTTGCCAAATTAATCGCATTCCAGCAAAATACAGTATTTTCGAAGCTGTTGTAATGATAGATGATAGGGGTAAACTTTCAAAGCCGATCAGGCGTTAGTTCCAGGTGACCATAAAATCAAAAAACAGGTAGTCCTCTCCATTGTTGCTCTCTTTCCCAATTTCAGCGAGTCGAACGTTATACCACGTTCCATCGATTTCTATGTTATGGACATTGTTTTTTTCAAAGTCAAATTTTAATGTAACGGCGTTGTGGGGTACTTGAGTAAGGGGATTCAATCTGGAGGAAGGCCTCATTTGATTTTTGCCAGAATTGAAGTTTTCCATGCATGAATTGAATTTTACGGTTACTGATTTTTCTGAAAACGGTTTGTGCACTGATAACTGAATCTTATCCACAATCCCTATTGGCAAGCTTTCGTTGGTATCAATCATGTTAGAAACCTCACACATGCAAATTCTTCTATACTGCAAATCAACTGATTCAAAAATCAAAGGACCAATCTCTGTTTATATATAGTTGTTCTCTTTTAAGATCTCTTAAAAGTAAGGTCTTTTTTAAAACATAATGGATAATTGAAAAAAAAACCATAAATAATTTTATTTGTCTTAAATCCTATTGAAATATAAGGCGTTTTAAAAAAGGTACAATCTTTCTTAAGCAGCGAATATAACTGGATTAAGTTTTTTTCCAAAGCGATCAAATATTTGATTTTTTCTTTGAATCAGCGAGTTGTAAAAATTTACCTCCTATGAAAAAATAGAGCTAATAATTCGGGCCGGTGATAGTAGCTACTTTTCGACTAATGGTGAGGTTACAAAAGAGAATGAGTTATTGGTTTCAGGGATTTATTTCAACAATTTCGTTGATTCAAATCAATAAAAACAAAAAATGGGATGGAGTTTTTTAGTGTTGTTTGCATTAATTACATGTCGGTATAATAAACTTAATAGACAATAGATTTAGGCGGATCACCAAAGATCTGTTTTCGTTCTGATAGAAGGTTCCATTTAGTTATAAGTGGATGCTGGAAGTTGGAGTTTTTAAAAATAAAAGAATAGTAAGGAGTTATCCACTATGGCTAATGGTATTGTAAAGTGGTTTAATGATAGTAAGGGTTACGGATTTATCGAACAGGAAGACGGACCAGACGTGTTTGTACACTATACCGGAATTGCAGGAGATGGTTTCAAATCTTTAGGTGAAAGGGACAAAGTAACTTTCGATATTGAAGAAAGTGATAAAGGTCCCGCCGCAGTCAATGTAACGATCGTTGATTAGAACTTAGACAGAAATAGTCCGTCAAAACAGCCGTTTTGGCGGTATTTGTATCCCCCACCCTAACCAAATCAATAGTATTTTTTACCAAAATCCACGCCAACTATCAGGTTTTTTTATCTTCTTTCTCTATTGATTTTGTGGGTTTTTTCTGAGGACATAGAGAATTATAGATAATGCATAAAATGTGTATAACAAATTTTGTTTTTCACCCGATACCAAAGCCATTTGATAAATTCATCCGAATATTATCCCACGTCTCAGACGCCGATTGAAGCGAGAATAAACGGCAATGTAGCCCAACATAAATTTCATTAAATTAAGGAAAACTGTTTACTAATTGTTATTCTGAGTGGAGTTTAGGGCGACATAAAGAATCTCAAAGAAACACGGCGATATTCAGTAACAACCTGATTGCATGAAGGTCTTTCCATGCCAAGTTATTTGTATAACACTCAAGATGATGTTATTTGTTTTCGACCTTGAGAGATCTTTCGTCGTGGCTCTTCAGTATGACAAACGGTAGAGCTTAACTTAATGACATTGAGTCCTACATGGGCGCCAAAGGATCGGCTAAAACCTATATCGGATGATGATCGATAAATTTAAATAATGAATTATAGCTTCACATTATATTGAAATTATTGTAAAATAATTCAAGTTTGTTGTCTGTAAAACAATAAATCCAAAAACAGTAGCAACAGGGCTACAATAACTGTAACAGTTGCACCAAAGCTGGTGTAAGGAATCACTCCTAATCCTGCTTCAAACGATAAGGGCCAAAACGGTCTGTTTCCTGTCATCAGTAAATCCAATCCCAAATGGACTAAAATTGCAGCAGTTACTAAAATATAAGACTGTTTGAACTTTGAAGGAACCATATTTTTTTTGATCAATCGAAAGGTCAATATCAGCAATAGAACAAATAAAGGTAAGAAAAAAAAGGAAGCAGAAAAAGATGGATGAAATGCAGTTAAAATTGCTTCTGCTTCCTCATGTTTGATATCAAAGGGCTGGGTTGTTGTCAGATAAGTGATGCCAACTAAAATATCTATATCAGGGGCCATGGAGGAGAGAATGAATAAAGGCTTGTGCCCTTTAAAGAAGTGTCGGGCCACAATGAATCCGATGCTAGCATGTGTTATTAGGTCAGGCATAAGTTGAATCTGTTTATTTTTAGTTTGTGCTTCCAGTTTTTTAGCGTTGAGTACCTGTTAATGACACGTAACAGGGTTGTTATCCAACATAAGATGTAAAATTTAAAGGCCAACAAGGGAATATGCTTAGGAAACAGACAAAAAAGCACATGAATACAAATTATTTCCGTACCTTCGGTTGATCCGGTGCCGATAAATGAAAAAATAAGGGTGGCAAAAGATTTCTCTGAAATCACGGAGATTCATCAGGTCGCCAGAGCTTCCATCAGAATGACACCGGTTTTTGAAAAAACATGACCAGGTAAAGGTCAAATGCAACCCCTGACATAGCCAGTTGACGAAGTATATATTGTCTTCGTCGTGTTTTTCTCCCCAGGTGCCAGATTATAAAAGTATGTCCTCATCTTGACTGGGGGGCCGGCATGACGACAAGAATTTTCGACTGCAAAGTTATATAAGACCGTACTAGTAGGAAAACTAAATTTTATGCTGATAAAACCGTGTCCATCTCTTTGGTAATATAGTCTAAATGAGCTTTTTCTTCATCGGCCAGTTTTACGAACAGTTTTTTTGTTTCTGAATTGATACTGGTATAAGCCAGTCGCGCATAAAGATCAAAAGATCGGGTTTCAATGGCCATGGCCAGGCCAAAAATATCAATGGGATCTTTGAGCTCCGATATAATCCCCATGGGGGAGTTTTTATCCAGATTTCCACCTTCTATGAGTTCACCGTGCTCTTTTATAAATGCATCCAGATCTTTGGATTGACTGTCAGCTTCTGCATGTGCCTTTATCAGTTTTTCCTTATGAAGATCTTCAAATTTGGCCAATTTATTAAAAATTCCCTTAAATTTGTCCTTGGTTTCCAGACGTTCAAGCTTCAGGTAAAACCTTTGCAATCCTTCTTCCATGGCATATGCCAGGGTCCATGCATCCGGAAAGTCAGCATTTTGATCAATCAGGTGAAGATTGGCTTCATATGGACCTGTCACCCTGATTCCTAGCCATGATATGATACTGGCACCGATGTCATACACTTCTCGAAATCCTTGACCGACTAAAAATTGGCTGGCTGCCTGGCTACGTCCACCGGAACGGCAATATACAATAGTCGGTTTTATTGGGTCCAGATCACCTGCTCCGGCCGTCAGTACGTTTAAAGGGACTAAATGAGCCCCTGGTAAATGCCCTTCTTTATATTCCGAAGGTTGACGAACGTCTACCAATTGATAAGAATCCGTCGTTCGAGAACTTATAAAAGCCTTTGCTTCCTCTTCGTTCATCATATTGATCGAGTTGAAGATGTTTTTAAGGTTCATAATACTTCTCCCTGTTGGAATATTGCTCTTCAAATTAACTAAAAACTAAAACCATAGATTGTATTACACTTTACCACATTTCATATTGGCTGGTACAGATACATTGATTTTTTTGGGGTAAGGAAGGTTCAGGCTATCCATAATGGTAATAAATTCTTCCAAACTTTTCCCCCCTCCTAACCTGGGATTGAATTTTTTTTCTTCTCCAATGGAACTTACCATAAATCCTTTGTAGTCATGGGCGGGATATACCAGTGTTTCATCCGGCAGGGTAAACAGTTTTGTTTGAACGCTATTATATAAGGCTTCGGATGATCCCTCTTGAAAATCGGTTCTACCGCATCCCCTGATCAGCATGGTATCACCGGTAAAAACCATGTTTTCAATCAAATAATTGGTACATCCATTGGTATGTCCTGGTGTAGACATGGCACGGATAGTATATTGGCCGAATTTCAGTTCTTCCTCGTCTTCGATGTCAATATCAGCACAAGATACGCCGGAATTAGCACCATATACCACTTCCGCTCCGATTTCATTACGTAAGGAATCTACACCGGTTATATGATCGGCATGAACATGGGTTTCCAACAGGTATTTGATTTTTATGCCCAGCTCTTTAATATTTTTTAAATCCCGTTCAACCTGCTCTTTCACAGAATCGATTTGAATCGCCTCGTTGCTTTTTGTATCAATTAAAAGGTAGGTATAGGTCCAGGATTCGTAATCGAACAACTGTCTTAAAACCAGGGGATTATTAGTAGTGAATGCCATATGTTTTCTCCGGTTTGGGGTTTTTCCAGATGAACATTTTGAAGAAGTAAAACAAAATAATTTAAAGAACAATATTTTAATGTTATTGTATCAAAGCGTCAATTTTTTTTGTTGTTTAATCCTGGTTTGCTTATCCCAAATGCTGCGATTTATCAGAAAGCTATTTATTACCTTATACTTTCTTCTGTCTTTCTACATTCAATACTTTTAAGGTTGGGGAAAACTACTATTTCACAGGTCTGATTTGGAAAATTCATCTGCCAGAAGGTCAATGCGACGGGTGAATTCTCGCAGATCGCGAAGTGAGGGGGCTTTTATACACTTTTACATTATATTTCAGGGGAAATGCCCAGGTATTTTTTTTGAGAAACTCGGACCACTTCTTTAAAGTTGTTCGGTACGTTGAACTAATATTATCGACGGGTTTATAGTCTGTATAGAAAATTGACGATATACTAGATTCAATTCGGGACATTGATATATTTTTTGCTTTTTTGATTAGTCCCCCCAGATTTATAGTTTGTGGCCTGATTTCATCCAATAATAGGTATGCCATCATCTGATTTACGTTCATTGCTATGTACCGGCAAAATGTTTGATATCTACCTATGATCATTCTATTGGTTACTTTCTTTTTCTCTATATTCTATAATATATTTATTTATTTTATTTATAATTTTATCTTCAACCTTTTTACTAAACATAATATATCTTTTATATCCTTGAGGCATATCCGAGAAAGTTACAAATTGAAAATCCTTTGCAGGAAGACCGGATTCCTTAATAATGGCACTAGCTTCTTCTTGCGACATAAAAAGCAAGTCAGCTCGTCTTGCATGTATCATGCGTATCATATTTACACTTTCAGACATTGTACTTATGGTTTTTGGATTATACTTGGCAAGTTGTGCATCTAGGAACTTTCCATATGAATATCCAGTCTTAATTAAAACTTCAATATTCGGATTGCTAATAACATCGCCAACTGTTTTCCCATTCGTAAGTTTCTCATTGTGTGCGTGTGCCACTGCAATACGAGTCTTGTCTTTGTATATATAGTCGGAATATTTGGCAAACTTTTCTCGTTCAGCATTCTTATACCATCCTACCATACCCAATCTGCGTATGTTCTTTTTTATATATGTCATTTGCCTTTTTGCCGGGACATTATACCAAATATATGAGATACCGGATTTTGTAAACGCATAATTGACGACATCTGCACAGAGGCCTTTCACATTGTCCTTAGTTTGATAGAAGTATGGAGTGCGTGGTACATAATACAATGATATCATCAGCGGATCATCCTCGGCCAATGTGGTTCCTGAATGAGCGTCGGTGAAAACCATAACAATCGAAAAAAATAGAAAACAGACATGTTTCATAAAATGCTCCGTTAAAAACTATATCTCAGTTGGACATATCATTTTGCCATATTTTAAAATATCTACATTAACAATCGATCACTTAGGTATTAGTTTATAGTTTAATAACATGGAAATAGTTTGACTCGATCAATATTCGATTGATTTGAGTACGAGTTTTAGCGTTTCCAAAGTAGGTTTTCTTATATTACCATTAAGCTTAACCATAGTGATCATCTTAAATGGTAAAATAAAACAAAATGGATTACAAGAATTTTTAAATTTAATGGAAAAACTTTAAAATGAGTAGTAATACTATGAGGCTTGCTTTCGGACTGGACGAAATCCTTTGTTCACTACTGCTAACTTATGTGGAGGTGTTTCATGTTGGACTTCCAGGATTAAATGGAATGTAAATGTTCCATTGGTGGTGGAGAAAAAGGTGGCTCTTGAAGTAGAGATGGAGACAAAGGAGGTGCTAAATAAACAACCGATTTAAAACTAACTTTTGTGACCCCATTGAGAGATCAATTGAATTTGATGGGGTTGATCTGAGTAATATCCAGCTAAATGATTTGAGAACTTCTATCATGGAACTCATGCAATTCCCATTTATTTTTGGTAGTTAAATTTATGATAACATCGTCTGTGGGAAAAAAGGTGTATAACTCAGCAATAGTTGAAAAAGTGACACAGGCAGTTGAGCCTCATGACTTTATAAATGCTTTTCCTGATAATCATGATATGGTTGTTGGAAAAAACTATGTTGACTAATCAGTCGATCATTGTTCCAGATGTAATCACCTTAAAACTGGAATAATGTACAGAACTCAAAATGCAGAAGACACTGGAAAAAAATAACAAATAAGCTTGAATTATCGAACTCAAGCATTTGAGGTGGACATTTTCAAAGGAAATTATCAAACTGGAGTTTTTAGTATCGCATACTTACTGTTTATAATTCTATTTACACTATTTATGAATATGAAACAGATCCTTGACCAGATGATTCGGGATCTTAAAAAACTACGATTTAAGTCTCCGGTTAGTTTTGTTTACAATCCTCTGGAATATGCGCGCAACAGCCATGACGCTTATTTTGATCTCTTTGGCTCTGTACCCAAAGAGGTGCTCATGCTGGGGATGAATCCCGGCCCTTGGGGCATGGTGCAAACCGGGGTTCCTTTTGGGGAAGTTTCTTTGGTTAAAGATTGGTTGGGAATCAATATGCCTGTGGGGCAACCCGAAAAGATGCATCCAAAACGTCAAATCGAAGGATTTGCTTGTAACAAAAGTGAAGTGAGTGGACGACGATTATGGGGTTGGGCAAAAGAGCGATTCAAAACAACAGAACTTTTTTTTGAACGTTTTTTTATCATCAACTATTGTCCATTGGTATTCATGGAGGAAAGCGGAAGAAATAGGACGCCGGATAAACTGCCAAAAGCTGAAAAGGAGCAGCTTTTTGAAATTTGTGACCGAACGTTGGAACAAACCGTACGATATTTTCAACCTCGCTATGTTGTGGGTGTTGGAAAATTTGCGGAACAGAGAGCGGAATCGGCACTTGATGGCTTGGATGTAACTATCGGCAGGATTCTTCACCCCAGCCCGGCTAATCCCCTTGCCAATAAAGGTTGGGCGGAAATTGCCGAAACCGAGCTTTCTAAAATCGGTATTACCGGATTTTAGTTTTCTCTATACATCATGTTGAGTTTTCCATTGTTTAGATTTTTCCGTTCTTTTTCCTATTAAGATTAAACAAAATTTGAAGGAAGAACTATCATGGAATTTATCGCACTACAATCTATTACCGTTGCTTTGGCAATAGGTGTGTCTTCGTATATTCTGTCCAGGTGGCTGAAAATTCCAGCCATTCTTTTTTACCTGGTAGGCGGTATATCGGTGGGCAAAATCGGATTGGGTTTTATTGATCCCGATTCTTTGGGCAATGGCCTTCATGTTTTGTTGGAAATACTGGTTGCCATTATCCTGTTTGAGGGCGGTTTATCGCTTTCATCGCACAGCTTTAAGTCAGAGTCCAAAGCCATTCGACGGATTTTGTTCATCACGCTTCCCCTCACCGGAATAGGAGCTATGTTACTGGCCCACATTTTACTGGGTATACAGTGGAAGCTTGCTGTTTTTTTTGGTGCCTTGATTGTTGTAACCGGACCCACAGTTGTCGGTTCAATTCTGAAAAGCGTATATCTTCCCAGGAGACTTGAGATTCTGTTGAATTGGGAATCAATTTGGGGAGATGTGATAGGTGTTTTGTTGAGTGCTGTTGCACTTGAAATGGTGGACCTGAATTTTCAGGACTCGTTTTTAGATGTGGGCCTGACGTTCATTTTTCGTATCATGGGTGGCATCATTGTCGGTGCTGTTAGTGGGTATGTACTGGTACGAGTATTACGGTGGATTTCAACTTTAAGGGATCGTACTCTTTTTGGTATTGTTAGTGTGGCAAGTGCCATCGCTATATTTTCACTTGCCAACGGCTTTTTCCATTCATCAGGTCCGCTTGCAGTGGCTGTTGCCGGATTTTATCTTTCTAATACCGGCGAAATGTTTCTACAAGAGATACGTCATTTTAAAGAGCAGGTTTCCAGCCTTTTTATTAGCTCCATGTTTGTTTTGCTGTCTGCTTTTATTGATCCCACGCCCCTGGTTCACTTGTGGCCAATGATGTTGTTGGTGGCCTTCATTTTAGGGGCCATTGTACGTCCGTTGTCGGTGTTTATAGCCTTGGCAAGAACATCGATTCCCGTTCCTGAACGTGTTTTTGTTGGCATCATTGGACCCAGGGGGATAATTGCCGTGGCCACGGCGGCCTATGCATCTATTTTGATTAGCGGGTATGAATTGGAAATGTCAATTATGCTTAATCTGACTTTTGCCGTTGTGTTTTTTTCCGGTGTGATGGCCACTGTATTATGTCGACCATTAGCACGATTGTTGGGTGTTTTGATCCCGGTTTCACAATCCGGCATGTTGATTGTGGGGATCAATCCGTTTAGTTCGGCTGTGGCCGAATTTGTCGGAAAATATGTGCCTGTATCATTTATGGAAACCGATGTGACCAAATGTCGTTTAGCATCTCATTTGGGTTTGGAAACTATTTGTACCGATTTATTGGATAGTGATATTTACGAAGATGCCATGGAAGATGGTTTCGGCAGATTATTGGCAGTCACTCGAAATGATGCATTAAACGAATTGATTGCCAGCAAAGCAGCCATACATCTGGACCCTGATAAGGTCTATCGGGTTCCTGCAAACTCCGACAAAGAGACAATTCAGATGGCAGTATCCGACTGCCAGAATATTGCATTTTCCAATGATTTTTCCTTAACCATTGCAGCGGACTTGATAGAAAAAAAAGAGGCGGTTTTAAAAGTAATGTCACCCAGTGAACAACATAACTCTGGTGCAATACCACTGCTTGAAGTGACAGACAGAGGAAAGGGCATTCAGATTGTTATTGCCGATCAAACTTTAAAAAATGATACTTTATGTTTTTTACCCAAAAATGCAAACAATAACAATCTTTAATAAGACAATTGTACGAACGCCGGGAAACCACAGGTTAACGAAATAGCTTCGATGGCCTGTTAAAGACGAATTAGATATCAAAGAAACAGATGTTTCCGAATTTAGGAAGATCGATGGCGGTTTGTTTTCCTACCATGTTATTGAGCAGATCCTGAGATTCGGTTGATTTGTTATATTGCTAAAACAAATCAGTATTTTACAATTCGATTTCTCAAAATTCCCAATTGATCAATTTCCATTTCAATGACATCACCTGGACTGAGAAAACGATTGAGTTCCAGTCCGCATCCGTTACCAACAGTTCCCGAACCAAGAAATTCACCGGGATATAGGGTTTCAGAACTGGATACATGAACAATCAAATCACTGAATTTATGGTGCATATCACTGCTGTTGCCCCTTCCCCATTCCTCATTATTGACACGGGTTATCATGTTCAGATTATAGGGATCATTTATTTCATCTTTAGTAACTAGCCAAGGGCCAATGATGTTTCCAGTGTCAAAATCCTTGCCTTTTGCCGGTCCCAGTCGGCCTTTCATTTCTCTAAACTGTGCGTCACGGGCGCTCATGTCATTAAAAATCGTATACCCGAAAATATAGTCATCTGCTTCACTCTTGAGGATATCTTTTCCTTTTTTGCCGATAACAATTCCGATCTCGCATTCAAAGTCCATTAATTCGCTGTACTTGGGCCAAATGACATCTTCTCCGTGACCTATCACTGAAAATCGGTTGGCTTTATAATAGATTGGCTGTTCATACCAGACTTTTGGAATTCTAGTTGCGCCCAAGGCGATTAGCACTTTTCCAACAAAACCGAATTCCCTTTTGGCATATTGATTGGCAGCCTGTTGCAGATGTTTTTCAAAAAGCATACAGTCACGAATCTGCCTGGGTTCAGGAAGAGGAGATTTCAGGGTGACTTTGGACAGTTCAGTAGTCTTTTCTGTGGCATTGAACGTTTCTTTCGCCAATTCCAGACCGTCCGTTCCCATGTCTATTAATGACAACATATTGGGAAAATTCTCTGATAAGTCGACAATCGTGTTTAAATCATCCTGAAGAGCACCTACTTTTTCAATACCCGCTTTTTCTGAATAAGTTACTAGTTTCATCGGTTTCTCCTTTCGACCAAAACTTCAGTAAAATCAGAAATTAACATTTTTATCTTAACTATATGAATTTGAATTTATTAGTAATCAGAAAAAAAAGCAACCCGAAATTTGGGGTCAGGCTTGCGTTATTGCGTTAACAAAAGTTTGGGGTCAGGCTTGCGTTATTGCGTTAACAAAAGTTGTCAGGTTATCAAATTCTTGTTTGAGTTTTTTATCAATCAGCATTTTCTGCTTTAGGTTTGTGAGTTGTCGACTCAAGGTAGATAAATCCTTACCATAGTACTCTGCTACCTGGCTGATACTGCCTGACTGTTCTGTAAATATCAATGTAACATAACTCCGTAATCTTGATGCAAAACGTGATCGTTGGATAGTTTTTATTTGGGATTCTGAAACCTGGTAATAACTGCTAACCCGCTTGCTAATCTCAGATAGTTCCAAAGCCGGTTTTGTATCAAATATGAACTTTTTTTTGTTTTCCGGCAGGTTGACAATAAAATCATCATCCCCTAGTGCGATCCCTCCCTTGTTTCCTATGTGAAATTCTTCTCGATACTCTTGATCAATGCATTCTGATACAAATTGCCCATACTCCATTCTTGCCTTGCTTCGCTGCTTGCTAAATCGCCGCAATACCCAATCGGTAGTTAGCCATTCACACTTTTTCTTCCCCAAATAAGCCTGATGTCCACTCCATTGATAGTCAGCTGGAGTTTTTGCAAGGTTAGAACGAATGGGATTCAAGTGAATATACCGAATCAATTCCAGCAAATAAACATCGGTATCAATTAGAATTGCTTTAAACCTCCCCTGAAAGAGATGCCCGGAGCGATTTACTTTCTTGTTAATCCACCTTGTATAGCGAAAAGAAAGATTGTGAATAATTTTTGATAAAGGGATTTCTCCAACTTCAATCACCAAATGAACGTGATTAGGCATCCAGCAATAGCCGTGAATTTTATGTTCATACCGTTCAACACCTTCTACGATCAACTTTTCGAAGGCAGCATAGTCTGTCGGATCAAAGAAGACCGCCTGACCTCCATTACCGCGCAATATAACATG
>JBFFHJ010000074.1:0-37927 GCA_041556995.1 bacterium | reverse complement strand
TCCAGTTACGACATACTTAAGCCAACCCTGCAACCTGACGGACAATTTGCTGCAACAAGCCATGGATCAACTCGGTTTCACAAAAATACTGAAGCTTTCGAAATTTCGCAACCAAAAGGGAGACGGTCTTCTCCAAGTCATGTTTGCACTTATAATCTGGCCACTGTTGGGAGTCAGGTCAATATCCAACTTCTGCGGCAAACTGATCTCCGTCTTCATCAAAGGTGGAAGCCGCGTGTTGTACGACTTCCAGAAACGCCAGGACCTTCCCTGGAGAAGACTCAGGATGTCGCTTGCCAAAAAGGTCTACGACAAAAACGATATCGAAAACCAACCGGATACGGCTTTTATATTCGATGACACCCTGAAGCATCGACGCGGAAAAAAGGTTGAAGGTTCTGGATCGATTTCGGAATCTATTGGATCATGAATTGCTGGAGACGATAAAAAATCAAATCGACGGTACGGTAACCGAATTCCTCAGCCGGGCACTTCAGCTTGACCCCGAGTCGATGCTTGAAGAGAGCAGGGCCGAAAACGCCGGAACCCTTGGCTGAAACGAATACGGATTTGCATATTACTGCCAACTTACTATTATAATGAATGAATCGCAAAATAAGAGTAAAGTTTAAGCTGTTTCTTCAGATGTTTAGATCAAGCCAACTGGCTTAAAAAACACTAAAATGTGAATATTAAGGATCGGCGTATAATTAACATTACATATTAAATTATAAATATACCAAAACAAAAACGAGTCGCTGGCCGGGCATAACAGGAATTGATTAATTAAATTTAAATTTGGAATAATTTTCCTTATTTTTTAATTAAATAAGGGGAACTATACCAAATGGATAAAGACAAAGAAATGGGTAAACTTGAATTCACCAAGGCAGAAGAGCTTGAAAAATGGAACTATATGATCAAACCGGGAATTTCTCCTGAGAATTAGTTAAAACATCAATAGGATAAATCTATCCTGTTGACTGAATTTCGGATAAATTTGGGCGCAAAGTGAGAATTTCTGAAAGACGTTTTTCCCTTACTTTATTCTCATCTTTAAACAACCTTAACAAAACTGAAATAACCTTGACTTCTGTCCTGAGCATTCCCTGTTGACGACTCAAATCAGCAGCCTTTTCCAATGAAGTTCTAATATTGTCGTTTCCCTCGCAATATTTTGAAAGCAACATCCGAGATCGCTTGTAAAGAAGCTCCGGTACATAATATAGCTCAACCATCTCCTTTGCCAGAGATAAGCAGGAATCGATTCTATGGACTGCCTTTTCCGGGAAACCATTTTGGAATTCAATATCTGCTGCCAGAGAACCATAATAAGTCAATCCAACCTTGCATTCACTTTGAATCAGAAAATCAAGGACTTTATCTGATTTTTCAACCTCTCCTGTCGCCCAGTATTGAACAACCTTACCACACCCTTCAAAAGCGGGCAGTCCATATTTTGAAGTTATGGTCAGCAGTTCACGGGTCACCTCCAAAACAGCCTCTTTATCACCCGAATATTGGTGGGCAAGCGCACGGTAGAGCAAGGAAATTACAAGAGAAGGAACATGATTGAGTTCCCGACTCCACGAAATGGCAAGTTCCCCGTAATCCATGATACTTCTTTCTGAAAGTCCCATAAACCAGTAAACCAATGCCAAGGTTGCCGCTGACCAGGAGCGTGTATCAAAACTAAAAATTGCCCCATGATCCTTATGTTCCTTCGGCAGGTAAAGTTTCAGTGATCGTTCAAAGGCTGTTTTAGATTCTTGATATTGACCACCGATATAATATCGCGTTCCAAGGAAGTTGTTTGCTGCAACGATTAATCCCTGATCTCCTGATTGTTCTGCGATGTGTATCAATTCATCCGTAATAGAGCACAGGTTTTGATGATTGGCGGCGACGTAGTGGTAAAGACCTAAAGACCACAAGAAAGGGAAGCCATATTCATTATTTTTTTTCATTTTTTTTAGCAACTGCTGAGATCGATCCACTATTCTTTTCACTCTGACATCTGCCCAACCACGTGTGTTCATCAAAGCTTGTGTCAGAATGCCGTTAATTTCCAATTCCAATTCCGATTGTTTTTCCGTTGGAATTTTACCAATCCACTCAAGAACCTTGTTACTGTGGGCGATTGTTTCTTCATTGAGAAATCGCGCCAAAGCGATTTTGGCTGCTTGAATGCCATAATTGACAGCTTTCTCAAAAACACCGGCACTGGCAAAGTGGTCTGCTACTACTCTCGGATTCGATTCTGTTTTATCCGATAATCGGGTTTCCAGTATCTCAGCAATTCTGCCATGGACTTTTGACCTGTCCTGATTCAGCATACTATCGCAGGCAACATCACAAATTAATGCGTGACGGAAAATATAGCTCCTTTTCTGATCCGGATTTTCATTATAGATCAAACCGTTAATCAGCATTTGTTCAAGATCGAACTGAACCAGATTCTCATCTTTCTGAGATGATTGAACAAGTAGTTTATAATCAAATTCCCTACCGATTATTGCGGCGATCTGGGCAGTTTCTTTGGCGGGTCCCATTCTATCCAGCTTGCTGCTAAGTAGACTTTGCAAAGTGATGGGAATAGCCGTTGAATTAAATTTTCTGTTTAAATGATAGATTCCGTTTTTTTCCACCAGATCTTCCGTTTCGATTACCATGGGGACAAGTTCCTCGATAAAAAGAGGTACACCACCTGTACGATCAGCCAAATGTTTTAATATCTTCTCATCAACTCGTTTTTCTCCCAATATTGCCTGTATCATTAATTGTGTATCAGTAACTGAAAGGCGCTGAAGCTCAATAGTGTCATACTCATTTTCCAGGGAAGGAAATTCCGGTCTGGCTGTGAGCAGAAGAAAAAAAACATTCGTTTCCTTATTTTCTACAATGTTATTCAGCAACTCCATGCTGGTAGGATCAATCCAGTGTAGATCTTCCATTATCAGAATAAATGGACGGCTTTCTCCAGTTTCAATCATCAATTTTTTAATAACTTCAAACAGGATTTGTTTTTGTTGCTCAGGGGCATATTGAACAGGTACAAAATCTTCCGGCAGAGACAGTGCCAACCAGGAACAGAGAATCGGTATTGCCCCGTCTATTTGACAATCACGGTTTTGCAATATGGATTGAAGCTGTTTAACAACTACAGTCGGGTTGTTCATATCATTAATGTGCAGAACATGTTTCAGTATCTCCAAAATAGGATAAAGTGCGTTGTTTTGTTGCTCAGGTAAACAACAACTCTCCTGGATGACAAATCCCTCTTTCATAATAATATGTCGCATCTCATGGATTAATCGAGATTTGCCAATGCCGGCTTCTCCTTTTAACAGCACTGCGTAGCTTTGTTTCTCCTTGGTTTTATTCCATAATTGTTTTAGATGATCTAATTCAGACTTTCGTCCAACCAATGGCCGATCTTTGTTTTCCAACATAAACGCTTCTGCCTGACGTTCTCCAATTAAAGTGAAAGTGGGTAAAGGCTTACTACTTCCGCCAATAAGATGTGATTCGGAACGTTCAAATTCCATATACGGTTCCAACAAACGACAGGATGACTCACTAACCAAAACAGTATTTGGCTTGGCAAGTTGTTCCAGTTTAATAGCGATATTTGGCGTTATTCCCTTTGGAATATCCTGTTTCACCTGAACCATTCCGGTATGAATCCCTATCCGTAGTTCCAGTTGAAGTTGTTGTTCTTCCAGTAATGATACATTTTTTCGATTGACCTGTTCCATTAGTTCAAGTGCTGCTTTGCCTGCTCGTCGGGAGTCATTGTCGCTAGCACAGGGATAACCGAAATAGAACAAGACACTTCCACCAAAATCTCCAATAAAGTGACCTCCATATCTGTTTCCAATATCGGTACACAGATCCAATTGTTCATTCTGTAAGGTTTCAACATCTTCAATGTCAAGAGCGGTTTCGTTGGTGTATATACAGTTTAGACTGCAACAAAACACTGTAATGTAACGACGTTCGCCTAAAAAACCGGATTTTAGAGGAGCCATCTTCATGCCTGATGTTAAAGATGACTTCTGGCTTGGTTTGACGATGGTTTGAGTCAGGTGACCCACCAGATTATTGAGATTAAGTTTTTTTAGATCCTTATATAGGTGTGCGGCACTTTCTGCCCGTTCTTTCGGTTGTTTTCGTAATACCCGGGATAACAGATTTGCCAGTGGATGTCCGATAATCGCTTGTGGTAGTGGAATGTCCAGAGCACTCAACTGCTGATGCATGATTTCAGCTTGTGTCAATCCCTGCATAATGGGGTGTCCGGTCAGGCATTCGAGAAAAATCAATCCCCAGGAATAGAGATCTGATTTAACGGTTGGTGGCTCACCACGTAGCTGTTCCGGTGCACAATAGGAAGGGGTTCCCATCGTTTCCTGCGCCATGGTTAATGTTTTGTAGTCGGGTTGTCTTACTTCCTGAGTGAAAGTGGCAATCCCAAAATCCAATACTTTGACATGGGAACATGTATCGGTTGTTGTTACTATGATATTATAGGGGTTTAAATCTCGATGAATGATACCTGACTTATGGGAATAAGATAAAGCATCTAACACCTGCCCCATCAATTCTCCGGTTTCTACCGCAGATAAAGCCCCCTTGGACAAAAGCAAGTCTTTCAGGGTCTGGCCGGGTATAAATTCAAAAATAGCGCAGGGCGTTTGATCATGAGTCCATCCTTTATCCAAAAGATTGACAATATGTGGGTGTTGGAGTTTGGCACAGAACAGCGCTTCTCGCTCAAAGCGATCTCTTTGGCGTTTTTGAACTTGTTCGTTCTTATTTTTGTTGATATCCAGCAGCTTCAATGCAACAGCTTGTCCAGTGGTCTGTTGTCTGGCGCGATATACCGTTCCAAATCCTCCCTGGCCTAAGCATTCAAAGATCTCATAACCATCTACCTTTATCTGGTTATTTTTGTTTGATTCCATTTTGTTACCCGCAAAATTTCTTTTGAAGTCAGATGACTGTAATGGAATGATTTAATTAATTAATCATAAATTTAACTCTCCTTCTAGTGTTGAACCACGGAAAATCTTGAACCAGGGAAATCCAAAACGAAGTTCCCCCGGCCTACGCTCAATGATGTTGGAAGGGTACGGTATTCTATTTTGAAGCATCCCGGTTATTTGTTTTCGTGCTCGAAATACTTGATTGTTCAAATAAGAATAATCAAGGCTCAGTATTTTAGTCAGCTGACGAAGATCTATCCATCCCTGACTGGTTAAATCAAATCCTTCTTTTGCATCCTTCAATCTTTGTCGTGCCAGTGTCAGTAAGAGGTAATGATGAACTCTTTCCCCAAGTTCCAAAACTCCATCCGGTTGCTCCAACTTTAAAGAAACATGCTCTTCATCGAGACTTACTTGAAAGAAAAAAGAAGAATTATTACGTTCAACAAGATTTATTCCTATTTTTGATTGTGTTGTAATTAATGGAGGCGAATTAAAAAACCTCCATGTTTTTTTGTCAAAATAGACCAGATCACCATCATTCAGGGGTATTTCTTCCTCTTCATTTTCCTTCATCCATCTTTCACTACTGGAAAGGTAGATGGATATTTCATGATTCTTATCATTCGGTAATGCATTGAACGGTTTCAACTTGATTTCAGGTTCATTTCCTTTCAAGGGTACTAATAACGGACAGGGCTTTTCCAAATCAAGTATTTGCCATGCTGATTGTTGGTCACCGCCAAATTGGATCAGACTTCCTTTTTCCAATGGGATGGTTTTCTGAGGAACAATGCGATTTCCGTCAATCCAGGTTCCGTTTTTGCTATAATCGAATATTTGCCATCTTGAACCATCCCAGCGAATGGAAGCATGAAGATTTGAAACATCTTTGCTCTCCATCAAAGTGTCAGAATTAGCCATTCTTCCAAAAACATGATGGGTGCGCAGAAGAACTATATTTTGAGTAACGTAGTTTTTTAATTTACCCATTTTTTCACCCTGACTTTTTTATGGATCTGGATTTAGAACTCTAACGTTCAGAGTTCTTATCCATTCAGCAGAAATTAAGGAATATAAACAAAACCGCTATAATTTCATTCCGAGCCTGCAAACTGTATCCATAATTGTATCCGATATATATTCCCCGGATACCGGACCATAAAAGCATGTCTCCGGCTTGACAGGGAAACAAGAGCTTTCAACTGTCAAAATTAAGAATCACATTGCTGTAGATCATTTGTATTATCAGAATACTATGCATTCAACATTACAAACATCTTTCTATGATAGGAAAATGCGTTTTTAAAGTCAAAATAATTTTCTTAAAAAATAATGTAACAGTTCAGTTTCATACTATCGCTTTCGATGGATTTTCCGATGATAATGGATTGTTTTTAATAATGAGAGATACAGAACCAAAACCATTGGAAGATTTCTTTCGTGCTAAAGTGTTCAAAATGCTGAAAAAGGAAGGCAAAATCAATGATTGAATCATTTTAAAACTACTAAGCTGGAAATATTAAGATTTTTTTGTGTTGATAATGGTTTGCGCATATCTGAAAAAGATGAAAAAGGAAGAGAGTTGGTAGTTCAGTGCATCATGAGAAATGTCTTTGATGCCGGCAAAATCACCTATTATTGATAAAAATGGTGTATTCAGCAGAAGTTTATCTTCGCTATTTCCCAACATATCTCCCCAAAAAATCGTTCCAGATGACACGTCATTACGGTTATCACCCAAATAAGACAAGAGGGATTGCTTTTTGTTCAATCGAACTCATTTTAATGAAACAATTTATAATGAATTTATATTTATATTATAAATAAAGGAGAATTGCGTTGAATTTCAGAATTTGTTTAAGATTATTTTTTAAAATCAGCTTTTCATTAATGTTTATTTCACTATTTCCTATTAACATAGTTTTGGGAGAAGAGATTACCGAGAAAAATGAAGAAATAACCGAAAATAAAATTTATAAACTTGAAGAAATTGTCATCACATCCACCAGTAAAACAAAAGCGCTGGATACTCCGGCAAGTGTATCCATTATCACCGGTAAAGAGCTTGAGGAGATGGGGGCAAAAGATGCAATTGAAGCGCTTAAAAGAGTTCCGGGTGTTCTTGATACGTCAGCCAGTCGCCCCTCTGTGTCCATCAGGGGAACCAAAAGTATCATGGCCGGGGGGCCTGTCATATTAATTGACGGTGTTCCACAAAAATCAGGTATTTATAGATATGATCAGCTTGATTTTATTCCGGTTTCACAAATTGAAAGAATTGAGGTTTTAAAATCATCTGGAATCACTTTCGGACCCGGTTCCACACGTGGCGTGATTAATATTATTACTAAAAAAGGGGAAAAGGATAAAGGAGCCCAAGGGAATATTTCGCTTTCATATGGTTCCTGGAATACACATAATGAAACCGGAAGTATTTTAGGAAAAAATAAAAAAACAGACTATCTTTTAAATTTCTCAAACTCGGAAAGTGATGGTTATGAAGATGAAAAAAGTAAAAAAATGTCTGGAATGTTGAAGGCAGGATACAATTTTTCTGAAGATACTCGATTGGGTTTCAGGTTCAGCAGCACTTTTTATCAGACCGAAACCGCCAGGGGAATGAAGAAATATAAAGACCAGATTGAAAATGACAGAAGAGAGAAACATTTTATGGAAAGCGGGAAGTTGGTCTGGCATGATGAAAAGGAAAAAAAAACGCTTACAACGGGACTGAATTTTACACATAAAAATGAAAAATACTTTATCAATTCCGATCTCAGCTATTCTTCATTTGATAATATATTTCACTGGGACTGGGATAAGTATTATAGTAAAGATTCCAGTTCCTCAAAAACCAGACTGGAACGTGCAGATATTGAAGAAGAAGAACAGAGTCTCTACAATTTTAATATGTCAGGAGGTTATCATTTTGATTTCAGTAAAGTTTCCTATACGCCAACAATCGGAATCAGATATGAAACCACTGATTTTCAAACCAGGACAACCTTTCCATATGATGTTGACGATGACCGGGCAGATTCAAGACATGCAAAAAATGTTGATATTGAAGAGATCGGTTATGGAATTTTCTGGGATAATGACTTTACGTTTATTGAAAAAATCGGCCTGAAACTGGGCATAAGATATGATACAACTGATATCGTATATTCAGATCAGACCGATGACGAGTTTGATCGGAATGAAAAAATGCTCAGTTGGTCCCTGGCACCGTCATATCATTTTAATAAAAAATCCAATATTTACCTATTGGTCGAAAAAGGCTACTGGCTACCCACTCCGTATTATTACTACTCTGCCTATTCAAAAAGAGATGAAATAATTGAACCCGAATCCACCGTCACTTATGAACTCGGCTATAAACACAGGTTTGCCGACTTTTTTAATATGGCCCTATCAGTTTTCAAAGCAATTTGTGATGATAAAATTGCAGTAAGATATGATGATGTCGGGGACTCGGAAGGAATGGACAATGTAGGAACTTCCGAAACAAGCGGAATTGAACTGGAAGTAGACGGAGAAATAAATAAATATGTGGGATATCGTTTTGCAGGGAGTTATCTGGAAGCAAAATGGACGGATGGTGACGTCAAGGCATATGATGATAACAATGATTATGGAGTAAATGACCTGGATGGAAAGTATATCAAGGATATTCCGAATTATACATTTACCGTAGGTGTGGATACGTTCCCGGTTAAGAATTCAAAAATATCCCTCGATATTTTAACGGTAGGTCCATATTATGTTGATTACCTGAATAAATTTAAGCATTCTTCCCATACCACTGTGAATATAATGGCCTCATATAAACTGGACGAATGGAAATTCTGGATACAGGGAAAAAATATTTTTGATGAAGAGGTTAATCATGAATATAATTCGGCCGGTAAAGAAGATGCTAACGGAAATTCCATCAGCAATTATTTCGTCCAGGACGGATTATATCTGGAATCAGGTGTCACCCTTAAGTTCTAGAAATATAAACCAGTAGTGGTATATGAAAGAAGAAATATTAATGATCAATAGCCAAAACTAATTGTTAAATTGCTCAGACAAGTCAATAATATATTGATATTTCTTCCTTAATTATAATCGCTATTTACTTAAGTATGTGATTATAAAAATATCAAATTATATATTTTTCATTTTTTAGGAAAATAAAAATGCTAAAACAACTATGGACAGCTGGAATTATCATAGCATTTTCAGTATTCGCAATAAAAACCGGACTCGGGATATGTACTAATATTTTTGATAATGAAAAAAAGGTATTTAAAAGAATACTGTTTATAGCCAGTATCTTTTTGATATACTTTTTATTATTTATTATTTTTTATTTAATCATTTTAAATTTTAACCTTGAAGCATATCTTGACATTATCATAAAAACAATGAAATACGGAATGATTCTTCATATTCTGGTAGCACTGGGGCTTTTTGCATGGGGAATCTCTCTTTTAATAAAAAAAAGAGTATTTCATTCAGACAGCAGTAAAACAAAGGCGGTGATTTTTCTTGTTTTTCCGTGTCCGGTATGTGCAACGGTTATTTTCCTTAATCTATCACTGACAGGATCACTATTTGAAACATCTCTTTTTTTTATTACCTTGCTGTTATTTGCTGTTTTTTCTGGAATCACCACTATTACCGTTCTGGCAATGTTTCCATTTAGAAAAAAAATTGAGGATAGAAACTCTTTTCTTGGACTGATCATGTGTGCTGTGGCAGTTTATTTCTTTTTAACAATTCTGATTGCACCGATTTATCAGGAAATAAAAGCAACATATGCCATGGCACTATCAAATAACCCGATAAATATGACAGACGGGAAAAACACATTCATATTTCTCACGATTGTGATCGGACTCGCATCAGTTGGATGTTTAAAAAAAATAAAAAGGAGTTGACCATTGAATATTTTTCCAATATTTCAAACCATACTTTATACCATTTCCACGGCACTACTATATCCTGTCATCATATTATTAATCTGTTTAAGCATATGGATGATCATTTATGCCGGTGGTTTTTTCACTGAATTCGTTAAACGAAAAAAGAACAAATCTTTTCCATTTTTAATAGATTCCCTGGAATACATACGACAAAATAAAACCATCCCCAAAAATATTAAAAAAATGCTTCCGTTACACATTGCCGGTTATTCCGAGGATCTGGGAAATATTATTCTGAATAAATCTCCATTAATTGATGAACGTGTAGAAGAATTGAATCAGAGAACGGAGACATCATTATTCTCGGAAGTAGACAAAATACAACTGATTGTAAAAATCGGCCCGGCCCTTGGACTCATGGGAACACTGATTCCTATGGGAACCGGACTCGCCGGATTGTCCGCAGGGAACATGGCACAGCTTTCATCCAGTCTGATCCTGGCGTTTACCAGCACAGTCGTGGGAATTGCACTGGGAACCTGTGCCCATTTTTTTGCAGTTATAAAAGAACGATGGTTTACAGAAGATATGAGAATCATCAACCTGTTAACCGATGTCATGGTGAAAGACAGGGAGGATAAACCCGGCTTTGTCGTTGAAAAAATAAAATTGCCTGCTACAGGGTAGTAAAAAACAAGAGTGTAGAGGGGATAGGGATAGGGTCGCCAATGCTCACTCAGTCAATTCATATGATTTTATTCTATGAATTCCTTTTTAAAAAATAAAACAGGTAGGCAAATGAAATATCTTAAAAAAAAATATTCGGGCCGGTCCGGAAAAACGAAAAAAGGCGAGCCACTGGACGGAGTGGCTAATCTTTTTGATGTGGCTCTGGTTTTTATTGTGGCACTTTTACTTTCTCTTTTAAGTACCTTGCAAATACTTGATTTTTTTGATCCGAAAAGTGAAATAACACTCATTAAAAATTCAAAAAACACAATGAAAATAATAACAAAAAAAGGGAAAGAGATAAAAGTTAAAAAAGTAACGAATCGAAAAATCAGTGGTAATGAAGGATTAAAACTTGGAACTGCATACCGGTTGAAAGACGGACGTGTCATTTATATACCCGAAGAATAAGAGAACAAACAATGACAAAAAAAGTACTGATACTATGTATAATGATATTGATCCATTTATCTTATGCTTCTGCCGGAAGTGAAAAGAAAAAAATCGTATTTTTAATCGGTGCCACCGATAGCATCCCGATTTCACAGGCTATCAACGAATTAAAAAAAATTAAAAACATTTCAAAAAAATATTCCTTTTTTATTATTACTGATTTTGACATTCGAAAAAACATCGTTGATAAGACCATCCTCAACCAGGCAGATATCATTATTGGTGATTTTATGAAAAGGGAAGTGGATGAAATCCTTGCAAATACATTAAAAAACAAACAGATGAAGGTCTACAGTCTGAGATGTTCATTTCTGGCTAATAATCTTAAACGAAAAGGAATTCTAGTTGATCCGGTTACGGAAAAATATTATACCCCGGGAACAGTTGAAAATATAAAAAGTCTGATCTCTCTTACTCTTTCAAAAGCCGGAGAGAATATCTCATATGCACCTCCGTTTATACTTCCTAAATCAGGAATTTTTCATCCTGAGTCAGAAATTCTTTTTAGTCATTTTGATGATTATTTAAGCTGGTACAAAAAAACAAAAAAGTACAAGCCCAATCACTTATGGACGGGAGTTCATACATTCAGCACATCAGTGATCAAAAAAAAAGGTAAAATTGAAGCACACATCATAACATCCCTTGAAAATCAGGGGATCAATGTGTTGCCTGTTTTTGGAAGGCCTCCCTACCATGAATGCATGGAAACGTTTTTTATGGATAAAAATGGAATTTCACGCATTCACTCCATTATAGGGTTCGGATTTCGCTTTCTGAAAGGGTATCCGGAAAAAACCAAAGAAATTTTAAAAAAAATAAACGCGCCTGTTTTTATACCCCTGACAGCACATTCGATTACTATCGACCAGTGGGAAAAATCTGATCAGGGAATCTCACCTGTAAGAGTGGCGTGGCAAATCTGCGTCCCCGAACAAAGCGGAGCCATTGAACCCTCCATGGCAGGAGGTAAAATAAAAACACTCATTCCGGGATTAAAAGAACCGGTATTTGATACGGTTCCCATGCCGGAAAACATTGATTTTATGATAAAAAGAATCAAAGCATGGCATAATCTGAAACAAAAGAAAAACAGAGATAAAAAAATTGCCCTGCTTTACTGGAACCATCCCCCTGGAAAACAGAATATTGGTGGGTCTTATATGAACTGTTTCCGGTCAATTTCAAACATACTAAACACCCTGAAGAAAAAAAATTATTCTATCAATGGAAACAAACTGTCAGAAGATGATGTCAAAAAACTAATTCTTTTGGGAGGTCGCAATGTAGGGTCCTGGGCACCGGGTGAACTGGAAAAGGAAATCGCACACGGTAGTGTGATCCGTATACCGGTTTCAACCTATAAAAAATGGTTCAGAAAACTTCCCGGACTGTTTCAGGATGAAGTTATAAAGCAATGGGGAGAACCTGAAAAATCAGATATTATGATAAAAAACAGTGAGATCATTCTTCCGCGCATTAACCTGGGAAATGTTATCCTGATGCCCCAGCCTTCCCGTGGATTTGGCGAAGATCCGGAAAAACTGTATCACGACCCGAAAATTTATCCCCATCACCAGTATATTGCATTTTACATGTGGCTGAAAAAAGAATTTAAAGCAGATGGAATCATCAGCCTCGGAAAACACGGCACCCATGAATGGCTTCCCGGCAAACAAATTGGACTTTCACTGAACTGTCCCCCTGATATTCTGATACAGGACATCCCGAATATTTACCCATACATTGTTGATAACATCGGTGAAGGCATCCAGGCCAAGCGCAGGGGAAGAGGGGTGATCATCGATCATTTGATCCCGGCCCTTAAAAAAAGCGGTTCATATATGGAATACCGGAAACTGACTGCGTTTATAGATGCATATCATAACTCAAAAATAATGGATGGTGCCCTTGCCGAAGAAAAAATGAAAACCGTTCAGAATCTTATCGTTAAACTGGGATTGAACAAGGATCTCGAACTTAAGGAACTCAACGACGAAGCCATTGAAAAAGTGGAACATTACATCCTTGAAATCCAGGAACAACTGGTCCCTTACGGGATGCATACTTTCGGTATATCGCCCAAAGGACAGCCGCTTTCGGATCTGACAGAAGCCATACATGATTCGGACGACACCCTGAAAAAAGAAAAGATAAAAAACCAGATAAAAGCCAGCGGACAGAATGAACTGGATTCATTAACCAAAGCCCTTGAAGGCGGATATGTTGAATTTGGTGAGGGGAATGACCCGGTCAGAAATCCAAATGCAGTTCCTACCGGACGAAATTTTTTCGGGTTTAATATCGATAAGGTTCCGTCAAAGGAAGCATATAAAATCGGAAAAAAGATGGCTGATGAAATGATACAAAAATATTATAAAGAACATCAGAAATACCCGGATAAATTGGGAATTATTTTATGGAGCACCGAGTTGCAGAGAAATGAAGGTGCCAGTGTGGGGGCTGTCTTAAATCTTATCGGTGTCACACCGGTGTGGAACAAAAAAAATCTTGTCACAGGAGTGAAGATCATCCCCAAATCCATATTAAAGCGACCGAGAATCGATGTGCTGGTGCAATCCTCCGGTCTGTTCCGGGACAGCTATGCAAAAATAATTGACCTCATGGATGACGCTTTTAAAAAGGCCGGTGCTGTAACAGATGTGGAGAATTTTATTGCAAAAAATAATTTAAAAATCAAGGAGGCACTTCTTAAAAAAGGATACACAAAAGAAGACGCGGAAAACATCAGCCGGGCCAGAATCTTTGCTCCCATGCCGGGCGCATATTCCCACGCCCTTCAGGATCTGATACCCAACAGTGGTGTATGGGAAAACGAAACAGAAATAACCGATGTGTTTATTCATCATTATTCATACGCATACGGCAAAGATATATGGGGAAAACCCCTTAAAAATGCGTATAAAGAAAATCTGAAAAATGTAAAAATGACCATGCATACCCGGTCTTCAAACGTGTATAATATGCTGGATAATGATGACATGTTTGCTTTTTTAGGCGGATTGACCATGGCCGTTAAAAGCCAGTCCGATGAATATCCCGATGCAATTGTGGCAAACCTGAGAAATAAAAAAGAAGTCAAAATAAATGACCTTGAAAAAACAATCGGTATGGCGTTGCGGACCCGGTATCTGAATCCTGAATGGATAGAAGGTATGAAAAAAGAAGGCTATTCCGGAGCAAAATTGATGGATGAATTTGTTGAAAACCTCTGGGGTTTCCAGGTCACCACCCCCTATGCCGTGGATAAAACCTACTGGGAACAGATTCATGACGTGTATATTCAAGACAAATATAAAAAAAATTTAAAGGAGTTTTTTGACAAAAATAATCCCTGGGCTCTCCAGTCCATATCCGCCAGAATGCTGGAAGCAGACAGAAAAAAATACTGGGAAGCCCCTGAAAAAATGAAAAAAAACCTTGCCGTGACCTACGCAAAAAACGTCATTGAAAAAGGAGTCGCCTGTTGTGAACACACATGCAATAATCCCATGTTTCAGCAATATGTGACCAACGTACTTTCATTATACGGACTGCTATCCTCCAAACAACTGGATCAGTTTAAAATGATTCTGGCAAAGGCAACCGGTAAAAACCAGGAAGAATTGATAAAAGACTACAAAAAAATGAGAGCATCTCTTGCTAAAACGGTCGAAAAAATACAGATAGAAGAAAATGTAAAAGCAAAAACCACGGGAAATAAAGTAGAAGGATTTGAAATGGTTGAAGAAAAGGTAGAAAAAACCGAAACCGTTTCTTCAGGTTCGTCCTGGGTTGTCATTTGTATTGTACTTTTTTTAATCTTTCTTTTTTTGATAGGCATTAAAAGAAAAAAATTTTGATAAATTACTATTGGTAACAAAAAGGTAAAATAAAACCTTTTAATACATTGAGGGATCTTAAAAATCAGGATTTCAGCCAAAGAGCTCATCGCCGTTATCGATCCCCCTAATATATCCCCAGAAAATCGTTCCAGAAAACACCTTACACGGCTATTACTCGAATATGGTAAGAGGAGCAAGGCTTTCAGGTTATTTAATTCGCGAAAGGCCCACCTGTTCTATCGGATATTCCGAATAAAATTGTGTATGTTACCACGTTGATTAATTTTTTCTGATTTCAACCCTCTTCAAAGAAAACAAAATCTCCGCTTTAAAACAAAACCTTCTAAAAATGAGGAAAATGACTTGACTCAAGAAAAACGATTACCTATTATCTCATTTGATTAGACTCTATCTAATTGAATTATTTTTACTTCTAATTATAATGAGTGTTGCGTCAGTGACATTTATTCAACTCATAAGTAAAGGATGGAACCATGAGTAAATCAAGAATATTCGGTAATGCTATTTGCAAAGCGGAAAAATGTGTGGGTGTTATCATTTTCATGAGTATATTATTCGCAGCTTTTGCTCAAAATGTATCTGCAAGTTGTACGTATGAGGTCAGCAACCAGTGGAATTCCGGTTTCGTTGCATCCATCACTATTACAAACGATACGGGTGAGGCAGTAAATAACTGGGAAGTGAGCTGGCAGTATAGTGGCGATAATCGCATTATCAGTTCTTGGAATGTTGAGATATCGGGTAACAACCCTTACACAGGAAAGAACACCGATTGGAATGGCAATATTCAATCCGGGCAGTCAATTTCATTTGGCTTCCAAGGCACTTCCAGTGGAACGGCTGAAACACCTGTAGTGACAGGCAGTATCTGCGGCGGTGGTGATACGGACACCAGATTTGTTGGTAATATTACCCACTCAGGCAGTGTTCCTTATGACTTTGCCAACTACTGGAACCAGATCACCTGTGAAAACGAAGGTAAATGGGGAAGTGTGGAGTCAAGTCGGGATAACATGAACTGGTCGGGCGTTGATGCTGCCTACAACTTTGCCAGACAGAACGGCATGAAATTCAAGCATCACACTTTTATTTGGGGTAAACAGTATCCACGCTGGATGGACAGTCTTTCACAGAGTGAACAGAGAGAAGAGGTTGAAGAATGGATTCGCTTGTATTGTGAGAGATATCCGGATACGGAATTGATTGATGTGGTAAACGAACCTGACCATGCAAGCCCTCCTTGGAAAGATGCACTTGGTGGTGCCGGATCCAGTGGACATGACTGGGTTATCTGGTCCTTTGAAAAAGCTCGTCAGTACTGTCCCAATGCGACCCTGATTCTTAACGATTACAACGTGCTTCGATGGGATACGAGTAATTTTGTTTCCATTGCCAACAAAATAAAAGCGCAGGGGTTGCTCGATGCGGTTGGTGCACAGGCTCATGGTCTGGAGAATCAATCATTCTCTGAACTGCAATCCAATTTTAATCAGGTCGCAGGAATTGGGTTACCGATCTATATCTCTGAGTACGATATCAATCTCGCAGACGATAATCAACAACGTAACGTTATGGCGGAACAGTTTCCCTTCTTTTACGAACATTCACAAGTAGCCGGTATCACATTGTGGGGTTACATTTATGGTCAGACATGGCTTGACAATACGGGGCTCATACGCTTCGGACAGCCCAGACCAGCCATGATCTGGCTGATGAATTACCTTGGTCGCTAATCATCGTGCCTGGTCCTAAGGGATCGTTAAAAACCGCGTCACATATTCTGTTGACAAAAGTCTCAAAAAACAATGGACATTTTGTAAACAGAATATGAATGATTTTTTAGCCAACTCTAACTTCGGCCATGCTCAATAAGCATTTTCTTTATCCATGCCATCTCGACTAAAGGAAAAAATCTTTAAAACTGGTCCATCTGTAAAAGATCTCTCCTGTACCTCCTCATAATTACATCATCCCATAATTACAATCGGTTATTCGTCACAAGTCTCCGTTGTTTTTTTGAAAAAGCATATACATCTCCTGCTCAAAACATAAAAATTGTCACGGAGCAAATCAATAATGTATCAAATCCTGATCCGTTTTTTTCAATCTTCCTGAAAACTGTTTAAATCAAAAGACGATTTGTTGTCAGAAAACCTGGCATTAAGACAACAGCTGACAAAATATCATGAAAGGCGTATCAGATCCAAACTGACTGATCTTGCATTCATTCCTGTAGCATTAAGACGGGTGCCTGCAAAATGGATTGACTCTTTGACAGTAGTAAAACCAGAAACTGTGATTGCCTGGCAGAATATATGATTCGAAATATACGAGAGAAAAATATCAACCAGGAATAAAAACCAGGTAGAAAACGGATCAACAAGGAAATTTGAAGTCTTATTGGCGACTGGAAGTCAAGCACCTCGTCATTCGGTGGATTAAAATAAAGCACTATGGAGGAATCCCCTTCAGTTGTTTTTTTTTATTTTTAGTTATGCTCAGGCGTTTCCTCCTGAAAGTGAAGGTGCAGGTTTATAACCGACCCGATGGAAATTGATTTTTTTTTTGAACCAATTGCCCTGCTATTTGTTTGGAAAAACATTGGCACAAAGCCATTTGATGATGTATTTTAGATAAATGACTGTAGATATTGATGTTATATGGGCGATTATGGGGAGAAAGATAGTTACAAACGGTAATAAAATAAACACTCAAATCGTTACGTTTTTTCAATAAGCATTTTCAACTTAAGATTAAGAGTTAAAACATTGAATCAGAAAGTATAAATTCAATCCTCAATATGGAGATAACCATGACAAAAAAATGGGTTTATCTGTTTGATGAAATTAATGAAATAATCAAATTCGTTGGCGATGACATGAATAGTATTCGTGCACTGTTGGGAGGAAAAGGAGCCAACCTGGTTGAAATGACCAGAATTGGGATACCCGTTCCACACGGCTTTTGCGTAATAACAGAAGCCTGTAACTCTTATCTTGCAAACGATAAAACATACCCGGATCACATGTGGGATCAGGTACTTGCATCGGTTAAAAGCATTGAGCAAAAAACTGGCAAGGTGTTCGGTAGTAAGGAAAACCCTTTACTGGTTTCCTGTAGATCGGGAGCAAAACTCTCCATGCCGGGTATGATGGACACGGTTCTCAATATCGGCTTAAATGAAAAAACCGCCAAAGGGTTAATAAAAAAAACCAATGACGATTGTTTTGTTTACGATGCCTATCGAAGATTAATTCAAATGTTTGGTAGTGTTGTCATGGGTATGCCCGATGAAATGTTCGAAGACGTTATTTCGGAAACAAGAAATGAAGCCGGTGTCGACAGTGATGCACAGCTGAAAACCGAGCATTGGAAAAAGGTTACCAGGCAATTTAAATGGATTTTTAGAAGACAGGCCGGTCACGATTTTCCGGAAGATCCTTACGAGCAACTGGACCTGGCAACTGAAGCAGTTTTTAAAAGCTGGAACGGTAAACGCGCCATTGACTATCGAAGGGCAGCCGGTATTCCCGATGATTTAGGGACCGCTGTTAATATCATGGCCATGGTATTCGGAAATATGGGAAATGATAGTGCTACCGGCGTAGCCATGACTCGTAGTGGTTCTTCCGGTGAAAAATTCATGGAAGGCGATTACCTGGTAAATGCCCAGGGAGAAGATGTTGTGGCCGGCATCCGTGTCACTAATGATATTTCCGAATTAAAAACAGAAATGCCGAAAGCTTATGAAGAACTCTCCAGTATTGCGGAAATTTTGGAGAAACATTACAGGGAAATGCAGGACATTGAATTCACGATCGAAAAAGGAAAATTATGGATGCTGCAAACCCGGAATGGTAAAAGAACAGCCCAAGCAGCGGTGAGAATTGCGGTGGAAATGGTTGAAGAAGAGCTTATCACACAGAAAGAGGCCGTTTTAAGAGTATCCCCGGCACAAATAGATTTTTTCCTGCATCCCCAATTTGATAGAGAAACAAAAATTGCAGCTCAAGAAGCGGGTAACCTTTTGGCCTCGGGTATAAACGCGTCTCCGGGCGCGGCATATGGGGTGATGGCTATGGATGCAGATCTGGCAGAATCCTGGGCGGGTGAAGGCAAGGATGTCATTATGGTCAGGGCGGAAACGAAACCGGATGATGTTCATGGAATGTTGGCTTCCAAAGGGATACTAACCAGCCGGGGGGGGCGAACCAGCCATGCCGCCCTGGTTGCAAGGCAATTTGGAAAGCCGGCTGTTGTCGGGGTAACAGCCCTGCAAATCGACCTTAACAAAAGGCAACTCAAAGTAAATGGGATAGAAATTATCGAAGGTGAGGAAATCTCCATTGACGGTACGTCCGGTGAGGTATTTTTGGGAAAACTTTCGGCCAAAGTTCCTGACATAAAAGATCCTTGGTTGAAAAAACTCCTGTCCTGGGCTGATGAAATACGAAGTCTTAAAATCAGGACCAATGCAGACTACCCTGAAGATGCCAGACGAGCACTGGAATATGGTGCCGAAGGCATCGGGTTATGTCGCTCTGAACATATGTTTTTTGAAACCAACAGACTTCCATTTGTACATAAATTGATCATGACAGATCTTCCCATCGAACGAAATGAAGCTCTAAATGTACTGCTACCATTTCAACGCAATGATTTTGCAGAACTTTTCCGCGTGATGAATGGATTGCCGGTCATTATTCGATTACTTGATCCGCCGTTACATGAGTTTTTACCCAGCCATACTGCATTAATTCAAGAGTTAACCGATTTAAAAATTAGGTTGCAGCATGCGGCAACTCTCAAAAAAATCGATCAGATTCTGGAAAAAATCAGGGAAAAGGAATTTGTTTTAAAACGGGTGGAAAAACTGCATGAATCTAATCCCATGCTAGGTCTGAGGGGAGTTCGATTGGGAATTCATATTCCGGAAATTACGACCATGCAAGTAAGAGCGATATTCGAAGCAGCTTGTATGGTTCATAAAGAGGGGATATTGGTAAAGCCTGAAGTGATGATCCCGCTGACAACCCATGTTAATGAACTTAAAATTCAACGTAAAGCTCTGGAGCAGGAAGCCCATAAAGTCATGCAAGAACAAAATATCGATTTGGAGTACAAATTCGGCACAATGATCGAAGTACCTCGAGCGGCTTTAACAGCAGATCAAATTGCGCAATATGCATCATTTTTTTCTTTTGGCACCAATGATTTAACCCAAACGACTTATGGAATTTCACGTGATGATGCAGAAGCCGGTTTTTTAATCGAGTACATGGAAAAAGGTATTCTGAAGGAAGATCCCTTTGCAACTATTGATGAATCTGGCGTTGGAGAATTAATGAGGATTGCCGTTGAAAAAGGCAAAGAGGTCAATCCTTCTTTGGAGATCGGGATTTGCGGCGAGCATGGCGGCGATGCCAACTCCATCATACTTTGCCATAAACTGGGACTAGATTACGTTTCCTGCTCCCCTTTCCGAGTCCCTGTCGCCCGCTTAGCTGCGGCCCATGCGCAGCTTCAAACAGAATAAATCAATATATTAAAATTTTTAGAAAAGAAACCTGGACGGTTGTGGCATGGGTGGCAAAGCAAACACTATTCTCAATAGAGACTGGAACCTATTAAAATGGGAGATTAATAGATTATAATCCAGCAGCAATAATCGCTATTATTAATTCATTGTTGCTTCAGGTATGTACAGTTTTTTTATAAGCATAACTACAATATAGCCCTTTTTAGGTTTTGACAGGAGCAAAAATGTGAGAATATGGACTTTCTAACTTTGTTTGTATTTGGTTTGATAGTTAGTGAAGCAAACGCTGATTGGTACTATGAAAAAATTAATTCAATTACTTTCAACAACAGCTCCAAACGCAAGTCAATTTGTTAGTTGATTGGGAATCAGCGTTGTTTGTCATTTTGGCCAGAATAGATCAAACTGCTTGAATCCTGTTCAGATTTTAAAGATAACGATTCAACATAACAGCCCATGAAGTTCATTAAGTCTTTATTCCATATTATTTGTCTTCTTTTAATAGCACATCCTGCAATAGCAGAAAATGGTATCATCAAATCGCCTTTCATCGATATTGGATTAAATCGAACCTCTGGAAATATCGTGATAGATGATGGATCAAACGGATACGGTTCGTTTCTGATTAAGAGTGGTGGTGTGGGGTTAACCGCCGGATATTTTTTCAAACCTCAAGATAGACAAATTGGACTTAAATTTAATGTTGGTTATTTTAGTACTGAGGGAAATAAGCAATTATTAGGTTCCGGTTCAGCAACATCTGTTGAAATTGATTTAGATACTAAAATCGAAAGCCACATTGTTATTTTCAGACCTGTGGTATTCATTCAACCATTTGAGGAAATTAAAGAATCAACCTTTGATTTTTCAATATTTGGATATGCCATTCATCACATTAACGGTTCAATGTATGCCACGGAGGATTCTGAAAATGAATCATGTTCAGATTTAAGTGACCAAATCAGAGAACAAGGTAATGCTTCTGAAGCAGACATAAATAACCTGAAAGCCAATTGCGAATATTCTGATGAGCTTAAAACGAGATTTGAATACTATTTATTAAATCCTTATTTTAAGTTTTCCATATATGGTTTATATGTAAGTGGATCATTCTTTGCTGATTTTCCTTTTTTTAGCTCCCGTAGTTCCCTGCATTTATTGAAAGCTGAAGTTGGGTACTCTCATACTTTCTGATTTTATTTGTTTAACTCGATTTCCGAAGTATGATCCTGATGATAAATATAAGATTACATAATATAGGAAATTGATGTTGTAGTCAGTAGTTGCTCACTAACAGATCTTATCAAAATTTGTATAACTCCAAAAATTAGTAAGTTACATCGTCTTATGAACTAATTTTTCTCAAATCGTTTTCATACACCCTCCTTTTTTAAATAGCCAAAATATGCGGGTCCTAAAAATGTAAATTATAAAAGGTTTTTTTGGTGCTTTTTTAAGATCAATTGAACCAAGTGAAGGGCATTCTGTTTTTAAAATCACTGGGATGAGAATTGTTCCCAAAATATGTTATGAAACCTCATTTCTGATGTTCATTGCCGAATCAGTAGGGAGGGACGCAAAAGGAAAAATCATCGTGTTCATGTCAAAAGATTACTGGTTTGGAGAAAACACCTTAAAAACTTGATAATTAAATATGGATTACTCAAAACCGACAGTTTCAATTCCGACGGATGTTATATTTTATGCTAGATGATTTTCCTCTTATTATTCAGGGCCTGGGACTCATCAAATTTGCCCATGGTATATAGTCTTACTTTATGGCTTCGGGGAAACTCTTTTTTTAGAAGTGTTTTGATGAGTTTTTTCAGTTTGTCTTTTTTAATTTCGTACTTTTGAAATTCGTAACCGTTTTGAATGATTAACAGTTCGGCATTTTGTTTGTTTACAATAATCACCGAACGATTGCGCTTATAGGTGCGGATGTCAAGATAGTGCCCGGTGGGAAGACTTTTCAGCCTTTCGACAACTGTTTCTATGATTTTGGTTTTATCAATCATTATTTTGCAGAAAATCTAATTGAGAATAGCCCCTTTTGTTCATTAATTATGTTGGCCGGAAGCGTAAGTGTCAATAAAGCCTAAGCCACATGAACCGGCAGAAAGCCGGGATAATGCAATCCCCGATCATATGTTTTATTTAAAAATCAGTTCAATATCATTAATACCCTCGGTTTTTCTGGTTAGATCTCTAATCTCATTATTTAGTCGGTCTTTTTGGTTTAAAGGAGCCTCTAAATTGATTTGAACATTTCCGTTTTTTGACGTAACCTTCACGACGGGGATCTCAAGCAACAGGGCATGAACTTCGGCCGACAGCGCCAAATCATTTAGTTTTTTTCTGGACTCGTCAGTGGCCTGGAAACTGGAAAGACTGACAGTATGACAAATCACATCGACAATATCATCAATTGTCAAGCTATCGACATGTATCACCAAATCGTATAGATTTGGATGCTGGGGCTCAAAGCCATAAAGATACCGTCCCCATTTTTTTCGATCATCGTCGATCTTTTTCAAATGAGTAATGGCCTGGATCTCAGACATTTTCTCCTGTTTCATTAGTGTTGCAACACGGTTTTCCAAGTTGGCCTGGATTCTTATCTTTAGTATATGGTCGATATCTTTAAGAAAATACTGCCCAAAAACACCGTGGTAAACGACATTGTCCTTTTTTATATAATTCAACAATGCCGCCCGAATGGTTCTGATAAAACATTCTTTTTCTTTCGAGAAACGATCAAAAAACGAAGGCGCTTCATTTAAAGCATTGGCAAGTTTTGTCTCTGGAATATTTAGACACTTAGCAGCACTTAAAAGGATTTCCCGTGAAACACAGGAATATCCCAATTTTTCAGCCAGCTTTTCTGCCACCAGTTTGCCTTGACTAAAACTACCTCTTGAAATTGTAATAACCGACATAACACACTCCATTGACAGTTACGAAAACTTGACTGGACAATTACTCGATAATATATGGCCTGAGCTCCTCATCAGGAATTGGCCTCCCTTATGTTATGTTTCTTCAGGGATATATGTTAACAAGGGACAAGTCTGTTTTTCTTCATGAGTATTATTATGAGTTTGCCTGAAAATATTATTAATTGCATCGACGACTCTAAAATAGATATTTTCCTCTCCGATTTTCTCCACAAGATGAGATCTTTCCAGTGTTTCCCTGACATGTTCTCTTAAGCCGCAAATAGATAACCCACAGTTTTCATTGCGAGCCTTATCAACAATATTGGTCAACATTTCTTCGCCAGAAGCATCGATATCATTGATACCGTCTCCAATTATCAGGATATGTTTTAAAGATGGTTTTTCAGATTTTATTCTTGTTATCATCTCATCCAGATAGTTGGCATTGGTAAAAAATAATCTTCCATCAAAACGGACAACAGAAATATATTTACACTCCTTAAGTCCAAATTTCTTTGCATCTCTCAATATTTTGTTTTTACCCAACGACAAGGTCGCCACTTTTGGGCGCATGCTTTTAAATAAAAAAACCATTAAAGTCAGAACCACCCCAATCATGATACCTTCTTCCAAATTAGGGGCAAAATACAGGGTTCCTAAAAATGTGATGACCGAGATAATGCCGTCAGTTTTACTTACTCTCCAAGCATGAATAAAAGGCTCGAATTTAATCAATCCGAAGACGGCTAACATGATAATGGATGCCAGTACGGACTGAGGCAGATGATATAGCAGGGGAGTGAAAAAGAATAGAACCAGCACTACCATCAGGGCGCTTATGACGTTCGATAGACCGGATACGCCACCGTTTTGCAGGTTGACTGATGAGCGAGAGAAAGAACCCGACACCGGATAACTCTGCCCAATCGCCCCTATGATATTGGCCAGTCCCTGCCCTCTTAACTCCTGATTGGTATCAATCTTCTGACCGGTTTTCGCTGCCATGGCTTTGGCAATAGCAATGGCTTCCATGAAACCCAACAGAGAAATCACAATCGCATAGGGCAGAAGTTTTAAAAACGTTGCAATACTAATCTTTGGGATAGTCATGGAAGGCAATCCTTCAGGAATTGTACTCACAACAGCTCCCCCGCCGGTCATCAGCAAAGAGTCTTCATTCAGCAACGTATTGCCGACTTTAATTCGCCATTCATATCCGTCAGTTATTGTTTTATCGGGCAATAGTTTTGGCAGGTTGAACTTGAGTTTTCCTTTATCATCTTTCATTGCGAGCAATAAGAAATCGCGTATTTTTTTTCGATATATATGTGCCTGATGTTTTGTTTTATCAATGTTATAATTCAATACTTCTATCTCATGTTTTAGCTTCAGCAGTTTTAGAGAATGTGATGTTTCTTTTTTTATCTCCTCTATTCTTTTGTTAACAGCCGCTCGTTCTTTGCCAAGTTTATTCAGTTCAACAACTGTTTTATTAAAATCCCTGATATTTTCCTGAATAACCGGAACTTCAATCGCTGACATCGAAGCCTGATAATTATGCTCAAAACCAATTCCCCAGGACAAAGCGGTAGTGATGATTACCGCCACCAACACATTCGGAATTCGGGGATCATATTTTTTTATTCCAATTTGAATGATAAACGCTAATAAACCGATGAGCAGGGTGGGCCAGTGTGTATATTTTATTGCGGCTAGAATTACGTTATAAATCTCCTCATACTTGTGAGGTGTTTTATCAACATATACTCCAAACAATTTGGAAAGCTGGGAGGTCGCAATGATTATAGCCGCTGCCACAGTAAAACCGCCGATTACCGGATGAGAAAGGAGTTCAACAATAAGACCGAGACGCAAAACGCCCAGTAAAAACTGAAATATTCCCACCACTAATGCCAATAAAACAGCATATGCAATAAATTCTTTACTCCCCGCTGTAGCCAGAGGTTCCAAAGATGCCGCAGTCATCAAAGAAACCACTGCCACCGGACCGGTTGCCAATTGTCGGCTGGAACCAAATAAAGAAGCAATCATGGGCGGTAAAAAGGAGGCATATAATCCATAATAAGCAGGTAATCCTGCTAATTGTGCATATGCCATAGATTGTGGAATTAAAACCAGGGCAACAGTCAATCCGGCGACAATATCCAGTTTTAACTCACGAAAGGAATAATCCTTAAACCAATCGATAAAGGGGAAAACTTTTGATATCATTTCCAATTAGATCAAAAAAAATACAAGCAAAAAAGGACTTATCTTGATTAAAGGAGAAATCCTTTGTCTTAAATAAACAACTTCTCTTTGTTTCTCATTAAAATGATAGAATTTTACTGGAAAAAAAAATAGCACCAATATACAACCTAACATCACCACTTCTTTATAGCTACCGTCTTTGCTGCGAATAACATATTATGTACTATTGTTAATTTTAATAACAGTTGAGCTGCCTCATGTTGGAATGAGATGCATTTCATCTTTTTCACACAGTAACGCATCGGCGTACCCTTTTGATGAAGGATGCGTTTTAGAATAAACTGATTCTCCAAGTTTTTAAGCTATTTTAAGGCTAATTTAATAAAACATTTCAGAGTATTAAAATATAGCAAGTAACCAAAATGAACCTGGTTGAGAACCTTACACAACCACATATTTGTTTTTTTGTTATCTCTGCAAATTCTCGATGATGGTTACTACCCCCAGGCCGCCACCGCAACAGGAACTAAAAAAACCAAACCGCCCGCCATTGCGAATAAGTCCCTGCATTGTAAAAATGCAAATTCGAGCACCTGATGCACCGTTTGGATGACCATATGCAATGGCACCTCCCAAGGGATTCCATTTTTGTTTATTCACCGTTTCACCGGTTTGGTTTTCCAGCTCTTTGATGACTGCCAGATTCTGCACCGCAAACGCCTCATTACACTCCATATGATCCATGGCAGCCAATTTTAGATCGGCTTTTTTCAGCGCTTTGGCGATGGCATAAGACGGGGCGATTCCCATTATTTTGGGATCAACTCCGTAATCCGCGCCACCCACCCACCTGGCTTTTGGTTCAAAACCAAGTTCGTCTGCTTTGTCCGAGCTCATCATCAGAACAAATGCGGCTCCATCATTGCGGCCGGAAGCATTGCCTGCGGTGACTGTTCCGTTTTCAGCAAAAGCGGGTTTGAGCTTCGCCAAACCTTCCAGTGTGGTATCGGAACGGATGTGTTCATCTTTTTTAAACACAATCTCCGGTGTTTTACGGGTGGCTGGTATAATAATTGGTACGATCTCTTCTGCAAATAAATCCTTTTCCCATGCTTCCGTGGCCAGCATTTGGCTTTTATAAGCAAATTCATCTGAAGCTTCCCGAGGTATTTTATACAATATTTGCAGGTTTTCAGCAGTTTGCCCCATATTGATTTGTTCCTCTAAAAGTGGAGAAAGTGTTTGCGTAATAGGCATGGGTGGAATCAGGCGGTATGGTGTGATCGCTGTGGAAAAAATAGCCGGTGTCTGACTGTATGATTCCATTCCTCCGGCAATGATAACATCAGCCTGGTCAGCCAGAATACACCAGGCGGCATGATTGATTGCGTCAATAGCCGATCCGCACTGCATTTCGATATAAGAAGCCGCTGTTTCATATCCAAGACCTGCGTCCAAAACCGCCCAACGAGCCGGATTCAATGCTTGAGAACAATGCAATGCGCTTCCCAGAAAAACTGAATCCACATGGATTTTTTCCATGTTCTTTGATTTTTGTATCAATCCGCGCAATCCAATGCCTGCCAGTTTTGAAGCATGTATGTCTCGGATGCATCCTCCCATCTTGCCAAAAGCAGTCCTCGCCCCATCAACAAACACGACCTCTCGTTTTTTCATAAAAAACTCCTATAGTTGGATTAATTGAATATCTTTACAACCGAAGAATCTGAATTGAATAGACTGGATCAAAAAAACGCCAGACCTTCGACTGAATAACTGGTTGATTTACTCTCAAGAATTATGCCGGTGACATGGCTTGATTGGAAAAATTGTATGCAAATGATTATGGCCGGTTAACCGTACGTAAGCCAATGGAGAGAGTAAAAGCGCTTCACAAAATGTGATACCAGTAACACTAGTGAGATGATACACTTGTGTTACCGGTAACACTTATTCAGTGGATTGAGTTGCAAGGAGGTTAAATTTTTTGATCTTTTTATATAATGTTTTTCGGCTGATTCTTAAAAACCGAGCTGCTTTAGCTTTATTCCAGCCGGCTTTTTCAAGAGCATGGAGAACTTCCTCGGAAGCAAGAAAAGAAGGAGTAGAGGCAACTTTAACAGATTCGAAGTTATTTTTCTCAGTAATCTCCGGTGGAAGATGATCGGGAGAAACGGTTTCTCCGCGACACAAAATAGCAATCCTTTCAATACAATGTTCCAGCTCGCGAACATTTCCGGGCCAGGGATAGTTCATTAAATATGTGCAAATCTGGTCGGAGAATTCAGGTATTTTTCGTTTAAATTTAGTTTCAAAACGGGAAATAAAATATTCTACCAGAAGGGGAAGATCTTCCAGCTTCTCTCTTAGAGGAGGCAGATTGATCTCCACAACTTTCAAGCGATAATAGAGATCTTTGCGAAAATCACCACGGTCGACTTTGGCTCTCAAATCCTGATTAGTGCAGGCAATCACCCGAACATCAACTTTTATTGGTCTGGTATCTCCAACCCGCTCAAATTGTTTTTCCTGTAATACCCGAAGCAGCTTCAGCTGAAGTAGAGGAGATATATCACCAATCTCATCCAGTAACAGCGTCCCACTATCAGCCGCTTGAAATCTGCCCTGGGAATCACGAATGGCGCCGGTGAATGCTCCTTTGACATGACCAAATAGTTCACTTTCCAGTAAATTTTCGGACAAAGCGGCACAATTTACGGAAATAAAAGGTTTGAAGGCCCTATTCCCGGTGTAATGGAGAGCCCTGGCCACCAATTCTTTTCCGGTTCCGCTTTCTCCAATGATTAAAACTGTTGTTTCAAAATCAGCCAAATCTTCAATTAATTTAAAGACTTCCTGCATCTTTGAACTTTTACCGACAATATTGTGGAAGCGGTGCCACTCCTTCAATTCACGTTCCAGGTCGCTCAAGCGTGTGATATCCCGAATTACCAAAATGGCACCTGTGAATTGTCCTTCCGGATCACGTAAAGGAGATGTCGAAAGACTTACTCTTTGGTGCCGCTTTAGTCGGTGATGACAGTTAATTTGATATTCTCTGATGGCATTTTTATTCTGCAATGTTTCTTTCATCACTTCCCGACAGGTTCTTTTGCATAAGTTGGATTCATCTGTGAAAATGTTTCCGATAATATCTCTTGGTAAAATACCGCAAATACTGTGAATAGCCTCATTGGCTGCGATGACTTTCTGGTCAGGCTCAACAGTGATGATAGCATCCTGAACACTTCTAAAGATGGCTTCCAACCGATTTCGATGAAGGTCTGCCTCTTCTTCGGCTTGCCTTCTGGCAGTTATATCCCTGGCAATACAACGAAAACCGATTGGCTTTTGCTTTGAATCGTAGCGTAGGACGGCGGATACTTCTACATACCTGTTTGTACCGTCTTCTCGCTTTATCCTATACTCAATCATTTTTTTCGGCAGGCGCGATTTATAAACTTCATTAAATCTTTTGTAAACAACAGATGCGGTTCTTTTGTCGGTATATTCACGAAAATTGAGTCCTTTTGTCTTCTCCGGCGGAAAACCAATAATTTCGCAAAATGCATTATTAAAACGTTCTGTTGTCCCATTTAGATCAACATCACAAAATCCATCCTGGACTTTATCCATGATATCCTGCAATGTCTCTTTTTCCTGCTGAAGTATGGAAAAACGATCTTCCATTTCATGAGGATCATGTTTCTGAATTTTGGACTGAGAGATTTTCATTTTCAGCTTTGCATTGAAAGGACTGTTCTTATAGTTGATTAAAGGAAGGAAACAGTTGAGAATCTTCGATAGGTGTACCATAACTCGATACAGATTTATAATCAAGCGCTGAAAAATGTTGTTGGCAGTGCTAAAATCTATCTTTTTAAAACGTCCGCTTCATATGGAATACCGTCCTTTTTTACAGACGGTACTCTGAATTTTTCATATAGTATCGTTTCCCATAAGTTTTATTCCAGTTATTTTCAGATGTCGCCTGGGCTCCATTGAGATTCTTCAGGTCGCCCAAGGCTACCGAATGACAAACAGATCATGCTGTTTTATGCTGAATAGTTACAAAGACAGTTACTATATATTCGAACCAACCATAATTATAAAATATCCTGCAATTATGTTTTGTTGTTAAGAAAGATCAGTAGACAGTTTATAATCTTTGTACTGGTCTCTCAGCTTGTTTTTCAACAGTTTACCGGTGGCAGTGTGGGGTAAATCATTAACAAATACAACATCATCTGGCAATTGCCATTTGGCCAGAGATTTTTTGAGGTGTTCAATCACCTGTTCTCTTGTGACCTCTGCGTTGTTTTCCTTAACTGCCAGTAACAAAGGTCGTTCATCCCATTTTGGATGAGGTACGGCGATAACCGCTGCTTCGGCAATACCTGGACAACCCACGGCTTCATTCTCGACGTCAATGGATGAAATCCATTCCCCGCCCGACTTAATAACATCTTTGGAACGATCCGTGATCTGCATAAACCCGTCCGGATCGATGGTGGATACATCGCCGGTATCGAACCAACCATCTTCCGAGACAGCATTGGAACCACCTTCACCCTTAAAATATCCAGAAGTGATCCAGGGACCTCTAACCAGTAAATTGCCAAAGGTGTTGCCATCCCAAGGCAGTTCTTTACCTTCTTCATCCACAATTTTCATTTCCACCCCGTAAATGGCTCTCCCTTGTTTAAGATTCAGGGTATTTTTTTCATCATTGGTAAGATTTTTATGTTTTGGTTTCAGGTTACAGGCGGTCCCCAAGGGACTGGTTTCCGTCATGCCCCAGGCATGCAACACATCCACATCATAATTATTACGGAATGTTTCTATCATGGAACGTGGAACAGCCGAACCACCAATGACAGTTCGTTTCATACTGGTGAACTTTTTGTTATTCTCCTTAACGTATGCCAGCAACATCATCCAGACAGTGGGAACGCCTGCTGAGAGATTGACCTGTTCGTTTTCCATCAATTCGTAGATAGCTTCTCCATCCATACGGGCTCCCGGCATGACCAGTTTTGCTCCACACATGGCGGCGGCATAGGGGATTCCCCAGGCATTGGCATGAAACATCGGTACAACCGGTAAAATAGTATCATTACACGACATCCCTATGGCGTCCGGTGTGCAAGCACAATAGCTGTGGAGTATTGTGGAACGATGACTGAACAATACTCCCTTTGGATTGCCCGTTGTACCGGATGTATAACAAAGGGATGATGCAGTGTTTTCATCAAAAACCGGCCATTCATAATCACTGTCGGTTGTGGCCATCAATTCTTCGTAACAGAGAACATTGGGCAAAGTCGTATCGGGCATGTGGGCCTTATCTGTCAAAATAACAAAACTTTTAACTGATGACAGTTTGCTGTAAATAGCTTCAACCAGGGGAACAAATGTCAGGTCCAGGAAAAAGTAATTGTCTTCGGCGTGATTGACAATGTATACGATCTGTTCGGGAAACAGGCGAGGGTTAACCGTATGACAGATAGCTCCCATGGCGGAGACACCAAAATAGAGTTCAATATGGCGATATCCGTTCCAAGCCAATGTTCCGATTCGATCTCCCGATTTTACTCCCAATTTTTCCAAAACTTTAGCCAGCTGTCGGCAACGGTTTTCACAATCCTGGTAGTTGTATCGATGAATCGGACCTTCAACGGTTCTGGATACAATTTCCACATCGCGGTGATTTTTTGCTGCAAATTCGATAAGAGATGAAATCAATAAAGGTCGTTCCTGCATTAAACCAAACATAAAATACCTCCTTCGCTTGTTCTAAAATTTCTGGTTATACTTCCAGCCATTCTTTCTTGATATTCTCATTTTCTTGGAATTCTTTTTTTGTGCCTTCAAAAACGATTTTACCGTGCCCCATTACATAGAGGCGGTGTGAAATTTTGAGAGCAATGGTCAGCTTCTGTTCCACTAACAGAACGGAAACCTTACGCTGGGCTATCTCTTGGATCAGATTTTTCACCAGTTCGACATTGGAGGGAGCCAATCCTTCGGTAGGTTCATCTATCATGATCAGATCTGGATCACCCATTAAGGTACGGCACATGGTCAACATCTGCTGTTCACCACCAGACAATAATCCCGCTCTCAAATTGGATCGTTCGTAAAGAATAGGAAATAACTCATACATATCCTCAAACGACCAACGACCGTTATGCCTGACGTTCTTCTGTCCCAGCTTCAAATTCTGTAACACTGTCAGGTTGGGAAATATCCAGCGATCTTCTGGAACATAACCGATCCCTTTATGTGCAATAGTATGAGACTGAAGGCCGGCCAACTCTTCACCTCGGTATTTAACAGAACCTTGCGGTGAAACCAGCCCCATGATCGCTTTACAAGTTGTAGAACGGCCTACGCCATTGCGTCCCAGCAAACTGACGATTTCGCCTTCCTTAATCTCCAACTCCACTCCCTGGAGAATGTGACTTCTGCCATAATAAGCATTTAGATTGTTAACTTCAAGCATTTATCCCTCCTCTTCTTTTCCCAGGTATGCTTCTTGGACAGCCTGGTTTTTTCGAATTTCATTCGGCGTCCCGGTTGCAATAATTTTGCCGTACACAAGAACAGAAATACGATCGGCCAGATCGAATACGACGCTCATATCATGCTCAACCATCACCAGGGTTTTTCCTTTACTGATAGACTTGATCAATTCTACTGCCTGTTCGGTCTCACTATGACTCATACCGGCTGTCGGTTCATCCAGCAGAATAACATCCGCTCCTCCGGCCATGGTAATACCTATCTCTAATGCCCGTTGTTCGGCATAAGAAAGAACACCGGCTGGCGTTTGACTGCGGGAAGTCATGTTGATTTTTTCTATAATGGCATGTGCTTTTTCATTTAACTGTTTTTGTCGTCCTACTAACCGCCAAAACGCATATTTATATCCCATGGGCCAAAGCAGGGCGCAACGTACATTTTCAAATACGCTCATCCGGGCAAACAGATTGGTTACCTGAAAACTGCGACTAAGTCCCAGGCGATTAATCTGGAATGGTTGTAAATTGGATATTTTTTGCTGATTCAGCTCTACGAACCCATCGGATAAACGATAAAATCCACTGATGAGATTAAACATGGTCGATTTTCCGGCACCGTTAGGGCCGATAATGGCATGCCGCTCTCCTTTACGGATTTCCAGATTAATTCCCCGGATGATTTCACTGCCGCCAAAGTTCTTTTGAACATTTTCCAGTTTTAATGCAATTTCTTCTGCCATTTGTTTTACCTCCTTTCCATCGCTTGTGTCATTTCATCCCACTTAAGACCGATTTTTCTGATGATGGGGCGCAACATAAAAAAACCGATAATCATAAGAAAAATTGATAGAATCCAGGGAGGCCAAGAGTTTGCCTGAAAGACAATCCCCAGCAGTTTCATTGGATTATCCGGTTCGATACTGAGAGAAAGGTGATAATTTATTTCAACAAAGATCATCACACCAAAAAACATTACCAGCCCGGCTACCAAGGCTGCCACATAGTGAGGCAAAATTCGTTTTATCAAACCGGCTCGCCATATCGGCTGATGTAACATGATGATTCCAGATATGCCACTGGGCGCCCATAAAATAATAGCAATAAAAAGTATACCCAGGTAGAGTTGTCCTGCTTGTGTAATGTTGACCAACGTTAAATGAAGAAAAGTAAATAAAATTGCGCCCAAAATGGGGCCAAAAAAATGTCCAACACCGCCTATATAGGTCATCAATAAAACCTGACCGGATGCAATGGCTCCAACCATTTCCGAGTTAACGATTTCGTAATTGATGGCCAGCAGTCCACCTGCAATACCAGCAAAAAAACCGGAAAGGGAAAACTGGAAGAATCGGACCAGATGAATATTGTAACCGACAAAAGAAGCCCGCTCCGGATTGTCTCGAACTGCATTGGCAATACGGCCCAGTGGTGTCAGGGTTTGCATAAACATAAGGATGGTACTGACCATTAACCAAAAAGCGATCAGATAAAAAACCTCAATACTACTGCCGAAACCAACGCCAGTGAGGGAAAAATCCAGCATGCGGTCACAGGAAACGCCTTCTTCTCCACCGAAAAATGTTGGAAACAATAGAACACAGGCAAAAACCAGCTCAACAATACCCAGGGAAATCAACGCAAAGGTTGTTCCCGCTTTTTTGGTAGAAATATATCCGAATATTACACCAAAAAAAAGCCCGGCCAAGCCACCAATCAGGGGGATCAACTCCAGCGGAATCACTACCGTTCCATCTGAAACCATATTGACTGCATGTATTGCAATGAATCCACCCAAACCGTAAAATACGGCATGTCCAAAAGAAAGCATTCCCCCCTGGCCCAGCAGCATGTTATAGGAAAGTGCAAAAATAATGGCGATTCCCATTTCCGACAACATGGTAATGGAGAATCCAGAGTTAAAAATCTGCGGCAAGACAATCAATAAAAGCGAAGCCATTAGCCAAATACCATACTTTTTAAACATCCGCTTACCTCTGCCTTTATGGTATAGAGTCTCTGTTTTCATGATTCACGTTCCCCCATAATGCCTTTTGGCCGAAATATCAACATAAATACCATCAACAAATAGGGTAGCAGTGGACCTGTATTTTCAATTTTGATTCCCCACAAATCCCTGAACCATGGGTCCGGCCCCAATTCGATATTAAAAAAGGCCAGTAAGTCCGTCAGGCTGTAATCGTACCCCACAGCAAAGGTCTGCAATGCCCCAATCAGCAATGAGGCAATCAAAGCACCGGTCAGCGATCCCATACCTCCTACCACGATTACTACAAATACAATGGGGCCCAACATTAAGGCCATAGTGGGGCTGGTCATCATGTAATTGCCACCGATTACACCGGCCAATCCGGCCAGGGCAGAACCTCCGCCAAATACCAGCATAAAAATTCGGGGCACATTATGTCCCAGCATTCCGACCCCTTCCGGATGAGTCAGGGCAGCCTGAATGATGATTCCTATACGGGTTTTTTTCAGGACATATAAAAGCACCAGAAACATGGAGATAGAAATCACCAGCATGAAGACACGATAGGCGGGGAAATCGCTTTCAAAAAGCTTGAAAATAGTAAAGTCCAACGATTTCGGTACTTTGTAGTTTAGAGCAACTCGTCCCCAGATTAAAAGAACCAGCTCTTCAATGACAAAAGCCAGGCCAAAGGTGAAAAGCAGCTCGGCCACATGTCCGTATATATGAACAGTTCTCAGTCCGTATCGTTCAATCGCTGCTCCTAATAGCCCGACCAATAATGGCGCTATCACCAAAGCCGGCCAGAAACCGATAATAGTGCTTATTTGATAAGAGAAATAAGCCCCCAGCATGTAAAAACTGGAATGGGCAAAGTTCAATACACCCATCATGCTGAAAATGAGTGTAAGCCCGCTGGACAGCATAAATAAAAGCATACCGAACACCAGGCTGTTTAATAATGAAACAATGTAAAATTCCATGAATTGATTAATCCCGATAAAAGTTATGCTTGATGGTTCGTTCAGGGTCGGCTCAAAAATTAATTCACATTCTGCATGAAAAATGTCCAGTGTTTTTAGGACGTTTGCATGCAGGCTATGTGAAATTATTTTTTAACGATCCCTTACTCACGTTTTAGAGTTCACATTTATTCCCATAAATTTCTAATTACTCTACTGTTTAGAGTTCTCATGTACTAATTTGTAATTAAAGTCTATTTTAAATGCTTACAACGTCATCCCGTGTTTGATCCGGAATCTATTGTTAGCTCCGGGTATCTCTCCCTGGATGCCGAATCAGATTCTTCATGATGACGAGAACTTTTAAATGTCAAGCTAATCAGTGTTTGAACAAAAATCCAATTATCCCCTGTCATTCTGAATAGAACCTGAAGCGACATTTAGAAGGATGACAGGGAAACAAAACCTGATTTAATGATGCTAACGTAGAGTCGCCCTGTCGTTTGATCTCTCTTCTATTGGCATTTGTACATTCAGAATGACGGATGATTTTATGAGAAAAATCGTTTTAATTCTGCTATGGACGTTTCATTTTACAGGGAGATGGCATGGCTGTGTCCATAGCATCAACTTTCGCTTCTGAAGTCGGGCCATAACCGGTATTTTCTCTATCATATTTAACATTCTTCTGGCCGACTTTAGTAAATCTGGAGATGTAAAGCGGTTGCAACAATTGATGATCTTGTGCCCGCATCATTACTTTTCCATAATAAGTATCATATTCCATATTTTCCAGCGCATAGGCGACTTTCTTCGGATCAGTACTACCGGCTTCATTAAAGGCTTTAACCAGCATTTCCATCATGGTTCTGATTCTGCTGTAATAAAAAGGTGATTTACCACCATCGCTGAATATTGCATTGAATTCATTATAGAATTTTGTATCTTCTGGTTTATTTTCTTCCAAACCTAAATTATCATGCCACTCCGTTACCTGCCTTAAACCATTAATGGCACTGCCCAGTGCCGTTGGAGTGCCCAGACCGCCAGCATAAAAAGTGTAAAAGTTTACCTTGAGGCCAGCCTCTTTGGAGGCTTTTCCCAGCAATGTCATATCCGTTCCCCAGTTACCGGTAATAACGGCATTAGCGCCAGATTTTTTAATTTTGGCTATGTAAGGAGAAAAATCCTTAACTTTTCCGATGGGATGAAAGGTATCACCAACAATTTTGATATCACTCCGTTTTTGCTTCAACATTTTTTTTGCGGCCTTACTCACCGAATGACCAAATACATAATCCTGATTAATCAAGTAGACTTTTTTAATCTTCCTTTCGACCTTGATAGCATCGGCGATAGCAGCTATTTTCATGTCCACATGGGCATCAAAGCGGAAATGCCAGAAATCACACTTTTCTTCGGTAAAAGCCGGTGTGACCGCTGCATAGTTTAAAAACAGAACGGTCTTACCTGGATTTCGTTGGTTGTGCTTTTTGATGGCTTCAATTAATGCACCCGCCACACTGGAACCGTTACCCTGAGTTACAAATCGAATTCCCTGGTCAATGGCGTGTTTCAGTTGAACCAGACTTTCTTTGGCACTGATTTTGTTATCGAAGGGAACAACCTCCAGTTGTTTACCGCCCAGGAAACCGCCTTCAGCATTGATTTTATCTACCATAAACTTAAAATGTTTGTGCCCTGCATCTCCTACATCACCGAATGCTCCTGAAAGTGGATCGATGTAAGCAATTCTGATTGTTTCAGCGGCCGTGGCAGAGAAAAAAAACATGGCAAAAATAATCATTCCCGATAAACATAAGAAAAAATTTCTTAATTTCATGGCTACTCCTCCCTGTATTATTTCATTCGTTGAACTAAATAATTAAGTGCCCGGTTAATTTCCTGTTTTTTCCGGATCGAAACCGACCTCCAATGTCCACAAAAGAATGTGTATCTAAAACAAGAGCAATGGTACTGATATGATAAATAAAATATTGCAATAAAAGAGTCTTGGAGGTGCTTTACAAGTGGACGACAAACGACTCTTTGAGGTGCTTTGCAATTCTCAAGAATCATGCCACCGAAAATGGGCTAAACGAAAGGGCCAAAAATCATGTATTATTAATAATTTGACGAACAAGGAGGAACTAAAGTTAATAATATTAATATTGAAAACATGTTACCATCAACGAAAGTGTAACTCCCAAAAGTGTTACGGGTTACACTATATTCCAGATTACTTGATTGCAATAGATCGATGGAGTTCTGTTGAGATAAACACTTGCTCAGTTGGATTTATCACTTACATCTGAATCCAGCAATTTTATATTGTCAAAATCTGGAATGACATCGTGTTCTATCGATTGAAAAATAAGAAATCGATTTGAATGGCCTTCACTTCAACTGTAAGCTGAACCGGAAAATACAATCACTGCCATACATCGATAACTGCCCAATAAGTCTTCCGATAAGTAAATGTGGTTCCTGCCTTGTTTTTAGTGCATAAGTTTAATATGATGCTGTTTTGAAGACAACAAACCAGTTAAAACAAAATAACATCATGCAGAATACAGAAGAAAAAACAGGGTCGGGACAGCCTTCCAGGAAACAGGTCGGGATTCTGTCTTCTGTGTTCGAAAAAAAGACTGTCAACTGTCAACTGAAAAGCAGTAACCGTAATTTTTGTTCAAAACCTGTTTCATCCCTTTTTTTTATTGCTGCTGTTTTGTTCCTGATACTCAACGCCTTACCGGTGCTGGCCGAAGAAGATGGCAAATCCGGGGTCAGTCCGCAGACGATTTCGCTGCCTT
>JBFFHJ010000073.1:0-39273 GCA_041556995.1 bacterium | reverse complement strand
ATTTAATAGTAAAATACATTTGATTCCAAATCTGGGTATCAATCTTCATAAAACATGGACAGTGAAATGACCGAACGCCTGGGACTTTTTTCGGGAACTTTGTTTTTTTTGTAACCTGGGAGCTTCATTGGCCGCATTGTCAATTGCAGGTATCAAAGGCTATCCGCTGATACAGCAATCTTGGAATCAAGGTTAGTATTTGGGATTTGAAGTGATGTTGCCAAAAATAATATTAAATCAAAACAAACTATTATTGTTGGAAAGTTTTTAATAATCGCAAATTTTCGTTAACGGTTTTTCCAGAAAATTGGAGGGAAAAATGAGAAAATTGATTAAAATGATAGTGTTATCACTGATGTTGTTGGAGTCAGTTGTACTATTTGCGGACGAATGGACTGCAATAACTGAAAAGGCAAAAGGGCAGACGGTGTACTTCAACGCATGGGGAGGGGCAAGTGTTATCAATGATTATATTCGTTGGACAGGTGACGAGGTGAAAAAACGATATGGAATAGTGGTAAAACATGTCAAAGTTACTGACATTGGAGATGTGATCAGCCGAATTTTGGCGGAGAAATCCGCAAAACGAAACACAGCAGGAAGCGTGGATCTGATGTGGATTAATGGAGAGAATTTCAAGGCGATGAAGAAGAACAAACTTCTATTCGGACCTTTTACGCAGAAGCTTCCCAACTATCGATTTGTAGATACTAAAAACAAACCAACCGTGTTGTATGACTTTACGACGCCTGTTGATAATCTGGAAGCGCCCTGGGGAATGGCACAGTTGGTGTTTATGGTCGATACGGCACGAGTACACTGGCAGCCTGCCAATATGATGCAGTTCCTTGCATTTGCAAAACAAAACCCGGGAAGAGTCACCTATCCCGCACCTCCCAGTTTTTACGGGACTACGTTTATTAAACAGGTTTTGTTGGAGCTTGCCAAGGATAAAAACGCTTTATATAAACCGGTTGAAGCTGCGGATTTTGAATCAATAACAAAGCCTCTTTGGAAATTTCTGGACGAGCTGCACCCGTTAATGTGGAGAAAAGGTAAAACTTTCACCAGTGGAGCACCGGAAATGAAACAATTGTTGAATGATAGCGAGATTTTCATTTCCTTCAGCTTTAATCCCAATGATGCCAGCAATGCTATCGCTAATGGCGAACTGCCGGATTCTGTCAGAACCTATGTCCACAAAGAAGGAACGACTGGAAACACCCATTTTGTTGCTATCCCTTTTAATTCGGGTGCCAAAGAGGGGGCAATGATATATGCAAATTTTCTGCTATCACCGGAAGCTCAATTACGGAAGGCAAAGCCTGCTATTTGGGGCGATCCAACCATACTAGCCGTTAATAAGCTTGATTCGAAATTTAAAAAACTGTTTACAGAACTACCGCTTGGTGTTGCGACTCTCAAACCTTCTGAACTGGGTAAGGTTTTGCTGGAACCGGATGCCAGCTGGGTGGAAGCATTGGAAAAAGCCTGGTTACACCGATACCATAAATAGGAATGGAAGAACATACAGTAAAGAGTCGCAGAAAAACAGGCAGGCTGGGTTTGTTTCCGCTGATCACGCTCATCAGTTTCTTATCTGCCATTGTGATTGGGCTGGTCAGTACATGGATTCAAGCGTTTGGATACTTGCCATCCATCGGATTTAACGAGCTAACCATTGATCCATGGATTCAGCTGTTTTCTTATCACGGATTTGGAAGCTCTTTGAAAGCGACTCTGATATCTGGAATCGGGGCGACTTTTATGGCCCTGGCGATCACATTTTTTCTCTTCACTGTTAGTTTTCGCAGTGGATTTTGGAAGGTTTTAAACGAGGCGTTAGCGCCTCTACTGGCTATTCCCCATGCTGCATTTGCCATTGGATTCCTTTTTCTGGCAGCTCCCAGCGGTTGGATATTGAGACTTCTGTCTCCAGGAATTACCGGATTTGACGTTCCACCCGACTGGAATGTTATGAATGACGCTGATGGTGTCAGCTTGATGTTCGTTTTAGTGTTAAAAGAGGTTCCATTTCTGGTTTTGATGTCTATGAGCGCGTTAAGTCGTTTAGATGTTAACCGATCCCTGGCAGTGGGGAAGAGCCTGGGGTACGAATCAAAGCAGTTGTGGATCAAAGTTATTCTTCCGCAGCTGTTTCCCAAAATCCGCTTGTCTGTTTTTGCTGTCTTGGCTTACTCCATATCTGTGGTGGATATTGCCCAGATCGTAGGACCGACTTTACCGCCTACCTTAGCGGTGCAGGTTTTCAGGTGGTTCAATGATCCCGATCTTTCCTACCGATTGCTTGGTTCCGCCGGAGCTACTCTTGTATTGCTGCTGGTATTGGGATGTATCCTGCTGTTTTATCTTTTGGAAGCCGGTGTACGGAAGATTGCTCGAATCTGGCTGGTTAACGGAAGGCGACGATCAATGTTTTTTTTGTCTGCTCCCTTGTCGAATCTCATTATCCTGGCTATTGTCAGCATCTCTTCATTGGTAATCATAACTTTATTCATCTGGTCTTTTACCTGGCGTTGGCGTTTTCCTGATTTTCTGCCGCAAACCTGGAGCCTTCGATTCTGGAGTAAAGGATTGCTGCAAATGCTCGACCCTATCTGGAATACGGTAACAACAGGTGCAATAGCCTCGTTTTTGGCAATTATTCTTGTGGTCGGCTGTCTTGAAAACGACGTGCGAATGTCAAAAAATGATTTTAATAATGGAATCGGAAAAGCACTCTGGTTAATCTACCTCCCCCTGCTAATTCCACAAATTGCATTTCTGTTCGGAATTCAGGTGGCGCTGGCCATGTTTCATTTGGATGGCTTCTGGCCCAGTCTGGTTTGGTCCCACTTGCTGTTTGTATTACCTTATATTTTTTTAAGTCTGGGACCGGTTTATCGAAGTTTTGATCAACGCATAACAGATGTGGCGATTACACTGTCCCGTTCACCCTGGCGGGCCTTTTTCAAAGTTAAACTTCCCATATTGATGCAACCGATTTTATTCTCAGGTGCAATTGGATTTGCGGTCAGTGTGGCTCAATATTTACCAACGCTTTTTGTTGGAGCGGGACGATTTGACACTATCACCACTGAAGCCGTCAACTTGGCTACCGGATCTGATAGACGTATAACAGCGATTTATGCACTCAGCCAGTTATTAACTCCTTTGTTGGTTTTTCTGGGTTCTATTTTAATTCCTCGCATGCTTTTTCGTCATAGAAAAAACATGCAGGTATGACCGAATTGGACAATCATGTTATTGTTAAAAAAAATCCAGATTATTAACAACAACAGCTCACTGTTCCCCCCTCTTTCTCTTCAGATAAAAGCAGGAGAGATAGCCAGTGTGATGGGACCCAGTGGTTGCGGAAAATCCACATTATTATCAGCCATCTGTGGCAATCTGGATAAGGTATTTACAATAAGAGGAGAAGTGCTTTTAAATAATCGTTCGGTGTTGATGCTTCCCATGGAGAAGCGTCGGATAGGAATTCTTTTTCAGGATGATCTGCTTTTTCCCCACATGAATGTTGCGGAAAATCTGGCTTTTGCCCTCCCTCACAAGACGTCCACTAAAATGAAAAAGGAAAAAATCAGAGAAGCTCTGGCTGGAGCTGATCTTTCAGGTTTTGAAAAGAGGGACCCGGCAACACTTTCCGGTGGACAGAGAGCAAGAGTGAGCCTTCTAAGAAGCCTGTTAGCCGAACCACAGGCATTATTGTTGGATGAGCCTTTTTCCAAGTTAGACCAGGAGTTAAAAGACCAGATCCGCTCCTTTGTCTTTGAATCCATCAGACAACTTAATATCCCCGCTTTATTGGTTTCCCATGATCATCGGGATTGTCCTCCGGGGCAGATTATTAACCTGGCTAATCAGAGGGAATAACATGTTAGATAAATGGACATTGGAATGGACAAAATCTACTCTGCAAAAGATGGCAGATTTTATTGGCAAAACTGGAATATCTGCAAACCAGATTTCAATTTCCGGTTTCTTTATCGGAATGATGGTGGTTCCCGCTCTATGGTTTGGACTTTATTGGCCGGCTTTGATCTTAATTGTTATAAACCGTATTATGGACGGGCTGGACGGAACCATTGCCAGGAGACAAAAGCCTACCGATGCCGGAGGATTTCTGGACATTACCCTGGATTTCATTTTCTACTCAGCGGTGATTTGGGGATTCGCTTTAAGCAATCCTGACCGGAATGCCCTGGCCGCAGCAACCTTGATTTTTTCTTTTGTCGGAACCGGTTCCAGCTTTTTAGCGTTTGCAGTGATGGCCGCCAAACATAATATCAAGAGTATCCACTATCCACAAAAGAGTCTTTACTATTTGGGCGGATTGACCGAAGGTACTGAAACAATCACCATTTTAGTACTGTTCTGCATCTTCCCCGTATATTTTCCAATCCTGGCTTATGGATTTGCGTCCTTATGTTGGTTGACAACCATTATACGAATTATAAGTGGCTACTTGACCCTGATAACCCATATGCAGAATATTGAAGCAGCAACCAAAAAAAATCGGCAGGTGTCCGAGTAGATCGCGTAACCAGATTGAATCATACCCGGATGAATCTTGAATTCGGAATCCTGGAATATGTGAACCTCAGTATTCCAATCGTCCTGATTTGGAATAGGTCGGTTTTCGAAATAACACAATCTATAATTGAAGTCGTAACAGCGGCTATGCAGGTGAAGTGGAAGCTGTAATTTTATCAATAATTATGACAAGGCAGTTACAGGAACCAACTCTTTAATAAGAGATTGTAAAGAACCCATCTCATATCTCAAAAGGCCATCCGATCCATTTGTCTCTGACAGCAACTTTACAAGCCGCCCCACTAAAACTGATCGCTCTCATGAGGATTCTCCTTCATGAGTGTAAGTCAGCGAATTTGTGCCCCCGAACGTAGTTGACAGCCAAGATAATGGTAACTAACTATTGAGACAAATACAGCATTTTTTCTATATACGAAAAACGGAATATGTATTGACGTTCTAAAATGTTATTATTATATTTACCCTTATATACATTCAGATCAAAAAAGAAGCACTCCAGCCAAACGTCGCTTGTTTCCCAAAATGGCGATTTCTTGCAATTTGCATAAGCTGTTTACGTGGAATCTCCGGGAAACGCTCTAATCCTGGTTTTTTTAACCTTGTTAAAACCACAGGCTATCCATTTTTAGTCCAATAAAGGAGAGACTACCATGGTAAATGCACTTCATACGAATACTTTAGACATCGACGATCAGAAAACATACGGTAACGGTTTGCGAAAAGTGTGGGATATTCCCGGCAAACATAAGTGTCCGGTGATCGGTAGCTGTTTGACACCCGAGGAACATGAAAAAGTTGTCAGGAAATCAGGTATACGAACAAAAGGACTAAGTTTATACGACCTTCACCAGGTAATCATATCGCATATAGAAAATGAAAATCTTTTTTCAAAAAGAGTTGATAAAATGCTGAAGGTAAAATATAAGCAAGTTATCGAACGATTAGTCGATATGGATGAACGTCAAATCAAATTGGAATGGCAACAGACATTTCCCTCTGAAGGTTTTGATGGTCTGTTTTTTTTCATATCCATCAGGGAAGGATTGTCTGCCGATTTCTTGGAGGATGTATACGGAGAGATTCATATGATGTCCCATACGGTTGTAAAAAAGGTTACCAAAGCGGAGCGGAAGACAAATCTATTAAAAGGTACAATGCAAAAATTCCAGGATCAGTTGAATTTTTATAAAAAACAACTTCGGGAACTAAAACGGGAAAATGACAAATTACTGAAATCTTTAGAAAAACCGGCATTAATTCTTTCCAAAGAAGGGGATTCTAAATTATCGGATCAAAGGTTGAAAAAAGATGTCACATTGATCCGGGCAAACGAGAAACTGAAAAAGGAAAATACACGATTGATCCGGGTTATTGACAGGAAAGAAAAAGAAAATGCAGAAATGCAGCAGAAGCTTAATGAAAATAATGCGTTAAATGTTCACTTGAAAGGTGATATCGAGGATCTGATCTCTCATTTTTCAATGTTGTCCGATTACCATGAATCGGCCGACAATCCTGACTCCAGGCCGAACCTTTTTTTCAAACGAGTCCTGATTGTCGGTGGAATGACAAAAATAAGACATCTGTATCAACACCTGATCGAATCAAATGGCGGTAAATTCGAGTATCATGACGGTTGCCTCAAACATGGGACAAAGAAGCTGGACAATCAGGTCCGCCGATCGGATCTGATTATCTATCCCGTCAACTGTAATAGTCATAATGCGTGCAATGAAGTTAAAAAGTTATGCAATAAGTACAATAAACCGTTCAAAATATTATCCAAAGCCAGTGTCAGTTCCATTTCGACTGCCTTGTTTCATGAGAATGAATAAGTCGGCACTGCCGTTAATTGCGCAGTTGGTTGTGCATGATTCTCGCCTTCATCGCTCCAGACATAAAATCAGATGTTAAGTTTTCCGAAAAAGGGAGCTCAATAACAAAAATTTCTGTTGCGGTTTTGTTGCTTATCTTCCTTAACCAGAGGTGTTCCCAGAAAAATATATACCAACAACAGCTCGGCATTCCATTCGCAACACCTGGGACTTATTGCCGCATCGCCATAAATCCCCCTGGTTCATTCCAAGCTCTACTCGCCCGAGGGCCGAGGAAAAATAGAGTAGTTCTTCAAGACAATGCGGGGGAGGATTTCTCAGCAGCAATATAAATATTTAAATTTCTGGACCTGGTCAGCCATTATCCGTACCCATATTCATCAAAAGGGAGCTAACAGGCAGATGGCATTGAAACAGGCATTGTTCCAGGTTTGCTAAATCAGGGAGACATTTTTCCTCATATAAATCGAGTGCTTGTTGATTGGCTCCGTTGGTTTTTAAAAGTTGCAGGAAAGAAGTGTAATTCAATGGGCGTTGAACACGATTGTATGAAATCTCTCTGAGCGATGCCAGTAATATGTTTTCATCTATGAAGGATTCCATAGCGATCAACAACAAAGGAGCGATGTTGTACCTATAGATAGTGGTCAACTGACTTTTTTCTGAAATACTATTCAAAGGGAGATACTTTGCGAAACTCCGTGCCATTTTCAAATTTGATTTGATGCGTTCTTCATAGCTGGAGTTGTACTTTTTTTGTTGAACTTTTAAGGATAAGTATTCGATTAGTGATTCTTTGTAAAACCAATAATAGGCGTTATCATGATTGATTTTAAACTTATTGAAAAAGGCATGAGCCAGTTCATGACTTAAGGTGGCATAAAAAATACGGTCAACGGTTACATCTTCCTGATTTATGAGAATGGAATCGAAATTAATTTCATTACTTATGGCAATAGTTGGCCACGAAACAAAATTCCACCCTGTATAGGCAAACAATTGTTTAAACGTAAGCAAAACCGGCTTTTCCACAGGTTTTTTATTAAAAATAATAGAATAGTAAGAGTTGATTTCATCTATAGTCTTTGAAATCGCGTCAGCCGCAAGATCTGAAACAGAGCCGTTGATATATATAATACTGTGCTTTTCCCGAAATTCAAAATTACCGGCAAATAACGTTAGAGGAAAGGGTTTCATCGAGCTGAATTGAGCATGTTGTGCGTAAACGGGCTTTGAACCATTAATATAAAGTGTTTTACACTGTGGGCAAGATAGCTCAATTTTGTAACTGACCTTAGTATTAATATAATTTATTTTACTATCGTACCAAATTGGATACCATTTGGATTGATCCGCAGCACGAAGATAATGATTGTTGAATGCAATCAATCCTTTAAAATCATAAAACGTCTCTTGATTGTTATAAACAGGAAATGCGCCAACATATTCGATACACATTTTTTTTGCAGTAGTGATATCAGCTTTTTGGGGTTTGTAGTATACAGCTTCACCATATGTTTTGCCATTATAATATCCTTCATATTTGATATCTTTCATTTGTGAAGAATATATGCGCTTAATATTTAAACCTCTATTTAAAAGAAATCCTTTTTTAGGAGCCATTTTGGCTATACTGAGGCAAATGTTTCCTCTGATCAAACCTCTCATCAAATCGATAGTTAATGATCCTTCCAGATCAAATTCTTCACCTTTGGCTAAAGATGTGAAGAAAAACAGGATACCCAGAAGTAGCTTCAATTTGCTATAATTCATTTTAATCCTGAGGGATGACTGTTGCGAGTCACAAAGTTGATTTGCTAATGATTGTTCTTCAAAAAAGAGGAAACTGGATGGATGACTCCTTTACATTTACTTTATGGAAAGAATGTTTTAAAAGACCTTTCGGCTTCCGTCTCAACGAAATGAACGACATAGGCGTAGTCGTCAATCTTAACAATCAAGTATTTTTGACTAGGACGTTCTTCTGGTGGATGTTGAACTATATCCAAAATCCTGTTTCCCAAAGGCAATATTGAATGGTAAGCCTTTTTATAATTGAGTAAAAAACCAAAATTTTACTCATAGGATATATTCAATCTCACTCGATCCAGTTTTCCTTTTAATGAATACACTATAATTGAAAAGATCAGGAAAAAGGCACTATACAAAATGCCGTCTCCGAAAAAAGGTAGCATCCCAACAGATATAATTGTTATTCCGCCTGTCATGATGCGAGTTGATCGTTTTTTTTCTAACTTCAAAATCGAAAAAAAGGAAGCAATAAACATAACCATAAAAGAGCAGCTTGAATATTTAATCAGTTCGTTATCTCCATACCCATTTATATAAAGAAAAACCAGCACGGACCCATATCCGGCAATTAATGTTAACAGAGCAGCATAGGGTGTTCTGTTTATCTTTGTTGTTTTACTGAATACTCTTGGAATAATCTTATCTCTTGAAGTTGAGTAAAGAACACGGGATGTACCTAATACCCACGAATTTGTAGTAAGAACCAAAAGGACGACAGCAATCACATTTGCCAGAAATGTTACTTTTTCTCCTCCAATAATGAAAAGGAGCGTTGCAAACGGTGTCACTTTTTGTTCTATGGAGAATTCAGGTGGAATAACCAAAATGACAGCAAGTGCAATCAAAAAATAGAGACTCCCTACAATCGAAACTGCGTAAAAAATTGCACGTGGGAATGTTTTTTTAGGATTAACCACTTCCTCAGCAACAGGGGCTGCGTTTTCCCAGCCTACAAAACCATAAAAACAAATTGCCAGAGCATACCCAAATGCACTAAATCCATTTGGCGCAAATGGCTTAAGGTGTTTTATTTGTGCTTCATTGAGAGAGAAAACCCCCACGAGTATGATTGAAAGGATCAGAATACTCAAAAACACTATCTGTAAACGGATACTAAGTTTCAATCCGGCTAAATTAAATAAAATAGAGATCAACATAAAAAGAGCCGCAGTATAAATCAAATGCCATGACTGTGGAATATCAATAATATTATGTAAATATCTGGATGCAGCGATTCCTAACACAGGATTTGCGACGATAAGCGTGATCAGTAAGTAAAGGGAAGAAATATCACCAATATTTTTACCAAAAGCCCTTGATATAAAGCCTGTTAATCCTCGGCTATCAGGATAGTTGATTGATATCTTGGCGAATGTAAGGGCGAATGGGTAGGAATAGAAGATCAATACAAGCCAGGAAAGAATTGAAAGGGGGCCCGCTGATACAGACGCATGGCCTGGGATAATCAAAATTCCTACCCCCATTACACTGGTTATATAATGAACTACTAACCCCGTAGTCCCCAATGTTCTTTTTAATTTCTTTGAATCCGAATCTTTATGCTGCTCATTATTTTCCATTTCACTCATTTAATCTGAATATTTCATCATAATCACTGAAGGTGCTCAGCGAATTAAAAATCTGGAGAAGTTACGTTTATTTCATTCAAGTCCCAGGAGAATTACCCATTATCCGGTTTTTGGATGTACCTTACCCTTACCCTCATTGTTTTGCCAAAGCCAGGGACAGCTCTTTTTTACTTCATCCAGGATTTAATCTGGTATTCACAAGATAAAACAACTCTTGATATACATAATTTTCTGAGAGCATTATTTTAACTCGACGGGTATTCCTTCATTGATTAGGGAATCTGTATCGATTTAGCTGATAATTGATGAAATATCCAGGTTAAAGAGATCTTTAAATTTGACTTATGTACCTATGAATAAATATGGTAATTAAAAACAACCTGACTTGATATATCGTATTTTATCTTATGATTATCAATTAGGCTTTTCAATATCAATACCAAATTTACTGATATTATAATTATAGTAATATAAATCAAAATAGTTACATATGTTTTCCAGTATCATTGGGATTTAATGAAAATCTTTGTTCAATAATCCATTCTAAACAAAGTTCTGCTGATATATAGATGAGAATTGGGAATACTGGTAGGTCCTGTCGGTGTTTAGTGGCAGCATGGATATTCCACTACTAAAAATTGAAGTGAAATTGGACGATCAAAGGCAACGCTTCAAACCATATAACATACTGCCTTTTGATATTTAAATTATGCTGTGCAGAACGAACAGGGTGGAATAAAACGTCTATTATCTTTTAAAATTGTTTCCAACAGATTTACGATTTCGGAAATCCCGATTCCTGGAATCGGGAATTTAATTGCAGGTTTCTTTTTCAAAAGAGAAACAATAGTGAAAGTAAATCAGTTGAGACCGCTCTATAAAACTTCGCTTAATTCGTTTTCTTGGCTTACTCCCCCAATTCTGTTCTACGCGGCTTTCAAAAGATACTTTCTAGGTGTCACCAAAAAGCACACCGACAAAACCACCAGACCTATCAAAGAAAGAGCGATAAACTGAATATTCACCTTTAACATATTATAGCAAAGGATAGCGAACGCCACTCCCAATAAATTGACTATTTTGACATAAGCGTCAGCTAGTGTGATAACACGCCCTCTATACTCAAAAGGAACAATCCTTTGTGAAAGCGTAACCCAATGGAGCATTATGAAAGAACCGAAAAATCCATAAAGACAATAAAGTCCTAACGCCAAAGCCGTATGATCTGTCGCTCCCATCAATATTAAAATCAGCGCGCTAATCAGAACGCCTCCGAAAATACTTTTTTGCTCACTTATTTTGCTGATCGAAAGAAAATAACTGACGATAAATTTACTTGAAATGACACCAGCCAAATAAAAAGAGGTGAACAAGCCGACAAAACTCTCAGCGATTTCAAGGTGCTCTTTGACATAAACCACTAAGTGAGAGAAGACCAATCCGTTAAATAGAGAGACAATTGAAAATATAAGTAAAGCCGTGGCTAAAATTTTATTTTGATAAAAAACATGTGCTCCTTCCGCCAGTAATTTAAAATACCCTTTTTGAAAACCGCGTTTCGTATTTGACGTATCAATCGTTGGAAATTCTATAAAAAATACAATAACGATTGCGATGATAAATGTAAAACAATCCAGAATAAATAGAGATTTAAAATCCACAAAGGCCAATAATGCTCCCCCTAGACTCAATCCCGTGATCGCGGAAAACCTGGCGCAAATCCCGATAACGCCGTTGACTCTCATTAATAGGTCCTTATTCTTTATCAGTTCGGGTAGCATGGTTTTTGAGGCTGATCCAAAAAAGACCTCACATATTGAGAGAAAGAAATTTCCAACAAAATAGATCCATGGGGATTGGGGAAGCAAGACCATAGAGAGTAAAATTAATGCTTGTATCAGATCGGTCATAATAATGACCACTTTTTTTGACGAGTTGTCAGTAAAAACTCCCGCGAAAGGTCCAATAAGTATTGGAGGGATTAAACGCGCGATGAAAACGATCGCGGCGTATTTCCCCGATCCTGTTATTGAGTACGTCACAACAGAGAGAGCCACTCCTGAGAAGCTACTTCCCAATGTAGATATGACGACCGCAACTATCCATAACAACAGATTTCTGTTTATTTTTCTTTCATTCATTCATTCATTTCAAATATCAAAATTGAAAGGTTTCTAAATGGGTGCATATAGTCGAAATTTATGATCATCCCGTCGGTTTGAGGGCGCGCGACCGTTCCACGCATTTGGGATCCATTAATGCAGCGTCATTGCCTCACTTGAGAGTTTTCCTAATTCAATAGTTCATACAAGTGTTTCGCTCTGTCAAGTTCATTGATCAACGTTGGGATGGCTACTTATAGATGCGATCAAATCAAGGGGGTGTTCCTAGATCCCTTAGACTGAGATCAATCCAAATGCTAAGTAAAATTAATTATCGTTGATAAAACATTGAGGTTCTTGAGCCAAAAAATCACCAGTTGTTTCATAAGGATAACCTCTAATACCAATAATATAACAAGTGCTTGTCAGGACCTTGCCAAACATATTGATCGTTTGATTGTTGATGCCCACATTATCTTGTCAAAAATAGGCGTATATAATCACATGACATGGCACTCAAATCTGTTTTTGCAGTTTAAATGGTGGAACCTGAATTGCATTTTTCTCACGCTATTTTGTTTTTATTTTCTCACTTTGGTTAATATGATTCTTTTTTTGATGCAGATCTTACCGAGTTAGAACTGTCTTCTTCTACTTGACCACATCAATATTCCATTAGATTTTTAAGGAGATAAGTATGCGTTGGAAGCCCCCTAAGTTCCATCCGATGGTTTGGATTCTTTTGTTCGGGTATTTTTTCAGTAGAACCGGCTACTATATGGTTTGGCCGTTTTTTGCGGTGGTCTTGAAAGAAAAATTCGGTATGAGTGCCATGAACATCGGGTTGATATTAGGAGTGGAGATTTTTGTCGGTTGCCTAGTCAGTTTTTATGCAGGGAATCTTTCAGACAGGTTCGGCAGGAATAATATCATCTATTTTGCGCTGGTAGTTTACACGGCCACGTTTACCGGGTTGGCAACAGCCGATAGCGTTATACTATTCCTTTTCTTTTCCGTATTGGTGGGTATTTGCAATGCTCTTTTCGAAGCACCTGCCCGAGCCTTTCTGGCAGATTTAACCCCGGAACAGGACCTGAGGGAACTGGCTATTAATGCCCGCTATTTCTGTGCCAATCTTGGAACGATCTTGGGACCGTTGATTGGAATCTGGTTGGGATTAACCGCCCAGGCTGAGACATTTTTTGTCACAGCCGGAATTTATTTTGGATTTCTTTTTATTCTAATATTGGGATTTATCAAATATCCTATAGGTTCTGCTCATGAAGCGATGCTTGGACAATCGACCGATTTGAAATCAACCTTCAATATCATTCGAAAAGACGGTGTGTTTGTTCGATATATAATTGCCATGACTTTGTGTATGGTTGCTTACGGTCAGATCGATTCGACGTTGGTGTTGCATCTTTCAAGCGCGAATCCGGAAAAAGGTACCTGGTTATTTGCCACACTTATTTCCATCAACGGTTTAACCATTATTCTTTTTCAGTTTCCTTTAACCAGCCTGTTTCAAAAAAAGCACCTCTATTCACCCGTTAAATTCGGCTTTGTTTTACTCGCAGTTGGATTTATTTTATTCGCCGTTTTGCCAGCACAATTGATGTGGGTTTGGTGGGCAGCCATGATTATTTTCAGCTTCGGAGAAGTGATTGTGTTTCCCAATTCACAGATTTTTCTGGACAGAATCGCCCCGGACCATCTCCGTGGTTCATACTTCGGCGCCGCCTTCATTTTTCGAACAGGAAGATCGTTTGGCACAGTACTGGGAGGTTTTATCCTCGATTATTTGGGAAGAACCTATTTATTCATCATCATCGCCGGTATCGTTCTACTGTCACTTTACTTCTATGACCTTTCCCATAAGCGGTTTTCCGGTTAAGACTTTTTTAAAAGTGGTTCACGGTTTGATCGCATGAGTTTTTCTTCATTTTAAAAATACCGAAATTCAATGTATATTTTAAAATTAATTCATAGAAGATTGTACTGAAGGATCTTCTTATGCGTTATAAAAAATCTGCAAACCCGGTTCAAACTTTTGATATTTAAATTATGCTGTGCAGAACGAACAGGGTGGAAGGAACCGTCTATTATCTTTTAAAATTGTTTCCAACAGATTTCCGATTTCGGGAATCCCGATTCCTGGAATCGGGAATTTAATTGCAGGTTTCTTTTTCAAAAGAGAAACAATAGTGAAAGTAAATCAATGGAAACTTATTTATTTTAACGTTATATCAAATTTTTATAATACATATGATCCAACGCCGGATTTAAACTGCGGTTAGTGAGCAGGTTTCATCGTTTTTTTTAAACATTAAATTTCATACTTCCCAGCCATTTCACTATTTCAGGATCATGATGGTCAATGAAGACGCTCGAATTTGTGTCCAGTGAGATGATTCCATCCATTTCCCCGGAGCTGAGTTCAAAATCGAAAATATTGAAATTTTCGACAATTCTTTCTTTCCGAACCGATTTGGGGATAACGCCAACACCTCTTTGAATCAGCCAGCGAAGTATGATCTGAGCCGGGGTTTTGTTGTGATTAGCTGCGATGGAAATCAACAGCTTGTTTGCGAAAATGTCGTTTTTACCTTCTGCAAACGGTGCCCAGGATTCCATTTGGATATTATTTGTTTCCAGAAATTTTTGGTTTTCGATCTGCTGGCAAAATGGATGCGTTTCCACCTGATTGACCGCAGGAACCACCTCATTATGAACAATAAGATCCATGATTCTGTCAGGATAGAAATTACTCACTCCAATAGCCCTGATCTTGCCTTCTCGATATAGCGTTTCCATGGCGCGCCAGGATCCGTGGACATCACCAAAAGGTTGATGAATCAAATATAAATCCAGATACTCCAACTGTAGCCGAGACAGCGATTTTTTAACTGCCTTAAGGGTGTTATCGTACCCTGCGTCCTGAATCCAAAGCTTGGTGGTCACAAAGATCTCTTCCCTTGATACGCCACTTTTTTTAATGGCTTTCCCCACAGCCACTTCGTTTAAATAAGCCGCTGCCGTATCAATCAACCGATAACCTGTTTGCAAGGCATCAAAAACGCTTCTTTCACATTCCTCGGCATCAGGAATCTGGTAAACCCCAAAGCCCAGGATAGGCATCTCCACGCCGTTGTTTAAAACAATCTTATACATGGGTTTCTCCTTTATTCTGATTTTTGAAAGTTCCATTCTCTGTATTTGAATGGAACCATTAATTTGATTATAGTGCTGACCGCAGTACTTTAATAATGTCTTCCTTGCTCATGGGCGGACGTGCCGGGAGGTTGCCATTCTCGTCACGGGCGACCAACACGGCATCTTCGGCGTATTGTGAGAACAACTCATCACCGATTCCCAGTTCTGAAAGTCGTGTGGGACAGCCAATGGAGCGCAGGAAATTCACGAATGCATCGATCCCTTCGTCGGCCAACTGCTGTTCACTTTTTCCTTCTGCTGATAATCCCAGAACACGCACTGCGAACTGTGAGAATTTTTCCGGGCGGGTTTTAGCAGCAAATCGCATCCAGGCGGGGTTGATCACTGCTAAACCGGCACCGTGGGTGACATTGTGATGGGCAGACAATGCATGTTCAATCATGTGCACTGGGTAGCCGGGGTTTGTTCCGGCACTGACCCAACCGTTCAAGGCTAAAATGGATGCCCATTGCACCTGGGTACGCGCTTCCAGGTCACTTCCATCAGCAACTGCTTTTCGCCCCCACTCCAGGGTGTTAATAATGACACTTTCCGCAAAACGATCCTGAACGGGTGTACCGTCAACACCATTAAAATACGCTTCCGTCACATGACAGATGATATCGCAGACGCCATATGCAGTTTGATCTTTCGGAACAGTCAATGTTAACTTCGGATCAACGAGAGCCACTTTCGGGTAAAGGCATTCAGCCTGAACAAACGATTTCACTTTGGTTTCCGTGTTACTGATCACAGCACCAGGGTTCATCTCCGAGCCTGTCGCGGCCAACGTTGGTACAGTGATAATGGGAAGAGCTTTGGTTGGAATTACCCAATTCTTCTGCCCATGGCCTATCAAATTCCAGGCATCGCCATCATATAAAGCTGCTGCCGCAATAACCTTGGAAGCGTCCATAGTACTGCCGCCACCCAGTGCAATCACTACATCACAATTTTTTTCACGAGCTGTTTCAGCTCCGCGTCTGACAGAATTGATGGTTGGATTGGGTTCAACATCTTTGCATTCCACTACAGCAATCCCGGCGTCCTTCAGACTGGCCACTGCATGATCAAAAGCACCGCTTCTTTTTACACTGCCTCCACCGGTAACGACTAAAGCCTTTTTTCCGTATTTGCTGACCACTTCACCGAGTTGGGGAAGTTTTCCGGCACCGAAAATAAGATGTGTTGGATTGTAGAATTCAAAGTTCATTTTTGATCTCCTTCGTCTGGTGTCAATTGTTTTGAGAATTTAATTAACGGTTACAAATCGATTTGTAAGTATTGATAATTGCAAAATTTTGCTAAATGAATATGGCACTCAGCCGATCCGGTCTCAGCTGCTGTATTCTTCGCCACTGACGTGCTCCAACCACGTGACAGCGCTTCCATCTGACTGCTGCTGAATCGCAATATGCGTCATTGCCGTATCAGGCCCGGCACCATGCCAATGCTTTTCTCCGGGAGAAAACCGGACCACATCACCGGGTTTTACTTCCTCAATGGATCCGTTTTCATACCGTACACGGCCATAACCGGCGGTGATAATCAGGATCTGCCCAAACGGATGAGTGTGCCAGGCAGTCCGAGCTCCAGGTTCGAAGGTGACACTTGCACCTGTTACGTTTGAAAGATCGTTGGCTGAAAACAGGGAATCGACACGGACATCACCTGTGAACCAGTCGGAAGGTCCTTTTGCAGATGGTTGAGACCCATTTCTTTTTATTTCCATTTTTTCTCCTTGATTGTTACAGTTTGTTCATCAATCGAACAAAAGCTGTTTGTATTGTATGATTTATTTATACCCCTGCTTGGTGGATACCCGATATACCAATCCTATCTGATTTTTGCCTATTTCTACGAGAATACCCATAATCGTATTGATTTTTTTCCAATAGGCCCTTATAATTCAATAAAAATGGCAACAAAAAACTGAAAGGAAACCATGGCAACAATAAACAAATCTAATGCAAATAATACCAATAATATAACAAGTGCTTGTCAGGACCTTGCCAAACATATTGATCGTTTGACGGGAAAAGAAAATCAGATTGATACTGATATTCGATCATTGGCCCTACATCGTTGGGAGACGCCGACTGAGCCGACAAGCTATCTGCTTGAGCCGAGTATTTGCCTGATTGCCCAGGGAGTTAAGCGAGTGATGCTGGGTGAAGAGGTCTTTATATACAGTCCGGGCAACTACCTGATTTCGTCAGTTGGATTACCTGTAGTCGCACAAATTATTGAAGCAGATTCTGAAAAACCCTACCTGGGATTGACTTTGGGAATTGACAGACGGACGATTGCTCAATTGATGGTGGACAGCAATCTTCCAGTCTCCAACACAAAGCAATCCAGCCGAGGAATGGCTATCGGGACAGTTACCTGTGAATTGCTTATTGCCTTCCAAAGACTGATCGGATTACTGGATGAACCGGAAAATATCCCCATCCTTTCACCGCTTATTTTAAGGGAGATTATGTATCGAATGCTAATCGGAGATCAGGGGTATAAACTCAGGCAGATAGCAGCAATCGGCAGCCAGAGCGGTCAGATTTCGCAGGCCATTGATTGGCTAAAAAATAATTACTGTTCAAAATTACGAGTAGAAGACTTAGCCGAAAGCTCAAATATGAGTATATCAACCTTCCATCACCATTTTCGGGCACTGACAGCAATGAGTCCACTGCAATTCCAAAAGAAGTTGAGATTAAGTGAAGCCAGAAGACTGATGTTCACTGAACAGATGGATGTTGCAGATGCTGCTTTCCAGGTTGGGTATGAAAGCCCCTCCCAGTTCAGCAGGGAATATAGCCGTTTTTTTGGTTCACCCCCTCTCCGCGATATAAAAAATCTGAGTCATGCAATAACTATTGCCTAAATTGAATTTTATCATTACCAGCTGCAATAAGATGAAAATCCAAATTCGGAATAATCGGATTTAGCACCATCAACCATTGGGACCTATCGGAACAGTTATTGAAACTGTTTACTATTTTTAAACCAGACAAGTGAGTGAAAAAAATCCGGCTTACCGCTCTACAAGATTCCTAATAAAAACAATCAAGGAAAAAAAATTGTTTGGAACCCAGATAATATTGGTTTTTGAAACAAAAAAGTCAGAATCAGTAACCCTACTCTAAAACAATAGTCGATATTTTAGATGATCCCAAATTGGTAAGAGGAATGTCTGTTGGTTTTGATACATTTAAGGAATATACAGAAACAAAATATCTTGATTACGAGCTAATACTGGAATGTGCCAAAAAAATAAACAACAAGACGATAACTAAACGACTTGGATTTATGATCGATGTGCGTCTAAATGAAACACTTTTACAAACAGATTATACAAAGTTATTTTTTTAACGATCCCTTATAACGGTCTCGATGACCGAACCTGCCTGAAAACAGTCACCTCATAATTGCGATATCGGCCGCCTGTCAATGTATTTAGTTATGGAATACAGAAAATCCGAGACAGAGTCGCTCCAAGGAGAGAAATTTTACCAGTATTCCGAATACCGGTAAAAAATATTGCCATTGCAACTTAGCCCGATGATCACACGGAATGTGATTTTATGAAATTCGGCATTGATTTTCCCAGGTCGTTTATATCTATATGAAGATAAGAGATAATTGATAAATGGCATAACATAAGTCAACAGATGTATATGTTTTTCTATGCCGATTGTGGAGTGCTGCCGTATCCATCATACCTGCACCATTTATGACTTTCCTGATTATTCCACTGTTATGACTTAAGTAAAATTTATACCGTACTCTACAAAGTGATAATCAGTCCTGGATTTTTCAAAAAAAGCACAAAATAAAAGAACTTAATTATCAATGAAAAATCCGCTTCGAAAAAGGAATTATTGCCTGAATATTATCTAATGCCCCGAAAGTAGAGGCAAAAAGTTTTATTTGACAATGTAAATGGGTAATGCTACCAGTAATCATTGGTATAAAAATGCAGACAAGATGTATATCTTATATCATTTCCATTTTATTAACGCGAAAAACGAGATATCAAACAGGAGGACAATTTATGACAAGTACAACAAGTGCTGAACTGAAACGTAAGCTGGGGTTGGGGACCGCCGTTGCCTTGAGTGTTGGCACAACGGTTGGATCGGGAATTTTTTCTTCATTGGGAGAGGTTGCAGGAGCTGCCGGTTCCGCAGTTATGGTTATTCTCGCGTTTCTGATAGGTGGAATTATACAGATACCTTCAAATCTTGTGTATGCTGAGTTAGCTACCGCATATCCTGAAGACGGTGGACAATATGTTTATTTCAGGGAAGCAGGTTCACGGCCTTTGGCGTTTCTTACGGGGTGGATAAGTTTCTGGGCGACGGATCCTCCGTCAATCTCTATTATGGCAATTGCAATTGCCAATTATCTGGCATTCTTTACCGGTTTTGGTGGGATAACTGTAAAGTTTGTGGCTGTCGGGCTGGTTCTTGTTTTTATGGTTGTTCATATTCGAAGTGTTGAAGGTGGTGGTAAGTTCCAGACATTTATAACATTTTTCAAGATACTTCCTTTTGTTCTGTTGATTGGAATTGGTTTGTTTTACGTTCGAGGTGATTTAGTTTCCACTCCTGCCATAATTGGGGCTCCTGTCGGTTTAATTGCTTTACTGGCGGGAATATCTGCTACAACATGGTCATATGATGGAATGGCCGCTGTCTGTTATATGACGGGAGAGATTAAAAATCCAAAGAAAACGATGCCGAAAGCATTGATTATTTCAGCGTTGGTTGTTATGGCTATATATGTAATGCTTTCGATCGTAGCTACGGGACTTCTTCCGATGGATAAACTGTCGGGAAGCGGGGCCCCTGTTGCCGAAGCAGCCGCCATGATACCTTTTATCGGCAGCTTTGCCGGCACAATGACTGCGGTTGTAGCAATTATTGTAATTATTGGTTCTCTTTCGAGCTGTATAATGTTTCAGCCGAGAATTGAGTATGCGATGGCAAAAGATGGTTTATTTTTTAAATCATTTGCAAAAATCCATCCGAAATGGGAAACACCGTATTTTTCTATTCTGGTTCAGTGCGCCATAGCTATTATATTGATTTTTGCTTCTTCATTATCGGAGCTTTTGGGCTATTTTACCCTGGTTGCACTTGCCAAGAACTTTCTGACTTTTGGAACAATATTTGTTCTACGGAAAAAGAAAGAAGGCTATGATCCGTTGTGGAAGATGCCGGCAGGTTATTTTATGGCCGGAATAGCAATGTTTATGACGGGTACGCTGATTGTCTCCACGTTTATGTGGGCTCCTGTTGCAGGGTTAATTGCCGGAGGAATTGCAATAGGAACAGGACTGCCTGCGTACTATTATTGGGAAAATAGCAGAAAGGGAAAAGCCGTATCTGCTTAAGTGAAATTCAAATCACCTGCTGTTTTTTTGCAGGCGGAACATGTTTAGACCAAAGCCTCAGCTTTGATCAATCGGAAGGGCTGAAATGCAAGTTTCACCCTTCCGAAAAGATAGTATTCCGTCTCTTATCTGTTTCCCAGGGTACTCAATATAAACAATTTTATTATTTAGACACCGGTAGTAAGGGAATTTTCTGATTATGCAGACTGAATATCGTAACAGTCCACGGGATGAAGCTGAAGAAAAGATTGAATGCTATATTTTGGAAGAATCTCTCCAGCCGCATGATCGATTGCCGTCGGAGAGAGAATTATCCAGGTTGTGGGGGTTGAACAGATCGACTCTTCGCAGTGCGATGGCCCGATTGATAAGGGAAGGTCGATTGTACACAATAGTCGGTTCAGGCACGTATGTATCGGAACCCAAAATATCGAGGAATCTTCAAGATCTCAAATCCTTTTCAAAGTTGGTTAGTGAATACAATCGAAAACTTGAAACAAAAGTCGTTTCAAAACAAATTGTTGAGAGTGACAAGTTTATCTCAAAGAATCTTCAAGTAACTTTGGGCTATAAAATTCTTAAGCTGATAAGAATAAGAATTGTTGATGATATTCCCGTTATATTGGAAACAAGCTATCTTGATCATCAAAGATATTCCGGGCTTGAGAAATATGATTTTGGCCGGGAATCGCTGTATGCCGTTTTGGAAGAAAAATATCAGGTCAATATTGCAAAGGGAGACGAACGTATTTCAGTGACCTATGCAACCGACGAGGATGCTGGGATTTTAAACATTCCTACGGGACAGGCTGTTTTTTCGCTATCGGGCGTAGTTTTAGACCCGGAAGATATTCCGGTGGAATATTTTACATCATTGGTCAGGTCGGAGTACATACGCTTTGCCAGTGAGTTGACCAGACGTCAGGAAAAATGAATTAGTGTAATTGTTCAGCCAGTCTTATGAGCCGACAAACAGCCAGTGGATCTTTTGTTCATTGTTGCCACTCGATTTTGCCTTGGCGATACCAGGGACTTGCCTCAAACAAGGTGCCGGAAAAAGGTGGGGAATAGTTACAGAAATTTTAAGATGAAATAGTTTCAGTTATTTATTATTTTTGGAGAAAGGAATGAAGCTTGCGGCTGTCGGTGATAATTGTTTGGATGTTTATAGTATTCTTGATAAGGCGTTTCCGGGAGGTAATCCTGTCAATGTTGCAGTATATTTTTCACGACTTGGCGGAGAATCCTCGTATACGGGCGCTGTCGGAAATGATGAGCATGGAAAAACAATTATCAATGCGTTAAGGGAAAAAAAGGTTGATATCTCCCACGTAAAAGTACTTGAAGGAAACACGGCGGTGACTCAGGTCGACCTGGTAAACGGCAACAGGGTATTTGGAGATTATGATGAAGGTGTTCTTGCTGATTTTAAACTGACCGAAGATGATAAGGATTTTATTAAAAACCATGACCTGATGGTGTCCGGTTTTTGGGGAATGATAGAGAAAGATATTCCCGGACTAAAAAAAGATGGAATGAAAATCGCCTTTGATTTTGCCACGAAACTTACTGATCCATTGGTCGATGACATTATAACGTACGTGGATTATGCTTTCTTTTCATACGAGTCTGATGATGCCTATATCAGAGAATATTTAAAAAGTAAAAAAAACAACAGTGCAGGTCTTGTTATTGCCACACTGGGTGAAAACGGAAGTATTGTTTACAACGGTAAGGAGTTTGTTAAATTCGGCATCGTTCCATGCTCCGTTGTTGATTCCATGGGAGCTGGCGATAGTTATATAGCAGGTTTCCTTAAAGGTGTTCTTGAAGGAAAAGAAATATATGAATGCATGAAAATGGGTGCCTCAAGCGCCAGTGTTACGCTTGAATACATGGGCGCCTGGTAAGAAAACAGTTTTCTCAGCAACGAGTTTTGAGTCAGGATGGAAAAATATGAGCTCTATAAATTATCAGTCACCTATTTACTTGCAGCTGCGAGAGGTCGTCAGGGGAAAGATTGATTCCGGTGAGTATCTTCCTGGCACGGCGATTCCTTCTGAGAACGAACTCGCCGAGATGTATAAAATAAACAGATTAACAGTCCGAAATGCCATTGACGTTCTTGTTCACGAGGGCTTGCTAACACGGGTTCAGGGCAAGGGTGTTTTTGTTATGGGAGCAAAAGTGGAACGTGATCTGGAGACGCTGGGTGGTTTTAACCAGACAATGCAAAAAAAGAACACCGAACCGCATACAAAAATATTAAGAAAAGCATCGAGAAAAGCGGGGATCAAGTACTCCCGCATATTCAAAATCGACCCTGATGACGACGTCTATTATATAAAAAGAATTTGTTATGCCGATGACGTTCCCTTTTCTCTCGAAGAGATTATTGTACCACATTGCGTTTTGCCCAAGCTGGAAGGAATAAGTCTTTCCGTCTTCTCGCTTTATGAGGTTTACGACTTCTACAATATTCAGCTGAAACGCGCCTGGCAGACACTTGATCTGGCATACCTTGAGCCCCGTGATGCCAGAAGTTTAAATATTAAAAAAGACATGGCCGTCTTTCTTTTTGAATGCAAAAGCTGTGATCAGAACAACAGGGTCATCGAATTTGCCCGTACGTATACTCGTAGTGACAAGTGCATATTCAAAGTTGGTTTTTCACGTTAACTGAAAATTTCATTTTTCTCTATTATCTATAAAATATCATTGATTGGGGGATTGGTTATGTCTTTAATCACTATGAAAAACATTGCTGTCATGAGTGTGAATTATTGCCACTATTCATTGGATTACTTCATTGATTCCATGAAAAAATGCGGAATCGAAAATATTGATTTCTGGGGCGGAGTGCCGCATTATTGCAGGCTTGATTATAAAGACAGTAGCAGTGCTGAAAAAAAAGTGAAAAGCATTCGGGACAAGTTTGCCGACAACGGGATGCGTGTTGTTATATATACCCCTGAAACTCTTAATTATCCTTATAGTATATCTTCACCTGAAACCGCAGTCAGAAAACGCACCATTGATTATTTCAAGTTGGCCATGGAAGATGCGATCAATCTTGGAACAGACAAGATTTTTATCAATACAGGCTGTGGCCTTCTGGATCTCCCAAAAGAGGAATCCTGGCAGCGAGCTGTTGAGTCTGTTAACCGGATCTGCGCAATAGCGGAAACATACGGTATTACCATGGTGATCGAGCAGCTTCAGCCTTATGAGAGCAACCTGCTGACAACATTACCGGATCTTGTCAGGATGTTGAATGAAGTTGACAGCAAGGCCCTAAAAGCGTGTGTGGATGTAGTTGCCATGGCTGTTACAGGCGAACAATTGCAGGAATATATAGATTCCATCAAAAATTCGATTGAATTGATTCATCTTGCCGACGGAGATCCGTCAGGTCACTATGTTCTGGGCGATGGAAACCTACCGCTTATGGAGTACATAAATGCTCTGGAAGGAATGGATTATTCAAAAATTATTACATTGGAGATAAACGATTCAATATATTGGGCTGATCCCCATGATTCTATAAAACGATCAGTGGAATTTTTGAATTCGCAGTTTGCCGCTCTTTCCTGATAGCTTAATTGGTCTAATATTATCCTTTTCTTGTTTGGTTTTTCCATTGACTTGAACTCAAATTTGGTGTTACTGTAAAATAAATTTGGTATAAAATGTCGGCTAACTTGTCTATTTCCCAGGAACAATCAGGAGGCTTTCATGAAAGTTGCAGTTGTAGGAGATAACTGTATTGACGTCTACAAAAAGCTTGATAGATATTATCTTACAGGAAATGTTGTAGATACGGGTATTCATCTGAAACAAATGGGAGTTGAGCTTTCAATGATAACCACTGTCGGAAGTGATTCCTACGGGGAAAAGATGTTGGAAGCTCTGAGCAATGAAGGCATTGACATATCCCATGTAAAACAGGGAAACGGGCCGACGGCCGTGACATTTATGGAAATCAATGGAACGGATCGTGTTCACGGTGATTATATAGAGGGGGTTCTGGAAAATATTATCTTTGATGATCAGGACATCGATTTTGCCGGTAAACATGATTTAGTGCATTCGGCTTTATGGGGCAAGGCTGAGAAGGTGATTCCAAAAATTAAAAAAAACGGTGCCGTTATCAGCTTCGATTTTGCGGACAGACTTGATCACCCTCTTGTAGATGAGCTGAAAAATTGTGTAGACATTGGTTTTTTCTCATATACGCATAGAGATGCTTATATTGAAGACTATTTGACCAAGAAAGTGGATAACGGGATGAAAACAGCTGTGGCGACGTTGGGTGAAAACGGCAGCCTTTGCTGGGACGGAAGCGAGTTTTGGTATTTCGAAGCGATTCCCTGCGAGGTGGTTAACACTGTCGGCGCAGGTGACAGCTTTATTGCCGGTTTTCTTTATGGCGTTCTTCAAGGGGAAAAATGTCTGGATTCAATGAGACGTGGAACCGAAAATGCGTCAAAAGTAATCAGTATGTTTGAACCATGGCAACCCCATAAAAAGCATTGATGTTTGCAGCCAAAAAAAGAACCAGTATTAATATTAAAAATTATTTTATTCAAAGGAGCACGGAAAAGAAGATGTTGGAAATTGATAAAAGCACAGTGGACTTTCTTGTTACTGAAAACATGGTCAAAGAGGTGGAACACGTCATTAACGGCGTTTTTCCGAAAATTGATTTAATCCTGAATGAAATGCAATCCAGGAAAATAGATCAGGTTTTGTTTGTTGCATGCGGTTCTCCATTGAGCGCGTGTGAAACTGCTCAGATGCTGTTTGAGAAATATTCGGATATTCCATGTAGAGCCATAAGTGGATGGGATTTCCTGGATAATACTCCGTATCGGATCAACAAGAATACTCTGGTTGTCGGGGTTAGCCATTATGGGAAAACAGAAGAGGTTTCAGAAAGTGTAAAACTGGCCAAAGACAAGGGCGCAATGACTGTGGGAATAACACGTGATGTGTCCGGAGTGTTACTGTGTGAAGCTTCAGAGTTCAATATTTTGTATGGCGGAGAATGCATATGGGCAATGCACCTGCTGACTACATATTACCTGGCATGCAATTATATTAAGTCTTTTGGCGAAAACAATGACGTTAGTAAAATCCTATCTGATATTCAAAAACTTCCCGAGATTCTTAAGAACCTGATAAACACGGTTGAAGAAGATTCGAAAAAACTTGGATTAAAAGCGACTGAGTGGCCGTTTATATATACCGTCGCGGCGGGACCTCTAAAGCCTCTTGCTTACAAAGAAGGCGTTATCACAATGATGGAGTTTACATGGACCCATGGTTGCGTGCTCAATAGTGCCGAATTCCGACATGGCCCGCTTGAAGTTGTTGAGCAGGGAATTCCGTATGTATTTATGCTTGGCAACGATGGATCAAGACATACAACCGAACGAACGATTGAATTTGTAAAGAAGTATACAGACAATGTCATCGTTTTTGATGTCAATGACTTTAAAGCGGATATGCATCCCATGCTTAGTCCGTTGATCCTCTTCGTACCTTTGGAGTTCTTCTACTATTATTTATCGATTGGTAAAGATCATAATCCTGATAAACGCAGGTATTATGGTGGTTTGGTTGAGTATTAAAATAAACCTTGGCCGATTGTGATAGTATACTGTGGTTAACCAGATAAAAACGTGAAGGAGGCTTAAATGAAGTTTGGTTTGTTTACAATGGGTTATCAGAGAAATCCGTTGGAAGATGCTTTCGCGGATGCAAAAGAATTTGGCTATGATTATGTCGAGTTGTGGGGCGGGCGACCACATGCTTATGCTCCTGATCTCAAGAATGGCGATATAAAACATGTCAAAGACCTGATTCAGAAATATCAGATGCCGGTGCCGATATATACGCCTGAAACAAATGCGTATCCGTATAATATGATGATAGGCACAGAATCCATGCGCAAGGATTGTATTGAATATATCCGGCTTTGCATGGATATGGCCAGGGAAATGGGGGCTGATTATACACTGATATCCGCCGCCCATGCGGGATATGCTGCTGACGGCGAGGCAATATGGACACGGCTGATAACCTGTCTGGGAGAACTGGCGGATCATGCGGAAAAAATTGATCATAAGATCATATTTGAATCACTGACGCACTATGAATCCAACGTATGCACGTCGGCCAATCATATAAAATCCGCCATCAGTGAAGTCGGGTCGGAACGTATCGTGGGCATGTGTGATATTGTCGCACCTTATGTTGTAAACGAAAGCATTATGGCCTATTTTGACAAGCTCGGAGACAATATGCAGCATCTACACATTGTCGACAGTGACGGCTCAAGCGATACTCATATTATGCCCGGAGACGGAAGAATCCCGCTAAAAGAGGTGCTGTATGCCATTGATAAGTACGGGTATGACAAGACGGCTACAATCGAACTCGTAACCGCATATATGAACGAGCCGCGTTTCTATGCGCAACGGGCTATCAACCGTGTGAAAGAGATGATGAATTAATGTAATTGTTCCCTACTTTATCAGATATGCCATTGGAGCCAGCCCACAGGTATTGCTTGAAAACGCTATACGGCGATATTTAGCAAAAGTATCACCGGTGGGTTGGCAAATTTTCCGGTAAAAGAAATGGCTATAAAATAATCTAAACAAAATGGTTTATATAGATGTTTATTGATATACATGTTCATCCGAACTTTTTTGAGCCGATATGTAAAAACGACGATAAACTGGATATCCGGCACCAGAGCATTGGAATATTCAGGAACAACAAGGCGTCGATAAGTCATATTGAAAATCAAATGAGGTGTGCCGGGCTTAATAAATTATGCTTATTGGGGCAGGACGAACGGAGTCTTACCGGCCAAATTGCTGTTAGTAATGAAGAAATTTCCACATTGGTAAAATTAAAACCCGATCTGTTTATAGGCTTCGCAAGTATTGATCCCTTTGTTGATTCAGCTGTGGAAGAACTTGAACATGCATTTTCGGGGCTCAAATTGTCCGGGCTGAAGTTGAATCCGTCAAAACAGCATTATTACCCGTCGGATAATCGGCTGAAGCAGATATATGAACTTTGCATTAAGCATAATAAACCCATTATGTTCCATAGTGGATTGTCCTGGGAAAAGGGAACCCTGGCCAAGTTCTCCAGGCCTGTCGAATTTGAAGAGATAGCGTATACGTATCCCGACCTCCGTTTCTGCCTGGCTCATTTCGGTTGGCCCTGGGTCCGGGAAACTGCCATGCTGATGGTTAAGTACCCGAATGTCTATACGGATACGTCATTACTTTATTTTGACAGTGCGGACGAGTTTTATAAACGTACCTTTATACATGATCTTTCACTTACATGGATAGAAAGAAGCTTAAGACACCAGATTATGTTTGGCAGTAATAATCCCAGATTTGAACAAATCAGGATGGCTCAGGCCCTGGGTGAGCTCGGTTTGAGCGATGACACTGTTAAGCTTATTAAGGGCGGGAATGCCGTGGATTTTATTTATGGGGCAAATAGGGATGATATATAAAAACGAAATCATAATTTGGACCAAAGAATACAATGAAATGATAAAGCTTCTTCCATATATTGAAGAGAGCGTCGCAAAATGTGGAATAAAAAATGGTATGGTTACCGTGATAAGTAATCATACCACCACGGGAATAATGGTCAATGAAGGTCTTGAGTGTCTGGAAAAAGATATTAGTGACTTTCTCGAAAGACAGGTTCCTGAACAATTCCCGTACAATCACGCTCGTATGCTTAAAAGCTACGGTTCAACGGCGGGCAATGCCACCGGCCATTTAAAATCTCATATAACAGGCAATCATTGCCATTTTGTTTTATGGGACGGGGCTTTAATTAAAGGAGATGCACAGGAACTCTATCTGTGTGAATTCGACGGCCCCTCAAAACGTACGATACAAGTGGTAATCAGCGGGGAATAGACTCTTTTTTCCGTAATAAGGAAGTGTATATCTTTTATAAACGAGGTTGCTAATATGTTGTGGACAGAAAAATTATTTAAAGTAAAAAAACCGATTATTGCCTTGCTTCACATGCAGGCTCTGCCGGGTGATCCGGCATATACTCGAAAAAACTGTATGAAAGATGTCGTAGAAAAGGCGTTAAAAGATCTTATGGCATTGCAGAACGGAGGCGTGGACGGAATTCTTTTTTCCAATGAATTCAGCCTGCCGTATCAACGTAAAGTGGATTTTGTAACTCCTGCATCCATGGCTCGTGTTATAGGAGAGTTAATGCGGGATATTCGTGTTCCTTATGGAGTCGATTGTATATCTGACGGGTATGCAACTGTGGAATTAGCTGCCGCTGTCGATGCAGCTTTTGTGCGAGGCACATTTTCCGGTGTTTATGTGGGAGACGGTGGATTTTATAACAATGATTTCTCCAAAATATTGCGTCGTAAAGCGGCATTGGGACTGGATGAACTAAAAATGCTGTATTTTCTGAATCCTGAATCTGATATTAATCTTGATACCAGAAAACTCCCGGATATTGCAAAATCATTGATTGCCAAGGCCAAACCCGATAGTTTTTGTATTTCTGCGAATGCAGCCGGAAACGAGGTTGCCGATCATCTCATTGCTGATGTTAAAAGCGTATCGGAGGACGTTGCGGTATTTTGCAACACCGGTTGTAATCAGAAAAATATTGCAGAAAAACTGGCAACGGCCGATGCGGCATGTGTGGGGACTACTTTTAAATTCGATGGTGATTTTTACAACCTGGTTGATGAAGAACGGGTCCGCGCATTTATGGATACCGTAAAAGAATATAGAGCCAATTTTACGGAAAATGTATGAGTAAAAAATATTTTATGGGAATTGATATAGGCACCTTTGAAAGTAAAGGGGTCATTATCGATAACAACTGCAACATTATTACCACGTATTCCACAGCTCATGAAATGGAGAACCCGTATCCAAATCATTTTGAGCATGATGCCGATAACGTCTGGTGGCATGATTTCTGTAAAATTTCAAAATCCCTGCTTAAGCAATCAGGAATCAGTTCCGAAGAGATAATATCCGTGGGCGGCAGCGCACTGGGAGCAGATTGTCTTCCCGTGGATAAAGACTGCAAACCGCTAAGAAAAGCCATACTATATGGTATTGATGCGCGTGCTGTGGAGGAGATGGAATGGCTGACGGATTATTATGGTGAAGACCAGATCATTGAATGGTATGGGCGACCTTTATGCTCCTCCGACGTCATGCCCAAAATCCTGTGGATAAAGAATAACGAACCGGAAGTTTATAACAAGACATATAAGTTCCTGACCGGTTCATCTTTTATTACCGCAAAACTCACGGGAAATTATACTGTTGACAGATTCCTCGGTCTTGCATCATTTAATCCGCTTTATAATAAAGACGGGTCTGCCAATGAAGAAACCTGCAAAATAATATGCCGCCCGGATCAGTTGGCTACTGTTATGAACACAATTGACTTAGCAGGAACAGTAACGGCGGAAGCTGCGGCGGAAACAGGTCTGAAAGAAGGTACGCCTGTTATCGTGGGAACGGATGATTCAGGTGCGGAAGCTATCAGTACGGGCGTACTGCAACCTGGCGACATGATGCTGCAATTCGGATCGTCATTATACATGATTTTATGTACCGACAGGTTGGTTAATGATAATCGAATCTGGAGAGAAGAGTTTATCATTCCGGGTACGTTTGATATCTCCGCCGGAACCAATACAGCCGGGACGCTAACCCGATGGTACAGGGACAATATCTTTCCTGATTGTATGGAAAGGGAAAAGAAAAATGGGGAAAACGCATATGAGCTGATGATGGAAGGAATTGAAAACATCCCCATTGGTTCGTCCGATTTGATAACACTGCCCTATTTCGCCGGGGAGAGAACCCCCATTAACGATCCCGCTTCAAAAGGGATGTTTTTTGGGCTTACCCTTTCCCATACCAGACAACATATGTATCGTTCAGCTCTGGAGTCCATAGGTTATTCCCTGGCTCAGCATTTTCGGATATTTGAAGAGCATTCTGTTGCAATAAACAAAATCATGGCGGTTGGCGGCGGCACCAAGAATCCTTACTGGATGCAAATGATTTCCGATATAACCGGAAAGACCCTTTCAACATCCAAGGTGACTTTGGGTGCATGTTTTGGTGATGCCATGATGGCTGCAATGGGAATAAAATACTTTGATGATTTTGCCCATTTGAGCCAAATGATAAAAGCCGGAAAAGAGTATGTTCCTGATATGGATAAAACAAAGGCATATCAGAAATATATAGACATCTATGATGATTTATATAAAGCGACAAAAGACATCATGCATAGACTGTAGATAAAACCGAAGCCGATAAAAAAGCCTTGTAAGTAGAAAAACTTACAAGGCTTTTTTTTTGATCAGATAAATCCTGGGGACGGGGGCCAAAGTATAAAATTTTGAGATCTTTGACTCCCATGACTATTCTGGTTATCGGAATATACTAACGGCAATGAATTCCATTTTGAAAACCGGTAGGTTGATCATAAATCTGTTTTTCCGTTATGGTTGACCATAATAAGCATCACTACTATGACAATTGATTCATTTGGCCATGTTTTAATCCTTGTTTTACCGTTATGGTTGACCATAATAAGCATCACTACCGTGTTTTCGATTATAATGTTTATCAATCAGTGTTTTTTTCAACTGTGATATTTCTGGATTTACCTGACGGGTTAACAACGCCATTTTGGCTATTTCTTCCAAAACAGCGCTGTTGTACAAAGCTTTGGTTGCAGAGGTTCCCCAGGTAAATGGACCGTGACAGGCTACCAACACCATTTCGATTTCTTTGTAGGAAAGCTCTTTGAAAGTCTCGATAATCTGGTTTCCGGTTTCCTCTTCGTAGTCTCCCTTTACCTGTTGATCGCTCATCACCTTTGTGCAGGGAATATTCTGTGCCAGGTGATCAGCATGGGTGGTTCCCAGTATGGGGATCTCACGCATTGCCTGGGACCAGGCTACAGCATAAGTAGAATGAGTATGCACAATGCCTCGAATGTCCGGGAATGACCGATATAAAACCGTGTGGGTTTTAGTATCCGACGAAGGTCGATGAGACCCCTCTACAACGGTGTTTTCCAAATCCACCACTACCATGGAATCTTCTGATAGTTCATTATAGGGAACTCCGGATGGTTTGATAGCAAAAACACCAAGATTGGGATCAAAGGCACTTACATTACCAAAGGTATAGATAGCCAGGCCCAGCTCTGGAATCTTACGGTTTTCAAGCAGTGCTTCCTCTTTTAATACCTTATATCGACTCATAATCAGCTTTAGGTTATGTTAATTTATTTTCTATAAACGATCCTATTTGTGAATAACGTTCAAACAGAATCCTGTATTTTTCAGTATTTATGGGATTGGGACGGTACACCGCCTCAAAGCCGCATCCCATCGCTTTTTGTGCTTTCTCAATGGAAGAGTGTACACCACTGGCAACCGCAGCAAACATGGCAGCTCCCAGGGCTACGGTTTGTTCCGATCGGGCAACTTTAATATCCATCCCCAGAACATCGGCCACAACTTGCATTACAAATGGAGATTTTTTAGCAACACCTCCGATGGCGATCACCTCTTTTATCGGAACACCTTCTTCGATAAAGCGGTCTGTGATTTTTTTTGCTCCAAATGCGGTGGCTTCCACTAATGCCCGGAATATTCCGGGAGCGTCACTCCCCAGGTTCAGGCCAAGAATGGCTCCTTTCAGGGCTTGATTTGCATCGGGTGTTCGCCTGCCATTCATCCAATCAATTGCAATTACTCCCGATTCCTCAATTGGCACAGTTACAGCTGCTTTACTAAGCTCAGGAATAATCCGGTCCAGAATCTCATTCTTAAGCCTGTTGCCTGTTTCCAGATCAACCAGTTTGCTTGATTCCAACAGTTTTAGTGGCCAGGCTAAAATATCGCTAAACCATGCATAGATATCTCCAAATGCGGACTGGCCAGCTTCCATTCCTATCATACCCGGAATGATTGAACCGTCCACTTGTCCACAAATCCCTTTAACCAGGGTAGATTCCACATCTTCGACAGGTGCGGTTAACATATCACAAGTGGAGGTTCCAATCACTTTAACAAAGGAATAGGCGGCCATGCCACCCCCGACTGCGCCCATATGTGCATCAAATGCTCCCACGGTTACCGGAATTCCGGCAGGCAGTCCCAATGTTTCTCCCCATTCTTCAGTTAACAGGCCGGCAACCTGGTCCGATGTGTATGTTTCACGATAAAGGTGGTCCCTGAGCCCGGATAACAGTGGATCAAGTTTTACCAGAAAATCTTCACTGGGTAATCCATCCCAACTTTCGTGCCACATGGCTTTATGACCGGCTGCACATCGGCTGCGTTTTATCATTTCCGGTTTTTCGGTATGTGTAATAACCGCTGTAATCCAGTCACAATGCTCAACCCAGGAATAGGCATGTTCTCTGACAGCCTCATCTTCCCTTAACACATGAAGGATTTTGGACCAAAACCATTCGGAAGAATAAACACCTCCTTCATACATAGTATAATCGATACCTCCCCAGGTTTTTGCCAGCTCATTGATTTCGGCGGCTTCTTTTACTGCCGTATGATCCTTCCAAAGCACAAACATGGCATTGGGATTGTCCTTAAACTGGTCTTTCAAGGCTAGCGCAGTTCCTTCCCGATCGACAGCCACCGGGGTTGAACCGGTTGTATCTATGGCGATTCCCGCAATTTTCTCAATGGTAGATGGAGGCAGTTTATGTATTAATCCTTTTACAGATTGTTTCAGACTATCCAGGTAGTCGGCTGGATGCTGACGAAATCGGTTCTCAGCCGGATTACAGTAATCTCCTTTTGCCCAACGCGGGTACATGGCAATTTCTGATGCAACTTCAACTCCGGTTGCCGTATTGACCAATATTGCCCGGACCGAATCAGTACCGTAGTCCAAACCTAATACAGTTGTTTCACTCATTTTTTTTTCCTGATCTATACATGTGGATAATATTTAAGATTTTGTTTGGTTACAATATCCAGGGGCATGAAAATCCGGGATTCTCTTTTTTCACCAAACGCCAAATAACGATGTAATATATGAATACCCTCAAAACCCTGTTCTTCCGGCCTTTGACCAATCAGAAAATCGATAACTCCCTGTTGTAGATGGTGAACGTTTCTTTTCACCAAGTCGTACCCAATCAGTTTAACGGACTCCAGTGAATGTTCGACCAGGTAGTCAGCCGTGTAATGGCACAAGGCATTTGAGACAAAAATTCCATCAATGGTCTTATATTCTTTAAACAGCCTTCTTAATAGTCGTTGAAATGATAACCGATCGCCACTTCTATCTGGAATATACACTTTTACACTCAACCCGGGTTCGGAATGGATTGAAGCTATGAATCCTTCAATACGGTGACGGATATGATTATCTTTCACCATCGGTTGTATTGCAGCTACTGATCCCGGCCTGGGCAGAATCATTTTCATCAGATCCCCAGCCAGCAGACCGCTGTCATAGGAATTCTGACCAATAAAAGAAAGATTGTTCGCTCCCAGCAGATTAGCATCAAAAAAAAGATACGGTATTTTTTGCGGTATCCCACGGATCAACTCCTCAGCCGCATCGGACAACACCGGTGCCATCAAGATTCCACTGGGATCAGCTGCCAGAACTTCCTTAAACCGATCTCGAAATGATGATTCCTTATATTTATTATAATAAAACAGCTTTATTTTTACATTGTATGGCGATAGGTCTTCACCCGCTTTCAAAATCCCTGTTTTTGATTTATTCCAGTAACCACTGTCCTGATTCGTCATTGGCATCAGTACTGCAAATAACAACTCACGCTTTAATGAAAGACTTCTGGCAATCATGTTCGGCTTGTATCCAGACTTTTCCACAATTTCCCGAACACGTTTTTCTGTCTCGGGTGATACCCGACCTCTATTATGTAGAACTCTGTCAACTGTCCCTATAGAAACATTTGCCTTTCTTGCTATCTCTTTTATTGTTATCATTGAATATTTTAGTTTTTGTGCGATCTGCGTTATCGTACACGCAATTATTAAATAAATCACCCATAGTAATCTGTCAAGTGGGAGTTCTTTTTTTTGTAACTACTCAGCATAAAAAGCATGACCTGTTTGTCATTCTGATGGGAACCTTCGGTGACTGGAAGTTACAATGTATAATAATTTCAATCAAATACTCTACAAGTGAATTTATGCTTTATAATCCCAAACATCAGCTCTTGACATTTAAGTAAACCGGTTTACTATATAGGAATCCACTCGACAACTCATTATTGAAAATGTCGCAAACGGGATGAAGGAATAGACCCATAAACTGATTAGAAAATCAAAAAATGACTGATTGTTCACCTTTTAGGTACGAAAATCCTGACAATAGTGCAGGTTTCCTACTATGGAAAATCACCACCTTATGGCAAAAAAAACTAGAAAAAGTATTGGGTGAAATTGGTATCACCCTGACGCAATACGCTATTCTCGCGTCACTTAAATGGTTTGAGGAAAAAGAAGAACCGATAACCCAAGCTCATTTGGTTGAACATGCAAAAATAGACAAAATGACAGTTTCCAAGGCTATTCGTCGGCTTGAAAAAAAGGATTTAGTATTGAGAGAGAGTTCTCCTTCCGATAATCGGGCGATAAATGTTCGCTTTTCCGCTCAAGGAAGAAAATTGATCCAAAAGGCTATTCTCGCCATCGAAGACGCGGATGAGGACTTTTTTTCATGTCTAAACGAAAAACAGTTAGTAGCTTACGGGGATCTAACTTCACAGGTAATATTGCACAATAGTTAATCAGATCACCTTCACTCAAGAGGAAATTCCGTTATGGTCGTTCCCTACTGGTGACGCCAATGTTTCACACTATTAATATGGAAGTACAATTATGAAATACGTGGATTTTGAAAGAGAACATTTCTTTTCTCGATACATATGGTTAGCCCCAATGACGTATCTTTTTCATTTACTGGAAGAGTTTTTTTGGGGGTTTCCTAATTGGGTCAGTAACATAACTGGAGGAGAAATGAAAATATCAGGGTTTCTTGTAGGAAATTCGATATTTATGGGTATAACAATTTTATTATGCTCTCTTGCCTACCTGAGAAAAAAAACACTGACTACGTTTTTATATTTTCTCTGGACAACAGTGCTAATTTGCTGGAATCCACTTTTTCATTTATATGCACAATATCGATTCAAAGAATATTCACCCGGATATTTTACAGGCACCTTACTATTTCTACCTACTTTTTATTACATATCTTATCTAGGAATAAGAGAGAATTTTATTAAATGGTCTCTGTGGCTTTCCACTATTGTTTTGGCCGGTTTAGTTATGTTACTAATGCTTTGGAGACTTCTCTATCATTTCGGCCCGATTCCGTGGAATATTTGGATTTGAAAAAATCATTGAATCGAATAAGACCATTTGATGGATTTTTTCCAGCATGCTTTTCGTTGTTCACTTCAAAACAGAATGTTTGCTATCAAAAAACTCCTTTAACATTGGACCAGTTGAAGTATTAGGTCTGATAGCAGTCTATCGGATGGAGTCGTTAATTTTTCGTTTTTTGCGCAACAATTCTATGCTAACAAATAAGGATAGATTGTGCGAAGCCACAATCTATCCTGACGTTGGACAAGCCCGGTGAGATTCACTTTATTAAAAAAACCGTAATGAACGGGGCACTGTGCAAAAGAAAACCAGTTGACGATTTCGGACACTGACAATTATTCAGCTGATTTTGATATCAGCGTTATCCAAAAACAGGTAAATTCATGTGCTACATCAGGTCGTTGCAGAATTTGAAAAAAAGAATTGTTTATTTTATCGTCATTTTTATATGTGGTTTCCCAACCATACTTCTTTCTGAGCATTCATCTTCTCAGTTAAACCGACAAGCAATCTATGAATTCATCCAGAGAACCGTGGATTCCTACAAAATTCCTGGATTAGCGGTTGGCATTATTAAAGACAATGAGGTCTTTTTTACTTCAGGTTATGGGGAATCAAAACCAGGTGTCAGTATTACTCAGGATACCCCATTTATCTTGGGATCTACAACGAAGATGTTCACCGCGCTGGCGATAATGCGCCTTGTGGAAATGGGGAAATTAGATCTTGACACCCCAATCAAGAAATATCTCCCGGATTTTCGTCTTGCGATTTCTAAATACGAGGATAAGATTACCATCCGTCATTTACTTCATCATACAAGTGGCTTATCTGGAAAAGGAATGCCTACTACATCATTTGGAAAATCAAATTTACGCAAAGAGCTTGAATCTTTGAGACATTGCGTCCCCACCTCGCCCCCTGGGGAACAATATCTATACTTTAACACAAATTACCGTCTTCTTGGCCTTATTATTGAAGAAGTCAGCGGGCTGAAATATGGAGAATTCCTAAATGTGGCGTTATTCAAACCACTGAGTATGGAATCAACATTTGCTGGCCCCGTTGGAATTCAGGGTCTTGCTTTAGGGCATGGGCAAATTTTTGGATTTCCCTTTCAGAGAAAGCAAATATTTCGCGCGGGGGCATTACCTTCTGGCTACCTTGTCTCAAGTGTATCTGACATCACTAAATTCCTGAATGCTGAGCTTCAAGCTGGCAATGGAAAACCAGGTGTACTGAATCAAGACATAGTCAAAACGACATGGCTTCCTCCTGAAAATAAAAAAACTGGATATGCGATGGGATGGCTTGCGATGAGTGAACCTGGCGGACAGGATTTTCTAGTTCATGGTGGAGCGTTAGAAAACTATCAGTCGTTTTTTTATATTAATCCAAAGCGTCGGACCGGTTTTGTGATTCTGATGAATCAAGGCGGTCTTTTACCGGTAATTCAGGGATTCAATACTGTTCGTAGTGGCCTTCTTAAAATACTTGATAATGAGCAACCCGAAAATGGTCCAGGAGTAATACTTGTTGCTGCTGTTTCAGGCGTATTTCTCTTAGGATTATGCGTCGAGATTTTTTTAACTATCCGATTAAAAAAATGGCTGTCCAGGATAGCGAAAAAACCGGTTTGGAGACAATGGATAGGAATTATATTTGAATTTACAATCTCATGTTTTTTATTGTGGGGATTTATCCCAATGATGAATCTATTAATGGGAGACAAAGCTGATTGGTCGATGCTTTACTATCTGATTCCTGAGTTATTTTACTTTTTATCCATGTTAATCATTTTTGGATTTTTGCGGAGCCTCTTGAAAACGTGGATTTTCTTTAACAAACATCGTTTGTTGGATCGGTATAACACACCTTGAACATCGAAATGAGTATTATTCTAAAAATGAAATACAGGTTACCGAACAAACGGATACCCCGGACAGCAAGCGCCCTTGGTGATGTCTTTGCCCATAGCTCTATAGCAAGAGAAATTGTTAATTAACCATCGGGGCAACTGCCGGAGTGATCCAGGTGTTAGATTCAATTATTCTGTTTTGAGGATAAAAAAATGATTTCAGTGTATATTAAAAGCATCAAAGAGATAACTGTATTGATATTTGTTATAACTTTATCCGGTTGTATTATTTATCCTACTGTATCGCAAATCCTCTGTCTCATATTCTGACAATGCAATAAGGTATTTTCCAAACTCAAATAAGGATCTTTTTGAGCCACCGATATTGATTTGACATAATTCACTTTTTATAAATCTTTCCTGATTCTCATCAAAAGATTCATCTTCTTCGATCCATATCTTGAGTTCATTAGAAAAAAGTGGATCTTGTACACCGCCGCCTTCGAAATAATTATCTTCCGTACGATCTTTACCTTCTAAATACTCAAGTGGTAGTAAAATATTTTTTGTTAGTTTTTTCACCTATATCCCTTTAATAACGAACTTTCCTCAATTGTCCGAATGCTCTATTACAGCCTTCTGAATATCTGTATTATTCATAATTGATTTTGGTAGGTTGTTCAAGTCGCTTGCATTATTTAAATATATTTTTGCTTTATTAGGGCCTTTTATTTGAACTTGAACATTTCCTTTACTTTTTCCTGTTGGATACTCAATTAACACCAGAAAATCTTAAATTCCATACAGTGTCCGATTGGATTCATTGCAGATCTCATGGTTTTTTAACCTCCCCTGCGTAAAGAGGTTTGCCTTTGGCTTAACTGCTTGATATAGAGCGCGGGGTAACGCCAAATAGTTACCATTTTTTTTCAATTTAAAATTTTTGGTTCATTCTGTTAATTGATTTTATCGCCTAAAGTCTCAAGGTGAGCCAGGATTGATTGGTTCATCTCTTTAAGTTCCTGGTTCTCTTTTTCGAGTTTTGAATACTTATCGTTCATTTTTGTGCTCTCTTTTTTCATCTCGATCATGTACAAGGTCAGCTCTTCAATTTTTGCTAAAAGTTTTGTCTGCATTTCACTGATGCCAATACCTTTTTCTTTCATCTCAGCCGCTGAAGGGATATCTGGAAGATGTTTTTCTTTTTCGATATATTCGGCAACTTTGTCTAATGGTTCCAGTTTATAATTTTTTTCAAAGACATAATCTGCACCAGTGGTGTTGACGACAATTTCATCCGCCCGGATGGAGCCAGAGACATTGAGCTTATAAGCACCTGGGTTTGTGTTTCCTATTGAAACCGAACCGTTATCAACGGCAAGATAGGTGTTACTCGTTGTACGGAATTGGAGATTT
>JBFFHJ010000072.1:0-39419 GCA_041556995.1 bacterium | reverse complement strand
TCTTTTTTCTCTTTATTAAAGGAGTTTATGCATAGTTTGTGTTACGTACGTTAAATATAAACTTGGGTAATTGACAATGAAATGTATTCAATATTAGCTTATATTTCAATATCTTGGCCAATAACTCTAAACTGTTGAGTTAATATCATTCGAAAAAACATTAGTATTTATAAGCGATTCAGGATAAAAAAACCTGCCATCAAAAGGAAATTGAACCAATTTTAAAAAAGTGTACATATCCGACTTTGTGAACCATTCTTGTTTTTTAATACAACTACTTGGTCATTGATCGCGGCACCATCTCAGATGATAGCGACGATTCAGTCGAAGATGCAAAGACGGGTACGATAAGGCTGATTGCCTGAGGTGAATGCCATTGCGCCTAAAACTCCCATCAGAATGGCAAATAGATCATGTTTTTTTGTTGAATAATTTTGAAAAATCATGAGATCCCATCTGTATATTTGCGGAAAACAAATAGGATGGTACGGATGAGACAGCTTGTTCTTCCCGAAAAATCAAATAAAAAATAATACTCAATAAATGTTCTAAAGCATATAATGTGGTATTATTGTTTTATGTTGATCATGGTTTTTGATAATATGGGCGATTAACTAAAAGAAGTGAAACGTTCGGTAATTCCCCTGTGAACTATGGGTCGGCTAAAAAATCAGTTTACATTCTGTTTACAAAATGTCCATTGTTTTTGGGACGTTAGTAAACAGATTATGTAAAGTTTTTTTTCGATCCCTAAGAATAATAAAGGAAAAAAGCTTGAAAAATAAGACTGGAGTTTTCGAATCAATTAAAAACAAAATAATTATGTCAACTGGAGAAAAACAGAAATGAGATTCGAAGAAACAGGGTTGAAATCAACCATTCTCAAGGGATTGCAAGATCTTGGTTTTGAACAGGTCATGCCCATTCAGGAGAAGGTGATCGAAGCAATGCTGGAAAATCACTCCGATTTGATCGGTATTGCACAGACAGGTACCGGTAAAACGGCAGCCTATGGTTTACCGCTGATTCACCTGGTTGAATCAAAGAAAAAGATTGTTCAAGCATTGATTTTAACGCCGACACGGGAACTCTGTATCCAGGTGGCAGAAGACCTGACATCGTTTGCAAAATATGCAAAAGGGATTGATATTGCCGCTGTTTATGGTGGTGCAAGTATCGAGAACCAGATCAGGGCTCTTCAAAAGGGTGTTCGCATCGTAGTAGGAACACCGGGTCGGCTGAAAGATCTTATTCGGCGTAAGAAGCTGGACATTAGTGCTATCAATACGATTGTGCTGGATGAAGCCGATGAAATGTTGAGTATGGGGTTTAAAGAGGACCTGGATGCCATTTTAGCCAAAACACCACCTACGCGACAAACCTTGTTGTTCTCAGCAACGATGCCCAGGGAAATTGCAGAGATTGCCGAAAGACAGATGAATGATCCCATTGAGATTGCCGTCGGCAAAAGAAACGTGGGAGCGGAAAACGTAAAACACTATTATTACATGGTCAATGCCAGTGCTCGATACCTGGCCTTGAAACGTATTGCCGATATAAATCCGGATATATACGGCATCGTCTTTTGCAGAACCCGAAAGGAAACCAAGGAGATTGCCGATAAGCTTATTACGGACGGTTACAATGCTGATGCCTTACACGGCGATCTTTCCCAGGCGCAACGGGATCATGTTATGAAACGCTTTCGTAACAAGAACCTGCAAATGCTGGTTGCCACCGATGTGGCTGCCCGTGGGCTGGATGTTAATGATCTTACCCATATCATTAATTATAATCTGCCCGATGAAAGCGAAACCTATATCCATCGGAGCGGTCGAACCGGTAGGGCTGGAAAATACGGCATTTGCATGACTATCATTCACAGCCGGGAAAAAGGAAAAATTAATAATATAAAAAGGAAAATCCAAAAACCTTTTGAACAAAAAATGATCCCTTCCGGCGATGAAATCTGCAAAAAACAGCTATTTAACCTGATCGATAAAATGGAAAAGGTAACCGTCGATGAGACTCAGATCGAGCCCTTTATGCAGGTGATTTATAAAAAACTGGAGTGGTTATCACGGGAAGAGTTGATCAAACACTTTGTCTCCCTTGAATTCAAGCGGTTTTTAGACTATTACAAAGATGCCCCGGATCTTAATGTTTTGATGAAAGAGAAGAAAAAGGAATCTAAACGCCGGGAAAAAAGCATTTTTTCAAGATTTTTTATCAATGTCGGGTCCCAGGATGGTATAGCACCGGCCAATCTCATCGGTCTTATAAATGAATGTACTAAAAAACGAGATATAGAAATCGGCAAAATAGAAATCATGAAAAAGTTCTCGTTTTTTGAAGTGGATTGCGCTTTTACAGATCGTCTTGTTAAAGGTTTTGAAAATGTCGAACAAAACGGCAGAAAAATAGTGGTTGAAATGGCCCAAGACAAGCCGGCAAGTAGTAGTCGAAGAAGAATAAAAGATAAAAAACCAATAGGATCAAAATCTAAAAAGATTAAAAGTAAACGAAAAGGTAACTATTCAGCACATAAAAAATAATTGAGAAATGTGCATTTTTTTACTTAACAACACCTCCTAAGTTATTTCCAGATGTCGCCTGGGCTCCATTGATATTCTTCAGATCGCCCAAGGCTCCCATCAGAATGACAAACAGGTCATACTTTTTTAGGCTGAATAGTAATCTGCATTAAAATTACATACCATAAATGGGGAATCGCCAATCCCAGCTTCCCTGGCTTGTTTTGTCAGTAGATACGTTTATTCAAAATGAATTTATTTACAACACCAAAGAGCATAAGCTTCTTCTATTTGGTTTTCATTGAATACTTTAATACCACGATTTAACAGAAATTCTGCCGTTATTCCCGATCCCGGTATTATCGTCCCGGTAAATGTTCCGTCATAAACAAGTTGACTTCCACAGGAAGGGCTTCGTTCTTTTAAGATTGCCATACTGATGTTGTGCTCTTGAATCACTTCCCACGCTTTTCTTGCGCCAAGATTGAATTGGTCAGCATAGTTATTACCGGCTTGGTCGATTATTTTTTTCTCCTTTTTACCATCATCCAATCGGTCAAGGTTTACTATTTCAACTGGGTTTCTGGGAATTGGTAATCCACTGGCGACTTCAGGACAAAAAGAGATCAGTATATTTTGTTTTTGCCATTCCAAGATGATGTTATTTTCAAATTCAAACACTTGCGCATTATAGCGGACGTTTTCTCTCACCAGGCAAGCGCTGATCAAAATTTTTTTCATTTTACTCCACTTATTATTTGTAATATTTATGCAACTGAATTCGTAGAGATATTGCCTTGAGCATTATAATATTCTTCAGGTCGCCTTAGATTCCCATCAGAATGAATGTCTTTGCGGAAATGACATGGAGTCAGAATTATTACTGAATAGTTGCCCATTTTTCTTTACTATTCAGTTGCCGCGACGAGCCAGAGCCAGACCTACCCCAGCTATAATCATCAATCCTCCCGCTGACCGCAAGACTGATTGAAAAACTCGCTGACTCCGCAGAAACGCTCTTACGTTTCCAGCGGCTAATGCCCAGATCGATGTTACAGTAAATGTTATCACTAAAAATGATGGTACAATGAAAGCAAATTGTAATCCAAGAGGACGTGCTGCATCGATGAATTGAGGGAGAAATGCTGCAATGAATATCAAGCTCTTTGGGTTAGGAATCGTGATAATCAGCCCCTGAACAAATAGATTCGTTTTGGACACTGATGAAGTATCAAACTCCAGAGGTTCACTTGCGCTTCGCCACTGTTTGACCCCGAGATAAACAAGATATACGGCTCCGGCCCAACGGAGCCACTCAAACGCTTCTACAACAACATTTAACAATGACGTAAGTCCAATTGCGGCGACTATAAGCTGAACGGCAATTCCCATTGTCGCTCCGGCGACTGTGGATAGAGCACGTTGCCAACCAAATGAAATACTATGAGCAACTGTCAAAAGTACGCTCGGTCCGGGTAATGCAATCATGATTGTAGTAGCAACAACGAATGCAAGATATACATGTAATTCCATATTGAATGACTCCTGTTAATTAGTAATATACAAATTAGGGTTATAAGAAATCTCCATTCCTCATGAGCTGATTGTGCTAATGAACCTATAAATGATGCGCCATAAAATGAACTACTGGATTACTGCTTCATAAAACCGGTTACAGGTTGAGAAAAAATCAGGACCAGGGTTCCAAAGAACCATAAAACTGTGCTGGTGCAATCAGTAAAAATTCCATACGTCTCCTTTTTAGGAAAAAGTATAGGATTTTTGAAAATTAGATTATTGTATAAAATTGACTTGATACTCTTTGGGAGTCACTGTTGTAATTTCTTTGAAATGGCGGTGAAAGTGACTTTGGTCAAAAAAACCGCATTCCAAGGCAACTTGCGACAAATCAAAACCTTTTTGTAAAAGCTTTCTGGCAAGTTCTATTCTACAATTCAGTCGATATGCATGCGGGGTTATGCCTGTGGCTGCTTTAAATTGCCTGAGCAGTGTGTATGGGTTGGCTTGTAGCTTCAAGGCTATCTGTTTCATGGATATATCTGTATCTAAATTCATACTTAATTGCAGTTTCAGTTGTTCTATTTGCAAAGAAGGTTCATTTTTTACAGCCTCCGGTTCACAAGCTTGTAAAAATATTTTTTCTACAATATCAACCAGTATTTGTTCTTTTTCCAGTAGATCTCCTTTGTCCATCAGCGATTGCATAGTATTGATGTATTGTTGATAGATCGAATTGTCTTCCAATAAAATAGTGTTTACTGGACTAAATGTTTCTAGTTGCCATAAGGACTGTTGCAGTTGCAGACACCATTCAACATCGAGAAAGAGTATGTAATAGCTTCGTTTACAAAATCCGGTGGGATTGCAGGAATGAAGTACTTCCGGATTGATTAGCGCAAGGCTGCCTGGTTGTAATTTCACCATCTTCCCTTCAACCTGATAGATCACTTCTCCTTGATCTATGGCACCAACACTGAAGGTTTTATGTATATGGGATTTGTAGTGCCGTTCGCTGTTTTTTGAATAGCGGCATTCTGCAAAAGGTAGTGTTTGTTTTAAAAAATGTTCGTCACTCATTTCGTTACATAAGCAATAAGATGAAACCAAATTCCTGTTTTATTATGACACATACCATTGCAAATACAGCACAGTGGAATTTGCATCCAAGTTAAATCTGTCTTGTTTGGTACTTTCACAAATGTCTGAGTTTCTCCATCATTTATAAGTCCCAGCTCATAATTTCTTTATGCATTTTCAAAGCAACTATTGACAGAGCCAATGAATCTTTGATATCAGTAACAAACCTTCCAAGATTGCTTGGATAATTTCTGTTGGAACCAGTTCAGGCATTCTCCCCCTTCCTTTGAAATATGCGTCAACCATCTCCTTTAAAATCACAATAAATGATTGTCTCATTTTCATAAAGAATAAAATAGTATTCCGGTATTTTCTCAAGTAGTTGCTTACCTTCAATGAAAGCCATTGGACTGGAAAACAGCGATACAACAATTTGACATACAGAGTGGACAGTTTTACAGAACTAAAAAAAAATCTTATAACTTAAAAGCATGTTCGTTATCATTTTGTTCAAAAAATATAATATGCAAAAATAGGAAATGGAATTATATATAAACGATAGATACGCCTTGGTAACAGGAAGTTACCGAGGTACAGGAAGAGTCATTGCAGCCACACTTTTGAAAGAAAACGCAAAAGTTATTGTGCATGGTTTTGATAAAAAACAGGCAGAAGAAGCTGCTAAAGATATTGGTGCCGAGTTCAGTGTATTTGGCGACATCACTGAGGACAATGGAGCGGAACATGTTTTTCGTCAAATAATGGAAAAAACGGGGCATATCGATATCCTGATTAACAATTACGGAACAGCTGGAATTGGTAAATGGTCATCCATTGATACAGGCAGTTGGTTGGATATGTTTCAAAAAAATACTATATCTGCGGCCCGCATGATTTCGCTGGCAATTTCCGGAATGAAGGAACGAAAATACGGTAGGATCATACAGTTGGGGACCATCGGCTCGACCAGCCCTAATAAAGTGATGCCCCATTATTATGCATCTAAAGCAGCTGTGGCAAATATGACAGTAAGTTTGGCCAAAGAATTGGCTAATACCGGTATTACTGTAAATACGGTTTCACCAGGATTGATAAAAACCGAAGAATTGGAATCATTTTATCGGGAAAAAGCAAAACGTAAAGGCTGGGGCGAATCATGGGACGAAATAGAATCCGCCATTGTCACTCATGAGTTCCCAAATCCAGTAGGGCGAATCGCCAGACCGGAAGAAATCGCCAATGTAGTGGCTTTCCTTTGTAGTGAAAAAGCCGGATTTATCAATGGACAAAATATTCGCATTGATGGAGGGGCCATCGGCGTCGTGCAATAAATCTATAATATCAATATTATTTGTGGGTGTTTTTTCTAACCGGCGGAGATGCAATAACACTCTGTCATCGATCTTTTTATAATTCTAATTAGAAAAGTAAAAGAATACTTCAAAAATAAATGTAGCATTATCAATATGATATGATTCATTTTTTTAAACGCTTTTAACAAAAAGGCTTAGCCGGAATATAAAGATGTCAAAATCATCTTAAACCGTCGTCTAAAGTTATAGTAGACACAGTTCAAAGGATATTTTTATTCCTGAGTTGTTATTTGAACACATGCTGTGGCTATTGACATGCTAAGTAATATCATAATTATACAATGCGTCCATTTTCGAGCAAAAAAAAGACAAAATTTGAATTTTCATCTTTGAAGCCTGGTAAATTAACCGATTATTACTACGGATTTGGAAAAGGTCAGAAGATTACGCTGGCAAAATTTGCAAAGCCGGATATCGCTGATTTAAATCGCGATCACCAGATCAGTGCTATTTATGAATTACTAAAAAAATTTCCAGGTACTCCGGGATTTCTGCAAAAAATCGAATATCCTCCCGCCAAAAAAAGGCTGGGATTCATCGCTAAACGCAAACCAAATATATCGAGCCTCAGAGAAGATCTAAAAAATTTTTCTGATCATAAAAAGCTGACGGATACTCGGGAGAAAATCACCAAAGCCCTGAAAAAGCACCCGTATCATCCTGATTTACGAGCCATCAATGCCATCCAGTTATTCAATGACACTAAACACAGTGGATTGGATAAAAAAAAGCTTAGTGTTCAGGAAGATTCACTGATAGAAATTTCAAAAGCCCTTCATAACGGTGGCTTAAGTCTGTTTAATGTATTCTGGTTTATTAATATTTACTTTAAATATCTGGAATTATTAAAAGAAAGGTTTAATTTAGAATACAAAATCATCAATGACAGCCAATCCTACGAGATTCAATCATTTTCCGATGAGTTTTTTCAGAAAATAATGCAGATAGATGTGTTAAATGCCGTCAGAACTAAAGTGCATGGATTGTCAGTATTAAACATGCGGCTGAGAGGTACAGCTTATATCGTTGAGAGCATTTCCAGAGAAGACGTACATGATGCCTGTTTAGCCATCAAAAATGAAGATAAAACGCGTAAGATAAGGGAAAATAAAACTGCCGGAACAATTATGTTTATTTATTCCACTTTAAATTTGTTGTTTGCTCGTATCCCCATTTTACATAAGCTCCTGCAAGAGAATTTAGAAAGCATACCCAATGTTTCCCGGGATATTATTCTTCAGAAAAACATGGCCAATATCACCAAGGATCTGATCAATTTTCAAATGGCCATGGCTACCAATAAAATCAACCGCAGCCGGGAAATATCAAAAAAAATGTACTTGGACTGCCTGGATGTGATCAGACAACACCTGGATTTTGGTGTTTTAACCAAACAATACGAGGTGGAACCATTTCTAAAGGCTGCCTGGGTGATCAAAGAATCACAGGGACTATTCCCGGATCACGAATACAAACCAAAAGTACAGAACGTATTTAAACTACTGAACAGTTTTCTTAATAGACAGGTTCGGGTTAAGAAAGCTCGTGAACTGGCGATTCTTCTGCAAAACAACATCAATGCCATCATGGCGGACGCCGGTTGGTCTAAATGAAATAATGAAAGTAATTGGATTATTTGGAAATATGAATTGAGAATCGATCAGCGATCAAGTAGATCCGGGCCCGTATTTCAAATGTATGAGGATTAAGGAACATGCATGTACTTCTATTTCCAAAATTCAGTAAAGAGCAACAAATTAATAACTTTCCAGAAACTTCACAAAAAATAACCACTCCTTACGTGGCTCCTTAATTCTTTGCAATGTCTTGTCGGTGATTTACCAAAATTGGCTGATCTTGGCTGGATTCACGACATAGTCCACCAAAATCAGGGAACATGTAACGAGTGTGCTGTAATTTGTCCAGTATGGAGTTCTTTCCAATTTTGGCTGCATTGCTTTATTTGGCTGCTTTGCAAGTATCCCCTCATTTCAGCTCAATACAATGGCACTTAACCCAAAAGAAACAACATTACGAAATTAATTTAAATCTCAAAATGTGAGATATTGGATGCAAGTTTAACATCTCATCAAAAACATCCCATGTATTTAAAAACATACTGGTTTTATATCTGATTATCCCCATTTAACATCAATATTTAGCACCATGATCCTTTTTAACCTGATCCCTGTCGATGGTTCCATCCTCCTTTTTCGGAAGGGCATCGACAAAAACCACCTGTTGCGGTTTTTTATAGCGAGCGATTTTGGAACCAACAAATTCAATCAATTCTTCTGCTTCCAGCGATTTTCCGGATGCCAGCACACAAACAGCTTTAATAGCTTCACCCCACTTAGGGTCGGGAACTCCGATAACACTGACTTCAGCCACGTTTTGGTGTTCAAGAATAGTTTTTTCCACTTCGACCGGATAGACATTCTCTCCGCCGGGTTTAATCAGCTCTTTCTGGGCTTTACGTTTGACATACCAGAGAAAACCATCCTCATCGAAACGGCCGATATCACCGGTGTGGTGCCATCCATTGCGTAATGTATGGGCGGTATCCTCTTCCAACCCCCAGTATCCCAAAAATACAGTTGGTCCCTGTACGCAGATCTCCCCGGGAGTTCCGACCGGCACTTCAACATCATAATCATTAAATAGTTTCACCCGGCATAAAGCACTCGGTTTTCCCGCACTTCCAGGCCTATCGATCACTTTACCTCGACTGACGCCCATGGCTTCGGTTTGAGCAAAACCAGTATAATACATACAACCGGGAACCATATTCATAAAACGTTGGATATTCTCCCCACTATCCAAACCTGATACATGTTTCATGCTTGAAATATCATAGGAACCTTCATCGTATTTATCCATTATCATCCCCAGGATAGGAGCAAAATTGAACATGATGGTTCCTTTTTCTCTTTCAATGAGCTTCAACGTCAATTCCGGATCGAACCGATCTAAAACAACATTTTTCCCCCCTGCATGAATGATGGCTAAAGCCATACACAATCCTGCCACATGAAAAAACGGCAGGAAACCGATAAAACAGTCATCCGTCCCCAACTTATATTCCAAAATAGTCAATAGATTATTATAAACAATGTTAGCATGGCTTAATAACGCTCCCCGTGGTTTTCCTTCCACCGCTGCTGTGTGTATAATAACAAATCCATCATCAGCTGAAACGTCATAGTTTGTGTCCGATCCCTCTTCTGAATAAAGATCTGCAAAAGGTGAAAATCCATCTTTGGCTGTCCCTTGTCCAATAAAATAGCACATTTCCACAGATGGTATTTGTGAAATGGATTCAATCACTGTATCTTGAAAATCCTGGCCGGCAAAAACAATTTTGGGAGTGCAGTCACTCAGAACATACGACACCTCATCTTTTTGGAATCGCCAATTAACCGTTAAGATAATGGCCCCTAACTTGGCCGCAGCACCATATAAGATCAAATATTCATCAGAGTTTTGCGCAACAACACCCATCCGGTCCCCTTTTTTAATCCCCGCTTTTGTGAGACCAGCGGCCAACTGATCACATTTCACCTTAAAGTCTCTGAAACTCAGTCGTGTATTATCGTATACAATACAGTCGGAATCTGCATTTATTTCAGAATTTTGGCAGATATAATCATAGATAGTAAAGTCACGGACCCCCATAATCTTACTCCTTTTAAATGTATGGACAATGGAATTTTGAGCGGTTAAACAAATGATTTCGATAAAAAATGAAGCCTGGCTGGTAATGATTTGTGTGCTATGTTTATTTCACAATGCAATAATTGCTTTGAACATCGCTATTCATCATATGTTCCGATAAATGCAATAATCGATTGTTCGGCTAGATATATACGAAATGTGGGGACTTTGCAACTGTTTAATTGATATGATTAAACAAACAGAGCTATGTTGTAGATGGTTTATGCAAATTATAGATTTCATTCAATGTTGTTGAATAAAAATCCTCCGATTATCAAAATAAAATTATGTTCACACTGCTGAATACCGGAAAAAAGAAAGTTAAGGGTCAGCTAAAAAATCAGTTCACATTCTATTAACAAAATGTCCATGGTTTTTGGAACTTTTGTAAACAGATTATGTGAAATTATTTTTGAACAATCCCTAAGATTGTTCCTTTTAAACATCTAACCCATCCGTTTGGCAAGTTTTTCCCATTCCACTTCCTGAAGTACCTGGACAAATTGATGAACAGCGCCCGTTTTTATGGCTTCCCTCCGTTGCGCTCTTTTGGTTATTTTATGAAACGGCAGCATATTGGACAACGCATCATCCTGGTACTTTTTTATGGGTGTCAGTACATCCTGACGCCTGGTAAAAAAAGCATCTTCCCCCTCCTCACAAGGTTGGCTGAAAACATTGAAATGACGACAGGCCTGGGGTCTCATGGGATGAACGCTGCATGCGCCATTGACTAACAATGGACAGGGATCACCTTTTTTAAAATCGCTTAGCTGACCTTTCAGTTGTTTTCTTACTTCTCCCTTTATTTGTTCAATGATATACCAATATAGTCCGATAACCTCCAACGGATAAATAGGAATGGATGTATGTGCTTTGCAACAGGCAGAACACCCTTTGGCACATGCCAAAAATCGTCCTTTATTCGTCTCACGACGAATGCCTTCAAAAACACCTTTATCAGCAATAAAATAAGTGTTTAATAACATGGGAAGCCATTGATTCCTGGCTTCATCCACAGGAAAAGATAAACGTTTGGGTTCGGAATAGGAACTGGAAGCTGAATCATTTTGCGCCATGCTGATAACCATTATTAATTGAAGTGGATTGATCTGAAAAAACCAAACAATTTTCAAATGTAATTATCCGCTTTATTCACAAAACCGGTCAACACTATCATGAATCCACTTATGAGACGACTCAATCAAATGCAGATAACATACATCGAGGTCATCCAATCCAGGCTGTGTCACAATACGAAAATCAGCTAAAGCGTCTTTACAGACAAAACGTCCTAATAATAACCATCTGTTACCGCTATAAACCGGTGTCAGCCAGTTTTTCAAATAACTTCTTCTGTTTATCGGTAATTTTATCGGGAAGTTGTGCAGAAAGCTTCACCAATAGATTCCCCGAGATGCCTTTGCGAGTAGGAACGCCTTTGCCTTTAATTCTAAGAAAGGAGTTGTTTTTAGTGAGGGGTGGAATTTTTAATTCAATGCGTTTTCTGTCAAGGGTTGTAACGTTGATTAATCCGCCAAGAACCAGATCAGTTATTTTGACATCTTTTTCTGCTATAAGATCATTGCCATCGCGCTTAAATTCGGGATGTGGACTTATCTTAATCTGGCAGAACAAGTCTCCCCTCTGACCGGTCATGGGATCAATACCGCCTTTACCTTTTACTTTCAGCTTTTTACCTTCTTCAATACCCATTGGAATGACGATGACGATTCGGTCTATGCCCGCTCCGGAATCAAAGGAGACGGTTTTTTTTCCTCCGGCAATGGCCTCTTCCAAAGTCAGCAACAGTGCAATTTCTCTATCCAGATTTCTGTTCTGCGCTTGGTTTCTGGACCTGGCATCTCTGGCGGCAAACGGATTTCCACCAAAATCAAAGGAAAATGACTGTCCTTGCCCACTCCTGGGACGTTTTCCGCCACCAAAAAAGTTTGAAAAAACATCCCCTCCTCCACCAAAGCCAAATTCTTCAAAAATACTTCCAAAATCAAATCCCTTAAAAATATCCTCCTGGGAAAATCGATTGGAAAAGTTTTCCGCACCAAAATTATCGTATTGTTTTCGTTTATTATCATCGCTTAACACGGCATAAGCTTCATTAATGATTTTAAATCTTTCCTCCGACTTTTTATTGCCTTTGTTTTTATCTGGATGATACTTCATTGCCAGTTTCTTATACGCTTTTTTGATCTCATCTTTTGATGCATTTTTATTAACACCAAGAATCTTGTAATAATCTTCTGCCATTTTTCTTATGAACTAATTGTAACGTTGATCTCCACAAAAGGATTCAAATTCCTTTTTTGCAACCATCATGGGGATTAATTGATTAACAGATAACATGCTCATTGAAATCCAATCACAGCCCTAATTATTGGAATCTATACCATTATCAGCATATTTTCAATAGATATATTTTTAATCTTACCTAATAAATACCCATTATAGCTACGTGTACACAAATAATAAACATGTGATTTTTATTTTTGAAAGAAGTCGCATGAAAAAAAACCTCAAAACATCGGATTAGTTGACATCAATTAAAAAATTTCAGAAAATATAAGGTAAGCGTTGTGTATCATAATAATATCCCGCTCGCTGTTATTCTAAGTGACAAATGTCGAGTGAAGCACGGATAAGTGGCAGGGATTCTTCAGACCACCAGGGCTCCCATCAGAATGACACTGGTTTTGTAAAAAATCCGAACAGGTAAAGGTCAAATCCAAACCCTAAAATGTGTGTTATCGGACTCAAAATAACAAACCCCAAAACCGCCTGTGACTAAAGTACAATGATAATGTCTCGACTTATAAAAACATTTTGGCTCTTTTATTTCTTCTTGGCAATCATTGCCTCCTTTGGATGTAAACAGGAAAATCCCATCGGTAAATGGAAAGATGGCATTATTCCTTATTATTTAAAAGGTAATTTTACCGATGAAGAAGTAGAAATTATACAGACCGGTATGAGGGATTGGGAGTCGGTAATCGACATCAGATTCATTGAAGTCACGCCCCGGGCAGGAGCTTACAATATTAGAAAAACCAGTGAAAACGAATGGTCATCTTCTGTTGGCGAAAACAATTCCGATTGTCATATGGATTTTGGTTCTGGCGGCAATGTTTACTCCCATGTAATCCATGAATTGGGGCATGCCCTGGGATTGCTGCATGAACACCAACGACCCGATAGAGACAATTTTGTCACTGTCTTCTGGGAGAATATAATACCTTCTTATAAGAGCAACTTTGAAATCAAGGATAATCCCCTTATTACGGAAGAAAACTACTCCTATGATTATAATTCCATCATGCATTATCCACCAAAAAGTTTCAGTATCAACGGCGTTTCAGATACAATGACATCGGTAGATTCGACTAAAGAGATTAATCGATTGGGAATCATTACCGATTTGGATATTGAAAAGGCCACCGAAATATACGGCCCTCCCGTAGAGGAGGAGTAAAACAACCATGCTGAATCCAAAAAACAGACGCTGTTTGATAATGGGAGTATTAAAAATTTTGTTCTTGTATGTTGGTGTTGTTTCAATCCTTTCTTCAATCAACAGAATCAGTATGGGGATTACTATAAAAGACCCGCAGCAGAAAGAAAAAGACCTGGAAAAACGGATTGAGATATTAAATACCAGGATTAATCTTATGGAAGAACAAATGAAGCAATTAAACCAGCGGTTTGATTCATTAACTGCTTTACAGATTGGCGGTTTTTTTGATGTCAGTTTTTCCAATTATAAAAATCAACCAAATGTTTTTAGAATGGGGAGTCTTGAACTCGACCTGGCGCACCAATACGAAAATGGATTCCAGGTGGCAGCCGCCCTGGTTTTTGACGATGAAAAAGGGACATACCTGGGTGTCGGATTTATCGATTATGCGTTTCTCGGAGGTTCAGTTCCACCAAGAGGGAGGTTGTTTATCGAAAGAGGCTTCCATATTCAAGTTGGTAGATTTGATGTTCCTCTTGGAAACGACTGGAATTATGTTTCAGCTGTCGACCGTATTACCGTTACCCCTCCATTGACAACAACTCACCTAATGGAGGGGATCTACAATGATGTTGGCATTCGATTGCTATTAAATTTTGCGTCATTAAATATCTCGATTTACTCTACCCACGGCATTGAACAAAAATATTCCTATGGCGGAATTACTTATGGCACCCGCATTGGTTTAACACCATTCAATAATCCCTATACCATCAGAGAAAATTTTACACCGGTTTTTGAACTGGGGTTATCTTACCTGTATGATATCGACAGCAGTGGGCAAAAATCCGACCAGGTGACCACTCTGGATTACGAAAGTAAAACAGGGGCATTCATTTTCAGGGCTGAATATTATACCAGAGATAAAACAGCCGGTGTTAAATTCGATGGATACCATCTGACTTCCGGTATAGATTTTTCTGAATCTAACAAATCCGGTTTTATCATTTTTCTGCGATATGATTATCACCAGGAAAAAAATGTTGTCATTACATCCGATGATGAGGCAATTTCAGGAGATCTCGACGAAAAAGACTATTTATCCAGGGGGACAGTGGGGGTTAAGTTCAATATTTCCAACACTTCATTTTTAAAACTTGAATACGATAAATACCTGACCAGTACGGAACGATTCAGCTCTGATGCGAATTTCACAGAAACGCTTTATTATATTCAACTGGTAATTACTTTTTAAGGAAGTTTAGTCCAAAGCAACAAAAGCCGGTCCAAAATGCAACAAAAGTATCTGTATCCTCCGTCGGCAGGCTTGAATAGACGATCATACCAAGGGTTGGCTAAAAAATCAGTTCACGTTCTGATTACAAAACGTCCATTGTTTTTGGGACTTTTTGTAAACAACAGATTATGTGAGATTATTTTTTAACGATTCCTAAGGAATAAAAAATGTCATACATCAAAAAAAAGGTTCTTATGCTAAGCGGGATACTGATATTGATTCATTTTTCAGTATCTGCACAAGACCCCGCCACTGTTAAGATCATGCCGTTTGTTAAGTCCAATGAATTCTGCAATCAATGTCATATTGCCGAAGAAGTGAGTTCGTACAAAGGCCGAACCACGGAATCATGCAGCATTTATTGCATTTCCTGCCACAAAGATGTTGGTGCTCATCATAAGGTTGATGTCATCATGACAGAAAAAATACCCCAGGACATGAAATTCAGATCCAATCGCATTACCTGTTTTACCTGTCATGATCTAAAAAAAAGACGATTTGATACCACGGCATGGAAATCAGAAAGCCTTTTTGAGAGCTTTTTCAGCCAGAAAAGTATCTATAAAACCTATTACTTAACCATCAAAAATAATGATGGAAAACTGTGTAAAAAATGCCATTAAGGAGACATCATGGATAATAGAAGAAGAATAATAATGATTAACAGAAAATTCCAGATAACCCTGATTATCAAATTTCTATTGGTAAATATCTTGATCCTGGGGTTTTTCGGCAGTTTTTTATTCCTGTTTTTAAACAGCGAGGTTGAAGCCAACCTGTATTCCGCCCATGTCACTTACCAGAATATGAAAGATATGCTTTTCCCCATTGTGCTGACACTGTCAATATTGAATATTATTATCTCATCGGCGATCATCACCATTTTTGTGCTATATGCTTCGTTTAGAATCGCCGGTCCGTTGTATCGATTTAATGCTGCTATCAAGGAGATTGCCGGCGGAAACCTAAGACCCCTGTTAAAACTCAGGAATAAAGATGAGTTATACGAATTTTCCAGTTCACTTCAAGAGATGGCTAATTCTTTTATTGAACTCGTAGTTCAAAGCAGAATCATATCCGCAGATCTGAAAAAAATCGCTCAGGAAACTAAAAATGAAGAATTAAACAAAAAAATCAAAGAAATGGATTCATTGATAGAAGGGATTAAAACCTAGACATTATTTTGCAGTTTTCAACCGTCACCAAACTTGTCCCTGAAGCATTGATATTTATTGATTTCTAATGCTGGATTCCGGTATCAAGCCCGGAAACGGAAAAACGCTTTACATAAATTTGGTATAATATAGCTATTCTTCTGATTGTGACTCAATCTGTAAGCCCGACGCCCGACATAGTTAAAACTCTTTTTATGACACTTTCTGTTGATCCGGAATCTTCTGTCAGTGCCAGACATTTAACCCTGGATACCTGATCAAGTCCCATAAACGTTCAAATAAGAGCTAATAGTCCAAATCGGATAATTTTCATTTGGGCTAACAACCGTCTAAATGAACAATAGCAGGCGAGACATTGCCCCGCCTGCTATTGTTCTCTTTTTTTATAAAATTCCTTACTTGAGCGCTTGTGGGATAAAGTCCGGTATTACGGCAATAATTTTCAACTGATAAAATAAAATCACTCAATCCAGTTTTTAGATCGTTTAAGCGCTTTTTGCCAGCCGGCAAGTAGCTGCTTTGTTTCCAACGGATCTCTTTGTGGTGTGAACCTGCGATCCTCCTTCCAGAGTTTTTCGATGTGTGCCATATCTTTCCAAACATCAGTGGCTAAACCAGCTAAAAAGGCTGCTCCCATGGCTGTAGTTTCTATGATTTTCGGTCGACTGACCTCAACCCCCAGAATATCCGATTGAAATTGACAGAGGAAGCTGTTGGTTGTTGCGCCACCATCCACCCGCAGTACTTTTAAAGCGGTTTTGATATCCTGCTCCATACACTTCAAAAGATCGTGCGATTGGTAGGCTATGGCTTCCAGGGCAGCCCTTACCATGTGGTTTTTCCCGGTATCTCTTGTAATTCCAATCATTAATCCCCTTGCATAGGCGTCCCAATGGGGGGCACCCAGGCCTACGAAAGCAGGCACAATATATAAACCGCCTGTATCTTCAACTGCCTTAGCCATTGATTCGGTTTCCACCGCATCTTCAAAGAATTGAAGATTATCTCGCAGCCATTGAATCAGAGCACCACCCATAAAAACCGAACCTTCCAAAGCATACGATACCTGGCCATCTACTTTCCAAGCAATCGTTGTCAGCAGACCGTGTTCAGATAGTGTGCCCGTATTTCCCGTATTTACCAACAAAAAGCAACCGGTGCCGTATGTATTTTTTGCCATTCCTTTTTCAAAACATGCCTGGCCAAAAAGAGCAGCCTGCTGATCTCCAGCCACTCCTGCAATGGGAACTTCAGCCCCCCATTCAGCCTTATCAGTATAGCCGACAATCTCGCTGCTGCCTTTTACTTCCGGCAGGGTTTCCTCGGGAATATCAAGCCGTTTTAATATCTCCCGGTCCCATTTATTTTCGAAAATATTATACACCAAGGTTCGGGAAGCGTTGGAAACATCCGTGACATGTTTTTTTCCACCGGTCAGTTTCCAGATCAACCAGGTATCAACCGTTCCAAACAACAGTTTCCCCTGGTTTGCCAGTTGTTGAACATCTGTCATATTCTTGAGCATCCAGCGCATTTTGGTGCCGGAAAAGTACGCATCGGCGACCAGTCCGGTCTTCTGGCGAATAGTCGGTTCAAATTCCTCGTCTACAAGTTCCTTACAAAAATCGGCTGTACGTCTGCATTGCCAGACAATTGCCTTGCCGACCGATTCTCCCGTATCCTTGTTCCAACCGATTACTGTTTCACGCTGGTTGGTTATACCTATGGCAGAAATATCGCTCATTTTCAAATTTGCTTGTTCCAGAGCCTGTTCTATTGTTTTTTTCTGCGACGACCAAATCACCTCAGGGTCTTGCTCCACCCAACCAGAATGAGGAAATAATGAAGGAAAATTCTGATTTGCTGATGAAATAATATGACCGTCCTCATCAAACAACACTGTTCTTGAACTACTAGTTCCCTGGTCTAGTGCCATTACTATCTTTTTCATAGTCTCATTATCCTTATCTTTTACGAAATCCGCGTTTTTTTAGTCGCAACCAAGTAATGAATTGTGTATTTTCAAATTCCGTTCACCAATTAATGAAACAAGGTATAACAAACTCTCTACACCAATGCAATCCAGTTAAGGCAAAAACTCCAGGGCAATTGTATGAAATCAAATAAACGTAATAAAGGCAAATCTACGGTAAGGCAGGGGCTGTATCAATGTCATTAAGTTAGATTTTGCCACTTGTTATCCTGAGTTACATATACGGTAAGCCGGCAAAATCTTTGCAGCTAACTTAGTTTTGGTTTAATGGTTTTACTGTTTTATATTTGGTTGAAATTTTTAATAAAAATTTCCAGTTAGTTAGTGGGAGGGACGACCAAGGATCTCTCAAGACCAAAAGCAAATAATGTTGTTCCAGGACAATCGCATAACAATTTCAGTAATAACGTGCAATCACAAGGTATACTTGCATCTGACACAAAATGACGAATAAGCTCTATCAGGAAATTTTTTATACCAAATACAGGATCAACACACCCGAATTCAAACAACGGCGCTAATCCCGTATTACCAATGGATTGTCATGCAATTGCCCTGAATGTCGTTCAACATCGTCTTGAGTTTTATATAAACAACCTGGTATAGAAAGATCTTCATGTAATCAAGTTGCTGAATGTCGCTTGGATTCCATTGAGATTCTTCATGTCGTTTTTCAGACTCCAGAATGGCAAAACGAAATGATATTTTTTTTATGCGACTGCTTTCAAGGGTAATCATTGATGCTATTGACAAATTGTAGCCACTCACCTATTTTATATCGAATACTTATATATTTTCCAATCTCTTTACCAGCCCGCCATGGAGTGCCCTTTATACAAATATATTCAGCCACTTGCAGTAAATACCATAATGGATTATCTCCAATAATCTCGAAATCACCCGGAAAAAATCAGTGGCCCAGGATTCTTATCAAAAACAATAATCAACAAGTAATTCCAATACCATGACAACTTATGACCCGAACACATTATTAAATCCCAAAAGCATTGCCATTATCGGAGCTTCGGTTACCCCAAAGAAATGGGGAAATATTATCTTTATGAACATATTGAAAGCCTATTATGGTGGAAACATATATCCAATTAATCCCAAAGTAGAATTCATCAAAGGTTATAAATGTTACCCTCGTCTCAAAGATGCTTCCGAAGAAGTGAATCTGGCCCTGATTATCACCCCTGCAAAAATGGTTTCCATCTTGATCTATGAATACAGTCAAAAGAAAATTCAAAATGTTGTTGTAACAGCAAACTTTAGCAAAACCGGACCGGGAGGAGCCAAACTGGAACAAAAAATTGTCGAAAAAGTAAAAAAACACGACATACAATTGGTTGGGCCTAATACAATGGGAATCTGTAACACCCAAACAGCACTTCATACCTTGAACCCTCCACAAAAGGGATCTGATTATAAAAGGCGGTCGTACAGAGGTAGTTGGAAATGCCGTTGTTTCTCACGGCGACACGTTGGCGTGTGCGACCAACATTATCGGAAAAAGTCATTCGAGTCCTTAAACTTATGGTAATTTACCAGCGTTTTTTAAATTCGGTTGAATGAATAACTCAAAAACACTTAAAATACGGTTAAATGCAGTGTTTTTTATGAACCTATTGAGAAACCATGCGTATAAATCTGTTTTATAAACTATTTGGGGCGTTTTTTCTAAGTTCCGTCATCATCGTAGGTCTCTGGATTTTTGTTGTCCGGTATTATGTGTCGGACAATTTTACCCGGTATGTCAATAAATTCGAATTGGAGCTGCAACATGAAGTCATGAGTGAATTGATAAAAGTGTACTCCAAAGACAGGAATTGGAATTCATTGCGGCACAATAAAACCCTTTGGATCGACATCTTAAGCAAGACAATTGCCAGAAATCCAACGATTACACCGCATAACCCCCTTTATCAACTTCAACCTGGCCATCCCGGCTCTTCAGAGATGCATGAGGTGGAAAAAGAGTTTGCAGAAAAAGATTTTAAACAACGTAAACAGCTGATTAAACACCGCTTGAGCAATCAACACCCTTCGAATGACAATCGTCCGATTAAACTGGCTGTATTTGATAAAAATAAACAAGCCATCGTCGGGAATGTAAAAAAACCAGAACAGTATATCTTAAAACCAATCAAGCTAAACAAGAAAACCATCGGTTGGTTGGGATTGCGAAAAAGAAGGCAATTATCCAATCCCCTGGATATTTCTTTTTTAAAGCAACAAACACAACTTATATATACGGTGGGGGGGGGAATCTTGTCTCTGTCGCTGGTTATTTCCTTTCTACTGTCCAGGCACATTTTATCGCCGATTAACTCATTGACCAAAGGCACCCGAGCTATTGCCGACAGGAAATTTGAAACCCGTATTACAGTAAAAACAAGAGACGAACTGGCAGATTTAGCCAATGATTTTAACACCATGGCTGAAACCTTGGAAAAATTCGAGGATCAGCGAAAACAATGGATCTCTGATATCACACACGAACTGGGAACACCGCTGTCGATCTTGCAGGGCGAAATCGAAGCCGTACAGGACGGCATTCGCCAAATAGAAAGTGACACCCTCGAATCATTGCATGCAGAGGTTCTGCATTTAAGTAAAATCGTTAACGATCTACGCGAGTTGTCATTAGCGGAAACCGGTGGATTATCGTTTAAGAAAGACTCTATCAATCCATTGAACGTGATCACCGATACCATCAGTATTTTTGAAAAAAGATTTTCCAAACGACAATTGACTTTGGATGTGAACTTGAACATCAAGGAAACCATCTCCACTATTGGTGATCGTGATAGATTGCAACAAGTCTTTTCCAATATCTTTGAAAACACCCTGCGATATGCAGATTCTCCCGGAACAATAAGTATCCGTGCAGGAATAGAGGAACAAAAGGTACACATTCGTATTGAAGACTCCGGCCCTGGTGTGCCAGAGGGATCACTGGAGCATTTATTTGACCGGCTGTATCGAGTGGAACAATCCAGAAACCGGGCTATCGGTGGCAGTGGATTAGGGTTAGCTATATGCAAACATATCATAAACGCTCATGACGGTGAAATAAAAGCTTCAAACGTACCCGGCAATGGACTCCGTATTGAGATCACCTTGCCAAAAACCTAAATTGCACCTTTCACTCGTTGTAAAAAGATGAAGCAAAATATACTAATCGTTGAAGACGAAGAAAAAATCGCCCGATTACTAGAGGACTATCTTAGAAACGCAGGCTACAATTCCACGCATATTCAAAACGGCTCCATAGTTGTTTCCTTTGTTAAAAAAAACAACCCGGATTTGATATTATTGGATTTAATGTTGCCAGGCATGAACGGGCTTGACATATGTCGAGAAATCAGGAAATTTTCCACCGTCCCAATTATTATGGTAACAGCAAAATCAGAAGAGATTGATCGACTGATCGGACTTGAAATGGGAGCAGATGACTACATCTGTAAGCCGTTTAGTCCAAGGGAAGTGGTTGCACGAGTTAAAACCGTACTCAGAAGAGTGAGTATGGAAACTGTACTTACAAAAATGACAGTAGGTGTCATTACGATTGAACTGGAAAATCAGCAGGTTTTAATCAACAACCAACAACTAAAACTGACTAAAAGTGAGTTTAATCTTTTAAAGATAATGATGGCCCAACCCAACCGGGTATTTACACGGAATGAACTGTTGAACCAGGTCCAGGGATATGATTTTGACGGATATGATCGAACCATTGATACACATATTAAAAACCTCCGTAAAAAACTTCGGGCAGAGCTTCCTGAAACCGATGTAATATCGGCAGTTTACGGTTCAGGTTATAAATTCAGCTATTCGCCATAATGGATGGATAAAGGAAATCAATCGTGCCCTTATAACGTCAGCTATAAATAATCTGTATCGTTGGTGGTTTTAATTGGCGCTTTCCTAATCATATAATATATTGTTTTTATAAATCTATTATTCCGACTCTATTTATTTTGTAGAATTTTAGGAAGATGATTAGTATGCTCATGATGCCAAGAACACTATTTAATTAGAATTGCAGATTAATCGGCAAAAGGCAGAATTATGTCCCGGACTCCGGAAACTTTTTAAATTATTTTAATATTATAATTTTATATTTTCTGTGACTACAATCCATTTTGTAAAATTATAATATATTGTAATCAAACAACTTTACCAGAATAATTTTAAAAGTTCCCAGAATGTGAGTTATACAAAATCCACGTAAATATAAAGCTGTTCCTTAATTCACATATTTTGGAGTCTGGATTTGACCTTTACTTGTTTATATTTTTTCAAAAACAAGTGTCATTCTGGCAGAAACCCTGGCAATCTGAAGAATCTCCATGCTTTTAAAGAGATCTTTTTGTTACTGGTTTCACAGAAATTGAAACAAACATATATCCAGGTAATCAGCAACATCTCTTGCTTTTGGCCCTGAAAGATCCTTCGTCGTGCCTCCTCAGGATGACAGGAAACTTGCTTGCTGACCGGCCAATAGTACATGGTCATTGGTGCGGGATAAAAAATCCAAAAAAATGTGAGTTTAATCGATTCAATCGTGTTTATCAATCCAACTCAAAGTCAAGCAACCAGAGGAAAACATGGAAAATATAAAAAAAGCATTAAAGGAAGGCAGGTATACACTCTCGGAATTTGACTCCAAACAGGTTCTTCATAAATATAATATCCCAATAACCAAAGAGCTTGTTGTCAATCAAGCGGATGACCTTAAAAAAGCCACAGAGGAAATCGGATATCCATTGGTTCTGAAGGGATGTTCCGCAGAAATCGCCCATAAGACTGAAAAAGGATTAATTAAAGTCGATATTCGAAATGACAACGAGGCCAAAGAAGCGTTCGTAGAAATTCAATCAAAAATGGACGGTTCGGATAAAAGTGTACTGGTTCAGGAAATGGTCAAAGGACAGCGGGAACTGGTTGTGGGAATGACCCGTGATCCACAATTTGGCCCCTGTGTGATGTTCGGTTTGGGCGGTATTTTTACCGAGATATTAAAAGACGTTGCTTTTAGAGTTGCCCCATTAACTAAAAAAGATGCCATGGATATCATGGAAGATATTAAAGGCAAAAAAATCCTGGATAATATCAGAGGGATGCAGGAAGTTGATAGAGAAGCCCTGGCCAATATCCTGATGGCGGTTGGTCAAATTGGAATGGATCACGATGAAATTCAGGAAATCGATATTAATCCAATAAAGATTAAAAACGGTAAACCCATTGCTGTTGATGCGTTGATTGTGCTGAAAAAAGAAAATCTGGAATAATTTAATAATCCCCACCGAAATAATCCAGCAAAGGCAGTCCAACATTAAACGTAACAATACTTGAGTTATATCAAATAGTTTATAGTTCTGCTCGACCAAAACGGTTAATACAAAGATTAACCGTTTGTTCCCAAAGGTTTTTTCAATTACCGGCAAAACGATTCCCCAAAATCAAGACAACCAAAAAGCAAAGCAAATCGTTTCATATTAATAGCTGTATCCATTATTTAGTTGACACAACCGTTTCTTTTAATTATCGTTTTATCGTTTTTAGGTTTTTTTAAAAAAATATATATTCCATAATACCTTAATCAGAGGGCTGACATGAAGTTCATGAAGTTAATGTTAATAGGTCTGGTTTCCGCCAGTGTGATACTCCTATTTTCAAGTTGCGATAAGAAAAAAGAGAGTATTGTTTACGGTACGACGGATAAGATTGTTGATATGGATCCGTCCAAAGCTTACGATTTTCATACCTGGGAAATTTTTTACAATGTTTACCAGGGACTACTCAAATATCCTGCCGGAAAAACCAATATTATTCCCGGACTGGCAGAATCTTACGAAATTAGCGACGACGGTAAAGAGTATACCTTCAAGCTAAGAGAAGGTTTGAAGTTTTCCGATGGAACTGCATTTGACGCCAATGCGGTAAAGTGGTCGATCGAAAGAGTCATCGCCCTGGGTCAAGATCCATCCTGGTTAGTATCTGATTTTGTAGCAAGAGTGGATGTAGTTGATGCCAGTCGAGTTAAATTTGTTCTCAAAAATCCAGTAGCTTACTTCCCCGCATTGGTTGCCAGTTGTCCGTATTACCCAGTTAATCCGAATATTTATCCCAAAGACAAAGCCGTTCGTGATCCATCTGAATTGAAGGGTGGCAAAATTGTTGGATTAGGTCCCTACATGGTGTCCTCTTTCAAAAGAGACCAGGAAATTATCCTGGATGCCAATCCCAACTATTACGGCGAAAAACCCAAAACCAAGCGAATCGTCATTCGCTATTTCTCTGATGCCACCACCATGAGACTGGCCCTGGAAAAAGGTGAAGTTGATTTTGCTTTCAAATCATTTAACCCGGCCGATATCAACGATTTAAAAAACAATGCCAAGCTGAAAACCATCGAAGCTCAAGGACCTTATATCCGCTACATGTGCTTTCAAACCAGTTCACCTCCTTTCGATGACAAAGTATTACGACAGGCAATCGCAGCCGCTATTGATAGAAATGGCATTATCGAAAAGGTTTATCTGAACCAAAACGCTCCTCTGTATTCAATGGTTCCGATGGGGATGTGGTCTCATACCGATGATTTTAAAACAGATCTTGGTGATGGAAATATCCAAAAGGTTCAACAACTGCTCTCCCAGAAAGGATACAACAAAGATAATAAGTTTAAATTTGACCTGTGGTATACCCCAACCCATTACGGAGACACCGAGGTGGATCTGGCAGCGGTTCTGAAGCAACAATTGGAAGCAACCGGTGTAATTGATGTATCAGTGAGATCTTCCGAGTGGGCCTCCTTCAGAGACAACTGGAAAAATAAGGTCATGCCTGCCTTCTTACTGGGTTGGTATCCGGATTACATTGATCCCGACAATTATACAGCGGCATTTGCAGGAACATCTGGCTCAAGTGGTATGGGAATCTTCTTTTCAGATCCCGAGTGGGACAAGAATTTTGCCAATGCCCAGACCGTGACAAATCACCAGAAACGTATTGATATTTATACCAAAATTCAAAAGATGTGGACTGACGAAGTGCCAACAGCTCCCATTTTTCAAGGTACATTATACATATTCTCACAAAAGAATATTCAAGGTATTCAGGTTTCTCCAACCATGCAGTTGAATTACGGTCCTATCGTAGCCGAATAATCCCCAACAAAAAACAAGGTTCTTCTTTTTGAAGAGCCTTGTTATCCTCCGGCCAAAATGAGCCATCTCACTTTTTGATTTAACCTCAGCAGAAAGATTTCCACCTTCAAATTTATTTCACCTGGAATGATATTGGTTCCATCAATTGATGATTAGTAACATTTTGATCTTTAATAACTTCCATATATTCAATCAGAATGGGGCAGTATGAAAATAATGTCATGAATTTTAAATCAAATCAGAATTATATTGATTTATGTTTTTCTATTATGTAGAATTCGCCAATATGAATTTTATTAAGTTGTTAGACCAAAATATGGACAATCGTTAATTATTAGATTATAATTTTTCGATTATCAAAAAAAACAGGGCTAACTTTGACAGATATCCAAACAATTGATTTTTTAGAAAAGACCTACTTTTAAAATCACTCATATCTCAAGAAAATATGAAAAACCTTGTCCGATACATCATCCTTCGGTTGTTGTTGACCATTCCAATGCTATTCATATTGCTCAGCATCGTATTTGTGGTCATTCGCGTTATGCCTGGAGATCCCGTTTCTGCCATGCTGGGCGGTCACGCCCCTGAGAGTGTTATCGAAGAGAAAAGGGAAGCCATGGGACTCAACAGACCACTTGCTATTCAATATTTCGATTATATTTTTCAGATTTGCCGATTGGATTTTGGTGAATCCATGATTTTCAGTCAAAAAGTGACCGATGCAATTCTGGAAAAAGCCCCTGCCACTATTGAATTAACCTTTTTCGGATTGATTGTCACCCTGATCGTTGGTGTGGCAATGGGAGCCTATGCAGCTGATAAACGGCGTACAAGCCGGGATTACTTCATTCGTTTTTTTGGCATTGCCATCTATTGTGTGCCGGTATACTGGCTGGGATTGATGTTTCAAATGATATTCGGGGTGTGGATGGATATCCTACCTGTCGCCGGGCGAACCGGCCCAAGGGTATTTGCTTCTACCTTTGAAAAAACCGGTTTCTATATCATCGACACACTGTTAATTCAAGACTTTGCCGCTTTCGGCGATGTATTACTCCATCTTTTTCTGCCATCAGTAACACTGGGACTCGTCCTATCGGGTATTTTTATCCGACTTACGAGGGCAAACATGTTGGATGTACTCAAGTCAGACTATATTTTGGCAGCCGAAGCCAGGGGGATATCTCATACCAGGGTTGTTTATAAACATGCTTTTATGAATGCCTTTGTTCCCATATTAACCATGATGGGACTTCAGATAGGTCTTTTGATGGCAGGCGCTGTATTAACCGAAATGACATTTTCCTGGCCAGGAATGGGTCGCTTGCTGTTGGAACGGATCTATTATCGAGATTACCCTACCATCCAAGGGATTATTGTTATTATTGCCTTGATTATCGCCGGAGCATCACTGCTGGTTGACATTATTTACGGACTGATTGACCCAAGGGTTCGATACTAACTTTTTTGTAATTATTGATATTTCCATATCTAATAATTCACCCATTTTACAGAATCAAATTTAACAAATACTTAATAAATACCAAACACCGATTTCGAACTTACCGAACCAGGAGATTAAATAAATATGGTCACTCCCGCATCACAATTAGGTAAATTTTTTAAGGTTATGGGAAAAAAATACGGTATGGAATGGTGGATTTTAGTAGGCGGCGCTTTGATCATCCTGACTATCATCCTCATTGCTGTATTCGCTGACGTCCTAGCCCCTTTCGACCCTTATAACCAAAATACCGGACCACAGTTGGCTCCTCCGAGCAGTCAAAACTTAATGGGTACTGATAATCTAAGACGTGATGTTTTTTCCCGGATTATTTTCGGTGCCAGAACCATTTTGAAGGTTTCTCTACTGGCAGCAATTTTATCCTCTTTTGTCGGCATTATGCTAGGATTGATATCCGGTTTTGTGGGTGGTTTCTGGGACAAGTTGACATCATTGATCATGGATTCCGTGTACTCCTTCCCCGGATTGATTCTGGCCATTACAGTGGCAGCTATGCTTGGACCGGGAGTATTAAGTATCACTCTGGCAGTGGCTGTCATATACATTCCCACATATTTTCGCCTGGTACGGGGTCAAACGCTGACAATCAAACAGGAGCTATATGTAGAAGCCGCCAAAGCCATCGGCGCACCTAGTATCGTCATCCTGCTGAAGTATATTTTCCCAAATATCATTGCCACCATTGCCGTCGTTTTCACATTAAACATCGCAGACGCTATCATGATTGAAGCCGGATTAACCTATCTTGGTTTAGGGCTTCCTCCCAGCATCGTTGATTGGGGAATGGATCTTTCCATGGGAAGACGCTTTTTACCGTCGGGTATTTGGTGGTTAATCACATTTCCCGGAATAATGATTACTGTATTGGCTATTGGCTTTACCATGCTGGGTGAAGGGCTGGCTGAGATTTTAAATCCGAGATTATTGGAGCACTAGAGTGGATAAAAACATACTGGAGATAAAAAACCTTAAGGTTGAATTCCCCATTCATATCGGCACGGTAAAAGCAGTTGATGATGTCAGTTTGAACCTCAAACAAGGTAGTGTCATGGGGCTGGTTGGAGAATCCGGGTGTGGAAAATCAACATTGGGATTTTCCATTCTTCGGCTTCTAAGGACGCCGGGTGAAATCGTCGGGGGACAAATACTATATCATGGAAAAGATATTGTCCAAATGAGTAAACGCGAGGTTCTTGCCCTCAGGGGGAAACGGATTTCAATGATCTTTCAAGATCCTTTAACTTCCCTCAATCCCCTTTTCCGTATCTGCGATCAATTTACTGAAACCATCTTAACCCATGATAAAGGTGTTAACAAAAAAGAGGCCCTGGAACGATCAGCGGAAATACTGAAACGTCTGGGTATATCTTCCGCCAGGCTTTACGAATATCCGCATCAGATGTCAGGCGGTATGCGTCAGCGTATTATGATCGGCATGGCGTTAGTACTGAATCCCGATATTCTGATTGCAGACGAACCAACTACTTCACTGGACTGTATTGTTGAAGCCCAGTTTTTAGATTTGTTGAATGAACTTCGAGACCAGTTTAATTTGACCATATTACTGGTCTCACACAACCTGGGAATTGTGGCACAACTGGCTGACAGCGTTACGGTAATGTACGGAGGACACATTATTGAAACCGGTTTATCAGATAAAGTATTTGCCAATCCGCTCCATCCTTATTCACAGGGATTGTTGGCATCCATTCCGAATATTCAATTGGATAAAACCGAACTGAAAACGATGCCAGGAACACCGCCGGATCTTGTTTCGCCTCCGACCGGTTGCGTTTTTCATCCCCGATGTCCTCATGTCATGGATAAATGCAGACAACAAAATCCTGAATCAATCAGCCGTGACGGACATATAACCGCTTGTTGGCTTTATGAAAAAGAATAATGGAAAAACTAATAAAAATAGAAAACCTTACTAAACATTTTCTACTGTCTAAAGGCTTTATGCCCAGTCTGTTTGAAAAAGAAATCAAGTCCGTTCGTGCTGTGGACGATATCTCATTTTTTATCAGAAAAGGAGAGGTCCTGGGATTAGCTGGTGAAAGCGGCTGTGGTAAAACAACCGCAGGCAGGCTTATTTTAAATTTATTATCACCCACATCCGGTGATGTATTTTACCGGGATAGATCCATTTTTTCTTTTTCCGACAAGGAAATGCGTCGGATGAGAGAGAAGTTGCAGATTATTTTTCAAGATCCGTTTGCATCACTGAGTCCCCGAATGAGTATTGGAAAGTCGGTCAGCCATGCACTCTCTATTCATAACTCGCTCAGTAAGGCGGAACTCAAGGAAAGGACCCTTGATATCATGGATAAAGTCGGCATTTCCCCGGCGTCGTTTTTCTATAACAAGTATCCCCATCAATTATCAGGAGGTCAACGGCAGCGCGTTGTTATTGCCAGGGCTCTGATCACCAATCCCGATTTTGTGGTGGCTGATGAACCCATCGCCATGACCGATGTTTCCGTTAGTGCCATGCTGTTGGAACTGATGATAAAGCTGAAAGATGAATTTGATCTTACCTATCTGTTTATTTCTCATGACCTGGCCAGTTGCAAATATATCTGCGACCGGATAGCTATTATGTATCTCGGAAAAATTATTGAAATCGGACCAATAAGCGAAGTATTCAAGCACCCCCTTCATCCATATACCGAGGCATTATTGGCTGCCGTACCGGTCCCCGATCCCAGATACAAAAGGACCAGGGCCATCCCAAAATCAGAAATTCCAAACGCCATTAATCCGCCATCAGGTTGCCATTTTCATCCCAGGTGCCAATATGCGGAACCTATCTGTAGTAGCGATGTTCCCCCATTATTGGAGATTTCTTCTGAACACTGGGCTGCCTGTCCGATTGCCAAAAACAAGTAAAAAACGACCATCACCCGTCCGGGTGATGGATAAATCTTCCTCTCTATCTTTCCCACCCCATTAAGCACTGCTAAAATAAATTTGATTGTTCCCCTGGCATATTATAAACTTAAAGAAAAGTTTTACAAATTTTGTTGATCAACGATTCATACTTCAAAAAGGTTCCGTTTCCAGAATTTTTTATGCCGTTGGAACTAAATAGATACTATAAAATCATCCATGCCGGACCCGAAGCCATCCGCTTATCCGTCACTCTTCTTCAATTTTATCCCATAACCAGGGCCTGTTTGGGGATTTTGGGAAAAGCGCTTTTAGGCCGAATAGAATTCGGTTTTTTTTCTGAAAATACCAATATCATCAAGCAAGGTGAAATTGGCCGAGACCTTTTTCTGCTCTGTAGCGAGGTGATTGACGTTTTTGTCAATGGACAACGGGTCGTTCAAATGGATGCCCCGGCTTTATTCGGTGACAAAGGTATCGTTGAACCCAAATCAACTAGGGCTGCTACTATCAGGGTTTCAGAGAATCATACCTGTTTCTTTATCAAAATTCCGATGGGATTATTCATCAGAAACTTTGATGATTTAAGTATCCCGGACAAAGCATTCGAGCAGGAAACCGGTATTTTTTACAATATGTTCAAAGGCATACAAAGTCGCTTATTTGAATATGCCTTTATTCAAAAAAACCTGTGGGAAGAAGTTAATACCACATTGAACATACTGAATACCCAGCAAATTCTAAAAACATTGGATAATCGAATAGACCAGGGATGGGATAAAGAGATCTGGAATGTCGTTCGAAAACATTTGGCCAAAGAGCTAAGTTTTAATTGGCCTGAAGAAGTGCCCCTGGATATCTCCACTTTTAGGAATATTTTACGAGAACACCTGGACCAAAGATTTACTCGAATACAATTTAAGGGTGAAGATGCTGAATATATAAGAAAAAAACATCAGATTTGGCGGAAATGGTTAACATCAACTGCTAGAGCTGTTTTAAAAGAATTACCGGAAGGAAATTTACCAGCGAATATAACCGAAATTCAGCTGTTTAATCCTCGTAACTATCAATTGAGAATACAAGGCCTGATAAAGGCCATCGAAAAAAAATTCCTGGCAAATAAAAAACGAGACAGTCAAACAGATGCTTCAAATGGCCAAAACGAACCAGGAATCAAAAGTTTTTTTGGACGATCGGGACAGAATAACTTCTTCGACTTAAATCGATACTTATATTCGTTCGAAAAAAAGTACGAACTTAGACACCCCAAGCGAATGCAAACCCAGATAGCGCAACGAACAGCCTTAATTGCAGCCAAATGCGAAAATGAATTTAACGCCACCGTGGCAAAAATGAAGGAGTTTCTTAAAGAAACACAACGCGGAATAGACAGCGCCTATCGGGTTCATAAAAGCGAAACCATGGAAAGCTTGGATGTCAGTACAGAAATAAAACGCCTCACCCAAGGAGTCGCTGTATATAATAAACATTATGATAGTAAAATAACTAATAAGATCGGTGTCATATCATACAAAGCCGGAATATCTCCCACTATTTCTCATGTTATAAAAGTGGCGGCATCAAAATCCGTTAGAATCGAGCTGGACAAAACATTTCGTACCATTCTGTCAAAACTGAATATACAATCAAGACTGCTTCCACTGGACTTTATACAAAAACGGATGTACATCTGCGAAGGAGATCCCGGCTTTATTGTTCCAACACATGAGCTGGAAAAAAATTATTGGATTCCGTTGTCCAAGGGCATATATCTGAAATTGGGAGATCAAAATTTTGGTGTCATTCCCCCCGGATCTGTCATCGGCGGAAAAGGTTGGTTGCAAAACACAACCGGAGAAAATGGAGACGTTTCTGAATCCTGGCAATTAAAGATCCCCGAACGACAACCGGAAGATCCCAAAGACATGGTTTATATGTTGCTTGTTCTCCCACAACAGAAAATCCCCTGGGAAAATAACCCGCTTCCAAAAACTGAAGAGTTCAAGAGGATACATCTCCCGGCCATGCAATGGTTGATCAACAAACAGATTGAACATATCAGGTATTTCATACCCAAAAGGGACGAAGTATTTCGAAATTGGGTCAAAACGGAACATGTGGTGAAGCTGGAGAACAAAGTAAAAGTCTTTGAAAATACAAAAATGCGTATCCCACCGGAACAGCAACTTAGAATATCCAACCTACTAAAAAATGTAGTGGGATTAGAATTGGAGGAAACCAGGAACCTGGCTTCTGATCAACTTTCCAAAAAAATATACAATTATATTCTTCAACAAATGATGATTGATTATTCCGATGTTCCCATTGAACAGTTGGGTAACAAAACCTACACAAAATGGCGCCTGATTCTCAGTGAAATCATTCAGATAACTGAACAATCGGATACAGATGCAACCACTTGTGCCCCAACTCCGATATTTGAGATCATCGAAACAGAACTCATTTCCATGTTGAAAAATTTTTCCCTTTTCAAATACAGAAAATTCATCCAACTCACACACCATACTCCCTACCTGCAATTCCCCAAGATATTATCCGGTTTAGAAGATCCGGATCAGGACCGGTTACTGCTTTTTTACCTCACCCAATCCATCCTGGAAACTTACCTGCGTTTATTATATGAAGAGATCCAAAACTACAGGATTCAATATGAAAAAGCATATGCCAAACGACCACAATCCGATGCCCAATCCATTCAAATCAAAGAGATCCTCGAAACCGCCGACAAACTGAAACAAATCGTGAGCAAGGAATTCCAAAAGCAACGCATAAAATAAAATAACAGCATAAATATCAACATTTTACATTCTATCAAAGTCTTAACCCTGAATTGTTTTTACCACCGCTGGCATACTGTTCGCATAACTTATTTGTGTTGTGGAACAAGGATGTTTCAGTTGCGGTTCCCCATCGTGACGCACAAAGGATGTGCCAACTATCCTGTTTATCCATTCCGCCCACTCTACCTGCTAAAAATTATAAAGTTCGGTACTGCAAACTATAACGAAAGATCGGCGAACCGGCATTCATACTGCGATTTCGTTTGACTCAACTTTGAGGTCCTTTTTTAATTTCCTCAAAAACTCTAAATAAGTCAAACGAAGACCCCTTTCCACTGATCAGATTATGATTTTAATAAGTTCTGGCAAAATTGAAGGATTTCGTCGTCATACTTAGATATAATCCACAGAAATAAAAGAGTTTTTAGTTCCATTAAAAATGCAACGATAGTTGAAGAACACCAAAATATCGATTCACAGTTTTGACCGCCTGTTGTATTCCTTCACCAAAGGCTGGAATAGTTCACCTCGTTTCTGTCTGTTCCAATTGCAGCGGAGGCAGAGAATGAAAGGTTATAGTCGCAAATAAATACGCTCCGGTCGGCCCACAGTTCCGTAAGACAAGTCTGCTTTTACAACCCCACTGGAAACGAGATATTCCAGATATCGCCTGGCTGTAGTACGGCTGACTCCGACCAGTTCACCCACTTTTTCAGCACTGATCCCTTCATGCCCTTTTTTATCCATCACCCCGATTACTTTTTCCAGCGTTATGGAGTCTATACCTTTAGGCATGTAACCTTCATCAGACGTTTCAGGTTTGACAGGATGAAGCAATCCATCCACATCGTACTGATCAAGGGTTTTCATTTCGGCGATCTTGGAGCGAAACTCAAAGAATTTTTTTAAGGTGTTTTGGAATCGACTGAATTCAATAGGTTTAAGAATGTAGTCGAAAACACCTCCCCTAATGGCTTCCTGCAACACATCAACTTCCTTGGCTGCGGTAATTAAAATGACGTCAACACCACGATGTTGAGATCTGATTTTCCAAAGCAAATCGATACCGTTGCCTTCCGGGAAATAAATATCCAGTAGGACCAGATCAGGCTTCATTATCCCCAGTATTTCATCCGCTCCGGCAATATTGTGGACAATACCAATTACAGTAAAGCCTTCGACTTTTTCGGTAAACAAGCTCTGAATTTCAGCGACTTTCTTGTCATCTTCCACTATTAATACCCGGATGGGATCCATCATCTCAACTCCTTTCCTGTTTCGGGATGATAACGGTGAAAGCTGCGCCACCGAGATCTGATCTTGACACACTGATACTGCCATGTATTTTTCTCAGGGCACGATCCACCAGAAACAATCCTGTCCCAAATCCTTCTCCTACCTTGGTGGAGTATCCCATTTCGAATATCCTGTCATATTCAGTTTTCTCGACGCCAAAACCTTTATCATCAAATTCAAAAACAAGATCATTACCCAGATCGGTCATGGAGAATTTGACGACTCGATTAGGGACTTCCTGATGTTTGACTGCCTCAAAGGCATTATCCAGCATATTACCCACCACGGTAACGAGCCTTTCCCTGCTGATATGCTCCGGGATATCAGACATGCTGCTGTTGGGGTCAATGGTAAAATCCACATTCAACTCTTTTGCCTGACTGTATTTTCCCAGGATCAAGCCTGCCAGGATAGGATCGGGGACCACTTCCATCAGGAATGTAATTAAAAACTGGTACCCCGAGGTTTCGCTGCTGATCAGGTCTATAGCTTCCTTATAGTGCCCAATCTGAATCAACCCCGAAATCGTATAAAGCTTGTTGGAGTATTCATGAGTCTGAGTACGTAGCAGCTCCGAATAGGTTTTCATTTGCGACAGTTTTTTGGTTAAACGGTCCAATTCATCTTTGCGACGGAAGCTGGCTACCACTCCATTGATGACACCATTACTGATTATGGGAATTCGATTGACAACAAGTACCTCATCCCCGATTATTATTTCCCGGTCAAAATGGCTTTCTCCTGTTTTAAGAATTGTGGTCATTTTGTTTTGGGGAATAACTTCCTGGATAGGTTTCCCGATAACATGACTGTCAGACGGGATACCGACGGTTTCAAATGCAGTTTTATTAATGGTAGTGATTCGTTCCCTGGCATCGATTGCAATAATCCCTTCCCGCACCGACTCTAATGTCGCCGTGCGCTCTTGCAGTAACCAGGCTATTTCGTTTGGTTCCAGTCCCAGGATAGCCTTTTTAAAGCGATTGGCGATTATAGTGGCAGCTACGATGGCAATTAACGCCAAAAGTGGAATAAAGAGCAAGATTCTGTACTGATATTGTTGAATAATAGAGTCCACATCTTCCAGTAGATAGCCGACGGATACAATGCCGATGATCTCTCCCTTTTCAGCGAAGATAGGGACTTTTCCTCTAATTGCCGGACCCAAAGTTCCAACGGCCTTGGAAATATACGATTCACCTTTTTTTAATGCCCGTTGACTATCCCCACCGACCATGTATTTTCCCAAGCGCGTACGTACAGGATGTGCATAGCGTTTCGCCTCGTGATCACCGATAACGATATACTCTGCACCTACTTCCTTGCGAATTCGTTCCGCAATAGTTTGAATCCGCTGGTCAGGATCTTGTTTGAGTAGTAATTCCCGGATCTCAGGAATCAATGAAACCGCCTGCGAAACCTTCAAGGCCCTGATACCAATCTGTTCTTTTGTAAGACCCGAGATGGTATTGACTGACACAATGACAATAACACTGATTTGAAAAACCACCAACAACAGAATAAACAAAATCAGTTTTGTCTTGAGCTTGCGTGGTTTGGCATAGCTTACTATCTGTCGCATGAATCTTTCCGTCTTTTATTTTAATCCATTGTATTCTTGAATCACCAAAAACGTATTCTGTATATTAGCGTAATTATGCGTTCAAGGATACCCCAGGAGAAATCTGAAAGAAAAAGGGAATAACAGAATACAAAGGCAGATCCGTCGTTCTACTCCTTGATCCGCCAGTAGGTATTGTGACACAGTCTGTTTGCTTGATCCATCCTGTCATGTTTTTGAACTGCCTTAGGGCGGATTATGAGAAGTGAAGCTGAGAACGTACGACGAATCCACCAATAAAAATCCAAAAACATATTTTTAAAATTGACTCGACACTGATCAGGTATCTGTCTTGTGAGGCAAGTGGCTCACACTAAAAACAGTTAGTATGAGCCCAAGTGTAACTGACTGAATCGAGGGTTAAATGGAATTGTTCGCCTTAATATGCTTAAGCTTGCGATCCCTCCACTTGTTCCTGAATTCCCTGATCAGGGGTAAAAGCAGGAACACCAGGGTGATTCCATTGATCGATAAGGTACTGGGGCGTTCCCACATAAATGATAATGAACCATCATTGATGATCAAAGCACGCCTGAGATTATATTCCATCAATCCTCCCAGGATAAAACCCAGTAAAACCGGAGCCATGGGAAAACTCATCAAGCGGAAGAAGAGGGCACCCAGGGCTATAATCACCATTATTTTTATGTCAAAATTGTTAAAAGTGATCAGGTAAACCCCGATGATGGAAAAAAACAGGATAAACGGGACCAGTAAATTGCGGGGAATGGCCAATAATCTGGCAATATAAGGAATCAAAGGCAGATTGATAACCAATAAAAACATATTACCAAGATACATGGACATGATAACTCCCCAGAAAGTCGCAGGACTTTCCACAAACATGCGTGGACCCGGATTGATACCATAGGCAATCAGGGCGCCCAGCATAACGGCCGTGGTTCCTGACCCCGGAATACCGAGTGTTAACAAGGGAATGAAAGATCCTGTACTGGCTGCATTGTTCCCTGCTTCCGGCGCTGCCAATCCTTTAAGACTGCCCTTGCCAAATTCTTTTTGTTCCTCCGGTGAAGCCAGGTTACGTTCCATGCCATAAGACATCATGGAACCAAGCGTTGCTCCCGCTCCAGGCAATACACCGATGAAATAACCCAGCAAAGAGGAACGCCCAATGGTGGGAAGTATCGATTTGATTTCCTTTTTAGATACTTTAAGACTTTTTAAACCCAGGGTTTTGGGTTTGAAGCTATCCGAAGCTTCATCCCTATTCAAAACGATAAAGACAGCTTCCGTTATGGCAAACGTCGCCATAGCCAATAATAAAAAGTCAATACCATCCAGCAACTCCATGGAACCGAATGTGAAGCGCTGGGTTCCCGAGGTTTGGTCCGTTCCGATGGTGGAAAGCATCAGACCCAGACAAGCCATCAGGATGCTTTTCAAAAAAGAACCCCGCCCGGTAAAAGCTGAAATTGCTGTTAATCCCAATATCATCAAGGCGAAATAATCACCTGACTGAAAATTTTTGGAAACACTGGCCATGGCAGGCGCAAAAAACATCAGCAAGATGACTGCGATGGTTCCTCCGGAAAAAGAAGCGTAAGCCGCGATAGCCAAAGCCTTGCCCGGATAACCCTTTCTTGCCAGGGGATATCCGTCAAAGGCTGTCGCTACTACCGCCGCTTCTCCGGGAGCATTGATCAGGATAGAGCTGGTGGAGCCGCCAAATATAGCTCCGTAATAAACTCCTGCCAGCAATATCATACCTGTTTCCGGGCCTAGCCCGTACGTCAGGGGAATCATCAGTGCTACTGCCGTGATCGGACCCAAACCAGGGAGCATACCGATCATACTCCCCATAAAACAACCGAATAAGACAAACCCTATATTGATAGGAACAAACGCCGTTTGAAGTCCCATCAGCATGCCGCTAAATAATCCTTCAAACATCTATTACCCCCATCATGTAAAAGATTTCTCCGGGTGCTATATAAACGCCCATCAAAATGGACAGTAGCACCCACAAGCCAACCACGACAAAAACCGCTGCAAGCAACATCAGAATCCATCGTCGTTCACCTAAGATATAAAAACCAACCAGCAGAAAAAGAATGGATGATATGATAAATCCCAAAAAGGGCATAATAAATCCATAGATTGCCATATTGACGAACAACCAGATGGTTTTATTCCAGACTTTTCCTTTAAAGGCTTCCGAAATGCGACCTGATCCATCCGGATCTGTGGAAGGAAGAATCAGCATCAATAATGAGATGATGATCGCCGCAACAGTCAGGCCGATTGGGAGTGTTTTTGAATTGAATGTTTCCTGCGCTGCCAGAAAGGTCAATGGCATTTTAGTCGCCTGGTAACCGTAAGCGAATGAAAAAACCAGCATCACCAAAGCACCGCATTTTTCCTTGGTTATCATTGGTTGACTCCTTTTAATTTACTGGAGAAACCCAAGATTTTTCATCATTTTACTCACGGCTTTTTCCTGGTCTTCCAGAAAAGAAACAAACTCATCACCCGGATTGTAAAGGTTCTGCCAACCATACTTTTTGCGGGTTTGATCCCAGATCGGGGTATCATACATCTTTTTAAACATGGCCAGATATTCCTGAGTTTTCTGTTTGGAAAGCTTGGGTGGTCCGAAAAAACCTCTCCAATTAGCAAATACCACATCATAACCAAGTTCTTTCAATGTTGGGACATCCGAAGCTTCTGCCAGTCTGTTTGCAGCAGTCACAGCCAGTATTCTGATCTCACCCTGGGAAGCGAGATTTAAAGCTTCGCCAAAACCGGTGGACAATACCTGGGTATCGCCGGATAAAAGTCCTGCCATAGCCTTTCCGCCCGCATCGTAAGGTACGTATACCAGTTTCAATGGGTCGCCCCCGGCAGCTTCAACAGCCATGGCGGGAACAATATGATCCATGGAGCCTTTGACAGAGCCACCAGCCACTTTAACACTTTTAGGATCTTGCTTAAAGTCGGCTATCACTTGGGTAAATGAGGTATATTTGGAATTCTTGGGAACAACAAAAGCGGCATAGTCCGCAATGACCGATGCTACAGGCGTTAAATCCCGAAAGGACTGGGGGAATACCCCTTGAAGCGAACGGATAACGATCGGTGTTGAATTCACCATCAAAGTATTCTGTTGTCGACGTGATGTGCTGATTAAGTGGTTAATGGCTTTTCCACCGCCACCACCAGACATATTTTCAAATGAGGCATTTCCCACCAGACCTGATTCCTGAAGGGTTCGCCCGATACCCCTTGCTGTGGTGTCCCAGCCGCCACCGGCTCCACCGGGTATCAGGAAATGGATCTTTTTAACCATCGGTTCCGCAAATGCGGTAAACATCGCTGGTAAGGCCAATAATGCAGCCGCCAGCACTACCAAAATAACTGAAAATGGCTGTTTCTTCATCTTTCTCTCCTGATCAACTGATAAATTTTGTTTATCTAAAACATTCATGAAACCGGGATTCAATAGGTTTCGCTTAATTTCGTCTTGAATACCCAGTATTTTAAGCAAGCAGGTATTTTTTACGCTGAAGCGTTTCTTTTGTAAAGTTTGTGGCTATTAAAAATGAAGTGTGCGTTTCGTTCATTTTGTTCATTTTGTTTACTAGCCGTTTTTGGGAATGAAGGTATAACTTAAAAACCAAAATTCAAGGTGTGCATTTACTCCATCTAATCCGCCCTGCCGAAAATAAACCCAACGGATATTTTAAAGCCTGTCCAAAAGCAGGGTGGTTTATGGAGCGGCACGACGAATCCGGCAACTACAATTTACAGAAATAAAAGGAGTATAAAAAAATGAACAAGACGACATTGTTTGCTGCTGCAAAACTGGAAGAAGTGGTCTCCAATATTTTTCAAGCTCATGGTATTCCAACGGAAGACTCAACTACCATTGCCAGGGGACTGGTAGCCTCTGATTTAAGAGGAGTCTATTCTCACGGCGTTGTACG
>JBFFHJ010000071.1:0-39780 GCA_041556995.1 bacterium | reverse complement strand
CTTCATAGTGATCCCTGTAGCCTGATTCTACAAAAACAAGCCCTAGTGCTTCTTTAAAATCCTGGTAATTAAACTCTTTGAAATCAAAAATGTTTTGCCCTAATGAATGAGATTCTCTATTCATATATCTGCAAAATGCTTGGTATTTCGTTTGTTGCAACACAGGTTTTTGAAAAACATTGTTTAAATCTTTTTTCTCAATAAAATTAAAGAAATACTCAACAATATTTCTCATACAATTGGCGATTAAAGCTGGTGGTTGTTTTTCATCTTTTACTATTAACCAATATGAATGATAGTCATTTTGAATCTCTTCGTATTTCATTTCTGATATCCAGCTTCCATCACTGTTTTTCTCAATTCTAAATAGTTTTTGATTTTCTTTTCTTCTCTCACGATTCGTATCAGTCATTTCATAAAAGAAGTATAGGCTATGAGTAAGCAAGAATACTTGATCATAGAGATCTGAGTTAAAAAAATCGTTTTTGATTAATTGCCCGATATTGAAAACATAAATATGAGATAAACTTGAAATTGGATCATCTATTACAATTATTTTTTTGCTAGCGAGACTTGTTGCGGACTTTTTGCCTTTGCATAGCTCTCTAAAATAAAGAAAGCTTATAATCATCTTTTCACCTTCACTTAGAGTCTGAAATGTATCTTCACACTGCTCAGTCCTAACCAATTTGTACAGAATCTCAGAATGTCTTTCGATTTTAAAACCATCAATACCAAGTTCAATTAATCCATTGTTGATATTATTAACAGCCTCTTCAATATTGACAGTTTTTTTCTGTTGTTCTTGTACTATTTTCTTTTGTTCAGATATTTTATTTTCAATGTCGGCTAGTACTTTATTAATATCTCCCTGTTTTTTATTATTTAAGTTTTCTTCTGATTTAGTATTTGCCAAGGTTTGGTCATACTCCCAGCGCATTATACTCCAAAACTGTTTCTTAATTTCCTGTAATGATGCTTCTTTATTGTCAATTTTTTCGTTATTTGTTTTTATCTCTTCATTTATTGCATCTATAAAATCATTGAAGATTGCAATTTTATTTGAGGAATCTGTGAGCTGTAATTTTTGGCTTGGAGTTTTTTGTTTTTCGATTATTTGAACTCTGTTAGTTTTGATGCAATGATTAACAGAGTTGTATAGATTTTCAAATTCGTCTTTCTTTGAAGCAATAAACGGATTTGTTTCATACACTTCGATCTGAGGCAGTAAGTTGATTGCAGAATCGTAGGTAGAAAGCAATTTTGCTATTTGATCTAGATCCTCTTCATATGTTTTATCAAAATAATTTTTAATATTTGCAGCTAATTCTTTTGTTATTGTCCTTTCTTGACAAAACGGGCATTGCTCACCTGCAATATCTATTTCTTCAGGCAAGTAATTCAAGCCTTGTTTGACCCAATCAGAATTTTCAAGTTTGTTAATTAATTCCGCGACAACACTGCTTTCATTTCCGATGATGGTTTTTTGAAAAATTTGATTTGACTCCACAGAATTAGCTGTGAGTTCTATTTTAGAAAGCAATTCATACTTTTGAGCATTACTCCCTTGAATTGCTTCTACTTCCTTTTTTAACTGGTCAGTTGTTTTTATTGGTTTTTGCGAGGGAATAATTAGCTTATTAATATGATTGAATAGATTATCCTTTCTTCCCATGAGGCCGGTAAGGCAGAATTCCAACACACGGTCACCTCCTGAATAAGCTGTTTTTATTTCCCAGGTTTTATTTACTGCGTTCTGCTTTTTCTTTTGAAAATCGTTACTTGTTTTTTTAAGCTCGTCTTTTTTAGTTTTTTTATCTTCTTCAAGTTTTACTATTTCTTTGTCTGCTTTTTTAACGAGTTCCTCTGCTTCTTTGTTCTCCTTTGATAAAGTGAAAATTCCTTTTAGGCTGTCAGGAGAATAGAAGTAGTCTCTAATAAATTTTTGATTATAAACAAGAATCTCTTCATTTGAATATCCGTCTAATCCACAATTTGTATAAACTGAGTTAGAAATATCGTATAAGTAATCGGATATTGTTGTTTTTCCTGTTCCATTCAAACCATAAATAAGATTAACCTTCTTGTCTGTTTCCAATACAGCTGCATTTTTAAAGCAGGTAACATTGTTGATATTGATTTTAGAAATCATATTAATGACCTCCTTTTTTCACATATATTCACCTGCATTTCTTCAGAATAATCTATCTGAAGGGTAACGTTCTGTGTTTTTACTTGATAAAAATGTGGTTCGGGATTGTAAGATCGCTTTAGCAAAAAAGAGATGTTAACTTGTTGTTATTCCATTATATTATATAATATTGTTCGATTTGCAACCATTAATTTATCGATTTCAGTATCGGTGTATCAGACGTTTTTTCAGCTGATTTTAGCTTAAAGCCGGAATCAGCTGAGTTTTTTCGGAAATAAATCCTTATTTATAAAAGCATCATCCATCATATCGCAAGGCGTCGATGATATTTGTTTTGGCTGCGAATCGTTCGGATAAAAAGGTACGGACTGGTTGGATTTATCCCGGAAGGAGGGGGGGGGGAGCAACACCTGAAGATATTATCCAGGTGAGAAGGACTGTTGGTCGAGATATCGGAGTAAAAGCCAGTGGTGGAATCCGTGATTATATACTACAGCGAGGCAAATGATAAAAGCCGGTGCCAATCGAATTGGAGCTGGAGTATCCATTGTTATGGGGCAGCAGATTCAAAGTAGTTACTGGAAAGTGATGAGTTCGGTTTAGGGGCGACTCAAAAATAACGTCCCAAAATCACTGGACATTTTGCAAACAGAATATGAATTAATTTTTGAGCCGACCCTAAGCTATTCACTGAAGCCTGTTTAACGTCTTTGCTTTTTTTCTGGCGACAGCCTGGGCTTCTTTAATTGAAACGTTTTTAAAACGCAGGATCTGGTTGGGTGAATATTGGCCTAAAAGATCAACATCCGCGCTGATGACATTGTAAATCCTGGGGTATCCTCCCACGGTTTGGCGGTGTTTTAGAAGGATAATCGGGCCTTTTGGGGTTAATTGTATTGTCCCATCTACTACCGCTTCTGAAATCATATTTTTCATTTCGATCCTTGGTGTTTCAGCATGGTTTGCAAGGCGAAACCCCATCTCACTGAATTCGTTTGTGATAATCCAGTAATTCTCTGTCATTGATTTTTTGTTAACTAAATATTTAAATTCAGGTCCCTCTAAAACACGAATTTTACCCTTGGGATCAACCCATTCAAACTGGTTTCCAAAACTGTCACGTCTTTTCCCTATAATGGATTGTTTCGATTTTTCGAATTCCACGAAACATAGGTACGTTCTGAACCCAATTTTGCTTTTTTCTTTTAGTTCAAGCACACTGCCTGCTCTAGCCAGATATACAACCGCATGCTCGATGTTTGTTTTAGCGTTTCGTGAATCGGGAGTTTCTAAATTTACAGATCCATATCTTGCTCCGGTGATGGTGAAACAGCAGTCACGCAAAACCTGGAATGATGAAGCGAACACAATTTCCAGAGCCGGTGATGAAAAGTCTGTTTCCAGAAGAGCATTTCCTGTTTGATATGAAAAACAATCCATGGCCCCACCAGGAGCGATTCCTTTATGTTGTTGTCCGAAAACAGGCAAGCTAACCTTTTTGAAAAAGCCACCGGATAAGCTTTTAAATGGAATATCAGACATTTTTAAATCAACTCCTCAATCCCGTGAATTTCGAAGACCGGCTAACGATTCAGCCAATTCCAAAGCGATGTTCGAATCCGAATGAATACAAATGGAATCGGCCTTTATCGGTACTCTTTGTTTGATAGTGGTGTCACCTTTGTCAGAAATAACAGCATAATCTCCTGCATGGCTGCCACAAGCCAGGTTGATGATTTGAATATAACTCATCAATTCAATATCTACCGGATGATCGGGCCCCCGCTCCCCGATATCGCAATTTATAGAAATCATAACGAATCTACCTCATCAAAAATAATTTTATCACCGGGTTCTATTTCCATTAACAAGATGGGATCGGTTGTTCCTATAACATTCCATCCCCCGGGCGATTCCTTTGGGTAAATACCTGTTTGCGCCCCACCAATCGCCACTGAACCACTGGGCACTTTTGTTCTGGGACTGTCCAACCTTGGGGTTTTAAGCCTGGGTTCCAGGCCAATCAGATAAGGAAAGTGGGGCTGAAAGCCGATCATAGCGACTGTATACTCAGGAATCTTATGTAACCGGATGACATCCGCAACACTCAGTTGGTTCAAATCCGCCACTCGTTTTAAATCTTCTCCCGAATAGACAACAGGAAGCTTGTGAACCATTGTTTTATCGAGTGATACACTCCTTTTAGATTTAACTTCGGCCAGGATCTGATCAATCTCATTCTCGATCTGTTTGGTGAACCGTCTAATGGAAACAACAGCCGGATCGAAACACACTGCCAAAGCATTATAGGAAGGTATCAGATCTTTAATTCCAAGTCGGCCCTGAGTTTGTTTATCGTTCAGACGGTGAAAAATTTTTAAGACCTGAGCTGAAATATCTTGTCTGATCTGATTACCGAACGACCAGCAAAGGCAGGAATTGCCGATAAAATAGCGTTTTCTTTTCATATAACAGTCCCGGTATCGCTATTATTCCCCTAGCATGACAGTTGGTAAAAAAGTTGCTATGGCTGGGAATACAGTGATAATAGCGGTGGTTAGTAACATGAGCATAAAAAACGGGAATGCAGCTTTGGCAATATCTCCGATGGAATCACTGGTTAATCCCTGGATGACAAAAAGATTAAACCCAACAGGAGGCGTAATCTGGCTTAATTCCACCATTAAGATCAGAAAGATGCCAAACCAGATCGGGTGAAAGCCGGCTAATGTGATAAGTGGCAGAGCTATGGGCAGTGTCATGACCACAATAGAAAATCCATCAAGAATACAGCCTAAAACAATATAGACCACTGCCAGCATGATGACTAATACATATGGTGATAATCCAAGACCCCCAATGACCCTGGTTATCTCTCGTGGAATACCGAGAATTCCCATTGCTCTGGACAAAAATCCCGCGCCGACGACAATAAATATGATCATACTGGTGGTTTTAACTGCGGCCAGCAAACACTCCATAATCATGGAAACATTTAAACGTTGGTTATAAAGTGCAAACAATGCTGATGCTAAAACGCCCAATGCTGCTGCTTCGGTTACGGTGGCAATACCGGCATAAATACTTCCAAGAACAGCAATAATCAGAATAAATACAGGAAATACATCTTTGATGGCTTTTAATCGGTCCAGCCAATTATACTGTTCGTCTCCATGGGGAGCGATATCGGGATCTTTTAATCCTCTGAATATCAGGTACGTCATATAAACACCAGCCAGCAACATTCCTGGAAACACTCCGGCGATAAACATTTTGCCGATTGATACTTCTGCTAAAATGGCATAAATGATCATTATCAAACTGGGTGGAATTAAAAACCCCAGAGTTCCGGCACCTGCAAGAGAACCCAGGGAAAGCTTTTTGTCGTATCCCAATTTTTTAAATTCGGACAATGTAATTCTACCAACAGTAGCGGTAGTGGCGGCACTTGATCCTGATACTGCCGCAAATAGGGTGCAGGCAACAATATTGATCAGTAACAAACCGCTGGGAAAACGATTTAGCCAAGGGACAAGAGCTTTGAACAGTTTTTCCGAAATCCCGCTTCGGAACAGGATCTCGCCCATAAAAATAAATAGTGGAAGTGCAACCAGTTCCCACTTGTTAACAGATCCCCAGATAGATGAAGCCATATTGGGACCGGGGGGAAGAATAGCAAAAACCTCCATTCCCACAAATCCTACGATGAACAGACTAAATCCGATCCAGATTCCAGAGCCCAATGTCAAAAAAAGTATACCGAATACAATAAATGACATGGTTAATAGATTTGCATCCATGAATAATTTCTCCTTAGATTCACTATTTCGGATTTTTATATGCTCGAATTGTAAGGGCTATCAGTTGTAAAAAGAAAGCGATTGCCCCAATAAACATAATAGTTTGCGGAATCCAGACAGGCGTTTCGGTTAATGTACCGGATGTTGTTTCATACCGATAGGTTCCTGCAATCATTCGATAAAGGTAGTAGATTAAGTACCCCATAAAAAAACAGCTGATTGTTGGGGCCAACCTTTTTAATAGTCTGGCAATAGTTACCGGCACATGATTGACCACCAGGGTAATACGAATATGTCCATCATTACGTAGTGTGTATCCGGCACCGAAAAAAACCAAAATTGCCAGTCCATAGGCTGAATATTCATCGGCAATGATTGTGCTGACCTGAAATACGTTCCAAAGCAATATTTCCAGGAGAATCAAAACCACAACAATCGCTAAAATAATAGCTGCCAAATAAGCGAAACCGTCATTTAGTCGGTCGATACCCTTTAAGACCTTCTCCATAATACTCTCCTTTGCCTGACCCATCTTTACGCCAAAGCAATGAATACTATCCAAAATTCATTGCTTAGGGTCGACTCAAAAATAACTTCCCATAATCTGTTTGAAAAAGTCCCAAAATCACTGGACATTTTGCAAACAGAATGTGAATTAATTTGTGAGCCGACCCTTAATGGTTTCCATGACAAATGGGTCTGTGATTTTGGTTAGTTGGATCGTTCAGTGATCTTGTTGTAAAGAGTTATTATCTCTCTGGCATCTCGACCTGCTTTTTTAAGCCAGTCTTTTCTGAGTTTAACACCGACTTCATCCAACTCCACTCTAAACTTACGGCTAACTTCCAAAACATTTACTTTTTTTTCCTTCAGTATTTGAGTGCTTTTTCGATCCATGTCTCCTGCCAGGTTCCACATCTCATCTTCCATCTGCATGGCAATTTCTTCAACAATGCGTTGAAGGTCACGAGGAAGCTTGTTCCAGGCATCCAGGTTGACATTGATCATATTGACCGGTCCCAGAATGTTGATTCGGGTGAAAAAATCAAGAATTTCCCATGATTTGGCATCAACACCCGATACGGAGGATGTGTACATAGAGTCCAGCATACCGGCTTTCATAGCTGGATAGACGTCACTGAAAGGCATTTTTCGGGCGGCGATTCCTGTCATTTTACCGAAAGCCAGGCCGGTTCCATCATATACTCTCATTTTTAACCCTCTCAAGTCGGAAACAGAACGGATGGGGCGTTGGGTATATATGCCTGAAAAAGGCCAGATACTTGTATATAATGTAAACTGATTGAATTTCTTAAGCACTTTGCGATATGTTGGCTTTGCCAATTGATAAAGCAGGCGTTGTTCAAATGAATTGGTGGAAATAAAGGGTTGAGCGGTCAAAGCAAGAATTGGGGTATCGCCTTCAACCATACCAGTTGGGATTTCAGAAATAGACAGTTGACCTTCAGCGACAGCTCTTAACAACTCAGGTCCTTTAAAACCCAGCGCAGCTCCAGGATGGAGGCGAATAACCAGTTTTCCTCCGGTGGCGGCCTTCACTCGATCAGCAAAACGTCGAGCTCCCTGGGAATGAAAGTTTTTCTGTCCATAATTCAAATGCATATCCCAATATGTAACTGCTGATATCGAATTCCAACCAAATGTGATGATGAAAAATGTCGATAATGCTATTTTTGCCAATCTCATAAGATTCTCCTTATAAAGACAATATTATTGAAAAATCCACTGTTATCTAAAATCAAGGACACCTTTTGCCATTTTGTTTTGAACCGAGCTACAAACCTATATAAATAAAACTGGACGAGGGCCCGCATATGAGAATAATAAAAAGAAATTCAATGTCAATTTGAATTTCGTGGACAATTCGTCGATCGCTTAAATGTTATTGTCTGTTAAGCCGGATTTCACGAAAAAGTCACGAGAAATTGGACGTTTACTTCCAGAATATCAATAGATAAGGAACCTCGGCTGGAACTGTCCTTTACCCACAAATCCAAAAAATGACATCATCTAAATCATCATCTTTGTGGGTATTATTGATTTTGTGAAGAATTTTTCCTGATGTGTAATTATTTATTTATATTGTATTAATATGTTTATGGATAAAGGGCAGGCCAGGATGAGACCTCATAATAGTGTATTTTGAGAAATTCGTGAAAATTGCGTGAAAAGCGGCATATTTTTTTATTCCTCCTTGATTAGTTGCCTCAATAATGGATAGGTTTGTGAAACGTGTTACAGTTTTTCATAAAGCTGGAGCGATCAACAACACAACATCCCGTTTATTGTTGAACTTCAATATAAAGCAGGATGGTATCATATTAATTATCCCTTTTTGGTAATCCGCATTCTTTCATAGCATAAGTAGTAAGGGGCGACTCAAAAATTAATTCACAGTCTTTCTGCAAAATGTCCAGTGTTTTTAGGATGTTTGCAAACAGTCCATGTGACGTTATTTTTTAGCGACCCCTAAGAGAAGAGAACAGATCGTGTAATATATTCTGGTTGGGTGCACACCAATTTTTGTTCACCATTGGGAGAAATATCAAGGGGGATATTTTTATAGATGATGATGCTGAAATTTAAAAACAGATCGATCAGTAATCTTCCAGCCGGTTTGCTCCTGGTAGCGATTGGGCTTATTGGATGCAGTGTCATTTTGATTGAATTAGTCAGTTACTACAATAGCATCTCAGAAACCAAACGGAGTTTTTCCCAAAGTCAAACACAACAGTTGGACCTTCTTAAGACTGAGCTTGACAATAAAATCAACCACCTTGTTCATATATTCCCTGCTTTTTCCAAATCCCAGGAATTTCTTGAAAAAATAGAAGGAGCCACTCTTTGCGGCCCTTATTTTGTATACGCTCCCCAGCAATATGGACAACCGATAGATTATTGGGATCAGGTGCAGTTGGTTCGACGACAAATCTGGATGACGAACTACTTTCTTCCTTTAATTCAAAGCAAACAACTGGACCATATCGGTGTACATCTGATTGATCCACACAACAACCTGATTAAAAATTCATCAATACCCTTTTTAGAGATTCAATCAGATGACATATCATTTTATTCTTACCCTATTAAAGGATTGTTTCATCAGTTTTCAAAACAATCCATTTACGATATAAAAAATCTTCAGCTTTCCGACGAGTATTTTGACCAGATTATATACGATACAAGTGGGAGAAAAACTCTATATTCGGTTTTGGGGTTTAATGAAACCAACCTTTTATTGGGTAAATCAAAAAAAGAAGATGAGAATGACTCAGATAATATCAATGTCACGTTAGATCAAAACCAGATAATCTTCAGGAAATCGATCACGCTCTCCAGCTCAATCTATAATTGGAGATCAAGAAAAAGAGAGAATACGGCCGTTGCCAGAATCGTAGCGCAAAAACAGCTGACTGATAAGTTTTTATTAAGTATTAAAGAACGGTTTGGCAGCAACAATCTGGCAATTGTATATGAAAACAGGATGGTCTTGTCCACTGGAATGAAGAAACAATTTCCCTCGAACCCGTCTGAGGGGGAAATCAAATTGGGAAAAGAGATTTTCATTTTTAAACTTAATCCATATGCTAACCCCCTATTGGAGAAGACGTTAAATCTGGTAGTATTAACCGGTAAAAAGGAGTTGGAACTCAATCCGTTTTCTTTTTACAGATCTCTTGTTGTTCCTGCTGGTGTAACAATCTTACTGTTAACAATGATCTATTTTTTTATTAAATCAAGACCAATTGAAAAATTCAGCCTGGGAATATCTCAAAGCAATATTCAAATTGAACAGACGGCCGAAACAATCGAACTCGAAGTAACCATTCCTGATACCGATCATTTTTTTTTGGTTGAGGAAGACGGTAATACAACGACTATTCCTTTTGATCGTATCTCGCATATTCGAGTTACAGATCATTATTGCACCATATTTTACAAGCAGAATAACAACTGGAAAAACTGGATGATAATAGAACGTCTCAAAACTTTTGAAAAGCGGTATGACGGACTGCTGGTTCGATTAAACCGTTCTACCTTAATCAATCCGGATCATATCGATAAGGTTCAACTGATACAACGAAAGCTCACAATGGCAGGCGAACCGGGAAATCTCCTTACCATACGTCAGGCCAGCCTGATTCAAATTAAAAATATCATAAAAAACAAGAACCTTGATCCAAGTTCACCCAAAAAATACAATCGTAATGGTTTTTAGAACCCTCACACCTCCTTCAAAACCTGATAATGCTTCGCTTCAATACAAATGCTAATCAATGGGTGAGGAATTCTTCAGGTGCTCTCTTTATTATTTTGCCAACTCGTAAATCGCTTTTGTATAAATACGTGCAATTTTTTTTAAATTATCAAGGGTGACAAATTCATCCTTTAAATGGGCCACAAACGGATCGCCCGGAAATTCGGGACCAAAGGCCACCGCATTTTTCATCGTTCGGGCATAAGTACCGCCACCAATAATGGTCGGTGTACTTTCCGTATCGCCGGTTTCCTGACGATATACTTCCAGCAGGGTTTTAATCAGGAAATGGTCTTCTTCAAAAAAGATGGGGTCCTCTTCGTCGGTTACATTTAAGGACACTTTTGTTCCGATTAATGCTTTTTCAATTCCATTGATGACTGTTTTTGATTGCATGGTAATGGGGTAACGAATATCGATCCCCAAATTAACACCTTTGGAATCCCCTTTTATTATGCCGACATTGAATGTCAACTTGCCCGATAACTCATCCTCAAATCCGCACCCAATGGACTGTCCGTTAAATTCCATGCCAATGGCATTATGATACCAGTTAATAAATTCTCTGGCAGAATCATCCGCCGGGCAAATGCTGTTCAACAATTGCATTGCCTGGGAAATAGCATTATGACCGCTTTCAGGTGTGCAGGCATGGGTGCTTTTTCCTTCGATATCAAGGACCAGGGTCTTCTCGTTTTCTTTCACATCGATGGAAGTAGTGGCTTGCTGAAGATAGTCTTCAATCTTCCTTTGAGTGTCCACTTCTTTTTTTAGAATCACTTGACATTGATCGGGAACGGAATTGAGTGCAACGCCTCCTTTGATTGATTGGATTATGGATTGATTCGATTGATTTGTCGTCATTGGAATACTTAAGTCCAGATTAAGTATCCCCTTTTCTCCTTGTAGTACAGGAAAATTAGCATCCGGGACAATACTGAACTCGGGGGGAGATTCTTTGGTTAAATAGTATTGGATGCCTTCCCATCGGGTTTCTTCATTGGTTCCCAGAATCATTCGAATCTTCCGGCGCAGCGGAAGACCCGATTCCTTAATCGCTTTCATTGCATAAAGGCAGGTGACAAATGAACATTTATTATCCATAACGCCGCGTCCGATTATTTTCCCCTCATGAATTTCAGCGGCAAACGGAGGATATGTCCATCCGTTTCCTTCGGGAACAACATCCAAGTGAACTAAAATACCAATGGTTTCACTGCCATCGCCAAACTCAATATATCCTGCGTAGTGATCGATGTTTTTAGTAGTAAAGCCCATTTTTTCACCCAGATTCAACGCGTATTCCAATGCCTCATTCACGCCTTCTCCAAACGGCATATTGGCTTTTGCTTCTCCTTCGACACTTCGGATTCTTACGATTTCCTGCAATGTGTTGATGATTTGACCCTGATCCCTATCAAGGATCTTCATTAACTCCATATCACTGAACTCCCGGTCTTTTTTCTATTCGAAGTTGATTTCTGTTTTTATTAAAAAGAGAAACCCATCTGATTTATTTGATAACTAATTCTTCAATAGGAACATATTCTATATCAAAACCGAAATATCGTGGTCCAGAGGCTTTATTTAATCCAAATTCGGTACGAAAGCCTTCCAGCCCTTTCATTCCAACTGCCACAATATGATCTCCTTCCTGCGTGAATGTATTGATTGTCCCGCTTCCGCTTTCCTTATCAACCAATGTGAGTAAATCAGGGCTGCATATCCATGGCTTCCCATTAAGCCAGGATACATGGTTTTCATTCTTAAACCAGACTTTTAACACCTGATCCTGGTATTCGTTTTTTCCACAGATCTCGACGGCTCCAAATAGATAACCATTGCGGTCTTCCCATTCTTTTTTAGTAATCGTTCCTTCAAAAAGTTTCCAGCCTTCTGAAATTGCCAGTGCCGCCTGGATCGGGTCTTTGCCCTGCTCTTTCGCATATCTGATGGCTTGACCAATCTTTAGACATTTGGTCAGAGTTCCGGGAACCAGTATCTCTTTCATCTCACCTGCCGGTAACGGTGTTCCTGCGATCATCGTAAAGCTATAGGCGGCAATGGATAGCATTTTTCCAATTCGCTCCAGCATATGGGCATTGGCTATTTTTTTTGCGATCACAACATTGCCCCAGTTATCGACGCTGGCAAACGGCCAGCTATTTTTGCCATATAAAAAAGGAGTTCCCTGCATTTCATCAGGTATTGCCCGACCTGCATAATCTCCATCGACAACTGGAATTCCCAGGCGTGCTCCGGCGATGATAGGAAGTGGCGCATTACTGGCCCCAAGTTCTGCTGAAACAATACAACCAATGGGATGTTTGATATGATCTTCCAATTCTTTAATTGCTTTAACCATAGAAATGTCTTCGTCAGATTCCACCAAATTCAATTGTTTAATTTCATCCTTTGTTTCTTGAGTCATAGGTGCAATTGATCCCATTCCATAAGGCGTAACACTCCATACATCATCCGGGATATCGTTGATATCAACCCATTCCAATGATACACCGTCATCAAGTGCTTTTTTAAACATATCCAATCCCAATTGAGGAAAGCCACCTCCTCCGGTTCCCATAAAGAGGCATCCTTGGATAAAATCTTCACAATCTTGTATGTTTTCCAGTTTGTTTTTTGCCATAATCAAATCCTTTCAATAATTGTTTGAATACTAAGACATTTCTTTTCGGGTATCGTCAGGTAATACCATGGGATACTTCGATTCTGATCAACGTTTCCAGATACCTGATTGCTGAAACCATTGGATCGATGACGGGGACAGGTATTCCTCTGCTTGCCATTTTTTTACTGAACTCACTTGCGATACTGTTATTCCGACACACTTCAGGATATTTGTTTGAGCTCCGTTATCTTGCGCAGCTTTGTCAATTTGGTTAAGCAATCGATTTATTAAAAGGTCTTTATCCAGAAATTCCAGTACAACGAGCTCTATTTTCCTAACTGAAACGCTAAGGGATCGTTAAAAATAACGTCACATAGTCTGTTTCAAACGTCCTAAAAACACCGGACATTTTGCAGACAGAATGTGAATTAATTTTTGAGGCGATCCTAAGATGACCAAGCCTCATCTTTCCGACAAGATCCCCAATGTTCGCCACCGAGATTGCGGTAATCACAGGTTGTTTGCTCAACATTACTTTTTCACTGCTTTTTTTGACCAATTAACTGGTCTGCCACAGGTTTGAGTGCCGGATGACATACAGAGCCTTTTTCCACAATGGAAACTCCGTCCAACATAATCGATGCCTTTTCCATAACACCATCAAAATGGGATTTGGCCGGTTGACCATCGGGTGGGGCATCAATGACACTGGTATGCCCGAATCCAAAGTCAACTCCTCCCCAGACACGTTCATCCTCAATAATGGCGCCACTGATTTTTCGTACTCCAGGATTCAAGCCGATCATCATATGTGAGATTTTATACATATTCTCATCATCGAATCCGCTGACATACTCCTTCATCAATTGTGCTTTTTTGCCACCAATAAAATTTATAATTTTTCCTTTTTTCATTTCAAACTCAACATGATCTTCACCGCTGAGTTCCAAAGGTAAAATACGGTCAAAGACAATTTTCCCTTCCATGGTATTGAACTTGGGAACAACATTGACATATCCGGGCGCAGTTCCAAATTTGGGGACAGAGTATTCCCCATAGTCCAAATCCAGTAAATGGTTGGGATCGGTTTCAAAAGAGACATCAGTGCCGCCTTCTGTCGTGACTCGAATGATCCTTGATTTCTCCAGAAGATCTTTTACTTTATGTAACAATATTCCCAGTAATTGCACATCGACTTGACCAAAAACACGATCTAATGAGGTCGTATCGGTATCTGCGATTATCAAATACCGAAGTTTTTTGTTCTCCGCCATGGCTGTTTCAAAGATATCGGAATATAACATCCAACTCGATTGTGCATCGATCCAGACATCCACTTTGCATAAAGCTGCTGTCAATGCTTCTGCCGGCCAGTCAATCATCCCTGCCTGTGCATTATCCCTGGCTTTGGGGAATTGCATTACAAGAGGTTTTCCGCCAACTGCATGAGCTGCCGCCGCCAATGCTTCAACCACTTCCCTGATTGAACCGGAATCGGAAGTAATTGCAACGGTTTCTCCTGCTTGAACCTGAAACATCTCTTCCATTATTTTTTTTGCCACACGGGATCGTTCACAATACTGTAAATCATTCATATCATTCTCTTTATCGAATATGATCTAATGTTGTTCAGGTGAATTTTGGCCCTTCCCCAAACATTTGCTATTATAAATCGGGGTTAACCTTTGATCGCTTTAACCCTTCCAATTGCAGGCACATAATCAATATCAAAGCCAAAACGTCTGGGTCCGAATGCCTTGAGTCCCTTACTCGTTGTGAATACATCCGGAGCAGGATAAACAATCACTGCGATATTCATTTGTTCATAAAAATTCGGATTAGTGACCGGTTCTCCTTTATCAATATCAAATACACATATCAGATCCGGGAGAGTGACATAGGTCTTGTCATTTAACCATGACATCAGGTTTTCGTTCTGGAACCAGATTTTGAGTCGGTCACCGGTACACGAGTTGTTTCCGCTTGCAACCATAGATCCGATGGTGAAACCCGAGTCGGTTTTCCATTCAAATTGTTCCACAGTTCCGGTAAATGTGATGATACCGCCTGCTGCTTCGGCCACAGATCGGGCAATGTCATTGTTTTTTTCCTTTGCTTCCCGATACGCCTGTCCGAGTTGAAGTGCTTTTGATATGGTTCCGGGAATAATGGCATTTTTAAGATCCACCATGGGTAAGGCATGGTCAATGGCAGCGATACTGTTTTTGCTTTCAATGGCGAATGATCTTAAAATATCTTCGGCACGGGCATCATCTTTGATGTTTTCGTAAATTGCCACCTCGCCGAATTCATTGGAAACAAAAATCGGAGAGGCCGGCAGATTGTTAATATAATATGTCGAATTGGTTACTTCCGGTACAGCTCGACCAGCAATATCAGCATCCAGAATCACACCTCCTTTAATAGCTGCCACATACATGGGGACCGCAGTATTGGCCCCTCCTGTTTCACAAGCAATGGTGCCATATATCTGGCAATCAAGGTGTTTTTCAAGCTGCTCAACAGCAGTAATAAAGGGGTTATCAGGATTACAGGGAAGACCCTGATATTTTTTAAGTTCCTCTTCCGGTAACTCGGATATTGCACCCAGCAAATAGGGTGTGACAATGATGGCATCATCGGGAACTTCGTTGATATCGGCCAGCATAAAATCCTTGTTCAAGGCGGCAGCCTCGCGGATTAGTTTGAGGCCCTCTGAAAGTTCTCCACCTCCACCGGTTCCTAAAATCACACATCCGTTCAAAATATCATCGATATCCTGCATACTCAATTTTTTCATTTTATTAACTCCAGTGATAACAGGTGACAATATGCCACGTGGATTTCGTTGATTCGGGTCATTTTCGGCTTCATATGCCGGCAAACTTCTTTGGCTTTAGGACATCTGGTGTTAAATCGACATCCAGATGGCGGATTAATGGCACTGGGGACAATTCCCTGCAAATCTTTGATTTCATCCAGTGACTCCGTCTCAATGGTCGGAATGGCTTGTAACAGTGCTTTAGTATAAGGGTGTGCCGGTGTTTGGAAAACATCGTCCGCCGGACCGTATTCCACCACTTCTCCCAGGTACATCACCATAATATGATCGGACATGTGATGTACCACACTGAGATCGTGGGATATTAACATATATGTTAGGTTAAGCTGTTCACGCAGCTCTTTTAATAATTCCAGGATTTGTGCCTGGGAAAAAATATCGATAGACGATGTTGGTTCGTCCAACACCAATAACTTGGGGCTCAGGGCTAACGCCCGGGCAATGGCGATACGTTGCCGCTGGCCACCGCTGAACTCATGGGGATATTTAAAAATGGAATCGTGAGGCAATCCAACTTGTTCCAATAAAGATTCAACTCGACTGATCAATTCCTGTTGTGAGGGATTAATGTGAACCTTAATCGGTTCTCCAATAATGTCTTTAATCAACCAACGCGGATTCAGAGACCAGAAGGGATCTTGAAACACGATTTGCAGGTGTTGTCTAAGTGCCTGCATCTCCTTTCGGGAACATCTGAAAATATCTATGCCGTCAAATATAACCTGACCCGATGTCGGTTCAAGTAGGTTGAGCAAAACATTAACCAGTGTTGTTTTTCCACACCCTGATTCACCTACGATCCCCAACGTTTCTCCCTGTTGAACGCTGAAATTCACTTGATCGACTGCTTTGACCGATCCCACTGTTCTGGCAAAGAATCCATCTGTTATTTTAAAATGTTTGGTCAGGTCGTTCACTTTTAATAGGGCTTGATTCATGTCAGATCCTCTTTGGTGATTCGTTCGGATTTACCTGGCCCTGGCCCGTGTTCGCAAAACGATGACAGGCCACAAAATGCGATCCATCATTGGACGTTAACATGGGAATGGTTTGCCGACACCTGTCTTCTTTATCCGAACACATATCAATGATTCGACAGCCATGGCTTGGCGTTTCGAGATCATTCCTGGGAATCAAGTTCGCGATGTTTATTTTGTCGTGTTTATTTTTCGGCATTGCTTGAATAAGAGCCTTGGTATATGGGTGTTGAGGTGCTTTCAGAACGTGTTTTGTTTTTCCGGTTTCAACGATTTTTCCCTTATGAAGGATTGCTATATCATCGGATGTGGCAGATACCAATCCCAGATTATTGGCAATAAACAGAACGGAAACCTGTAGATCTTTTTGGAGTTGCGAGATGAGTTTCAGAATTCCCGCCTGGATTGTTACATCCAGGTTTCGGGTAGGCTCATCAGCAATCAGCAACTCTGCTTCACAGGAAAGTGCCATGGCGATGATGATCCGTTGACGTTGTCCACCACTAAGTTCATGGGGGTAGCTGCGCATGATGTCCACGGGATCCGGGATCTTAACCAGTTCAATTTTTTCAATGGCGATTTGAGTCGCCTCTTTTTTGCTAACATTCCGATTTTGTCGAATCACTCGTGTTATTTGAGTCCCCACAGTGAAAACCGGATTAAGGGTTGACATGGGGTCCTGAAATATCATGGATATTTTTTTACCGCGAATTTTCTGTAGTTCAGCGCTTTTTTTTGACAATAGATCCTCACCGTTGAACTCAATAGTCCCGCTTTTGATCCTACCGGGCGGAACTGACAACAAACCCAGTATGGTTTGAGCCAGAACGGATTTACCAGTACCGCTTTCCCCAACCAGGCCGAAGGCCTTTCCTTTTTCCAAGGTGATCCGCTCAATATCCAGTACATTTTTTTCACCTTCATACGTCTTAAAATTAACCTTCAGGTTTTTAATTTGAAAATATGGATTCATGGGAATATCTCGCGATTACTTTTTTCTGGTTTTTGGGTCGAGTACTTCTCTAAGTCCGTCTCCCAGTAAATTGAAAACCATGACGGTGATAAAAATTGCGATGCCGGGGAAGAAGCTATACCACCAGGCATTCAGGAAATAAGTACGACTGGTGTTGATCATCAATCCCCATTCCGGGGTAGGGGGTTGTGCTCCCAGTCCCAAAAAACTCAGGGCGGAGATGGTCAGGATAACACCTCCGATATCCATTGATGCCTGTACAATAACCGGAGCAATACAATTCGGGATTATATGCCTGAAAATTATTTTAAAATGCGGGGTGCCAATGGCTTTGGCGGCAGCCACAAACTGTTTTTGACGGATAGAAACCGCTTGCCCCCTGACAATACGCGTATACCAGGGCCACCAGGATACAACAATGGCCAGCATTGCGTTCTGCAAGCTGGGGCCTAAAATGGCGGCAATAGCAATGGCCAGCAATAACGATGGAAAACTTAGAAAAATATCCGTAATACGCATGATTATTTCGTCCACATACCATTCTGACGCCCCGGCAATAGCCCCTAAAGGAACACCTATCAACAGCGCCAATCCAACAGCAATCAAGGCGGTTTCCAGTGAGATGCGGGTTCCATAGAGGACTCGACTGAAAATATCCCGGCCCAGTTCATCTGTCCCAAACCAGTATTGAGCAGAAGGCGCCAACAATTTGTCTTGGGGATTTGTTTCCTGGATGATATGGGTCGGAAAGGGGACAATGGCCGGTGAAAAAATAGCTATAAATATTAATGTGTATACAACGATTAATGATAATCGTGTCAACTTGTTTCGATTGAGCAGGTAGATGGTTTCGCGCAGTTCTCTGATTCGAGGCGCGATACTATTCCAGGATATGGCTCGCCGGATCATAACGGTTACTCCTTTTAAGTTCTAACTCTGGGGTCCAATGCAATGATTAAATCTGCTGCCAGGTTTAAAAATACGTAGCTGCAAGCTGAAAAGATAGTTACACCCATGATCGCGGGATAATCCAGGCTGATCACCGCCGAGGCAATGTAGCTGCCGATTCCGGGCCAGCTGAAGATGGATTCTACCAAAAACGTGTTAACCAGTGTGTATCCTATTGAAAGGGCCACCACAGTAGCTGTCGGGCCAAGAGAATTTTTCAGTGCATAGGACCACAAAACGATTCGTTCCGATAAACCGTAGGATCGTGCGGCTTTGATATAGTCCTCATTTAAAATCTCCAATAAAGCTGAACGGGTCATCCGCGCCACCAGTCCGATTGGATATAAGGCCAGTGTAAATCCGGGAAGAACAAGATGAATCAGAGCATCTTTGAAGATCACCCAGTTTCCGGTCATAATGCTGTCAATCAATAAAAAACCAGTGATGTCCGGTACATCGTGCAGTAACGCAATACGCATACTGAGTCGTTCTCCAAGGGGAAGCCATTCCAGGCTGCGATAAAATATCAACTGCAAAAACAGAGCAATCCAGAATGTCGGCAAGGAAACTGCTCCCACTGAAAAAAAACGGCTGACATGGTCGATCCAATGATCCTTTTTTTTCGCTGAGACAACACCCAAATAGATTCCCAAAAATACGGCAAAAACTGTTGAGAGCAAAACAAGTTCGAGTGTGGCGGGCAGCAGGACTTTTAACTCCTGGCTCACGGGTTGATGAGATCGCAGTGAGTATCCAAGATTTCCTTTAGACAATTCCAAAAGGTATTTTCCGAACTGAATGTAGGTCGGTTTATCAAGTCCCAGCTCAATTTCGGCCGCTTTGATCTGTTCCGGTGTTGCTCGTGACCCGACCCAACGTGCAGCAGGATCGGAGGGGACGACGCGAGTAATGATAAAAGTAGTCAATATAACGCCAAACAGAACGATGATACCCAGGAGTAACCGTTTGATGATAAAGCTTTTCATTTGTTTCCTTGTCAGTGTTTTCAGTATCCGATCACATTCGAAGTGACCGGATAAAACCTGCTTGGGGATCGATAAAAAATAATGTCACATGGTCTGTTTGCAAACATCCTGAAAACACTGGACATTATACAAACAGAATGTGAATTAATTTTTGAGTCGCCCCTTACTCAATCAAATTATTCCCGATATGTATCATAAAAGAAAACGACGTTCGGATAGCTGGGATTGCTCTTAAATCCTTTAAAGGATTTGTAGGTTACCCATGTCATTTGTTGATCATAAACAAATATGGAAGGTGCATCTTCTATCAGTTGATTTTGAGCCTGGATAAAAAGGTTTGTAGCTTTATCTCGATCAATTCCACTCAAAGCATTTCCTTCATCAATCAATTTATCAAATGACTTGGAGCTGTAATATGCCAGATTGTAGAGGATATCCTTTTCTGTTCGATATAACGAATAGAGCCAGCTATAAGGACTGGTGATATCCGGCCACCAGTAAAACGCCAGGATATCCTGGCGGTTGGCGATTTTATTACTCTTTGCCAATTCCCATTGACTCTCCCAGGGCATGCCCCGTATTTCCAAATTGATATTCAGTTTGGCCAGTTCCGATTTAAATAACTCAGCTGTTTTTTTCTCTGCTTCATCACCGGAAGCATAGGTAAATTTTAATTTCAAATCTCCATCGGCATATCCAGCCTGCTTTAATAACTTTTTTGCTTTCTTAAGATCATATTTGTATTGCCGCAGGTTTTTTCCATGTCCCCAAAGCCCTTTTGGAATCGGTCCTCTGGCTTGAGACGCATACCCTCCAGCTGCATATTGAACCACTTTTTCATAGGGAAATGCATATGAAATGGCTTGTCGGACCAGCTTATTATCCAAGGGTTTTTTAGCTGTATTTAGAAGCAAGATGAGATTCTGAAAAGAAAAATCGGTATTGACATTAACGCGACTATCCTTTTTCAGTTCAGCGATATCTTCGGCAGGAAGCATGGAGACAATATCCGCATCTCCTTTTTCCACAAGCTGTCGTCTTGAGGTGGTTTCAAGAATTCGTTTGATAACTACGATATCAAACTGATTTTCTTTCCATCCTTTCCAATAGTCTTTGAACGCAGTCAAAATCACTTCGTCACCCATTTTAAACTTTTTAAGTTTATAAGGGCCTGATCCGGCCTCATTCCCTTTTGACAACCAGTCGTCAGCATTAGCTTTTACAGATTTGGGTGATATGATAAAAGAGGCATACCCGCAACTGGCAACGATATCGAGAGGTGCCGGGTAAGTGAGTTCAAAAACCACAGTATATTTGTCAACAACAACAATGTTTTTTACTGCATCCCAGACATAAGCAGCACCTTTTCCGATTCTTTTTGTCCTTTCGATGGAAAATTTAACCGCTTCGGCATCAACTTCCGAGCCATCATGGAATTTCACACCTTGGCGAATCTTGAATTTCCAGGTAAGACCATTGTTGCTTTTTTGATATTCTGTTGCCAGAACAGGGATTATGCGATTGTTTTCCGGGTCATATCGCAACAGTGTTTCATAAATGTTGTTAAGCACGATGATACCATTGGAAAACTCAACACTCGGATCCCAATCCAGGATTGGCTCTGAATTAAAAGCATAATACGCAATTTGAGGACCGGCAGAAGCATTGGATTGCCAGGAGATAGTCGCGATACCGATCATTGTCAAAACATTGATCAGGAACAACACTTTTTTTATTGGGAGAAGATTTTTCATTTTGAGATTTCTCTGAGAAAATTAATTGGGATTCATGAAGAAGATTCAGAAAAAACAGTTCGAAGAGATTCATCTTGAAAATCTTGTCTCTCATTGAGATATCATCTAACACACAAGATTCGGGAATTTAAAAAGATGAAAAAACCAAAACAGATGGTTTCACTGGTTTATAATCAATTATTGACTGTCATTCAAATAAACTGTTTTTTCTGGCGAAAGATTTCACTTGAATCGCGAATGGAGAATTTTAACGAGATGAAAATAAACGTGATATGAGTCGAAAATTTATAAAAGATAAAGTCTTAATCGGAGAAAACTAGTGTGATAATCGGAGAGAGAAAGAACCGATCAGAAATTCATGAAGATTGTGGAGTAGAACCAAAAAAAGCTGAAATGTAAGGAACATGATTTTTTGTGGCATAGAAAAGGGGGAGTTAAGGGTCGGCTATAAAATCAATTCACCTTCTGTTTGTATAATGTTCTGTGTTTTTAGGGCGTTTGCAAACAGGCTATGTGAGGTTATTTCTAACGATCCTTAAGGGGAGTTTCCCGATACGTATCATAAAAAAACACGACATTCTGATAAGCGGGATTGTTCTGGAATCCCTTAAATGATTTTTGAAATGCCCATACGCTTTTCTGATCATAAATAAAAATCGAAACAGCTTCATCAAGCAGATATTTTTGTGCCTGGAAGATTAAACGGGTTGCCTTTTCCCGGTTTGTGAGGCTCAATCGATCAGCTCGATCAATGAGTTGATCAAAGACTTTGGATTTCAGATAGGAGACATTGTAATTAATATCCTTTTGAGAATGATATAAGTTATATAACCAACTTTGAGGACTCACAAGATCCGGCCACCACTTCATGATAAAAAAATCCTGACGGTTCTCCGGCTTAATGTTTTTTGCAAGTTCCCATTGACTTTCCCAAGACATCCCTTGAATTTTCAGGTCGATATCAATCTTTTTCAGCTCATCTTTGAACAATTCGGATATTTTTTGCTCGTTTTCACTTCCTGACAAATGGGTTAACACTAGTCTCATGTTATTCTTAGGAATTCCTGATTTTAATATCAGTTGTTTAGCCTGATTGATATTGTAGGGAAGAGGATTAATGGTGCTATTATGTCCCCAAATACCTCTTGGAATCGGCCCGTGTGACGGTGTGGCATAACCTTTCATTATTTTTTGCATCACTTTCTCGTGAGGAAATACCAGGCTCATTGCTTTTCTGAAATTTTTATTATTCAGGGGTGGTTTTTCCGTATTTAGGAATAGGATTAAGTTCATGAAGGAATCAGCCAATAAAACACTTACCTGTTGATTATTTTTTAAAGCCTCAAAGTCGGAAACTGATAATGACATGGTGATATCAGCATCACCAGTCTCAATCAGTTTTTTTCGTGTGGTTGATTTAGAAAAACGTTTGATAGTGATTTGATCAAATTGGTTTTTTTTCCAGCCTCTCCAGTAATTGCGAAATGCCGATAATACCACAAAATCTCCCATTTTAAATCGTCTTAAGATATACGGACCGGTTCCGGCTTCGTTTCCCTCCGACAACCAATCAGGAAAATGGGATATGACGGCCTTGGGTGATAAAATAAATGCACCATATGCACAACTTACGATTAAATCGAGCGGTGCGGGATATTTTAATTTAAATTGAACGGTAAATTTACTGAGAACTGTAATATCATCAACGGGATTCCAAATATAAGCAATATCTTTACCCACTTGTATGGTGCGTTCTATAGAAAACTTTACGGCCTCGGCATCAAGGAGTGCACCGTCATGAAAATAAACATTTTTTCTGATATCGAATGTCCAGGTTAATTTGTCTTTGCTGACAGAATATCGAGTGGCCAGGATCGGAGTAAACTGATCAGTTGAAGGTTGATAGCGAAGCAGTGTTTCATAAATGTTATTCAATACAATCACACCATTGGAATACTCAACACTTGGGTCCCAGGATAAGATCGGTTCCGCATTGTAAGCATAAACCGCCACATTGGATTGCCTGGCTGATAATGACAAGGAATCGAATAATAGGATACTGAAGAATAACAGACTAAGGGTTAACTCAAAAATAACTTCCCATAATCTGTTTTCAAAAGTCCCAAAATCGCTGCACATTTTGCAAACAGAATGTGAATTAATTTTTGAGTCGACCCTTAGCTGATATAAATATGGTTTCATTAAGAAAAGGCTTGTTTGGGCCATTAACAAAATTATCCCACGATAAATAGAAGTGTTGTTTCAGATGCAAGTATAGGAATTTTATAAAAAAAAGTCGAAAGAAAACCTGCAAAGGATCTATTTTAAAAATCCGGGAAATTTTTCAATGATTTTAGTAATAAGGTTACGACTAACAGGGAGGTCATCGTTGTTGGCCATGGTCATAACGATATCATCTTTACCGGATCGGATGATTGCTTTGACTTTGTTGGGGTTAACCATATAGGAACGTTGAACTTTCAGTAACAGATCTTCATGGAAATACCGTTGTAACAATTTGATGCTAATGCGATAGATCGAGGGCTGTGCCTGTTTTTCAAAATAAACATAACAGTAAGGAGATTTGGCTTTAATATATAAAATGGCTTCCAAATCAGACTGAATTTTGAACAGAGAAACCAGATAATTCGGATCTTTTAACAACTCTGCAAAATGATACTGTGATCCTCTGATTCTATCCATCAGGCTCCGAAGATACTCTCGCTCCAATGCAGAAAAAGCCGGACTGTTTTCGGCTCGTCTCAATACAAATTGATAATCTTCAAAGCCATTGATTGTCGCTATCAGAATCGAATCCGCCATTGGTTTTTCTATAATCAAAATTTCTTCATTTTGTTGTTTTACCGGGGATAATTGCTCAGACCAATTTGTTTCATTCGTGTTGTGTGACTGGTTCACTTTCCCTTTAAACAGTAATACGCCGGATTCAATTTCCAAATTTTGACAGATCATTAAAAATGCCAACTCCATCATCTGTTTTGTACTGGAGACCTTTTTTAATTGATCGGAAAATCGATTCAGGGATGTCAGACGTTCAATTGATCGATTTGCTTCAAGATGGCGCTCAATTCGGACTAATAATTCATTTTTCAAAAAAGGTTTTGTAATATAATCGTTGGCTCCTGAAGAAAATCCTTCAAGTAAATCCGATACTTGATTTTTTGCCGTGAGAAAGATAACCGGTAGTTCATCGATGGAATAGCGTTTGCGTATTTGGCGACATACTTCAAAACCGGAGACGATCGGCATCATGATATCCAACAAAATCAAGTTCGGTTTGTGCCGCGCGATATGCTCCAGAGCTTCCTGACCGCTTGTCATTGTTGTTACAGAATATTGTGTTGAAGACAAGTACCCTGAGATCACCTGTAAATTCACCGGATCGTCATCCACAACCAGAATATGATAAGTCCTCTGGTTGGTGACGTCTCCGTTTTCATCCAGGCTTTTGTGCTTTTTGCCTGGTTCAAAATCCGGTGTATTGATAATTCGGTTTGAAGAAACGATCGACGGATTGGTGCTTGAATTGGCCGTTTTATGCATACTGACAGGCAAGGTGAAGTGGAAAACAGTCCCTTCCTGAGGTTGTGAAGTAACACCGATTTGTCCGCCATGCAATTCAACCAGATATCGGGTTATGCTCAACCCTAATCCCGTACCGCCATAATGTTTTTCCGATGTTGAGTCCACTTGTTTAAAAGAGCGAAATATGGAATCCAGATCAACACTGGAGATCCCAATGCCGCTATCTTCGACAAAAACCTTGACCCATTTTTCTTTCACTTCAGCGGAAATACTGACGATTCCGTTTTCAGTAAATTTAATCGCATTTCCAATGAGATTGAAGAATATTTGGAATACCCGCTCTTCATCACCTTCAATTAATGGTATACGAGGCGAAATATGATTGTTCAGTTTAACGTTTTTCCCTTTCAATAACGGGTGCAATAGATTGAACACTACATCTACCAGCGGCTTCAAATCAATCGGTTTGGTTGTTAAAACAAGATCTTCGTTTTTTAATTTGGCAGTATCCAGGATATCATTAATCAGTTTCGAAAGACGATTGCCACTGGCTGATATCATTGAAAGCTGGTTTTTTGTTTGAGGAGATAACGGCCCTGTTGAGCCATCGATTAACGACTCTGCCAGTCCGATGATTCCAAGTAGCGGTGTTCTCAACTCATGTGAGGTATTGGCCATGAAATCATCTTTTAATTGCTCCCTTTTTTCTATTTCCATCGCCATTTTATTGATTTCGTGAGACAATTCACTGATTTCCCGGTGACCATCCGTCCTCAGGCGACTGTTGTATTTTCCGGTTGATATTTCCTGGATTGAGTCAACAACATGATGGATACGATTAATAATCCGCAAGGTCCAGATTCTAAAAATAACCCCCAGAATAATCCAAACCGAGGCAAGAAATGAAATTAAAAGAACGGTTGCCAGAATGTCGTCAGCATATTGATCTGTATTGATACGAATGGCTATGGCACCGACCTTTTTTTTCTCAAAATCCTTAATATGAAAAAAATTCAGGTCCGGGTTCCGGTCGAACTGTTTTGGGTCAAATGTCTTTTGAAAAGAGGTCGAATGATTCCAGATTCTTAAAAAACGAACCAATTTACCACTGTTTCCGGTGGCTGAATCAAGTGGTTGAGATCGCAATAAAACGTTGTCGATGTAAAGCCCGACATCACATTGACTGATATCTGCGTTTCTCCTGAACCAATTATGTTGATCATGAAGAAGTTGATAAATAAGCAATGTCCCGGAAATTTTATCCTCTTCAATAATTGGAACTTTAGCTGCAACAATGGGTATATAGTCTAAATCGTAATCGATTGAGATTTCCTTTTTTTCATTGACATCCAATATTGTCACTGGAATCAGTTGAACACCGGAAATACTGTTCCTAAACTGAGGTGCTTCTGCTAATGGGCTTTTAAGGATGGGTTCGGGAAAATCATTTTCAGCGTGCGTATGGGCCAATACCTTTTTATTTAATGAAACAATTGCCATTCCTGCCAGATGATTTGTTTCTTGCAGTTGTTCCAACTCTTCAGATAACCACTGTTGCAACATTGGATTTTCTTCTTCATATCGGTCAACATTGTTAAGTGCTCCAAATAACAATCTTAGATTCTTGTCATCCAAAAAAGATCTGGCCAGGGTTTCAAGGTTGCTTAAATTCGCTAGAAATGACTCTTCAACCCGTCTTATTTCCTGACTGGCCTTAATTAAAGAAAGGCTGTGGTATTTTTGGACGGTTGAGACCAATCCCAATCCAAAGAAAAATAATGCCGGGATAACAAATGCAAACAAAAATATCAGATTGGACCAAACCCGTAAGGATAACTTTTTCCCAAAACGCCAAAAAAAATCTTTAAAAGACTGAATCATGTTGTTTTAAGATGCGATATTCTTAAAATTGACCGGCTTGCAATATCGAATACCTTATTTTGTTTACACACTTAAAATCAATAAGCCGATGAGTATGATTCTGATATTGATATCGAAAAAATACCGGTTGATAACAGCATCATTCACCATTTTAATTCTTCAACCAAGGGATCGTTAAAAAATAACGTCACATGGCCTGTTTGTAAAGATCCTGAAAACACTGGATATTTTGCAAACAAAATGTGAATTAATGTTTCAGCCGACCCTAACCCCCTGTTTTTCCAAATAACAGTTTTTCCAGAATTTCATACGGTTTTGAGCCGACAACCATATTATCGCCGACGACAAACGTTGGAATAACACAAACATCCATGGCCTCTGCTCTTTTATAATCTTCATCGACATGATCTTTAAATGTTCTGTCATCGATGACCTTTTTTGCTTTCTTTCTGGAAAGTCCAACTGACTCAGAAAGATTTAATAGTTCGTTGATTTTGGCAATATTTATTACATCGACATAATATGCATTATATGCCGCTTTATGAAATTCATCACCTTTTCCTTCAGTTTCCGCCCATTTGCTTAACTCTTGAAGCAGGCGTGTATTAAATGTTCTTATGTTATTGGAAATCTGTAGACCTTCTTTTTGTGCCGTTTTTTTCATGCTTTCTACTGCTTCTTCGACACTAACCGGCTTGTTTTTAAGAGTTTCCGAAAGGCTCACTCCCTCTTCCGGTGTATCTGGGTGAAGAGAATAGGCTGTCCATTTAATATTGATATCATGCTCTTTTTTTAACCGTTCGATGTTGCTCGTGGCAAAATAACACCATGTGCATGCATAATCTGAAAAAACTTCAAGTACGTTTGTATTTGTTTCCATAAAAAATGTATCAATGATTTCGCATTTAATTACACACTGGAGGTTCAGGGATCGTTACATAATCTGTTCACAAAAGTCGCAAAAACAAAGGGCAATCTGTAAACAGAATGTGAACTGATTTTTTAGCTGACCCTTAACCTGTTCAGGTTTTGTCCAAAACCGGTATCAATCTGATGGGAGCCCTGGCGACCTGAAGAGTCTCCAGGCTTTAAAAGAGATTTTTGGTTACTGGTTTTACAAGACCTGAGCAAACATGATTCCAGGCAATCAGCAGCATCGCTTGCTTCTGGCCCTGAGAGACCTCCTTCGTCAGATCCTTTGTCGTTTCTCTTCAGGACTTGCCTCACCCTTAACTAACCGGAAATTTTTATTAAAAATTTCAACCAGGTATAAAATAATAAAACCATTATACCCAAACCAAGTTAGTTGCTAAAATTTTGCTGGCTTGCCGGCATATGTAACTCAGGATGACAGATGGCAGAGATCAGCTTACTGGCATTATGCCTTAGAGAGAATGACCTGGAATCCGGGGTAATGCTGAATAGTCACATTCCCGGCTGATTTTTCCAATATGTAAAGATTGTTTTAATCAAGGTGCCTGAAAAATACCTCAAAGAGCAGGATTGTTGCCCTGAATAAAAACGCCGGTCAAACCGGATTCAGGGGCGGCACAGCCGCAAGCAAATTCCGGTTTACATATCTGGCACGCCCGGCATGGGTACAAACCGATGAGGTAAAAGTCCCCTGTAGGAAGAACACCGTTAAAGTTGCTTTCTATAGACAATAACGTTAACTAACGGTGAAAGACAAGGGCAAATTCGCGGGGAATTGCCAGGAGGAAGCCGGGATCATGGTGATGTTGAAAAATGGGGAATTATCAGGATCTTCTTCGGTTTCTTATCGAAAAGAACGGACCTGATTTTTTATCATTTTCTTATTGGATCAAGCTTCTTAACGGACCTGATTTTTTATCATTTTCTTATTGGATCAAGCTTCTTATTCGTGCTTCCAGGTCGGGATCATGGAGCTTTTTTCGTACCATGATCTTTAAACATTCCCGGCTGATTTTGGGAAAAACAGACAGGTTTTTCTTAAGAAGGCTTGTCATGTCATAAAAATTGGCTTCTTCAATAAGCCCCTTATCCAGTTGGTCCCTGATATTAAGCAGGTTTTTTTCTTCCGGGTTGAAATACAAAAATGTCTGGATACTGCTGCGCTGGACCGATCGTTCCGGGTCTGAAAATACACTTAATAGTTTTTCCCTGGATTCGGCAGTTTCTGTTTTCCGTAAAGCCATCACGGCTTCCGATCTTACTTTCGGGTTTTTGTATTGGAAATACCCGTATAAAAAGGAATTGTTTTCAATCATCCCGGCATTTCCAAGGGCTGCGATGTATTCAGCTTTATCTTTACCGGTTTTAGATGTTGAAACCTTACTCACAAGCTGTTGATTTAATTTAAGTGCTCTGTCTTTTTCTTCACCTTTATATAACTTATGAATGCATGCCCCAAAAGCATGGGCCGCTGAGTAGGATACAAATCCCTGGTGGTTGTTCATCAGATCCTGTAGAAATGTCAGGGTTTCAGACGTCGGCTTTTTGTCCATGAAGGAAAAATTCTGAACCAATACTCCGAATTTTTTATGTTTCCGTATATCGGGATCGGACAATATCTCCCTCATCGCTTTTTGAGCATCTTCGGTTCCAACGGCCGCCAGGACATTCATCACCAATAGTTTTTCCCGGAATGTTCCTGCTTTTTGTTTGGCGTATTCAGCCAGTTTTTCAGCACTTTTTGGATGAAGCTCGACAAAACCGGTGGCGCGATAAAACATGGAATTGTTGGCCCGATTGTCTTTTTTATTGATCTTGAAATTTTTTATCCAGTTTTCAATCTCATGGTAGGCTAAAAAAGCGGCTTGTTTGGCAAGAAGTTCCCTGTTTTGACCGGCGTCCGGGATATGCTCCCCCGGGTTAACCATCTGTAAGGCAGCAAAATGTTCGCCACCGAACTTACTGGGATCAAATATCCCTTTTTCCTTTAATTGTAATTGAAGGGTTTTTCTTACTTCCAAAATCGTTTCATTTTTATCTTTTGAGGTTATTACAGACTCCTCCTTTTTATCGATCTCCTCTACAAAACCTTTGGTATTCACAGTGATTTTGTCGTTGGCTTGAATATCCTGCGTATCATCTTTCTCAATCAACCCTGGATAAGAATAGCTTTCCCGGGTTTTTAAAATCCTGTAACGATCCTCTTCTTTTCCAGTGATTTTATAATTTACTTTACCGGTTCCATGTTGATTGGTTTCCTGTGTACTCCAGTTTTTTTTACCTTCTTTTATTGACACCTGAATCTCCAGGGCCACTGTCATCATGAAGTTTTTGTACAACTGAGGCATGTCGGGAAGAAAATGAAGGTTAGCAATCTCGTTGTTTTTATCCAAAGAGACAAAAACCTCATTTTTTTTAAGATGTTCCGCGAAACTTGAGGAATCATCAAACATATCATGCCCGTTCAGGGCAAAATGTTTGGACCTGATATCGACAAAACGGAGGCTGTATACTTTGTTGCCGTTTATTCGCCCGTAATCTTTTACGCAAAGATCCCCATCAAAGGAAAAGGTCGACATAAAAGTACTTGAATTCCCCTTCATTTTCCCCAATCTTTCCGGGAAAACAGTGGTCGTATTTTCATCCGAATATTTATAACGATAGATTCGGAAGACTCCTCTTTCCGAACCCAAGGAATGGGTAGGGGGCATGCCAGCGGCTTCGGTATTCAGCCAGCTGACAATCCCAACAAAAGAGACCCAAAAAACAAAAAAAGTTCTGATCACTTGTGTCTTAAAAACCATCGTTCAAATAATCCTGGGAAAGTGTGTAAAGAGCTCTTAATGGAATTTTCACTGGTTTTTCTCCTTTTGCTGCCACCTGATCCAGATTTCCTGAATAATTATATCCATCCCAGGAAAAAAGAGTCTGTCTGTACGTCTCTGAACCAAAGAAATAATCGATTTCCACAAAAGCACCAAAATAGCCTGACAGCAGCGATACTTCCTGATCCAGATTACTGAATACCTGGGCATGAATATCATAATTAAACGGTTTGTCCTCATCCAAATTGTCGGAACTGTTCTGACTGACAAAGAGGTTTGCGTTGTATGGAAACCGTATGCCGATAAATTTTATCCCGATATCAATACCCGCACTGACGCCGCCCACTCCCGGAATTCCAGCTGTAACGGAAGCCTGGGCATATCCGTCAATATCCATATGCGGTATAAAACCAAAATTCATCGATTTGCATCGATCACCAGCAAAACTTTCGGCATTATCACCGTTGACATAAGTATCTGCATCGATATCTCCGGTTAAGGAACCTTTAATGGTTACGGAGATGATTCCACAAATGGGGACTGATTTTTCAACTTTAATGGACAACATCTGGGCATCAATCGCCTCATCGTTATTGTAGGTCAGCGTGTTGTTCACACCGCTAAATTCTGCACTGTGCAATAATTCTTCCCTGGATGAGTTCCAGTTTCCCTGTCCGTCATAAGAGTACGTCATTTTTTCATTTTTAATAAAAAGAAAAGAATTATCGGAAACACCATCCACCGAAGCCACCTCATCCATTTCCTGGTTAATTCTGTTTGAATTATCGGCTGATGCCAGTGTTGGCGGACGAGGCCTGGCTCCTTCCACTGTTTTGTTACTGGCGTAAGAACCTGCCGAGGCCAATACGAAATCATGCTTCAGGAACGAACCCGTGGCAAAATAATTTCCAAATGTAAAAAAGTTTGTATTTTCACAAACAAAATCCCGGCTGGATATACCATCGGTTTTTATATCGGGAATTTTATCATACCCTTCATACAACCATCCCAGTGCATACCCGAATTCAAGACCCGCGTACGCGCCGCCCATACGTTCAAAGTAGGAACTGGATTTGCTCATCATTATTTCACCGGAGACAGGATCAAAATAGTTCATTCCTTTTTCTTCAAGCTCTTTTTCGACCTGACCGGCGATGATACCGTCGCAATCAATTAATGCTTTTGGATAAAGGGTTATCAAATCAATAAATTTTCTGAATTTATTGGTGTCTGTGGAGTAATTTCTTGATTCCCAGGGATGCCAGACGTCAAAGTATGAATTTTCACTACAATCAGCGGGAAATCGGAAAATAAAATTGTCGGCGTTTAACCCGGCAAAATTTCCTGCTGTTACCCTCCGGCACTCGGCATAGGTTTTATCCAATGTTTCGTCCGGGAGAAATTTCAAGGCTGAATTGGTAAAGTTTTCTGGCGTCCAGTCACTCATGACCTTATCGTATGAAAGATCATAGGAAATGGAAACGGTTCCGTTATTCGGATGTTCGACGGTATAAATAATCGGATAATTATGAAGCGACGGATCACGATCCGTTTCAAGGCTTCCAAGGCTTTTGGCCTCAAGAAGCACCGTTTCGATTTGAAGATCCAGAGCCGCACAAATCCGGTCAATGGCAGCAAAATTGGGAACAACCACCATCCCGGAGTCATTTGGGATGACATAGTGTAACTCTGCATCCGCATTGAGCTCATCAACCCGTAACCGACCGTGTTCTTTTTCATAAAGGCTTAAGGTTTCGGATGTTGTTAGAATTTCTGCTGTAGAGATATGCCCTCCGGGATCAGTGATAATAGGCATAAGCTTCTTTTCCCAAAAGGCTCGTTCCGCCAGAAGTTCAACCAGATGTTTTCTTAACAGGCTGAATTTCAGAAACATCTGTTTCCGTTCTTCTGAATTGGGATATTGCCTTTTAGCAGCTTCAAACATAATCAGATGATGCCGCCAGTTGTTGTCATATCCCCAGTCATCCGCCTGGTTGTCGTAGGACCAATCGCCATCTTCGCTATATCCCCAGATATCAGCCAAAGCAGCATCTTTAAAATCCGGTTGGTTGTATACGGCTTTTAAGTCATCGTTCGTCAATACAATTCCTTTACCTCGATTGGTATTTTCCAGATCGATTTTTCCCATCACCTCAAGAAAGAAATTTTTGGGGATCAGGTCTCTTTGCTCGCAATTTCCATAACAATCCATACCGGGAATATTTGGGTTATAATAGTAATACCCGTCTTTACCTTGGTTTTTTGAAAATTCATGATTCGCCAAGGGATCATAATTAAGGTGGCTTACACCAACCATTGCCGTTTTTGGAAGTAATCCGCCTGAATTATAATATACATGCAAATCCTTAAATGCGGCTTTTAAACAGGATTCTTTTGCTGTAGGCTCACCAAAAATCATATCCTCATCAGTCTTTTCCGCCGTCCCCTTTTTATAAAAAACATTACTCTCACACGTGCTTCCACCATAAATTATAGTATGGAGTACTTTGGCTCCCAAAGCACCATCACCGATGTTTGATTCAAAATCTATGTATTCTACATCATGGCTGACATCTCGAAATGCGTATTCGGTAATACGATAATGATCATCGTTGTGAAGAGTGGCAAAATCCTTGAATAAAGTAAAATCGTAATATTTTTCAAAAACATACTCTTCACAGGATTCAATTTTAAGTCCGTTTTCATTCCAGGCGGCAACCTTCCCTGAAAAAAGGACATCCAGCAGAGTCGCCACATCTTTATTAGTATAGCTGATGCCGTCAAACATGGATTCGGGTTGGGGATTCATTGTGGGGGGAGGTAGTGGAGCTTGTACGGCATTTGATGGTAATCTTGAAAGGGGAACAGTATTGTTTGATTGAAGATTTAAACTTAAATCCAAGTCTTGAAACGTCAAGCTGTGCCCCCCTTCATTCAACAACCCGTCGTTAATATTCAGAAGATCATTCCTCACGCCTCTAAAGGTGTAACGAAACGGGATGGAGGTTCCGAAAACATACAACGCCGGTTGATCATGATGGATAACAGCTTTACGCCTTCTTTCGATTTCTTCTGTCTCACCGGTTAATTCAGGAACAAACGCTTGACTTTGCGTTTCATTCGCTACATGTTCCTCTAGCGTTCCTTCACATATCTTTTCAAAAGAAACTCCGTTTTTTTTCCAACAGATATTATAGAAATGACTATCAAGGCAGTTTTCAGCTGTCGGTGAATAACATGGATCCGGATCTTTACTATCACTTTCTCCATCACCACAACCTATACAAAAAAACAAAACAAGCAATAATACAAACCAAAATACTTTTTTATAATATGTCTCCATCACAAACCCCCGGAATGATTTAAGAAATTTAATGTACTTCAGTATTTATCATAGGGAGAGTCACAGACGAGTCACAGAAATTGGGAAAGATTACTTGGAGATAAGAAAATAAGGCGGATACACAGACGTTAAACTTCCAATTAATGGCAAATTTTTAATGGAATTTTACTCAATGAACGGGATTTTGTTAATCGGTTTCGGTTTTCCAATACGATCAGTTGGCAACGCTGAGAATTTGGAAACAATGTTGTAATCAGGGTACTGGGAATACCGGGGAAGCGAATACGTAAACAAAACACAATCCCCCGGTTTTTAAATATCTCATAGAAGGGATCGGTAAATCCGTTGTGTTTCACTGGAAGGTTTTATTCCAAGAGTTGACGAGAGAACCTTTAAACAAAATTCATATGTGGTCACTGCTTCGGCATGAAGGCCAATACTCTGATAACAGAGCATCAAGCGCTGATAAAGCTCTTCGGAAAGACTGTCTTTTTCAAGGCCCCTTTGGTAGCAATCGATGGCGATTTTAATTTGTTTTTCACCTTCCCAATAACTCCCCAAATTCAGAACATAGTTTAAAAACTTCATTCTAAATCGTTCACGGAGAGGTATTGCCCAACTCTGGTCGGTTTCTTCCTTAAGAAAGGTTCCTTGATAAAGCCGGAAAACTCTATCGGACAGTTCAGCGGCTTTATGGGTAAAACCGTTTTTTTCAAAAGCGGTCATATCCGAGAACATCTGATCGAACGCCCAAATATCCAACCAACAGCTCTTGGGATTGATATGAAACGATCCATCATGTATTTCAATGATATCTTCGCCTATCATTTTACGCAAACGCGACAGCGTTGTAGTAAAAGAACTGTGCGCTGCATCTCCTTCCGCTTCTGGCCACAGTATGTCAATGATGGATTCTTTTTTAACATTTCGCCCACCGAGAGCAATTAGGACTTTAAGCATAAGAAGCGGTTTTCGCTGATTCTTACTTCCGAAAAGTTCTATCTTTCCATTTTTTAATAGTGAAAAAGGCCCCAGGCTGGAAATTTTTACAGGCCACGGCCAATTTTCAATATCAAGTGGAGATTGTTCAGGATACAATCCGTGAACCCGGATCAGTTTTTGTGTATATTCCGTTTCAATTTCCTCTACCAACGCTTTTATACAAAGCATGGTCATCATTTTCGGATACCACCACCATATCATTTTAACAATGTTTCGTTTTCTTCCCAGTAAAAAAACAGTTTGTAAAGACTTCAAACCGGCTTTTTCCATTCCCCGATCCAGGAAAAAATAGGCTTCCGCTGCCAGCCCCATGTACTCAAATATCGAACTACCGGTATTTTGTGCAAACTCAAGAACCTGATTCAAAAATACCATTGACGATTCATATTCCCCTTTTTCATGAAGTATTATCGCCATGTTGTATCTGCACAAAGTCGTAGGAAATTGAAAGCCTGTTTCTTCGCCTACACGGAGGGCGTTTTCCGCTTTGTCGAAAGCTTTAGGAATGTCTTTGCACAGCAAGGCATACCAGGAATAAAGGAGATAATATTGACAATAACCATGATAACGGGATTGATCGAGAGTGGATTCCATTTTTTTTAAATACTCTTCGGCCAAAGCGAAATCATTCCCCGTCAAAGCACAGTAAACACCTAAACCCAGAAGTGCATTATCCCACATATGAATATCAGCTGAATTTACAGTACCTAAAGCATTTTGGATCACGGAAAGGGGTTGTTCGTGAACAGTGAAACAGTCGATGAGCTGCGTCGACGCTTCTATTAAGGTGCTGGTTGCTCTGATAAGCGGCGATATAATTTCGTATTGGGAAATTGCGGATAAAATTTCCTGAATTCTGTGGTTACGGGTTTGGTCGCCCATCCACAGGCAATAAACAATAATTTTTACTCCACATAGATAGGCACTCAACAGGGAATCTGTATTCCTTGATACTTGTATTTCATTTAACGATCGCTCCAGCCACTTGCCAACATCGGGATGATCCGGTTTCCTGATAAACAATGCCGTAAAAATATTTGTAGTCACACTGATCTTAATATCGTTGGAAGGGAAGTTTGTACTCCTTGGGTAGATTTCCCAAATACGTTCCAACCAGTAATCCATCTTTTTAAAATCGTTCCAGGCATAAAAAACCGAATCGATAATACTGGTCCAGGCCAATAGAATTCCCGTATCATTGTTTTGGGCTGCAAACATCTCAAATGTTTTATTGAAATAGAAGTATGCTTTATTCGGATCATCTGACATTCGGCTGACACCCAGCCAATATGTCAGTTGAGGTGAATTCTGAATGATTTTTTGGGGAAAACGTTTAATCCATTTTTCGAGAATGCTGTTCCTGCCTTGTCCCATCAATTTTTTTGCGTTATCTAAAATCAAAGCCATTAAATTTTGCCAATTGTTCAGACAGTGATACAGCTCGGCGGCATCTTCCCAAAAACCTTCCTTTTTTAATAAATTAGCTGCCTTGTGTCGAAATTCGGACAACTCATTTTGAGAAAGGGTGGTATTCGCTCTTTCCAGTAGAAAATCTCTAAAAAGAGCATGAAACTGGTAGACGATTTTCCCGGAGAATCGTTTCTCTAAAAAATAGTTTTTACTATAAAATCCGGATAGTATATCACTTGATTTTAAATTTCCGGTGAGTTCTTTGGCGGCCTCCACAGTCATTTGTGGGAACAGGGCGATCTTTAAAAGAAAAATCTGTTCATCTTTTTCCATTTTTTCGAATATTTCATTGGCAAAATATTTAAAAATGGAATCCATCGATATGTTATGCAATTCTTCAAAACTGATTTCCCCTGTTGTTATTGCTTCGAGCATCAGAGAAATCCCGGCGGCCCATCCATCGTTAATGTCGATGATTTTATCAAAGTTACTCGTTTTAATCTCTTTCAGCTTTGCCATCTCGCTTGCTTCTTCGGGAGAAAGACGGAGATCCGGCCATCCCAAAGCAGACATCATGCCGTTGGCTTTAATTCGAGAAAAAGCTTCGGGTGGGTTTTCCCGACTGATAACGAACATGTTCGCGTTGTCTCGCAAATAGGAAAGTCCGTCCCGGATAACATTGTGAATCTCTGAATCGGCAGGGAAATGCTGATAATCATCAAAAATGAGGGCCATCGGTTTTTTAACCATGTCGTGCAGTTCGTGGAAAAAAAACCGGGTAAAGGCTGAACTTTGCGCATGGAACTCGGGAGTAAATAAAGGTAGGGAATTTCGTCGTCTGGGAAAGGCTTTTTTAACAGCTAATCCCAGGTAATAGAAAAAAGTGGCTAAATCCTCGTCTCCTTTATCAATTTTGTACCAAATACATGGGATTTTTCTGTTTTCGATGTATGAGTTTAAAAGTGTCGTTTTTCCAGAACCGGCCGAAGCCGAAACCCAAATCAATGGACGTTTGCAGCCAAGATCAAGAAGCTGAAACAACCTTTCCCTTTCCAGGATGTTTGTTTGCTTGGGACGAGTTACTTTGGGAAAAAATGTTGGTTTTACCATATTATTTCTATTTTACATACAATACGATTCCTGAGTTTTCCAAAAGGTTATGATTAACAAAATAATCTCAAAACTCCTTATCTGACAAAATATAATCTGCTGATATCATAAATTTTATAAAGGTCACCAATGAATCTTAAAATGATACCGGAAAGCCTTCTAAATCCAGTAAATTCAGGGAATTTAAGTATAAATTTGGATCTATTTAATTCTATACATCTGGAGTTCTGAATTAATTGTATGCTCCCGGATTTTACTAATATCTGAAAAAATATCAACTGGGATTTTTCGTAAGACACCTGGAACTGTTTGATTTAAATGGTTTCAGCCTGTCTGTCACCATCAGCCACCAAACTTTTCGATTTATTTAATACCTGGGAAATGAAACTGTTGGCTATTCATAAAATCAAACAACTTTTTCTAATTTGTATCTCACTTTCAATAACACACGATACGGTGATAAACTGTATAAAAATTTAATTGCAGATGAACCATGTGTACAAAGAATATCAACCGGTAACGGCAAAATATTTCAGGAATACCTTAAATGTTTTCTATTACCGGAGTTGAAAGAAGATCAAACGTTAATCATGGATAATTTGTCTTCTCACAAGTCTGAAATAACCAAAAAACTCATTCGCTCCAAAAGAATCAATCTTGTTTATTTACCCCCTTATCTAAACCCAATCGAGGTGGCATGGTCTAAATTAAAGCACTACTTAACAAAGAGAAAAACAGAAACGGAAGACAAGTTAATGAAAGCAATAAAATCGGGAATAAATAAAATTCGAAAACCTGATTGTAAAAACCGGTTCAAACACTGTGGTTATTTGTGCCAATAATAATCTTAACCGCTATAAACCATGGTTATGACATTTTATATTCCAGGATCGAAAGGGCATGTGTTATCGCTGAACTTGATCCGTTTATTGGCTTTACACACTGACAATTATGGCAAAAAATCGTTTGTATTTGATGTAATAGAATTATTCAGAATTCATATGGATGAAGTTGTTGTCAAACTATTCAGCAAACAGATGTTCAAGCAAGATATGTCTGAAATAAAGAAAAACGGAATTATGTTAAGGCAGGAAGGAAAGAAATTCGTGATTTCAGAACATAATAAAAACATGGAGGAAACTACAAAATATCGAAATGGAAATATTAAGAAAAATGACATTATGCAGTTTGAGTGTCATGGAATTGCCAATAATTTACTCGGAAAAAATAAAGATATTGGTCTGGACGATTTATGATATTTCCAATGACCGAATAAGAACCAGAGTATCTAAACTTTGTAAAAACGCTGGTTTATATCGAGTTCAAAAAAGTGTGTTTCTTGGAGGCATGCAACGAAACAGAATGGATGAACTGCATTTGCAATGTGAAGAACTTATCGATGACGATGTCGATTCAATTTATCTTTTCCCAATGTGCGATGAAGACTTTAAAAAGGTCAAACCCGCCGGAAATGCTTTTGATAAGAAGCTTGTAACCGATGAAGTACTCTCAGTGTTTTTTTAGAATCTGTATAAATTATTGAGAAAAAACTGTACTATCTTGTAATGCTGTGTTTTAATAGGCTTTTCAAATCAAAAAAGCATGTAAAAGAGGTGAAAAAAGTGCAAATTCAAAGAAAAATCAACTCAAATCAAACTGTTTTAACATCGACTAAAAACCCCTCAATGCTAATATCAGCAAATAACCAGCCAATATGAGCGGTCGGAGACCAACATCCAATATAAAAAGGATTGAAACGCGCGGTCTCTAGGCCGAGCAGACTGAACAGTTCTGGTCGGAGACCAACATCCAATATAAAAAGGATTGAAACGAGTAGAGAGAAGGGAGAAATATTTCCCATGAGAATTGGTCGGAGACCAACATCCAATATAAAAAGGATTGAAACAATTGCCTATATATATTGACGACCGACCTGGACTGAGTCGGAGACCAACATCCAATATAAAAAGGATTGAAACGAAATTTTCTGTATAATTCCTGATTACCGTTAGGTGAGTCGGAGACCAACATCCAATATAAAAAGGATTGAAACTGTGAGATTTCAGGGAAATTTCTGGAAAGTTTTCCTCCTGGGTCGGAGACCAACATCCAATATAAAAAGGATTGAAACCTACCTGTTCATCTTTTTTCGCTTTTCTAATTCTGGTCGGAGACCAACATCCAATATAAAAAGGATTGAAACGTTCATGTTTTCCAGGATGCCTACCATATTATCAGGTCGGAGACCAACATCCAATATAAAAAGGATTGAAACTGGTACAACCGCATTCCCTAACTGCTTAAGTCTGTCCACGTCGGAGACCAACATCCAATATAAAAAGGATTGAAACCCTACACCTTGCCTACATTGCCTACACTGTTGGTAAAGT
>JBFFHJ010000070.1:0-40915 GCA_041556995.1 bacterium | reverse complement strand
CTGGTTTGGGGCTTTCGGTGGCATTTATGATTATCACCCAAAACCATAATGGTGAAATGGACGTTCAATCCAATCCGGGCAAAGGGACCCGATTTACGATCCGATTGCCCTTTACCAAACAACCGCCGTATAGTTCTGTCGTTCACCCATTATCGGCTGAGAAAAACTGATTTGAAACAGATGCATTTTCAGATATCATAATGGGTTTAACAGAATCTATGGACGGTAGTCTCTTTTGTTGGATTCCATGTTTTATCATTTGTAGCCAAAGGGTTGGATGCAACATACTCAAATCTTGAGTTGCCAATGTGAACCAATTTTTAGCCGATCCTAAACACAAAGACGGCAATCATTCATTGTTGATAGTAATAAAAAGCAGCAGATGGATATCTGCCGACCGGATAAAGAGTTGAGTCAAGGTCTAAACTGATTTTCAAATCAAACATGCTTGAGTTAACCATTATAATGAATTCAAGTATCGAAGAGATACTTGATTTTAAATGCTGTAATTTATCGGACATGAACCTGGAGTTCCATGTCCGAAACAATGGGAATAAACAGGTAAACGCCCCGCGTTACCTGATCCTAAAAAACGACAAAAAGTCCTTAAAGATTGACTATCTATACCCGCCATGGGAACAAATAATCGCTCCCGGTGATATGGTGGCATTGTATTGCCACATGGACGAAAACATATGGAAAAAATATGATTGGATCATCATAGAGGACAATGACGGAACTGAAGCCTGTTTTCCGATTACTCATGACGAGTAGTAATCAGTCATAAAATATCCGGCTCATCATTGTCCTTTTTCAAAGACTCGGTGGCGCCTTGCTGGTAGAGTTCTTTCCAGGTGCGGCGCAAGGTTGCGGCCTTATTCAGATATGATTCGATCTGATCCACAAAAATGGTCTTATCCCGAAGCATTTCCTTTTCCATATACCCCAGTACTCCATTAGCTTTTTGAGACTTTTGGCGGATTTCCTTATCGTCAACAGCGCTTAGAAATACAATGGGAAAGGGTTTATTCAGAATAAAAAACAGTTGACTCATGGCCATGCCGTCGAGGATGGGCATTTTAATATCGGACAGGATCAGATCCGGTTCAATGAGTAATGCCTTAAAAACCCCCTCCAGACCGTCTTTAGCACTAAAAAGATCAAATATATTAAAAAAGTCAATTTTTTTAAGAATGGCTTTTCTAAAATCCTCATCGTCTTCAATAATCAACAGCCGTTTGTTGTTTGATTTGCCGATAAGATTGGCCCATTCATGTTGCCTGAAACTATAGGAAAATTCAGGTTCAGTTAATTGAAAATTGTCGAGATTAAAGATAATTGATTCAAAATCTGAGCGGAAGGTATCTTTACTATCTTTTGGTCGAACGTTCTGATTTAAAATAAAGCCATAAACATTGTCAAAGGAGGTTGCGTATTTACGAAACTTTTCGTCGGAAGCAGTTAGGATCAAAGGGCTACTGACCAGCAATGTTTTTAAAATTCTGGCCATGGACAATCCGTTCAGATTGGGTGAATTGATTTCGGCGACCACCAGGTCCGGTCTGTAGCGTATGGTACTTCGAATCCCTTCGATACAGTCTTCCGCTTCCATTATCTTGTAATCTAAGTCAAACAGAAGCTCTAACATCTCTTTTGATTGATTAACCGCAATAATGTTTTTACCTAGAATCATAAACTTTTCTCATTACATAGGGTACGTTGCTTATTTTGAAAAACAAACATTCCCATCTTACGGAGCAAGCGAGGCCCAAATACTGGAACCGCTTTCAAAATCTCCTATTTTATCGATATCAGCTACTTTGTAACTGGCTTGAAGCGCTGTTTTTTCCTCTTCTGAAATATCCAATATTTGTTCGATTCTTTCTTGAAGAAGCATTTCGTTTGATTGCACTTCGTTTTTAATGAGATATCCTTGAATTCCTTCCAAAGTAGATGCTTCCTGTATGGTTTTGATATCATTTTTATCTGAAAGAAATAATAAAGGAAAGGGGTGCCCAAGAATGAAAAGTATCTTAGCCAGCATGATTCCATTGATTTTTGGAATTTCTATTTCACTCACAATCAAATCAGGCTTGACCATGATTGCTTTAAAAATGGCTTCCTGGCCATCCGGCGCATGATATAATTCATAGATATCCGTATCCCCCATCAGTACCATGATTAAATCCAGAGTTTCGGTATCACAGACAACCAGGACCTTTTTACGATCCGATTTTCCTAAAAGGCCATAAATCTCTTTTTCCTTCAATGTATAACTGATATCCGTGTATCCTCTTTCATTTTGATTAATGGTTTTCTCCACCATGGCAGGAAGATCTTCCTTTATTTTATTTTTCAGGCAAACACCTTTTACATATGGAAAGGCATCAGTATATTTTTGGATTTCCCCCTTGATGGTAACAAAGATGGATGGAATCTGAAATTGCATCAGGGTCAGGATTTTCATCATGTTTATACCATTCAGGCGGGGCATCATAATATCCACCGTAATAATGTCCGGGTGATGCCTGAGTGCCAACCGAATCCCTTCAATACCGTTTTTGGCGGTAAAAATACGATACCCTTTGGGTTCCAACAGGTGCGTGATTAATAGGCGCGTGGATTCTTCATCATCAATGATCAGTATTTTTTTCATAGAATTCTCTTATATCAACAAAAACAATGGCTAATCATAAACTATTTTAATAGATTGCAGATATATAGACAATGCTTCCGTTTGTTTTATCAAAGCCACCATATCTTGATCTTTTGCAGCCATTTCCAAAGCACGGCCAATATCAGAAATGCCGTCAAATCCATATCCTGCACCATTTCCTTTCAAGGTATGTCCCAAAAGCTGAATAGCAGGGTAATCTTCCTTTTCCAAAGCTTCCTGTAAAGTATCAATGTCTTTTTTTCTGCCTTCCAGAAATCCTGGTATCAGCTCTTCCAACTCAGCATCGATGTGGACTGTTATTTTATCAAAAGCAGGGTTCATGGGATTTCTATGTTATTTTGTTGTTGAGAACATTCTGCAATAATATTAAGTAACTTATCTTTTTTGATAGGTTTTGTCAGATGGATGTTACATCCTGCATCAATGCTCTTTTGTTCATCTTCTTTCAAGGCATTGGCAGTCAAAGCAATAATCATGGCCCCCTTTTGTTTTCGGCTTTTTTCCCATTCACGGATCAATTTGGTTGCTGTATAACCATCCATTACCGGCATATGCATATCCATCAGGACTAGATTATAGTTACCTGCTTTAAACTTTTCAACGGCAATTTCTCCATTTTCAGCCACCGTTACATCATGTGCTGTCTTTTTCAGGAATATTTCCATCAAAAGACGATTATCATATGAGTCATCGACCAGTAATATATTCATGGGTTGGACCTCGCAATAGTCAACAGAATTGGATTTCTTCACTTCCGTTTTCCTGGAAGCAAGTGATTGTCCCATTTCTGTAGTTAACACATCCAACAAGATAGTTTTTTTTACCGGCTTTCTTATGTAGGTAGTAATCCCCAGCTTCTTGATCTTTTTTACATTTTTTCCAAAATTGTAAGCAGTCAGCATTATAACGATTCGACAGCCCAATTTCGAAAAATCAGTGATTTTTGTAAGCATTTCAAGTCCATTCTGATTTGGCATGTAATAGTCAAGAAAAACGATTCTAAAAGGTTCGGAGTTTTGATGAGCAACTTCCAGTGTTTTTAGAGCATCCTTCCTGCTACATGTAGCTGTGACTTTTGCACCCCAAAGGGATAGTGTATGAGCCAGAAAATCGCAACTTGCTCTATTATCATCAATCACAAGGATTCTAATACCGTCCAAAAATACATGGTTGGTTTTAGCGTCCGATTGTTCCGCCTGGCGGCTGAAAAAAGAGGTAAAAGAGAATGTGCTGCCTTGATTCAATCGGCTATCCACCTGGATATTTCCACCCAACAGTTCTACCAGTCTTTTTGATATGGTCAATCCCAGACCGGTTCCGCCGTATTGACGAGTAGTGGATGAATCAGCCTGTTTAAAGCTTTTAAATATCATCTCCAGGTTATCCTTATGAATGCCAATCCCGGTATCCCTTACAGAAAACAACAGTTCAATTTTTTTTTGGTGCGGAGGGATAGTTGCCTGTGCAAGTGATATTTCAACAACAACTTCTCCCTCATGGGTAAACTTGACTGCATTCCCGATAAGATTTTGTAAAATCTGCCTGAGACGTGCGGAATCGCCAATGAGGAGCAGAGGGACGTCGGGATGGATAAAATGTACCAACTCAAGACCTTTTTCATGCGCTCTGGTGGAAAATACTTCGCAGGTTTTTTCCATGATCTCATCTAAATCGAATGTTATTCTATCAATTTTAACATGGTCTCTTTCGATTTTAGATAGATCGAGAATATCATTAATCAGATCCAACAGGTTTTCTCCGGCGGATCTAAAAATACTCACATAGTTTTTCTGTTCTTCATCCAGGGGGGTTTCAAAAAGCAGTTCCGCCATACCCAAAATAGCATTCATAGGTGTGCGGATATCGTGACTCATATTGGCCAGGAATTCTGATTTGTATCGATTGGCTTGTTCGGCAGCATTTTTTGCCGATCGCAGTTCCTCTTCCACCATCTTTCGCTCGGTAATATCACGATAAAACATGCCAACCGCAATGACATTACCTTTATTATCCCGGATGGGAGCAAAGTCGATTTCACTCACCACGGTTTGTTCACCCAATTGAAAAACATCCTCCGATTTAATCGGCAGGTAGGTGTCAAATACCTGGTCAATACTTTTGATCAAGAGCTCCATGAAATCAGGTAAGTGGCCCAAACCGGTATAAATATTTTGACCGATCACCTTGTCCCTGGTGGTTCCAACATAATCAATGGCGGCCTGGTTGGCATACAGATAGTTATAGTCCTTGTCCCAGACACAAATACAATCGTTGGTGGATTCAAACACTGCCCGAAAACTTTCTTCACTCTGAATCAGCGAGTGTTGAACCTCCTGCCGCCTTTTAATCTCATTTTCCAGTCGTTTTCGCTGGAGATACAGGTCAACAAAAACTTTTACTTTTCCCTGTAATATTCGATGATCAAATGGTTTGGAAATAAAATCAACGGCTCCGGTTTCAATACCTTCGACCATAAATTGGTGTGCAGAATAGATGGCTGTGATAAAAATGACTGGCAGGAGTTCAGTCTTTTTTTCTTTCCTCATGTGCCTGACCAGTTCGAAACCATCCATTCCAGGCATCTGAATATCGATCAGGGCCAAGGCATAATCATGTTTTTTAGATAATTCAAGCGCTTGCAGACCCGATTCGGCTGCAATAAAATTGAGGTCAAGATCTTGAAGAATCTCTTCTAGAATAGGAAGATTTTCAGAAATGTCGTCAACAATGAGGATATATGGCCTTTTCCTTTCATCTGTTTTTCCGCCTTTTTTCAATACTGGTACCCTGAAAAATCGATTATTATGGCCGGCACCTGTCGATCAATAACCCATCTGCGACATAACGCCTTGTATCTTTGACTTGGAGATGGGTTTAACCAGAAAATATTCGCAACCTTCCTTAAAACTGGAAAGAATGTGGTCCTTGGTATCTAAAGCCGAGACCATTACGATTTTTACTTCCCCTTCACCAAACGGCAGGTTTTTTTGTTCCCAGAGCCTGATTTCCTGTAAGACTTGATGACCATCTTTTTCCGGCATCATAATATCAAGAAAAATGACATCAAAAGGTTCTTTCTCACTTTGAGCCGATTGATATGCCTGAACAGCCTTTTCCCCGTTATTAACAATGTCCGGTTTACCATAAGGACGCAGCAGGTGTTTTATCAGTTGACAGTTGGCAAGGTCATCGTCGACGATCAATATTCTCATTTAGCGGCTCCTATATTTAGTTTTTGCCACATTTTGATCAGATGATTCTAATTGCTTCACCCTTCAGACACAAGACGAAAAGTGATGCTTTTTCTTTTCTTATTCTCTAAAAATCCCAACTAAAAAGCAACTTAATTTTTTTTAGCATTTACAGAGAGATCCTGTCTACACCGGATGTATAGGCTAATTCTCCCACCTTTACATCGTACAATCCAAGAATAAACGGCCCCGGAAATTCGGATTTTTATGAAAAAAAATCGGCATACCAAAATGTCCAGTTGAGGACATTATCACCTATGAATAAACCTATATTTTATGTATACCGGAACCTAGAAAAAAAAGTCAGCCAAAAACTGTTTTGATTATCTTTCAAATTTCCCGTGCCGTCCTTTACCGGAAGCAAATACTTTGGCCCCTTCTTCGGCTTCGCCGGATATAATGACATCAATGCCCAAACGAGTTTCTTCTTTGATAGCTTCACTCATAGAGAGGTCCCATTGTTTATACGAAGATTCTCGATCACTACACATACATCGTTGTGGAAAAGCAGCCAGTTGTCTGGCCAGTTCTTTAGCAGCTGTTAATGCTTGGCCAGGCTCTACCAGACGGTTAACCAGTCCCATTAATCGGGCCTCATCTCCTGAGACACCTCGACCAGTCAATATAAGATCCAATGCATGGCTATGTCCCAACATTCGTGACAATCGGATAGTTCCTCCATCAATCAGGGGAACCCCCCAGCGTCGACAAAATACGCCAAAAACGGCATCTTCAGCCGCAACACGTAAATCACACCAGATAGCTAATTCCAGTCCTCCGGCCACAGCAAAACCCTCAACTGCTGCGATAACCGGCTTTGATAGCATCATACGAGATGGTCCCATAGGGCCATCACCATCCAACTCAACCTTGTTTCCTTTGCCTTTCGCCACACTTTCCAGGTCTGCACCGGAACAAAATGTTCCATCCGCGCCGGTAATGATGCAAATATATTGATTTGAGTCCTCTTCAAATTTTCTAAACGCCTGAGCCAGTTCCTTAGCTGTTGTCCTGTCTACCGCATTTTTAACTTCCGGCCGATTGATGGTGATGACAGTAACATTGCCTTCTGTTTCATATAACACGTTTTTCATTTCAGTGTCCTCTTTTTTAGAATCATGTTTCAGAAGTTTTTACTCAAAAACAGCATTTTTTAACATCCAAAACAACCATTGTTGAATATTTGAACATTGAATTGGCATTGCTCAATCCAAACCTTCCTTATTAGATTAATTCAATCAGCAGGTTCTATTTAAAACAATGATAATGTCAATTGGAAACTGATATGTAACTCAGGCCATGAGATCAAAATGTCCTACGCATTGGCCCATCATCTTAACCATTATTAAACTCAAATTATCTTCTATGCCCATCGAATATTAGAATTAATTTTAACCAATAAAGAATTGAAATCATTGTAATTCTGTATATTTTATTCAAAGCTGTCTGAGCTTGTATTGCCAATCATCACAAAGATATAAATAACCTGAATCCAACATTATCAACTTCAGTCAACACAAAACAGATATTTCCCTATGTTTACAAGTATTTAAAATAAGAAATGTTAAAAAATTGTAACTATTCAATATTATTCTGGACTCCATATTATTTCCGCGAAGACATAATATCAATAAGTTCAGAATAATATTAAATAGTTACGATAATTCTTCAATACCTTTTACGATTCTGATGAACCTGGCAAACACATGAATGCAAAATCAGTCTTTGTCAGACAACGGTAGTTTTATAAAAATCGAGGTTCCTTTGTGGTTGCCTTGGCTTTCGGCCCAGATTTTGCCGCCCATTTCTGAAATGTAGTTGGCGCAGTTGTGAAGGGTAAATCCATCGGCGTTGGCTTTGGTGGTGTAGTCTTTGGTGAACACTTTGGTTAGTAAGTCTTTTTTAATACCGACACCGTTGTCAGATACATTCATATAGGCAGATGCCTGGTCGGTCTTTGTATTGATATCCAGTTTTCGGTCTTTTTCGGGGTTCGATTCCATGGCCTCACAGGCGTTTTGAATCAGGCTTGATAGTACATATAAAAACTTCTTCTTATGTATGGATAATGATGGGAGTTGGCCATAGGACCTTGTTATTGATATGTTTTTTTCTTTTAGTTCCTGGCTGTGATGATTTAGGGTTTTTTCAATTAATTCGGCCAAATGGACCTTTTCCAAGTGTAATTCCTGCCCCACTAATTGGTGTTGAGTTGAAACAATTTTTGCTATTTCATCAGTGGTATCTTTGACCCGTTTCAAGTGTTCCAAGATGGTCTTAAAATCATATGAGAAAGAATTCTCAAGAATTCTAAAGTAGCTCAGCAAGTGTTTTCCTTTAGGATCATTAATAAAAAAATTCTTCAGGTTATCACTTTTTTCATCCAGCATTTGATTGGCCTTTTGAAGCCCGGATATTCCTTTGGAATCTTTTATGGACTGGTAAGCGAGATCAGAGGATACTTTTAGACTGTTAAGCGTATTACCTACGTTATGCATGATATCCGCAGCAATGTCAGCCATACCTGCCTTGTGCGCCTTTTCAACCAGTTTTTCCTGGGTCGCCTTTAGTTGAGCAGTTCGTTGTGCCACCATTTTTTCCAGATCATCGCTATGTTGTTTATATTTTGCTTCAAGTATTTCTAATCGATGCGACATATTATTAAAAGCCTCAACAGCAATAGCCAGTTCATCTTTGCCTGAATATTTAATCTGATATCCCAACTCTCCATCTGCAATTTTTGATGCTCCTTGTGATAGGTTAGATATGGCTTTAGTCAGATAAACACCCAGGAAAAATGAAAACAGTGCACTTAAAGCAAGTTCCAATGATGCAATGAAAAGACTTTTCTGTCGGGCTTCCTGGATGATCTTTTTAATGTGCTGTATTGAAAATCCTATTTCCACTCTTCCAAAATGTCCTGTTCCTTCTTTAATTGATAAAGATGTGTCAAAAATTCCATCTAATACAGCTTCCTGATAGCTTAAATCTTCTTTAAATGTCTTCAATTTTTTCAAGCGAGATCTTTTGGAATAGAGCATATTATTTTGCCCAAATACTTTGACATATATGATTTCTTTATTTTTATAAATTTCTTGAACGGATGATTCAATTGTTGCCAGATCATTTGAAATAACAGCATTTTTTATTGAAGATACGAATAAGTTGGCGGTTGCTTTGGCTCGTTTTATTAATTCGGATTCATTTGAAGTCTTCAATATTTCTAAAGAACTCCAAACAAGAAGAGACAGCATCATTGCTTCTATGATGGCAACACCGATGATGGTTTTAAGGCGTAAGGACATTTTTTATCGATTTATGTTACTTTCCAAAAGCTTTTTCAAGAGAGTCTAGTTTTAAAGCACGAATATCATCATAATCTTTATCAACAGCATTGATTAACCCGGATTCCAAACCTACTGTTTTCAGTAATTCAAAGCCTTGGGGATCGTCAACTAATAAGATCATAAATTGTGCTAATTCTCTGATAATATGATTGGGAACACGTGGATGAGCAGCCCATGCATGAGGTGTGTATCCCTTGGAAGTCCATAAAATCTTTAGTTGGTTTTTTACCTGTTGATCAACTTTGGAAAACGTACGAATAACACCGCCGCCACCTGGATATAATCCCTTGGCTACAGCTCTGTAAACTGAATCATGAGATGAAACATAGCTGGGAGCAATATCAATATTTAGCAGTTTGAATTGAGCTTGAGTTAGTATACTGGCCGCAAAAGCAGCAGGTGAAGGAAACGCGAGTTTTTGTTTGTGAAAGTCTTTCAAACGGCAATAACTACTATCTTTTCTAACGACGATAATGCCCTTGATAGGTTTATTTTTCCTTTTTAAAAAAACCTGATAATGGTGTAATTTATTAAAAAATATATAGTGATATGGATTCATATAAGATATGTCATATCCTTCATTAAATAATTCTTTTTCAAATGTCGATATATCTTTTTCAGTTCGAAACTCCAGCCTTATTCCAGTTTTTTCAGATATATTATCTAAAAGAGGTATCCATGTCCTGGCGAGTTTGGTTGCAGACTGTTGAGGAACAACACCAAAAGTAAATTTCTTTTTCGGATCACTTTGTGAAATTTTCTGTTTGATTGATGATTGGTTAATAGCTTGATTCTCTTTTTTATTGTCTTCCGTACAAGAAAAAACAAAAAAAAATAAAAGATAAAAAGATAAAAATCTAATATTTTTTTGTATATTCATGAAGATTCTCCAAGAAGGATAAACAACCTGAATAATTTACAAACAGTATAACTCAAGATGATTTATGTTTTAAACGGTTTAGCGTATAGCTTTGATAATATACCTTTATATTTATTTGATATTTATAAAAAACTCAATTTATTCTAATAAAAAAAGTCGACCAAAACAGTTGAATCAATGATTTATTTTATCATGGTAACAGTATACTATCAATAAATGTAAATGAATGGCAGGATAATCAGGTAAAAAGTGGATAACTAACGGCTGAACTCCTGATACTTCTATCATTTTGTTATGATAAATCAACCATATGTTGCTATTCAAAAAAAAGTACAAAAGATATGAAAGCACACCTATCCTTTATTACTGTATTTGCTAAAATTCACAACGAAGAACTCCTATGGACAATGCTTAATTCCTGTTAAGATACTTGTATTTATTTACTAAAAAATCAATATGATGAAAAAACAAGCTCTTTACAAGCATTTTCCCAAGTATCAGCAAACAGAGATGTATTGGCAAATTCTTCGACGACCACGTAGCCTCCCTGTTTGTTAGTTGCTCTGACAGATATATTTGCTCAAGATAACAGCTGGTGGGACATTATCATTATTGTTCGGAGTAACGTACGTTTTTTTTTCAAATGAAGTGATCTGAAGAGAGAAGAGGTACTGTTTTCCATATATATCAGATAAGTTCGAGCTGCTAGTCTCGAAGTTCTTTTTTTATTTCGACGATTTCGTCGATTGAGCTAAAAAATGCATCAACCACTTTTGGGTCCAAGTTTTGACCTGACATCCCCCTTAAAATGTTCTGACATTTTTCTTCGGGGAATGGATCTTTATAGGGTCTTTTGCTGGAGATAGCATCATAAACATCTGCGATACTAACAATACGTGCTTCTACGGGAATCTCATCTCCCTTTAATCCATATGGATAACCTTTTCCGTCCCAGCGTTCATGATGAAAGGCTGCGATATTCATAGAAACTCTTAAGATCTCCGAGTCGGACAGCTCTCGAATAATCTTGCATATCAATTCATATTCGGTGGTATGAGTTTTATCTCTGTAGTTGGCAGGGCCAAGGATCTCTGCTCCAATATTGCAATGCAACCTCATAATGCCCCATTCATTGTTATCAAGAGGTCCATTTTTCAGTAAAACTCTGTCAGGAATACCCAGTTTGCCCACGTCGTGCATAGGAGAGCATGTACGTATAAGTTCAGTGGTAGTGGGAGATAATCCCATGGCTTCAGCTATCAAGCCACTGTACATACTCACCCTGATAACATGATCACCGGTTTCCCTGTCTTTATATTCAGCTGCTTTTCCCAGTTTTTGAATAATTTCTCTTTGCAGATCTACCAGTTCCTGATTGGCTTCTCGCAATTGGCTGGTTCTAATCTGGACTTTTTCTTCCAGATTGTCACGATATTCAACCAATGAAACATGAGTTTTTACCCTGGCCCTTACCTCAACTGGATTAAACGGTTTGGTAATATAATCAACCGCTCCTATATCAAATCCTTTGGTCAAATTGGTTGTTTCGTGGAGAGCAGTGATAAATATTATGGAAATATTTTTGGTTTCAGCTGAGGCTTTTAGTTTTTGACAAACCTCAAAACCGTCCATTTCCGGCATCATGACATCAAGAAGAATCAATTGGGGCTTGTTTCGATGAACGTACTCCAGAGCTTTTTTCCCACTTTTGGCGACGCTAAGCCGGTAGTCATGCTTTAAAGTTTCAACCAATACATCCAGATTGGTTGGATTGTCATCTACAATCAATAACAATGGCTTTTTTTCATTTATTTCGCTCATATTTCCCTTATCCAATACATCAAAGTTAAGAGAGCTGATTAAAATAATTACACCAACTAGAAATATTCAACCCAAGAAATACCACCCAAGCATCAATTATTACCCGGGGAAATTTCTAGATATCCAGAGCTACTCCCAGATTTTTTGCTGTCTTTTTAACTCCTTCCAACGCTTCATCGTAATCGTAATCGTCCACATTGTTCTGAATTTGCTCTATGATATTGATATCAACATATTGTTGTACCTCTTCCAATTTTTTCTTTATTTTCAACGGAGCGGACTGAGACAGGGCCAACGCCAGCTCTTGCAGCACTAGGGTCAATGCTTCTTTATCCGTCTCGCTGTTTTTGACCTGTTGTTTTTCTGAATTTGAGTTGGCGATAATCATTTGAATGGATTTAAAAACCTGTTTTAAGTTCATTTTCAGGTCATCAATTTGTACATTATCCGGTGTTCCCGCCTTTGGATTTTTAGACACTTGTTTGCACATAATTTCAATATCTTGAGCATTTTTTTTTACTTCCTTAGCACCAATATTGGCAGCACTGCCTTTAATATTGTGAGCCAATCCGCAAACTTCCTTCCAATCTTTATTTTTAAATGAAGCTTCAAGTTTATCCAGCAGGGTTCCCGTGGTTTTATAAAATCCCTTCAGGATACGTTGGTAAATGTCAAATTTCATATCCAACATCTTCATGGCCATTTGAATATCCAGGCCAGGTAAGGAATCGGGAATTGATCTTTGTGGTTTTGACTCTATATCATTATTTTTATTATCTATTTCATTTTCACTAAAAATGACGGATTTAGTTTTAACTATTTTGCTCAATGTATTGAAAAGAATTTCCTGATTAATAGGTTTGGTGATATATCCATTCATTCCCGCCTCCAGGCATTTCTCCTTATCTCCTTTCAACGCATGTGCTGTCATAGCAATGATCGGCAGTGAATCAAAATCAGGATTTTGACGAATCATTTTTGTGGCTTCGTAACCATCCATCTCCGGCATTTGCATATCCATTAACACAGCATCAAACGTATCAACATTCACAGCATCAATGGCTTCTTTACCGTTCTTGGCGATTTGTACTTTTACGCCAGCTCCTTCCAGGATGGCCAAGGCGATATCCTGGTTGGTGGGATTGTCTTCAACGATCAATATATACATACCACTTACTGCTGCTTTATACATAGATGCATAGATTTTATTTTTGATCTTGGCTTTTTGAATAACAAGATCTGCTCGATTAAAAACGTTCACCAAAACATCAAAAACCGTAAATGCATGAAACGGTTTGTTTAAAAAGCCGTCTATTTGTTCCCTTTCAGCCTTTGTCAGCGTATTTTCTATTCCAAATGCTCCCATCATGATGATTGGAATGGTCAGCTTAAAGTCGTTTCGGATTAGATTTACGATCTCCAAACTATCATAATCATGCATTTTAAGATCTAAAATAAATAGATCGAACTGCTTTTGATAATTAATTGAATCCTTGATACGATTAACTGCCTCTTTTCCGGAGGATGCGACAACACAGTTCAAATGGAATGCGGTAAGCTGGCGTTTCAGGATTTTACTACCCCAACTGGAATCGGTTGCTACCAGAACAGACATATTCTGTAAATCAAAAGGTATTTCAAGTAGTTGACTGCTTTTTTCAGTCTCCTCTTCCAGAACCAGGGTGAAATAGAAAGTTGTTCCTTTTTGAGGAGTACTTTCCGCCCATATGCTACCATTCATCATCTCCACCAGTTGCTTACTGATGGAAAGCCCCAAACCTGTACCACCATATTTGCGAGTGGTTGATGTATCGGCCTGCGTAAATGGTTTAAAAATTCTGTCCAACTGTTCCGCTGTCATTCCCACACCTGTATCCCTGATAGAAAATTCCAATTCGATATTCCGGTTGTCAAAGGTTCTTTCAGTCTGTCGAATGCCAAATACAATGATTCCCTTTTTGCTGGTGAATTTAAACGCATTTCCCATCAAATTGGTAACAATCTGCTGGATGCGTAGTTGATCCCCTTTTAAAAACATGGAGATGTTGGGTTCCAAATCGACGAACAGTTCGATATCCTTTTTCAGAACCGTATCCATAAACAAAGCGATGACATTGTTGGTCAATTCATCCAGTCTGAAGGATTTGTGCTCCAGTTCCATCTTGCCCGCTTCGATTTTGGAAAAGTCCAGTATATCATTAATAATGCTTAACAATGAATGCCCCGAGGAATGGATGATTTCCATAAAATGTTCCAATTTTGGTGATAACGGCTCTGCCATGGCAAGATCCACTGCCACGATAATACCGTTCATAGGAGTGCGGATTTCATGGGACATATTAGCTAAAAAGTTGCTTTTGGCAACAGTTGCATCATCCGCAGCTTCTTTTGCTAATTTTAACTCTTGATTAATGGCTTCCAACTTGGCAGTTCTGTGCTTCACTTCCTTTTCCAGATTGGAAATGAGCTGCCATTTCTCTGTCAGTGAACGAGCTAGTTGTTTAACCTCGATATTTTCAAATGGTTTCTTCAGAATCAGCAAATTGTTGGTGTTAGTAAGGCGATTTATAATCTCTTTCCAGGAATAGTCCGAATATGCCGTACAGATTACTATTTGAATATCGGGATCAACTTTCCAAGCTTCTTCGATTGTTTTAAGACCATCCCATCCAGGTGGCATTCTCATATCTATAAATGCCAAAGCATATGGACGGTCCTCTTTTAAGGATTCCACAATCATCTCAACTGCTTCTTTGCCTTGATATGCGGAATCTATTTCGTATTTATCAATAACATTGTTTCCATCGTCAGTGTCCGCATTATCCTCGAAGAGTGCCTTGGAAAATTTATCAATATCCGAAGTGTCTATGGAAGGTAAAAGAATTTTACAAAAATCGACATGGATATTCTTATTATCGTCAACAATTAGAATTCGATACCGATTCGTGATGTCCGGCTTTGTCATAATTGCCTTATCCGGTGTGCTGGTAAAAAAGGTGAAGCCTCCTACCTTTTTATGTTACTGTTGATTCACTCATGTGTAAAGGTTAAAAAAAAAAGACGGGGCACCAAAAATGCAGTGGGAAACTCTATTGAAAGGACGCTTATAGATTATAAAAACAAATGGGAATTATGGTCGATTTATACCGCCGAAAGGGATAAAGCTAAGATTCATTCTTAATTATGCGATAAGAAAAATGTGTTGCTTCGCTGATTCTGACTGGATGTTTGACTTTTTAGTACAATGCCCCCCATACAGTCAAGGGACACCATGTAAAGCTGTGGTGATCAGTTAGTTACCGCAACTTTATTATTTCCGTTCCCGATAATTGGGATCTCTTTTCTCAAAATTTGACATAACTGCTTCAATTTGATTGGGAGTACCGATAAGCGTCTTTTGAATTTCTTCTTCCCGCAGCAATCCTTCTTCGGAAGTCCCATGCCAGGTCGATTCCATCAACTTCTTTCCGGCAACAATAGCATCAGGTGATTTGGCAGCAATAACTGCGGCCATCTCATTGGCTTCTGCCAACGGATCTTCACAAACACGTGTAACCAAACCTATTTTATCAGCTTCATCTGCCGATATGACTTTTCCAGTAAAAGTGAGTTCTTTAGCCACATCTAACCCAACCAGATCACGTAGAGTTTGGGTACCGGACATGTCCGGTACCAATCCCCATTTGATTTCTAAAACAGAAAAACGAGCACCAGGTGATGCCAATCGAATATCAGCACCTAAAGCAAGCTGTAGTCCACCACCATATGCAACCCCATGTATTGCTGCAATAACAGGTACCGGTACTTGCTTCCAAACATAACCAACCTGTTGAGCATAGTTAGCCGGCGTTCCTTCCTTTCTGGCAAATAGTTCAATATCTTCAGTTTTAATTCCCGAGCCCATGGTCGAAAAACTGGAAAAATCAAGCCCGGCGCAAAATCCACGACCTTCACCCGATAAAACAACTACACGGATTGACTTGTCAGCGGCGACTTTTTCGCCGGCGGCAACAATGGCCTTTATCATATCAACGCTTAAGGCGTTATATTTATCTGCACGATTGAGTCGAACTGATGCAATAAAATTTTCTATGTTTATGGTAACAAGATCAGACATAATTCCTCCTATGGTGTTTTGACAAACAAATTGTATCAGGCGGAGCCGCTTACATACAACGTCACAATGATGGATGTAATTGTTTACCTGCGAAACAAAACCAATTTGCTATTCCGGATTTTATCAAAATCCTTTTTTAGGGAGTCTTCCCTTAAATTCCGGATCATTAAAGCATGCCCTCAGCCTGATTGGGGGTTGGGGTGACAAATGTAACTTAACATCGGTTATATTGAGCAAAATCTCCGATGTTCTATTGTGATAATAGTCTTTTAGTTTTGATGATATTGAATTGATTAAATAATACTATTTCAAATATCATTTTTCAACCGGAGCCTAGATAGGCCTTTTGAACACTGTTGTTGGCCAGTAAGTCATTACCGGTTCCATCCATTAATACTTTCCCGGTTTCCAAAACGTAGGCAAAATCCGATATTCCCAAAGCAAGTTTTGCATTTTGCTCAACTAAAAGTATGGTAGTTCCTTGTTTGTTTAGATCTTGAATAATTGAGAAAATATTCTGAACAATCTTTGGCGCCAAACCCAGTGATGGTTCGTCCAAAAGCAATAATTTGGGTTGAGCCATCATAGCACGGCCAATGGCCAGCATTTGCTGTTCCCCGCCACTCAGGGTACCAGCCAATTGAATCGATCGTTCCTTTAAAATGGGAAACAATGAAAAAACGTTTTCCAACCGTTCCTTCACTATTTCGGCGTTTCTCCGACCTTGATACAGGAATGCCCCCAAATTCAGGTTATCAATGGTGGATAAGGCTGCAAAAAGCTGCCTTCCTTCCAATACATGCGAAATACCTGATTTTACGATTTTATTGGATGCCAGATTGGTTATTTCATTGTTGTTAAAGCAAATGGAACCGTTTTTATCGCGGATTAAACCGGAAATGGATTGTAGCAGGGTTGATTTTCCAGAGCCGTTGGCCCCAATAATGCTGACAATCTGACCTTGACCGACATTTAAAGAAATATTGTTCAACGCTTGAAGGCGGCCGTAATAGGCATTCAGGTTTTTTATTTTAAGCATTTACTGATTCTCCCAGGTACGCCTCAATAACTTGCGGATTCTTTTGGATTTCTTCCGGAGCACCTTCGGCGATTTTCCTGCCATAATTCAAGACAATAATTTCATCGGAAATATCCATAATCAATTTCATATCATGTTCGATCAACAGGACAGCAATTCCTCGGTATTTAATCTGTTGTATGATGCTGGATACCTTTTGTGTGTCGGACTCGTTTAATCCCGCCGCCGGTTCATCCAGACATATCAAGTCCGGTTGTGTTGCCAATCCCCGGGCTATTTCCAGCATTTTCTGTTCACCCAGCGGCAGATTGGATGCTTCTTCACCTGCTTTATGCTCTAATCCGATGAATTCTAACAATTCCATGGCTTCGTTGTGAATCCGTTTTTCCTCCCTTCGAATTTTGGGTAATTTAAGTCCACATTCGATAAAATTGGTAAAAATGTAATTGTGCCGACCCACCATGACATTTTCCAACACCGTCATTTTGGCAAAGGTTTCCACATGTTGAAAGGTTCTTGATATGCCAATTTGAGAGACGCGATGCGGTTGAATATGATCCAGGAAATGGCCTTTAAATTTGATTGTGCCCCTGTCCGCTTTGATCAGTCGTGTAATGACATTTAGCAGAGTGCTTTTGCCTGCTCCATTGGGACCGATGATGGACTTAATAATCCCCGGCTTCAACTCAAAACTAACATCTTTTAAAGCGGCAAGACCTCCAAAGATAACATCGAGATCCTTCACTCTTAGAATCATCCACGGTTTAAACTCATCCATGATAGCTTGCTATATTTTCGATTTATAGTTGATATTTATCTCATTTCGTATATTTTACCAATCTTCTCTTCCTTGGCCAATCCGTCAGCAGCCAAGCAGAACCCAATGTCATTAAGTTAAGAAAAGTTATTTACTCATTATCATTCTGAGTGGAGTTCAAGACAACACAAAAAATCTCAATGGAGACCAAGAGATATTCAGAAGCAATTTATTTACACAAAAATCCTTCCATACAAAATCAACCAGCTTTTTTGTATAAAACTCATGACAGCATTAAAACAATGTCAGTTGTTTTTGGCCTTGAGACATTCTTCTTCGCCCTTCCTCAGGATGACAGGTGGTAATGCTCAATTTAATAACATTGACGTGGGACCTCTGTATGTAAAAAATCGATTCGTATATTGGTTGGCTTTATAACTTTGTTCGCAGAATCTTGATTTTATCCGGTACGCTTACAACGCCTTCCGGCAGGAAAATCGTCACCAGCAGTAATATGACACCATATGCCAGAACTTCGAATTCTTTGAACATCTCCAGCCATTCCAAGCTTAAAAAGGATATAATAACTGCCCCCAGCACTGCACCCCAGATACTATGCATACCGCCGATAATAATCATTATCAACAATTTGATGGAAAAAGAGATATCAAATGTTCCCGGGTTGATAAAATTCATATAGTGGGCATAAAGACTACCTGCAATGGATGCCAAAATGGCTGAATAGACAAAAATCTGAATTTTATAGGCAGATACATCAACTCCCATGGCTTTGGCTCCTGTTTCACTGGTATGCAGCGCACGAAGAGCTCTTCCCAGTCTTGATTGAATCAGATTGACGGAAAACAGAAAGACCGTCACCACCACTCCCCAGACCAGGTAATAGTATTTTATGATGGAGTCGAATGAAAAATGCCAGATAGTCAGTCCGGGAATCCCTCCCATACCGTCAGGACCGCCAGTTACTTCTGACTCTTCATTAAAAACAATAAAAACAATAATGCCAAAGGCCAGGGTGGCCATGGCCAGGTAATGCCCCTGAAGTTTTAATGATGGTGTTCCGATCATTACAGCCACAAAACCGGCGACCACAACTCCTACAATCATACAGAACCAGGGATTCCATCCATAATGAACCGTCAAAATACCGGATAAATAAGCGCCAATTCCAAAAAATGCAGCATGTCCCAGTGATATTTGCCCGGCATATCCCATTAGCAAGCTTAAACCGATGGTTATTATGGTGTAAATTCCTGCAAATACAAGTACATCCAGATAATGAGAAATGGCCGGGATACCTTGCAAAATCCAGGGACAAACAAGCAAAATCGAGATGAATGCAAAGCGGGATCTTTTTTTGATGCGAAACATGATTAAAACTTCTTTAACTTGGCAATTTCAGCATTACCCAAAAGTCCGCTGGGACGGACAAAGAGTAATAAAAGTAATATAATCAAGGCAAAAGCGTCTTTATATCCGGACGAAATGAAACCGGCACCCAGGGATTCAATCAGTCCCAGAATCAGCCCCCCCAGCACAGCACCGGGAAAGCTTCCCAATCCACCGAGTATAACAGCTGCAAAACCTTTTACTGCCAACATGGAACCACGATCATATTCCATCAGGGACATGGGTGTTAGACCAATCCCTGCAATGGCACCAATAGCCGCACTTAGCCCAAACGAAAGTAAAATCATATGCTTGACGTTAATGCCGACCAAGGCTGCGGCATCGGGATTATCCGCACAGGCTTTCATGGCTTTTCCCAGGATACTCTTTTCAAAAAAGATGGTCAGGAAAATAACCGTAAGGATTAAAAAGCCAATAATCCACAAAGCTTGTGGCTGTATAGCTGCACCCAAAATGGAAATCGGATCTCTTCCGGAAAAAGAAGGCAGATCGTAGGGATCTTTACCCCAGACATACATCGCCAATCCCTTAAGTATCATGGAAGCAGCGATAGTAGCTATTATCAGAGTTAAGACCGATGGTTGACTAATGGTTCGAATAGCTAATCGATCCAAAGCCAGACCAATTCCCATTACGATCAAGATGGTCAGAAAAAAAGCCGGTAGGGGGTGAATAGCCCCTTTTATCTGGATAAAAACCATTATCAGCCCTCCCAGGACGACAAATTCTCCCTGGGCAAAATTGATAATTTCGGTGACATTGTAGATGATATTAAATCCCACTGCCACCATGGCATAAATACTACCGATTGTTATTCCAGTAATGATCAACTGAAGCAACATTCCAAAAAAGACAGATTGATCCATTGTTTTAAAAAAAGGGAATCTACGTTTAATGTCTCTGATAGAAAAAAATAACGTTTTCCATGATTGCAGAAAAGAGTTAGATAACCGACGTTTTCGCCACCGATCCAGGAGAATCCTAATATCAATGACATTGAACCGTTGTTACTTGGCAAAAGCCCACGTATTATTTTTAACCATCAACATGTTAAATGCTGATTTGTCCAAACCATTATGATCGTCAGCAGACATGTTAAAAACACCGTGTTGGCCGACAAATCCGGATATTTTTTCCAATTCATCACGCAGTTTTGTTTTATCAGCACCTGATGTTTCAAGGGCTTTAAAAATCATTTTCATTGCGTCCCAGGAATGACCACCAAAGGAAGACAGGGGTTCTTTGTATTTAGCATTGTAATCACTATAATATGACATGGTCACTTGTTTCTGAGGATGTGAATCCGGTAGAATCTGAGCGATGTTGACAGACCCCAATGGCAAATAAACACCTTCTGCTGCGCCGGCAGCCAGCTTGATGTTTTTTAGACTTCCGAATCCATGACTCTGGAAAAAAGGAATGCTTGTCATCCCCAATCCTCTCCAGTTACGTACTACTGTTACTTGTGTGGGACCAATTGACCAGTTGACGATGGCTTGCGGTTTTAAGGTTTTGATTTTCGCCAATTGAGCGGTCATATCAGTGTCTTTCGGGCCATATTTTTCGTCTGCAACAATTTTCATATCGTAGGCGTCAGCCATACGCAGCAGCTCCGAACGTCCACTGGCGCCAAATCCGCTGGTAACACTCATCAAAGCAATTTTTTCGATATTTTTTGACTTCATGTAACTATAGATGGCTTCCACCGCCATACTATCGCTTTGTGGAGTTTTGAATACCCATTTATAGGGCTTACCGGTGGCTTTGTCATTTACGATTTGATAGCTGGCAGCACATGAAATCAGCGGAGTCTGGTATTTTTGGGCCAATGGAATGACAGCCATGGTCGTACCACTGCGTGATGTGCCAATAACTGCTAATACATTATCTTTTGTCATCAGCTTTTTGGTATGCAGAGACGCTTTGGTTGAATCCCCCTCACTATCCATAACAATCAACTCAACCGGATGACCGTTGATACCGCCATTGGCGTTAACCTGCTCAACCAACATTTCCGCTGTTTTCTTTTCCGGATCACCCAAAAAGGAAGCCGGTCCCGTTACAGCAAATACAGCTCCAATTTTATACGGTTCAGCCTGATCGGCTTCCTGTTTTTTATCACAAGACGAAACGATAAATACGCTAGAAACAACTAACGCGATTAACCACACATAACTTTTCAATATTTTATTCACAGCTCCCTCCTTGTTATTTGGGTTTAATCAATAGGCATTTGTCTGCCTTGGACGACCGGTTTTCGGTCAACAGAATTCCCGTGGGCTGGGAAATCATCTTATGCTACCTTGCGTATACCGTAATTAATAGAAAAAACTAGTTTCCAGAATCTCCACCTCTCCTTTTTTTAATGCTTCCACAGCCCCGGAAAAATCACTTCGTTGCACCTTAAATACAAACACGCCGGAACCATCATTACGAAATGCATAAGTATATAATATATTAATATCTTGTTGACTCATAATATTGGCAACTTTATTAAAACTGCCGATTTCATCGACCATACGAACGGCAAATACATGGTTCTCCTTTACAGTGTAGCCAGCCGAAGTTAAGATGTTTTTGGCCTTTTCCGGATTGTCTAAAATCAGACGCAAAATGCCAAAATCAGTTGAATCCAAAAGTAAAAGAGATCTCAGAGTAATACCTTCATCCGACAAAATCGTTGTAACATCCGTTAGTTCCCCTTTTTTGTTTTCCAGAAAAACGGTCAATTGTTTGACAGCATACTTATCCATATTAATCCTCCGTTCGTTTATCGATGACCCGGACGGCTTTACCCATGCTTCGTTCCAGAGTTTTAGGCGCTACAAGCTTAATGGCGGCATTGATATATAGATGGTTTAGAAGCTCCCTCTCGATCTTTTTCTTCAGGTTTTCCATTTCTCCCAGATTATCAATATCCATCTCATCATTCACCTCAACGTTAATTTCCAATTTATCGAGGTATCCTTTTTTGTCAGCAATGATAACATAGTTAAGTGATAAACCTTCCAGTTGGGAAAGCACATGCTCTACCTGTGACGGGAATACATTGACACCGTTAACAATCAGCATATCGTCTGCTCGTCCCACAACACTTTCCATTCTAATATGCGTCCTTCCGCATCGACACGGTTCCTCGTGAAGAACTGTCATATCGCCTGTACGATAGCGAATCAATGGAAAAGCCTGTTTGGTAATAGTTGTAAAGATCAATTCTCCTCTTTCTCCATGAGGCAGGGATTCTCCACTTTCCGGGTTTATCACCTCCGGTAGAAAATGATCCTCAAAAATATGAAGATATTTGCTATATGCACACGTGGCTGAAACTCCCGGTCCGATGATTTCCGATAAGCCATATGTTTCGTGATATCTAAGATTCCATAACGAAGCAATCTCTTCTTTCAAACCCGCACTAACCGGTTCTGCACCAAATATCCCGGCTCTCAGTTTAAAATCTTTTTTGATATCATATCCTTCCCTGGCAGCCACTTCTGCCAGATGAAGCGCAAATGTGGGCGTACTGGCAAGCACAGTGGCACCAAAATCCCTCATTAACATTACTTGACGACTGGTAAAACCACCGCTACTTGGAACAATGGCGGCGCCCAATTGTTCGGCAGCCGAATGAAATCCTAATCCACCGGTGAATAAACCGTATCCGTATGCATTATGAATAACGTCTTTGGAATTGGTTCCTGCCATGGCATATACACGCATCATTACTTCGTTCCACACGCGCATATCTTCCTGAGTGTACCCGACTACTGTCGGTTTTCCGGTAGTACCGCTGGAAGAGTGAATCCTGACAATTTGATCCATACTGACGGCAAATAAACCGAAGGGATAATTATCCCGTAGATCCTGTTTTTTAGTAAACGGCAGTTTGTTCAAATCGTTTAACGACTTGACATCCTGGGGCAGTATACCGGCAGCATCAAAACATTTTTTATAATGGGGGACAAGATGATAAACTCTTAAACACGTTTCTTGTAACCTGCGGAGTTGAACAGTTTCAAGTTCTTCCCGTGGCATGGATTCGAATTGACTCGTAATCATTTATTTACCCTGATTGAAGAAAACCGGTGAATTCTTTGGTTTTGGCTCGTAAAGGTTCACACCGCCAGAAGTCTAACCTCAAAATAGAAGATGTTCACAAGAGGAATTGTTGCTCTAATTCCTCCATGAAAACAAGTCATTTCGCCAGCGACTTCTATTGCCTGATTTTCACCGGACGATAACTTTTTCGCCGAATAGCTTTTGATTATTTGGTGTGAAAGGATTTTTCCACAAAAAGACGTTCGATTGCCTAACGTTCAATCTGAAGAAATGTATCTGTTTGAAGAAACATCTGGTACTTATTCCATAGACTTTCTGAGGTAACTTTGTCAAAGATAACGGCTTGACCGATTGACGTTAAACCTACAAATCTAATGCCTTCGGAAGCTGATTTTTTATCAATCTCAACAATTTTCTGGAACTCCTCTTTAGTTGCTTCTCGAACCTTTTGGTGTATACCCAGGGAACTCAAGTGATCATGGATCAGTTGGTATTCTTCTTTTTTGATTAATTTCTCATCGAATGACCACCAAGTAGCAAAATCCATCCCAATAGCGACAGCTTCACCATGTAGAAATAATTTATAATTAGTGAAGGTTTCCAGAAAATGTCCAATGGTGTGACCAAAATTCAGAACAGCTCTCTGGTTGGATTCCTTTTCGTCTTTTTCTACCACCCTCGCTTTGACTTCGCAGGAACGGAAAATTGCTTCTATCAAAAGATCGCGATCCGTACGCAAATCATCCAATATTCTACGTTTTAAAATTTGAAACAAGTATGTATCGCGAATGATGCCATGTTTAATTAATTCCGCGTACCCTGCTACAAATTCCCTTTGCGGAAGGGTTTCAAGAAAATCAACGTCGATAATGGTTTCCAAAGGTTGCTTAAATGATCCGATTAGGTTTTTACCAATGGCATGATTAATTGCGGTTTTACCACCAATCCCGCTATCGACTTGGGACAGAAGTGTGGTCGGAATTTGGATATATGGAATGCCTCGCATATAAGTAGCTGCTGCAAAGCCCGCCATATCACCTATAACACCACCTCCGAAAGCAATCAGAAGGCTCTTTCGGTTAGCTTTATTTTCAGCGAGAAAATCATATATTTGGGAAAGTGTTTCCAGGTTCTTATACTTTTCTCCGTCTTGCAAAATCAAATATTCAGCCGTAACTTTGGAATCCAGACAGTTTTGGATGAAATCCGGATATAATTTGTGGATGGTTTCGTTAGTAATAATGAAAACTTTTTTTTCAGTATAGTGAACTACTATTTTGTTTAAACTATCTTTCAGGATTCCAGATCCGATTCGAACTTTATATTGATAGCTAGTACTGGGAAGATTGACTTGAATGGTTTTCATTTTATGTTAATTTAGGATTGATAAAAATTTTAAAAAACCACCCTAAAATCCGGATAGTCTTTCAAATTAGAGACTTCTTCAATGATAACATCAGTCACACTAGAAAAGGGGGATCCTTCCCAACACCATTTTTCCAAAGCGTTAAGTTGACCGATATCACCCACTGCATAAATTTCAACACTACCGTCCGGTTTATTTCTAACAATCCCCTTTAAACCCAGACTTTTTGCCTTTCGCTGCGTGTAGTCTCTATAGAATACCCCCTGGACTTTTCCTTTTACAATGATGTGTTTGTACTTTTTCATAATAATCCTGGAAACAGGTTATCAAGAATCACGGATGTCCAACCGATTGAACCAGATAAACAGGAGTTTCATTTGATATCTTGAGTTAAAGAATGGCTCAAGAATCTAAAAACAAAGAAAATACTCTTTTCAACCGGAATTATCAATAAAGTTATTATAATGCGATAGCCATAAAAACTTGTCCAGATTTAAAAAGCCAAAACATCCAATTATTTATACTGAACGTACCTAGTAACCATTCCAGATTGGAACTCAAACACCGGTTTATAATCATTCGAAACATACTTAACTTTTTTAGATTTCAGTGTTGAATAAATTGCAACTTTAATAAGCTAATATAAACTACAGATACTATATATTTCAATTGCATAAATGAAAATGTGTTTGTATTTTTCATAGTAATGCTGAAAAAACTCCCAATCCCGATTGAAATTTTCTTCCCAAAAGTTGAAAAACTTAATAGTATTAAAAGGTAAGATTTGAATTTTTGGCTATACGGTTCATCTTATCATCTTTAAACAAGCGGATTCTTATTCTCATGGCGGTGCAGATACAAAATGAAGTGAACAAAAACAAGAGCAGAAGAGAAATAGGTTCTTTTAGTATTGATCCGGAACTGTTAAAAAGGGTCAAGGACGCTATTGCAGTGCCAATTCCCGGTAAAGATGATTTCTGGACGATTGAAAAAGTTGGCAATGCTACAAAAAATAAGAAATTCCTGGGTATATTTAAAAAAAAGGGACTCAGCCTGGAAGAGATCAATGACCTGAGAAAATCTGCGATCCAATCACCAGGCAATACCCGAGCACGAATCAATAAATTAAAGAAACAATATCCTAATAATTCAACACTTTATATGCTGTCCGCTATTTGCACCAACGGCATGTTGTTGAATTCCAGTAATCAGAAAGAAGTTTTACGTGGATTAAAATCATCGGCCAAAGAAGCGGCTATGGCATTGGTTAGTAATGGGATCAGTGTTTATAACTGTGAGAATTTTTTTAGAATCTATTTCACTATGGTAGACCGATTTAAAAGAAGCCAGGTAAAGGTTTATGAAATGATCGTCGATGATCCCCGGCTGGAAAAGTATAAAAAGGAATTGGTCAATGCTATGCGCCTTTCTGATTTATTGATATCAGACAAATCACGCGTGTTCAATGTTTTGAACCATATGAAAAAAAAACTCAAATCTTCGCTTTATTCCGCTGTTTTTGATTTCAGCTTGATTAGAGATGCCGCTAAATACATTGAAATGGGCAATCCCAAGGAGAAAATGCCCTTGGGTACAGCCAGCGAAATCATTGCATATATTTATGCATTATCGGTCGCTTTTGCCCGCATCCCTTTCCTATCTATTCTTATCGACGAAATACTTCAGTTTTTACCGGATGCCAATAAACAACTGTTAATTAGAAAAGTCTCTATTCGTTCAGTGCGCAATTTCGCCAAATTTAGAATTGCTACTATTGAAGGTGATAGAGAACGTATGGCTAAAATTGGCAAAAAGATCTTCAAGGACAATCTTACCGGGATGCAGAAACTAGAAGGTCAATCACTCTATCAAAGTTACGAAACGGATCCCTTTTTTAACCTGGCATTTATCGCAGAATTAACTGTCGGTCTTTACAAAAGCGACGATCACATTAAGATTCTTGAAACTGCTATAACTGCAGTTGAATCGGTTATCAAACGAGATATGTCAAAAAACCACATATTTACTGAAGCCGCTAATAACCATTCTCACAAATTAGTACTCCTGAAGGATGGTAAAACGGATGAAGAATAAGATGCTTCAATTAAAATGAAATGCTTTCCGACAATATATCGATGACTGCTTCCGCCCAGTCTTGGCTGCTGTTAAGTGAAGGAACCAAAACCAAATTTTCTCCACCGTTATTAATAAAGTTTTTCTTTTCCTCCACCAAAATTTCCTCTGTTGTTTCCAGACAATCAGCCACAAATGATAAACAAAAAACCAGCAGGTGTTTGGCACCGCTTTGGGCAAGTTGTGCTACTGTATCACTGGTATAAGGTCCTAACCAGGCAGATCTGCCTAACCTCGATTGAAAGCTGATGGTGTATTTTTGCACAGGGATATCCAGTTTACGGGCTACTGCCATAGCTGTTTGCACACACTGAGCTCGATAACAAGCGGAATTGGTGTTAGAAATAACATCACAGCAATGATCCTCTTTCAAACAATGATGATGTGTTGAATCAGCTTTCAAAATATGACTTTCGGGTAATCCATGAAAACTGAATAATACATGATCCGGATTCTTCTTCCAATACTCCTTGCCTATTGAAACACAAACACTGATATAACTTGGATGATGATAAAAATAAGGAATAACCGTTGTTTGTGGTATGGTATCCCATTTTTTTATGACTGCCATGACTTTTTCCAATATCGATCCACTGGTTGCCGATGAATACTGTGGAAAAAGCGGTAGAACAATCAATTTTTCAATCCCTGCTTTTTTAAACCTGTTTAAACCGGATTCAATGGACGGTAGCCCATAACGCATGACTGGTTCAACCAGATAATTTTTACCGGTCAATAAACTAATCTTATCTGCCAATGCCCTGTTATGTTTTATCAATGGAAAGCCATCCGCTTCCCATATTTTTTCATATTTTTCTTTAATCTTACCTGGACGAAAGGGGAGAATAAAACAGTATAGTATAATCCATCTTACCAAGGTGGGCATAGTCATGACTCTAGGATCAGATAGAAATTCACGGAGATAACTGCGAATTGCCCCGGTTTTTGGGGATGCAGGGCTACCGAGGTTTATTAATAATATCCCTGTTTTTTTTTCTGACGGTTCTGAGTGCTTCATATGTCAAATATAATAAAATCAAATAAGTATAGATAAAAAACGATTCATCCCCGGCTCTAATTGAACACACATCTGGATTTGCTGGGGAACCGTTTACACCACCGTTCTGATGTACTAATACGATTAGCGATCAGAGTCAATCAAATTTCTCAGTAATTAGATGGTGACGAAAAAGAGAACCGTTTGATAAAGTATAAAATCGTGGTCAGATAAATAGCCGTTTTTCCAGTAAATCCCAAACCAGAGGCATGGATCTTGAGAGTTTTTATCATAGGTCAAATGCTAAATTAACTGAATAAAAGATTGGGGTTGATTCAATAATTATGTCTTTTGGATAAAACCGGTTTAACTGCGTTATTTTTACTTCATTTTAAAAATTAGGATACTTGTCGGCGGAATTTAAAACTTCTGCAACTATGAACCTGACAGTATTTTAATTCGATCCAATTATTTGGCAGGTAGATCAATGGACAACGAATTAATTCTTGAAGCCAAAACGGCTCTCATTCAAGGCAAACTTCAAGAAAGTATAGAGATTTTTTCTAAAGTATTAGAGCAAGAACCGGATAATCAAATAGCCTTGTTTAGTCGCGGAACTGCAAAATACAAAATGGAAGATTTTCAAGGTGCTATCGAGGATTTTAATGCCTATATCAAAATAAACACTGCTAACGAAAAAGTATATTGCAGTCGGGGAAATGTTTTTTTGAGTATGAACCGGCTTGACGATGCAATGAAGGATCTGGACAGAGCTATTAGAATCAATCCCCAATACCCAACAGCCTATTTTAGTAGAAGCGAACTATTTAAAATAATGGGCGAAAACGAGCAGGCAGAAGCCGACTTACAAACAGCTGAAGCGCTTCAACGACAGATATCTCAGGCATATTTTGAAACCCAGGGGGTAATGTATCAGAATTTCTAAAGACAAATTTACTGCTGATTGCCTGTTATTTCATATCTGCGAAACATTCTGAGATAAATGGTAAAAAACTATGTTAGTGGTGAATCTCCGAACCCTTCTAGTAAAAGATTCGATGAATTGACCGCAAAGTGCGGTCTGATTCATCATGTCCAGATCTTCTCAATTCAAAAAAAACGATTTGCAATCGGTATTATAAGTAAAGACCATTGTTTAATTTATTAACTACTTTATTGGAGTGTACTAATGGCTGTATTACAGCTTGGAATTCCCAAAGGGAGCTTGCAAAAAAGCACCATCGAGATTTTTGCCAAGGCCGGATATAAAATCACTGTTAGTTCCAGATCATACTACCCTGTAATTGACGATGATGAAATAGAGTGTATGTTGATCAGGGCCCAGGAAATGGCTCGATATGTTGAAGAAGGTATTCTCGATGCCGGTCTGACAGGTTTTGATTGGATTCAAGAGACGTCTGCCGATGTGGAAAAAATAGCCGAACTTGTTTATGGAAAAGTTGGAAAAAACTCACTACGTTGGGTATTGGCAGTTCCTGAGAATTCCAGTATTCAGTCGGTTAAGGATCTGGAAGGCAAACGAATTGCGACTGAAGTGGTCGGCCTTACTCAAAACTATTTGAAACAACATGGTGTTAACGCCAACGTTGAATTCAGTTGGGGAGCTACTGAAGTTAAACCCCCAAAACTGGCAGACGCTATCGTTGAAATTACAGAAACGGGTTCTTCTTTAAAAGCAAACCATTTACGAATTATCGATATTGTATGCACATCCAATACTTGGTTGATCGCTAATAAAGAAGCCTGGAAGGACGATTTTAAGCAACAAAAAATCAACCGACTGGCGCTTTTATTAAGATCAGTTTTAGCTGCGGAAAGTAGGGTTGGACTAATGATGAATGTAAGACAACAGGATATAGATGCAGTCATTGAAATGCTACCGGCATTAAACAAACCGACCGTCTCCCCATTGATTAACTCAGATTGGGTGGCGTTAAATACAGTGGTCGAAGAAAAAGTTGTGCGGAGGATTATTCCCGAACTGCTGGAGAAAGGCGCACACGGCATCATTGAATATTCATTAAATAAGGTAGTTGAATAAAATCATGCTTTTTAAAGGATGTCTAAATTGCTTCTATAAGACACTTTAGACTACCTAAGCACATCACACCCATTGCAACTACCAATCTCTGAGCAGCCTTGATGGATCTAAAAACAAGCTTTTATACACTTAAAACCTTAAAAGACAACGCTAATTTTGTCCGATACAAAAGAATACCATCGTCATCAATTTTGATGTCCTTCATGACAACTTCAGCTACTCGTAGATCCTTCAATGTATCTGTTGCTTTATTGATTGCATTGTTGGCTGCTTCTTCCCAGGAAACGTTACTTGAACCAATCAGGTTTATCTGCTTATAAATGCTGTCCGTCATTCTCTCCTCCTTCATATTATCAGATAAAAGATACTACTCAGATTTTGTTGATAAAGAGTTATGGATTCCTTATGTATCTTCTTCTATTATATTAGTCTATTTATCAAAATAGTAAATGAAAAAGTTGCCAATTTGTCCACTTTATTTGTAACTATTCAGCATAAAAACGCATGGATCTATTTATCATTCTGATACAATATAAAGGCTCATAACAGCTTGTTTTCCCAAGCATCCAAGATTGTTCGAACCATAGTGGCTGTTTTCACCAGGGATTTAAGACTGTTTTTTGTGGCAAACAGATCTGTCAGTTCAATCAATGTTGGTTGAATACTCTTAAAAAACCAACGTTTGCGTTTTTCTCCGGCCAAATATCCATATGTGCCCAGGGAGCGTAGTCGCCTGACTAAAACAAAACGATAAAACATTTCCAAAAAAGCTTCAAATGATAAAGAGCTTTTAGAAAGAAGATGGTATTTTTTTAATATAATCTCCCTGGTAGGTTCGTCCAAACCTGATTTTGATGCGTATAAAAGCGATGCCAGGTCGTAATATTGCGAGCCCAGATAAGCTGATTGGAAGTCAATAAACCAAGGTGAGTTGTTTTGCCACATAATATTTCTTGATTGAAAATCACGATAAACAAAAAAGGATGCCTCCGTCTTAATTAATTGATCGACTACCTGGGACGACAATTCCTGCTTTACATCATGGCTGTAAAGGTGAATGTATCCAAAACGTTCCAGAAAATCTCTCTGAAAATACGCCAGATCATCCAAAAAATCCTTTTTGGCCATCAATCGGTGACTGAGAAATTCTCCTAATACTTTGGGCAATTGGTTTTGGATCTTCAATAAAAACGGCAACACCTTTTCGTAGGCGGAACCGATTTTTGAAAATTGATTGTTGCTTTTCCAGTGTTCAATACGATCTGCCAAATTGCATGGCCCCAGGTATTGGAGAAGGTACGAGGTTTGAGCAGGATGAATTGAATAAATTTCCGGCACAGGAATACCAATTTGCTGCATTTTTTCAGAAATGATAAAATAGTCCCGATTTTCTTTTAAGTTGTTATTAGTTACTCCGACAACAACTGGACTTTTCTTATTCTGGAGAGTAATAAGATAGATCTTGCGATTGGAGCCATCACCCTTTAGCAGTTTGCAGGTGATCTCACCGGTTTGAAAATACTCCCGGGCTAATGCCGACAAATCCTGGTCTTCATTCTTTTCACATTTCATTGCCACGCAGGTTTTTTTAACCATTGTTCCGGATTAACCGCTCGTTTATTATAGCGGGTTTCAAAGTAAAAAAGATACCGTTGCTCCACATCGTTGTAGGCTACGGTTCCCAGTGCGTACCCCTTATCTACTACATCATTTACAATAACAAAAATCTCCTCCAAATTGCCATAGACGGACAAACTTCCTTTGCCATGATCCAAAATGACAAGGTTCTGGTAACGGTGAAAAGGACCGGACCAGACGACCTTACCGGGTAAAATACTATATACTTCCTGATTTTCCTTCGTTTCGATCAATACCCCCTTCTTAAATAGCGTATAAAAGGGTGATTGCTTTTGGCCGAATTTATGAACCAGCTCACCCTTCACCGGCGAAGGCAAAGCATTTTTATATCTGAAAAACCCTTGAAACCGTTTGGTTTTTTTCTCGTTTTTCTTTTTAGTTTTCAATGAATGGATGACATCATTCAGCTGTTCCAGCTCTACTTGTACTTCTCTTAGATACTTCATTCTCAATGAACGGTCTTGTCGAATATGGTGCAGATAGGTTTGTTGCTGCTGGCGTTCAAAGGAAAGGAGTTTGTTTTGCTCCTCACTTTCGGCTTTAAAATTAACAAATTGCTGTTTTTGGAGCTTCTGCGTTTCATTTTCCTTTTCCCATTCGGACAAATTCTCTTTTAACCGAGCCAAGACAGCGGCATCCACTTCAGTGTTTTTTTGCAACAAGTACTGATTTCTAAAATAGTTCTTAAATGAACTCAATCCCACCAAATGGGTCATTTTCCGAATTCTTCGTACATAAAACAAGACGTAAACCTGCTGTTGTATCCGATACTGATCTTTGGATACATCTCTCTCCAACCTTTGTATTTTATTGTCTGAAATTGCAATACTTTTATTCAATTCATCAATTTTATAAAGTAAATCATCCAGTTTTTCCTGATTGTTTTTGATATTGGTGTTCAATACCTTCAACACCTCTATAACACTCCATTCCCTTTGTTTAAGCTCTTCAATAAAAGACAATATGTCCTTTCGATCGCGAGATAATTTCACGATTTGACTATTTCGGGACTGAATCAAAGAATCGATAGGTTCACCAGTTCCTGTTATTGGGAAAGTCAGATAATAAAGATATAAAAGAAGGGCTGGAAAAAGGACGTAGCCAAGGATTCTGAATGTGAATTGAAATGAATTCATTCTTCTAGGCAAATCAATTAAATCGTTATTTATGAATTCAACTCATTCAGTACTCTTCGAGTTGCCAGGATTGACGATAGAAAACCGAGACCGCTGATCATCAACAAAGAACCGATCATATGAGGATAAGTAAAAAAGCGTGTAAGATCCCTTAATCCATAGGTGGCCTCATTAAATGTGATGCCGGCCACTACAAATTTATATAAAAAAAACACAATTCCCATGGATATCAGGTATCCCATAATAGCAATAAACAAACCTTCTACGATATACGGTAAACGAATAAATGAAGGTGTTGCCCCCAGAATCTGCAAAATTTCTATCTCCTCAATGCGCATTCGTACAGCGATTTGTATGGCGTTATGAATGATCATCAGGATACTAACAATTAACAGCGTAATTAAAAAAACGCCCACAAATTCTGAAATAGTAAAAAACGTATTAATCTGGTCTTTTGTTTCCAAACCGGAAACAATTTCTTCAACGCCCTGTAATAATTTGATTTTATCGATCTCATGTTCAAACAGGAATGATGTCCTGTCTAAAGAAAATTCTATAATATTCGGAAACTTGGGTAAATCGATTTTTTTTAACACCTGGCCGGGCTCACCAAAACTTTCTACCAGTTCTGCTTTTACCTGTTCTGAAGTCAACTCAGTGATATTATGAATGTCTGGAATGGAACGTAGTTGCGCTAAAATCTCCTTTCGCTCAAAGTCTTCAATGGAATCGTTAAGAAGAATGGAATAGTTGGCTTGCTGGAATACCATTTGCGTCATATGCATCAGGTTATAGTACACCAGGATAACCGAACCTAAGATGATAAGAGATACGCTGGTCACAACGATTCCTGAAACTGAGGCGGAAGTATTTTCTTTAATGTTCTTCCAAGCTTGTCTTATTGAGGTTAGAATCATAGTGACCCAATATGGATGAAAAACGGTTTGCAAGTGTCTGGTCTTAATTGAAAGAATTATCTTAATGCACTTCAATCAAACCGGTTTTTTTGATCAACAGAATTCGCCGGCTATGAGACCTGATCAGATTAATATCGTGGGTTGCAATAATAATCGTTGTGCCGTCATTGTTCAACAATGTCAGCATTTTAATGATTTTATTAGCCATCTTTAAATCGAGATTAGCAGTGGGTTCATCAGCTAAAATCAATTGTGGGGAGTGGACAGACGCCCGAGCAATAGCTACCAGCTGTTGTTCGCCACCCGAAAGACTTTGTATTTGTTGAGTTAACAGCTCTTCTATCCCCATTCGCTTGGCGATAATTTTTATTTTTTGTTCAATGATATGATTGGACGATCCAATAATTCGTAAGGGAACAGCAATGTTTTCCGCCACTGTTTTGTTTAACAATAATTTATAATCCTGAAAGACAACCCCAATTTTTCGTCGATGAGCCGGTATTTCTCGTTTAGGTAATTGATTGACCTCTTTACCCTGGAAATATATCTTGCCTGTATCAGGTTTTTCCAAACCAATCAGTAGTTTAAATATAGTCGACTTTCCGGCACCACTAACACCAGTGAGAAATAAAAACTCCCCGCTTTCAATTTCCATGCTGATTTTTGAAAACACCGGTCGTTTGTTCAAATAACTTTTTTGGACGTTTTCGAGCTTTATCAACGGTTGGTCCGCCACAATTTTTATAGTGTTCTTATGTTGTCATCATAGGTGATGAGCAGTTATATGGAAGCAACACATCATTTGCCACCACAGCCATATACTATCACCATAAATTCCCGCAAATAAACGGCTTTTCATTTAATAATATTGGAGAATTTTATATAACAGATTCAGCCGCATTTGAACAATGATTAACTCCAATGAAAAGCATCTTCAAAACTGTAGATGCAGTCTATTTCGGATGTGATCAGCCATCGTAAAACATATATCCAAAAACTGCTGCTTGATAAGTTGCAAAGAGGGACAGTATTCAATTTAATTGAATACTGGTTTAAAAGACATGGATAACAATATCAATATTTTATATGCAGCAATTGAGGCAAGGGTTCTAATTGTCATTGAGTTTCAAAATGGCTAAAAACGCTTCTTGCGGAACTTCAACGGAACCCAACTGTTTCATCCGTTTTTTTCCTTTTTTCTGCTTTTCCAAAAGTTTACGCTTCCGGGAAATATCGCCACCATAACACTTTGCAGTCACGTTTTTACGCAAAGCACTGATGGATTCACGGGCAATAATCTTACTACCGATTGAAGCCTGGATGGCAATTTCGAACATTTGTCGCGGAATTAGCTTCCTCAGTTTTTGAGCCAGTTCCCTTCCTTTGGCATATGCTTTATCTTTATGGATGACGGTTGACAAGGCGTCAACAATATCACCATTCAATCGAATATCCAATTTGGATAGCTCCGCTTTGCGATAGTCCGATAGTTCATAGTCGAAAGAGGCGTAGCCTTGGGTGAGTGATTTTAATTGATCGTAAAAATCATAAACAATTTCACTCAACGGAAATTCATACTTTATGGATACTCGTTTAGTGCTGATATAATCCATTGACTTCTGGATTCCCCTACGTTCAAGGGCGAGTTTCATGACATTGCCGATGTAATCACTGGGAACAATGATGTTTGCAATAATATAGGGTTCTTCAATATGTTCGATTTCAACCGGATCTGGAAGTTGGCTGGGGTTTTCAATCTCCAGCATTTCTCCCTTTAGGGTATATATGTGATAAATCACCGTAGGAGAGGTAATCAATAAAGTTAAATCGAACTCTCTCTCCAGCCTCTCCTGAACAATCTCCAAATGAAGAAGTCCCAAAAAACCACAGCGAAAACCAAATCCCAATGCAGTGGACGTTTCCATTTCATACGTGATGGCAGAATCGTTTAGTACCAGTTTTCCCAATGCGTCTTTTAAGTTATTAAAATCACTTGAATCTACTGGATATATACCACTAAAAACCATGGGTTTAACGTCTGAATAACCGGGAAGCGGTTCAGCAGCAGGTTTATTCACCAGGGTGATTGTATCACCGATTTTAATATCCACGATTTCTTTTATGGAAGCGGACAAAAAACCGACTTCACCGGCATGGAGAATATCTACCTCTTTCTTGAACGGAGTAAACTTACCCATCTGGGTGATCTGAAATTCTTTGCCGGAAATCATAAATCGAATATTGCTTCGGTTGGGAAGCGAGCCGGTAACAACCCTGAATAAAACAACAATACCCAGATACGGGTCAAACCAAGAATCAAAAATGAGCGCCGTTAATGGAGCGTCCAGGTCGCCTTTGGGAGGTGGAATGACAGCAACAATCTCTTCCAGTATCTCTTCAACTCCCTGGCCGTGTTTGGCGCTGGCATGAATGGCATTTGAAGTATCCAATCCGATAACATCTTCGATCTCTTTTGACACTCTTTCCGGATCGGCGGCAGGGAGATCGATTTTATTCAATACCGTTATAATTTCCAGATCATGATCAACCGCAAGGTATACATTGGCCAATGTCTGGGCTTCCACTCCCTGGGCAGCATCCACAATTAGCAAAGCACCTTCACAAGCTGCAATAGACCGGGAGACTTCATATGAAAAATCAACATGTCCGGGTGTGTCAATTAAATTGAGCTGATATATTTCACCATCTTTTGCCTTATACTGAAGGGAAACTGTTTGAGCTTTAATAGTAATACCACGTTCCCGCTCTATATCCATGCTATCGAGGAACTGATCTTGCGATTCCCGTTGGGAAAGTGCACCGGTAAATTCCAGTAATCGGTCCGCTACGGTTGATTTTCCGTGGTCAATATGGGCAACAATACAAAAATTACGTATTTTGGCTTGTTGATGTCGATCGAACTTCACAGGTTTAATAGGTATAAAAGGTTGTTTCTAAATTATCGGCCGGTTCTCATTCCGATTTTACCTGTTCGGATGGATTCCAGCACTGTAAATTGTTTCAAATCTTCAAAAACGAGGTCGATTTTTTCTTCAGTACCCGAGAATTCAACTACCAATACTTCATTACTGGAGTCCAACATTCGAGCACCGTACAGGTCCACCACTTCATTTATTCTGATGGATGAATCCTTATCATATTGCAATTTTACAATAGCAAATTCCCGCATTACCGACTCATTTTTTTCCAGTTTATTGGTTGTCAATACATGAATGAGTTTTTGAGATTGTTTTCGGATCTGTTCCAAAGTAGCATCATCGCCTTGTACAACGATTGTAAAACGGCTGATGCCCGGAATATGGGTATGCCCTACTGTCAGACTGTCAATATTGTATCCTCTCCGCGAAAATAATGTGGAAATTCTGCTTAAAACACCTGGTTTGTCTTCCACTTCAATGGCGATGGTTTGTCTATTTTCCATTAGCTTATTAAGAAGTTGAGTAAAGATCGACTATGATGCTGTATCAATAGATAAATAGGATGATTTTAGGATTCTATCCAAATCAAAATCAATAATTGTGGGCTGAAGACTGGAAATAGACTTTTTAATAGCGGGAATGATTTTGTCTTTATTTGTCACTTTTATGCCGGTTCCGCCCATGGCTTCAGCCATCTTGACATAGTCGATATATTGCCCAAGTTCATGGGTAGTATACCGTCCACCGTAATTGGAACGCTGAAGCTCTCTAATCATACTTAAACGGTGGTCATTAACGATGATGACAGTAATGGGGACATTGTGCTCAACGGCCACTGAAAATTCCTGCATATTCATCATAAAACTACCATCACCTGAGATGCTGACAACCGGTGTCTCAGGATCAGCAAACCATGCTCCGATGGCAGATGGTAATCCGAATCCCATGGTTCCCAAACCTCCCGAAGTGATCAAAGGCAGATGATTTGAATTAGTGCAAAAGTGATTTGCCCACATTTGATGTCGTCCAACATCCGTACTGACGTGCAGCTTTTGATTAATAGTAGAAAGTCGGCTGAAAATCTCCTCCATTACCGAGGCACCATCACGGGTTGTAAGCATGGATTTCCGTTTATCGATAGTCGTCCACGGCTTAACATTGCCAATGGGCTTTTTGGCAATGCGGTCATTAATATCATTCAATACTTCCTTAATATCACCAACAATCGGAATATCCGCTTTTACATTTTTCCCAATTTCTGCCGGATCAATATCAAGATGGATAATAACAGCGTTTTTGGCAAAAATCTGACTTTTTACCAAGGCCCTGTTTCCTAACCGAGTTCCGATGACAAAAATTACATCCGCATCTTTCTGGATCACTTTATTGGCATGTCTGTGACCGTGAGTGCCAATCATACCGAGAAATTGGGGATCATCATCATCCATAACGCCGGTACCCATCATGGTTCTGACAGCTGGGATATTAGTGGCCCGCAAAAATTGCTGAAATTCCTGTTTGGCACCCGCAATCATAACACCACCGCCAAACAGGATTAAAGGCTTTTCGGCTTTACGCAAAGCTTTGAGGGCTCGTTTAATCTGGCCGATATTCCCTTTTATCGTCGGTCGATATCCTGGTAATTCAATGGAATTATTAAAAATGTGAGGATAATTCTCCTCAAGAACATCCACAGGAATATCCAAAAGAACCGGACCTTTTCTCCCGGTTCCAGCCAGATAAAAAGCCTTTTCCAATGCCGAAACCAGGTTTTTGGGATCAAAAATCAGCTCATTGTGTTTGGTTACCGGCATAGTGATGTTGATACAATCCACCTCCTGAAATGCATCAGTTCCGATTAATGAGCGGGATATCTGACCAGTAATGGCTACTAACGGCACAGAATCCAGCATAGCGTTAGCCAAGCCAGTCACAAGGTTGGTCGCCCCCGGACCGGAAGTTGCAAGGCATACTCCTGGCTTCCCGGTTACCCGGGCATAACCATCGGCCATGTGGATAGCCCCCTGTTCATGGCGGGAAAGAATATGTCTGATTTTTGAGTGTCTTAATTCATCATATATGGGAAGCGTAGCACCACCGGGATAACCAAAAATCGTCTCAACGCCAAGAATCTCCAGGACCTTAATAAGTGCCTTGGCCCCGGAAAATTCATTATTTTGTTTCTGATCCTTTTTTATCATGTTAATTGATTTTCCAGATTATATTCCCAAGGGTTCTTCCAAGCTGGCATCAGAGATTTCGATTCTGTTTTCAGAATCTTCAATCTGTTCTTCATCCTGATCGGTAATCGTTTCCTTATAATCAAATTCACTCTTTTGGTTGAAACCAGTACCAGCAGGAATCAAGCGCCCCATGATTACATTTTCTTTCAGGCCTCTGAATGTATCAAGTTTACCGTTAATGGCTGCTTCGGTTAAAACCTTGGTTGTCTCCTGGAACGACGCTGCTGATATAAAAGAATCGGTGCTCAAGGCTGATTTGGTAATACCCAGCAAAAGCGGTTCACCAATAGCTACCCGGAGATCTTCTTCAATCAGCTTCTGGTTGATTTCATCCAGTTTTTGTTTGGAAACTGCCTCACCAACGAGGAAAGAGGAATCACCAGGATCAATGATTCGAATCTTACGCATCATCTGCCTTGAAATCACTTCGATATGTTTATCGTTGATTTTTACCCCCTGAAGCCGATAAACCTGCTGCACTTCGTCCACCAGAAATTTTTGGAGTTCTCTCACCCCTTTCACCCTCAGGATATCATGGGGGTTGGGAGAGCCATCCGTTAGCGGATCACCTACACGGACATAATCGCCTTCTACAACAATAACGTGTTTTCCTTTTGGTACCAGGTATTCCTTGGGTTCACCAATTTCAGGCCGGATAATGATTCTTCGTTTACGTCTCAAATCCTCTCCAAACTCAACAATACCGTCAATATCAGAAATCTGGCTGGGATCTTTGGGGGAGCGTGCTTCAAAAAGCTCGGCCACTCTTGGCAAACCACCGGTGATGTCCTTATTTTTAGTAGTTTCCCTAGGAACACGACATAAAATATCACCGGGGAAAACCTCAGCGTTTTCCTTAACCATCAATTCCGCCTTGGTAGGCAGGTAAAAACCTGGATGAATTCTGTCGTCTTCACGCTTTAATTCCTTACCGGTTTTTATGTTTCGAAAGGTAATTCTAGGTTTCAGATCATATTCCGGCGTTTCCACAATAACTTTACGTTCATAACCCGTGTCTTCCGCTTTTTGTGTCATCATACTTTTTCCTTCGATAACGTCTTCAAACCTGACCTTACCGTTGATGTCACAAATAATAGGCATGGAGAAAGGATCCCATTCTGCGATTCTTTCTCCACCTTTAACCTGTGCGTTATCATCGAAATGAATCTGTGCCCCTACCGGCAGCATGTGTTTGTCAATTTCTCTTCCTTCCTCGTCCAAAATACACAGTTCTGATTTTCTGGATTGAAGAATTCTTACCCCTTGCTGATTAATAACAGTTCGTGCATCCCTAAATTGTATAATACCGTCGTTTTTTGCTTCCCAGTAAGTGGCTTCAACTTTCCGGCTGGCGGTTCCTCCTATATGAAAAGTACGCATGGTTAACTGGGTTCCGGGTTCACCAATTGACTGAGCAGAAATAACACCCACAGCTTCACCAACACTGACAAGATGACCGCGTGCCAGATCCCGACCGTAACAACTGGCACAAATGCCTTCCTCACTTTCACAACTCAATACCGAACGTATCTTGACCCGTTCCACACTGATTCTGTCAATAGCATCGATATGTTTTTCTGTGATCATTTCTCCGGATTTCACGATAACATCGTGTGAATATGGATCGATGATATCATCCACTGCCAGTCGACCCAAAACCCTTTCACTGAGTTTTTCGATAATTTCTCCGTTTTCATACAAAGGCTCAATGGTAATACCTTCCGTTGTTCCACAATCCAGTTCTGAGATTACACAGTCTTGAGATACATCGACCAGTCTCCGGGTGAGATAACCCGAATTAGCAGTCTTAAGAGCCGTATCAGCCAAACCTTTTCGTGCACCATGCGTGGAAATAAAATATTGGGAAACATCAAGACCTTCCCTAAAATTGGAAGTAATAGGTGTTTCAATAATTTCACCGGTCGGTTTTGCCATTAATCCCCGCATTCCTCCGAGCTGGCGACTCTGATGTTCGGACCCCCTTGCACCTGAATCAGCCATCATAAAAATGGGGTTAAACTCACCCGTTGATCTTTTTCTGCCATCCCCTTCTACCGCACCTTCAATCAACTCTCCAAACATTTCATCGGCAACACGTTCGGTAACATGGG
>JBFFHJ010000069.1:0-41002 GCA_041556995.1 bacterium | reverse complement strand
TTGGCGCTGATCCATCATCGTCCAAACCAAATAAAAAGAAGTCTACCGCACAATTAATGTTGGATCTGACAGGGATCGACATTACCCTGTGCCGTAAATGTAAGATTGGAAAATTCAAAAAGATCGATGAATTTGATGGGAGTTATCAAACATATCCGTTTTTTACACGAGGGAAGCCAAGGCCGGTCGCTTGAGGTCTTATTATAATTAACCCGGTATTTTTCCAACTTTTTAACAGCGATGGTTTTTATCAATGGATGAGTGCTCCCAAACATCGCTCAATCGAAAAAACAACTGGAAATCGTCATTTATTTTCCATTAAACATCATCGCTTAAATCCGTTGTATACTCAACGTTATCAGCATTTCGATCGGATTCCCTCAAAAACATTTTTACAGATCCTCAAAAAAGCCTTACTATTTCAATAACAGACAACCAATCGATCGAGTCCCGTTCAACAGGGATGATATGGAAAAACCGATTCCGTGTACATTCCAGGATTGTGCTACTACCCGGATTTTCTATTGGAATCAGTCCGCCGTTATATCGGTCACTCCATATAATCCTATACGTTATGCAGACGTCGCACAGCGCCGCCGGAAGAAAGAAGAAGCCGCCTATGCAGCGGTAAGAAAGAAAGGATTAGTTATAACTGTAATTCAGGAAGCGTGTTTCCAGTCACCATGGAAGTATAATGACAGTCCGACTGGGATTATACTCTCGGGGTGTCCGTAAGCATAATCCCTGGGAGTGCGAGACCATGCTTATACGGTTGCCCGAAGAATAAAAGTTTGAGAGTCGTTTTATGACTATACAAATTTATGTTTTGTAGAATGATGTACTGTTTGAAGTTCTTTCTCAAAGTACATAAAAATGGAATAAGTTTGTCAGGCTGATAAATAAAAATTTGGAGGTTGATTATGAAAAAATGGTATGATGAGGAGTATGAATGGGAAATCGAGGTAATAGGGTTTCTTCGAGGTGACCAAACAGAGAAGTATTGCCGAAACGGTGAGGAAATCGGAGATAAGTACACCTGCACTTATGGCTGTCCTGTAAATAAGGATGGTCAGGGTATTTGCTCCAAAGTAATGATGATGATGTTCCCAATCATGGAGGCGGTCAGAAGTGGCGGAGATTTAGAGAACATCGGTGGGAATAGCAAATATAGCAAGGAAATTGTATGCCCAGACGGTTGTGTTATGTTTAGGATGATCGCAAAGAAACTTGGAAATGAGAATTTTTATAAGGGAAAGTTCTTCAGTTAGCTTTAATTTTCATTGTGTTCAATTTGAGTGGCAAAGGGGTCAGGTCTTTGTTTGACTCATTTAGTGTTTTTGAGAAGATTGATAAAAGGCTTCAAAGTTGAGTCAAACGAAGATTTGCCCCCTTTGAAAAACTATAGATAGGAAAACATCTTTGATAGGCTTTGTTTGACTTGCTTTTGATCTGACTTTGATAAATGGCCAATTTTTCTGAGAATGAATCTATTGTCCAGAGTGAAGAGTTTCATTCTTACAACAGAGGGAGCGGCTAAACCTGATGCTTTTTTGTTTCTTATTGCACTGTCCAGAGGCCAAGGAGTGTTCTTCTGACTTGTTATCATAGCCAGTACGGAGTGTTCTATTTCACTCCCAAAGTCCTCATTGTTCGATAGAACAAGAGCAGGCCTTTTTTTGGAACGGGCTGAATCCGTGAATGGGAACGGTACAACAACAATGTCAAATGGTTCATAAATCATTGTATGCCTCTTCATCATTTTGCGATTCCCATTCACTCAGAGTAGGAACCAAAGCAGAAGTAAATTCAAGATCAAGAGGTGTGGCTTTTCTTAACCTGATCGAATTATTGTCAATTTCAAATGCTATTAAGTCGCCTGCATTGAGCTTTAGTTTTGCGCGCACAGGTTCAGGTACTGTAGCCTGATATTTCTTTGTAAGTTTACTGATTGCTGTTTGCATGATATCCTCCTTTACCAATATTTATGTAATACGGTAATACTAGCATGTCAAGTAATACAAAACAACTGAAAAACCCAACAAAAGGCTGAAGACCGACCATACCCGCCAAAAGAAAATCGATCAGATTCCCTCAAAAATATTTTTACAGATCCTCAAAAAAGCCTTACTATATCCATAATAAACAAGCAATCGATCTAGTCCCGTTCAACAGGAATTATATGGAAAAACCGATTCCGTGTACATTCCAGGATTGTGTAACCACCCGGATTTTCCATAGGAATAAGTCCGCCGTTTTATCAGTCGCTCCATATAATCCTATACGTTAAATGTAGAAATCCATCACTATTTAGACCCGAAAACAAAGATAAATCTACCTTCTATGGCTTTTATCAACGGAATAAGAAGTACTAGTTTCATCAGCATGAATTTTATCCTTATGACCTCCTGATGGAATTACGAGAGCAATAAAAACCAATGCAAATATACCAATCAAGGCACCACTTATCGCTTTGCGTTTTGGAAAGTATGAGATAAATATTCGCCAATTCAATGTTAAATGAACCATACAACCAATAACAAAAATTAAACTACCCCACTTGTGGACTGTGTGTATAACAGGAGAATGTATTTGAAAAAGCATAAACATTCCGGTAATTGCAATAGCGAAGAAAGTAACTGCTATAAATGGGCTAAGCCAGTATTTTTGAGAACTATTAATCATTGTCTTCTCCTAAGTGTTATGATTTGTTTGTTTTGTTGAACTAGATAGATAGGCAACAGTTAAGCTGGGTTGTCTCCGCAATCTGTGCATGGATAACCACCTTTTCTATTTTAAATGGGATGTTTATAAAGAAAATTGAGCAATTTATTCACCGGTCTTTCGTTATAGTTTGCGGTTATTCCTGACTATAAATAGCGGCTTAACTGTTACATAAATTGAATTGCTATCAGCATGCAATGTGCCAAAATATAATAAATAAACTTTTGCTAATGTAACTATCTGAATAAATAAAATTATTTATCCAGTGGCTAAGTATTGAAACAAAATATCAAGTAAAAAGGATGGATAATAAGTATTCACTTTGATAATCCAGTGAGTAATAAATATCCATTTTAATGGGTTAAAAATATCCATTTTAATGGGTTAAAAATATCCATTTTCAAGATCAGATTTATTCACCGTACAATTGGAACTTGCGCAATCTGATTAGATCATTTAACAATGGCGAGGTAAAGATGCTATTGACAGCAGAGCATATGCGCTCTCTTCCCGTTTTTTTTAAAACCATTGAAGATCCGCGTCGTGGTCAGGGAAAGCGGCATAAACTTTCCACAGTATTAAGTATTGCGGCAGGGGCTGTACTCAGCGGTATGCAAGGTTATAAGCCCATGTCTGATTGGGCTGGTAACCTGGGGTCGAAGGCCAGAGAACGTTTTATTTGTCGTTATGAAAATGGGAAATATGAAGTACCAAGTGAATCAATCATCAGAGATCTTCTTGTTAGAGTTGATCCAGTAAGCCTTGATTGTGCGATTCAACAATGGAATGAGACTTATAGTCAAACAGACGAAAGTTTGGCAATTGATGGTAAAATGATGTGCAATGCAGTTGATAACAAAGGAAGACAAACCCACATTATGAGTGCAATAGCCTTTTATACTTGAACCTGAGTAGGATTCCCTCAAAAATATTTTTACAGATCCTCAAAAAAGCCTTACTATATCCATAATAAACAAGCAATCGATCTAGTCCCGTTCCACAGCGATTATATGGAAAAACCGATTCCATGTACATTCCAGGATTGTGCAACCATCCGGTTTTTCTATTGGAATCAGTCCGCCGTTTTATCGGTCACTCCATATAATCCTATATGTTGGAATTTAAAAATAGGCTTTGCTTCTTGATATCAGTCATTCTAACAGTTGCTTTTGAGAACTGGAGATTATTATGCTTCAAAACCTGGGGATTATGACTATAGCTTAGTTGGCACAATGCAACCATCATACTTCAAAGATAAAATTGCGATCCCTCTATTGAATCTGCTAAAGAACGATATAACACCAGAAAAGCTTGCTCTGACAGTCTCTGTTGGTTCTATCCTGGCAGTATTTCCTGTTTTTGGAACTACCACAATACTTTGTATTATTTTTGCCTTTATTTTTCGGCTCAACCACGTAGCTATTCAAATCGTCAACTATGCAGCTTATCCTTTGTGGGCTATTCTCGTGCTCCCTTTTTATAAAATCGGTGGTCTTCTGTTTCAGGCTTCCGTAGTAAATCTATCTGTTGAAAAGATAGTGACTTTGTTTCGAACAGATATATTGGGATTTATTCAGAGTTTTGGGATTGCAACACTATATGCCATTGTAGCATGGTTGGTAATATGTCCCCCTGTTGCTGCAATCATATATTTTATAACTCTTCCGATATTTAAAAAATATTCTAAATTTTGACTTTTAATAGTTACTTCAACATTTTATATGTAAATTGTCGGAGAATCCCATCTTATAATGCATCCGATCATTGGATTGCTATTATGGCGGACGTATCAAAAGATACGGGACAAAACAGGTGAAGCGTACAAAGGAAATTTACTGGACCGTAGGGAGGTGAACGCGCCCTCCTGAGGCGGCTACCTCATAGTACTCCGAGAAGGTAAGACCGATCACATGGGGAAGGGGAGTAGCAAAGCGATGAATTCTGCAAATGAAACAAGTTTCGGACACGTAAGACCGAAGTACACCTGCAAACCACATTGCAGTAAGATAAAGTATTTTCGTTTTGAGAAGCCTTATGCGAGAAAACTGCATGTAGGGATCTGCGAGGGCAGTTGGGTAACTGACTGTCCTACCTTGATGGCAACAATTACACCAGCAAAAGGTAACTATGGCGATTTTATTATTTTTGCTTGGATTGTTTTTTTTAATAATCGGTGCAGAAGCGTTAGTACGGGGTGCATCCCGCTTGGCGACTATCCTTGGAATATCACCATTAGTCATAGGATTGACTGTAGTTGCTTTTGGCACTAGTTCTCCTGAGCTTGCGGTAAGCATCAAATCAGCGCTATCCAGCCAATCAAATATTGCACTGGGCAATGTTATTGGAAGTAATATTTTCAATATCCTCTTTATTCTTGGCCTTTCATCGCTGATTGTGCCTCTAGTTGTAGCACAGCAACTGATAAGGCTTGATGTTCCTTTAATGATAGCACTGTCGGCAATTGTTCTGATCCTTTCACTAGATGAGAACCTCAGTAGGGGAGATGGGTTCATACTATTAGTAGGTCTCATTAGTTACGTCTGGTTTTTGATTTATCAAAGCCGCAGAGAAACAATCGCAGTGAAAGATGAATACACTAAGAAATTTGAGGTCAAGAGACTTTTAAAAAGCAACTGGATTCAAAACATAAGTTTGGTGCTTGGCGGCTTTGTACTATTGATACTCGGCTCACGCTGGGTCGTCGATAGCGCAGTGTCCTTCGCTCATTTTTTAGGGGTCAGCGAGTTAGTGGTCGGATTAACGATTGTTGCTGCCGGCACGTCACTACCTGAAGTGGTTACGTCAGTCATTGCGGCTGTTCGAGGAGAGCGTGACATCGCCGTCGGTAATGTTGTTGGCAGTAATCTCTTTAATATTATGGGAGTGCTTGGAATTACGAGCATAGTTGCACCAACAGGCATTGAAGTTTCAAAAGCTGTCATCGGATTCGATTTGCCTGTTATGATTGCAGTAGCGCTGGCATGTCTGCCCATATTTTTTACAGATGGCGTAATTAGCCGTTGTGAAGGGGCATTATTGATAGGGTACTACGTGATTTACACGCTGTACCTCATATTGGCTGCGTCTCATCATGATACATTACCTGGGTTCAGTGTTATCATTCTGTACTTTGTTATTCCTTTAACAGTTATTACCTTGATTATTGCAGCACTACTGGAAATATCCAGAAGGAAAAAGAGGCGGTCGGAATGATTCCTGGGAAAGGCATAAACGGCTCAACCTCTGTGGATTCGGTCTCAAGGTTTTTTCGTGCCGTTATGCCAGAGAGAGGTCGGGTTTCATACATTATGAATTACCTTTGGAATTGATGTGAATTCGCCATTTTGGCTTTTTGGAAACAATTGCAAAAAGAGAACACTTCGACAGATTCGATTGGCCGTTGGCGCGGGTCCATCATCGTCCAAACCGAATAAAAAGAAGTCTACCGTACAATTCATGTTGGATCTGACAGGGACCGACATTACGCTGTGCCGTAAATGTAAGATTGGAAAACTCAAAAAGATCGATGAATTTGATGGGAGTTATCAACCATATCCGTTTTTTTTGTACAGAAGAAGCCAAGGCCGGCCGCTTGAGGTCTTATTATAATTACCCCGGTATTTTTAAACTTTTTAACAGCAATGGTTTTTATCAATGGATTGTGCGCCCAAACATCGCTCAATCGAAAAAACAATTGGAAATCGTCATTTATTTTCCATTAAACATCATCCCTTAAGTCCGTTACATACTCAAAATTGTCAGCATATCGATCTGATTCCCTCAAAAATATTTTTACAGATCCTCAAAAAAGTCCTACTATTTCCATAACAAACAAACAATCGATATAGTCCCGTTCAACAGGGATGATATGGAAAAACCGATTCCGTGTACATTCCAGGATTATACAACCACCCGGATTTTCTATTGGAATCAGTCCGCTGTTTTATCGGTCACTCCATATAATCCCATACATTCGGCTCAAACAAAAAGGATAAGATAACATGGAAGAATTAAAATCAATTGAACGACCTACTGATATTAATTGGGATACTTGGATAGATCGATGGGACCAAATGCAGGATCGACTTGTAGCAAAACGATCTGAAAGATTTGAAATAATAATTCAGCTTATCACAGCAACCCAGTCATCACCAAAACGGATACTTGATATTGGCTGTGGTACTGGATCACTATCACTTAGGCTCATTGAGTCATTTCCTGAAGCCGAAGTATTTTGTGTTGACATTGATCCAACTATGCTGTGGATTGCGGAAACAATGAAAAGGAAATATGACAACAGAATTCACATTCTTCAGCATGATTTACGTGATACTTCTTGGAGAAAGAACTTTTCTTTTACTTTTGATGCTGTTGTTTCAGCTACTGCTTTGCACTGGCTTAATGGGGATCAATTAAATACCCTGTATCAACAAATAAGCCAATTATTACGCCCTAGTGGAATATTTTTAAATGCTGATCATGTTGGAAGCGATTCCCTGATAATCCAGAGTTATTGGGATAGGTGTCGTGACATGAAACGAAGCGATGAGAGCTTGAGCCCAGAAAACGATTGGGATTCTTTTTGGACTGATTATACGAAAGCTCTTGGTGTTGATGTAAATAAAATACGTGATCCTTTGTTCAAAAACAGAGAAAGTGGTCCTGAAGAAGGGTTACCGCTTTCTTGGCATTTCGATAAGCTCCGTGAAGCCAATTTTACTGTTGTAGATTGTTTTTGGCGATGCGATGGTGACGCCATCTATGGAGGTTTAAAAGAATTATATCAAACCGAACAAGTTGATTAACCGGAATATTTCCGGCGCAAGCACCTCCAATATCCGGTTATCATAGCGTTAGTGTAAATAAATGAGTCAAACAAAGACCTGACCCCCTTTTTCCTTTTCATAGCGTTAGTGTAAATAAATGAGTCAAACAAAGACCTGACCCCCTTTCCCCTTTTTACTAAAGGCACATTGTAAGAAAGTGCTTTCTCCAAATGGGAAATACGTATCAATTGATGATGGATCTCCAAAATTAAAGGCTGAATATCTTGTTCAACTCAATGCATTATTTAAGGTCGGAAATTTTAAAGCTGTAATAGATAGGACATATCCCCTGGAACAAATTGTTGAGGCGCATAAGTATGTTGATACAGGACGTAAGAAGGGGAATGTGGTAATAACTGTGGAACATGGCAATGAAAAGGGGGCATCCATATAATCCCATACATTCGGTTCACAAAGTAGACAACAATTTTAAATCCGATAAACATACCACTTAGAGAACACTTTAACCAGTGATGATAAAACAGATTCAGGTGAAGAGCCAGTACGCAAATGGCTTCAGGAGCTTGAAAGGTGAGAAAGGCTAAAAATCGAGTTTATGTAATCAATACAGCACAAATAACTGGAGCTGACAGCATATCCCCTCATTAGATTCAAGTCTTCCCTTAGCAAGTGCACCTTGTATGCAAACTCAGGTGCGATTGTAGTCAAATTCTATTTTATACAAACAGGAATCAACCAATATTAAATCGATATAACGCTGTAATTATGCAATAATATGAGAGTTTTTAAAAAGCACTCTTATTCTTGACAGGATTATAAAAACGAATTATGTTCAATTTGTTCGATTTAAGGGATGAAATCTATTTTAAAATGCAAAAAATCGTATCATAACCTAAAAAATCCAATGCGTTTTGCAAAATGTAACAATGAAAAACGCTCATACTTTTTGGTTGGCAAATCCTTGTGTTATGGAACGGGTGAGCTTTGATAGAACGAGTCGTATGAAATAGATGACATTCTCGATTCCGTAAAATACTAAAACGGGGAATAAAGATGGCAAGAATGGTAAATACGGTGACGGGCTCCGTTTCCTCCGATGAAATTGGTGTTACATTAATGCATGAACACATTGTTTACGGTTACGCTGGTTATGCTGCGAATACTGTTGAAGTATATGATCGGGATGAAGTGTTTGATGTTGCTATTAAAGCTATGACGGATATCAAGGAATGCGGCGTTACAACGTATGTAGATGCGACGCCCAATGATTCTGGCAGAGATCCTGTTCTGTATCGGGAAGTTTCCCAAAAATCAGGTGTGAACATTGTCTGTTCAACAGGTTTGTATAACGAGGCTCAAGGCGGAAGCCCTTATTTTAAGTTTTGGGCGGGATTGCGTGATTTGATTGAGATCCTTGAAACCCTTTTTACTACCGAAATCAATGAAGGAATAGGGGCCACTGGAATTAAGGCTGGCGTCATAAAGGTGGCTTCAGGGTTAAATGCAATCACCGACTATGAAAAAATGGTTTTTGTGTCTGCTGCTCGAAGTCAGGTCAATACAGGTGTCCCGATTATCACTCACACTGAAGGTGGAACAATGGGAGATGAACAGGCTGAATTGTTGATTTCATCCGGAGCGAACCCCGGACAGATTATGATTGGTCATTCCGGTGGATCAGCCGATTTGAAATATCATCAAAGAACTCTTGAAAAGGGGGTTTTTCTGGCTTTCGACAGACTTGGCCTGAATGCTGATCTCTGGAGTGCGGGCCCGGATAATTTGAGAATTAGTACTATTTTAGGACTGATTCAGATGGGATATACTGATCAGATAATTCTCTCACATGATGTAGTATTGAACTGGCTGGGCGGAAAACTTGAGTTATCGGAAGACATAGCAGGAAATTGGTATCCGACGCATTTATTTAAAAACATTATTCCGGCACTGATAAAAGCGGGAGTTACTGAAGAGCAGATTCATACCATCACTGTGAAAAATCCAAAAAGGTTGTTCGAAGGTTAAGGAAAAACGATATAGGCAACGCACGGTTTTGCTTGTTTTAGTTTGGGTGTGCATCACGCTCCGGTAGATTTTCCAGATTCATGTACCGAGTCTTTTGGTGCGCTTTATACCAGCAACTCCGTGTGTCCGGCATCGGTGGCACATCTGAAGATCATCGTGTATTCAGATAATAATTGTTTGCAGACATCAAAAGAGGAGGTCCGAATCATGAATAAAGAACTGGACCTGACTGGCATATTCCCGAATAAGGTATGATTGGGAATTGCTGTAAACGCCCAATGCATCGGGCGTTTATCTGCTGCTTCAATGCCTTGTTAGTTGGAAAATCCTGGTCGAGCGAATGACATATGGCAAAACATTTGACGTGCAAGCATTATAAATTAAACCGAGATCGCTTTGATAATCATATCGATAAGGCAATTTATCTCGCCTAACCTGTCCGCTTGAGATCCTTTCTCTGTGCAATGCCACCTTAAGGTCATGTGACTAAAGGCCCCTAAAAAAATATTTCTGCATATCCGATTGTTGACGTCCTTTTTAAACACCCCGGAAGCTTTACCTTCGTCCAGAATGTCATACATGTGATTGAAGTAAAGGGAGAACGTTTTATATACTTTTGATTGATAAAATTTTCGATTGTAAATAGCGTTGTAAATAAATGTCTTCAAAGATGAAGGGCGGCGCAAGTAATTAATAAAATAAAACAACATGAAACGCCTTAGCTTTTGAACAAGATTTTTTATTTCAAATAGATCGTCCAGGGAGTGTATGTTGAATTCCATTTGCTGATCCAGTAGTGAAAAAAGCAGATTTTCCTTGTTTTCAAAGTACTCGTAGATAATTCCTTCCGAGACATTTGCTTTATTGGCGATGGCAGCAATAGTTGTTTTTTTGAAACCGAATTCTGCGAATATCTCTTCAGCCGCCCGGATGATGGCGTTGCTCTTGCTGTGTCTCTTTACAGTAACAGCTGCGTGCTTTTCGACCATGGGTATGACAATATTGAGGATATCATCAAAGTCGTTGTAGGATTCATGAATCTCTTTGGTGGCAAGGCTTTGGATATTTTGCATATCCACCAGGCCAAATACGACATCCCGCATGACATTGATATTAAGATCCTTCTCAAAAATGCCCTTTTTTATACCATCCTGCAAAATGTCGCTTCCGATACGAGACCATTTTTTAATGCCATTGAAGGCATGATGATTAATAAAATTACCGCTTGAGCGACACTCAAATAACAGTAGATTAGCGTAGTCGGTATGGGTTTCATGATAATACATTTGAAACCATATCAGCTTGCCCAGTCGGCTGACAGGATCTCTAATACCATTTAACTGCTCGACAAGAAGATGATAGGCCCTGTTCAGTCCTTCGCCTGTGACTGAAAAGAGCAAATCTTCCTTATTTTTAAAGTGATAATAAAGGACAGAGTCCGGTATACCGGAAGCCGAGGCTATTTCACATATTTTTGCATCATTACCTTTTTTTGAAAAAATACGCTCCGCATGTTTAATGATTTCCAGCCTTTTTTCATCTCCTTTTGATTTTTTCATCGTGTGCTTATGTGTGCGATTTCTCGTATTCCTATTGATACAGGGCCTTAAAAAGTCGATCCACAGAATATCGAAAAACAATACGAATTCCACAGATTAAAGCACTATTCTATTTTGTTAAAATTTATTTTGGAAAGAAAAAAATGTTTACTCTATTGATATATATAGTATTTATTTAATATTTATATCAAATATACTTCTTATTGATGGGAGCAATAAAAGTGAAATAAGCTCAGTTTTATAAATATCAGTACCAATATTCTATGCAACAACATATTCAGTTCTTAAAATGATTGGAAAGCCCCCTATGCTGAAAAGATTATAACACTTTTGTTGCATTTTTCTTTATGCTGTGAATCCAGCCGAGGTCAGGTAATATCATGATGATGGGAAAAAAACAGGTAATCGTGTAAACCAAACTGCTGTCCGATACCATCAGTACTTCTGAAAAAACAGATGGAAACATCATGTTCAGCCAAGGAAGGCCGAATAAAGACAGAGTTTATGGAAAATCCATGTCTTTGTCCGACATTTTATGAGATTGGCTTTTTGCTATTCTGAGATGTCTTCGATGTTTCCTTCCATGTCAAGGAATATCGCTTCGAGTTCTTCCATCATTTGATCCGAAGCATCCCACATTTTACGTTGAATGGCTTCGATTAAACGTTCGGATATATTTTGCAATGCAAATGGATTTTCTTTTTTGAACCATTTTTTCATTTTAGGGTCCAGTGCATATTTTTGGGCCAGTCCCTCGTACATCCAGTCGTCAATAACATTACTGGTAGCATCCCAATGAAACGAGATGTCAACAGCACGAGAAAGGTCCCCGGCTCCTTTATAACCGTGACGCATCATACCTTCAATCCATTTCGGATTCAGTATTCGGCTGCGGAAAATATGTTTTGTTTCTTTATCCAGGTTTCGGTATTTCAGGTGGCCAGGGTCTGATGCATCACCGGCGTAGGCATATGGATATTGACCGCTTGCTGTTTTTACGGCAGCAATGAACCCCCCGAAATACGCATTGAAGTCATCCGAACTTAACAAGTCGTATTCGCGTGAATCCTCATTTTTAATAACAACATCGATCTTTGAAAGGCGTTGCTGAAATCCTCCCCTGTCTTTCAATCCATAAACACCTTTGCCATAGGCGTACCCTCCCCAATTTGTAAAAGTATGCCCCAAGTCTTCAACATTCTCCCATTCTTTTGCATCAATGGTTTCCGGCACACCGGTTCCGTATGTCCCAGGAGCATCGCTGTATACCCTGAAGCATGCATGTCTTTCGGCCTTGTCGTGGGGCATTCCACTTTTGATTAGCTCTTGCTTCTCAAGCAGCATGTTTTTTCTGAGAAAATTAGTTTCAAGCGGTTCTGACAAAGAACAAACCATGGTGACGGCTTCGTCTAAAAGCTCGATCAAATTGGGGAAAGAATCCCGGAAAAATCCCGAGGTTCGAAACGTAACATCGACACGGGGAAATTTTAATTGATCTGTTGGTATGACTTCAATTCCCTGTATTCGATTGGTATTTTCATTCCAGACCGGTTTTGTTCCCATTAAGTACAGAGCCTCCGCAATATCTTCACCCGATGTTCTCATGGTGGGACATCCCCAAATGACAATACCGATGGCTTCCGGATAACGGGAAGTATCATGATGGTGCTTTTCGATTAGTATATCTCCCAATGTAATACCGGTTAACCACGCTTGACGGGTGGGAATTTTAAATGGATCAACGGAAAAAAAGTTTCGACCACTGGGTAGAATATCCACCTTACCACGTGTGGGGGTTCCGCTTCCACCGGGCAAAACATGATGTCCTGAAAGAGCGTCCACAGTGGAGTCCAGTTCTTCTGTGGTTTGTAGAATTTTGGGTAATACTGTTTCTGCGATAAAGGAAACAACCTTATCAAAAGAAGCAACATCAACATTATCCGGTGTCCGGCCTGATACAATTAGCCGAACGATTTCCAGGGATTTTTCGTGAATCGCAGCTATGGCGTGACTATTGGTAAGAAATTGTCCGGTGGATTCCGCTTTGCCTCGATTGTCACACAATGCGTCATAATCAAGGCCCCAACTTTCGGCTATTACCTGTCTCAGGGAAGGAACCTCACCATTTTTCAGACGAAGAAACTGGGTAACAAGTTCCACCAGATCATCATTTTCAGGCGGAACGCCCAAGGTATGCAATCCGTTATTAATGGCCGTGTCTGCTATCTCTCCCAGGTAGGCGTGGAGTTTTTCCAGAAACTTCTCGAAGTTTTCAAAAACAATTTCCGAGTTGATATCAAGATCAGTATGGAGGTTTGCCGCTTCGACCGCTTTCCAGATCTCCTTGCGCGATCGGTCGATTCGTTGTGGATTCATGCTTTTTACTTGGGTGTACTCCTGTAATTCAGCATTGATCTTTTCCAGATCTTCATAAAGTTCCGCATTCGTCATAACCGGAATCAAATGGTCCACGATACAGGCGCTCGACCGCCTTTTTGCTTGCGTCCCTTCTCCCGGATCATTAATAATATACGGATAAATATTAGGCAGATCGGCCAGTGCCAGGTCAGGCCAGCATTCTTTTGAAAGCGCCATGGATTTCCCCGGTAACCATTCCAGCGAACCGTGTTTCCCCACATGAATAACTGCATCTGCCTTGAAGCTGTCCCTAATCCATCGGTAGTGATACAGATAGTGGTATCCAGGTGGTAGATGAGGGTCATGCAGGTTTTCCGGTTTTTCCAGGTATCCTCTCGGTGCTTGAATTCCAATGTAGATATTTCCATTAATGAGTCCGTTAACAGATATTTTCTCATTATGAACAAAGGGTTCACCCGGTGAATCACCCCATTTTTTCCTGAGTTGTTTTCTGTTCTCTGCTGGAATAAGTTGATACCAGTTGGAATACTCATCTTTACTGATATGGGCTGTTGCTCGTTTAGCCATTTTATCCGGTGTCAGCCAACGTCGATCTATGACAGCACGTTGGAGCATTTCTTGGGCCAATTCATCTCCATTGTCATAGGTTGTTTCCAGGCAATATCCTTCCGCTTTTAACCGATGTAACAAACCTACCACACTGGCAAAGGAATCGAGCCCGGCAGCACATCCAATTCGATCATTACGGGGCGGATAACTATGAAAAAGGATGGCGACCTTTTTTTGCTGATTGGATTTTAGTTTCAAACAGCTCCATTTGCAGGCGATTTGAACCAGTTTAGCCACCCGTTCTTTGATGGGTATTTGTTTAATCAGGCTGGCCCCGGTGAGTGGATCACGGTCAGGAACCTCTTTAGTACAAAAGGGGACAGTAACCAGCACCCCGTCAAATTCAGGCTGGGCAGCGCTGATGCATACGTCCATGGGAGTGACACCCTGTTCGCTTTCATTCCAGAAACGATAGCTGTTAAACAGTGGAATTGCCTGCAACACTGTTACTCCCAGTTTTTTATATGTTTCGCTATACCGGGGTGTGGAAAGCGAAATTGAGAACACCATAAAATTGATCAAAACATGAATAATTGTGTTTCCTTTGACTTGAAAAAAGTTTTCCGTAATCCAGATGGGATCTTTATTTTGTTTCAGCTTGTCTGGATGTCTCAAAAAAAAGCAGGGAACTGGAAATCCACCCTGCTTTTCAATTTCAAAAATTACCTGATCGATGGCCTCCAAATTACCTTCGATAACATTTCCCTGGTAGAACCACAAACCGATGACGGGACAGTTTTTCTCCCTCAACGTTTTCAGACTTTCACCTCTCAGTTGAACATAATCTGCCAGAGTTTTCACTGGACCTGTTTCCGGGTGATAGAGTCCCTGGTTGAGTGCTTTTTCAGGAGGATTGAAGGGGATAAAAAACCGGTTAAAATGATCGCCTAATCGTTTAAACAGATTTTCCCAATTGGCAGGACCGCCATAGTTAATATATTGCAGCAGGTCCGTATACAGGCTATCGCCAAATAAAGTGGAATATTGCATGGACACTTCCCGATCGTCCTCACTGGATGGGTAGATAAATCGATAAGCGTTTGATGACGCATTAATCAGGTCGTCAAAACAAGCGCATGACTCCTTCCCACCATGGAGTATTACAATCAGGCAGTCTGATTTTTCCACATATTGCGTCAAAAATTCCTTCGTTGATAATGAATCGGAAATATCTTCTCCGCACCTTGCTTGTAATTCAATAAGATCTGGATATAATGCTGTAAAATTTCGAAGGGCGAAGCCCACATTGGTTAGAATTCCTGCCATTGCACTGAACAGGGTGATTCGTATTTTTTTCATAAGTATTCCATTTTACTGATTCCTGAAACGATTTCCTTCCTCAGATGGCATTCGATGTTGCAGATTGAAAAAAGGTCTCCATTATAGGCAATTTTCCGAGAGGGGCACCCTCCTCTACAAACCGGATAAATCCGGCATCGCATGCATTTTAAAGGCACTTGTCCGGGGAGTGGCACCAACGCTTGCAACATTCCAATATCCGGATTTTTTATATGTGCGGCGCAAAATTCCACCCGGTTTATCAATGATGCGCAAGCGTACAGGCTCCCATCCGGGGCTACTGCTACTGACGAACCTTTTGCCGCAAAACAGTAGGGTAGCACAGTTCTGTGAACACACTGCCGAGAAAATGGGTAATATCGTTTAATTTGCTCCAGTTCACGAATCCGTATCGGTGAACATCTTTTCAGATTCAGACAATTGAGAGTATGGATGGTTTGATTCATCATTTCGGATATTTGTTCCTTCTGTGGCGCTTGCTGTACTTCAGCAGCACGACCCAGGGGCCTGACAATATCCAGATTTATTGTTTTAACAGATGAAAAAAGCCCACAGAAAAGCAGAAATTCAGGAAACCTGTCGATGTTGGATTTTGTTAAAACCGTTGTGATATTTGTTCCCATTCCCCGTTCATCCAGACGTTTCAGAGCTTTGACAACAGCGTTGCTTTTTCCCCTTACGGTGTTGTTTACTTCAGGGATACCGTCCAAACTTAATCCCAGGCCAATGTTATGGTCTGATAAGAAATCTATGATAGTATCATTTAACAGGGTCGCATTGGTTTGGACAGCAAAACGAATATTGGGACTGATCGTTTGGCCGTACGTTATGATCGATTTTACAAGACTGAAATTCAGTAAAGGTTCACCCCCTGCAAGTTCTACAACTACAGGCTTTCCAAACTGATCACTATTCCTGCTGGCAAAACGATCAATAGCCAAAAAAGCGGTTTCTTCATCCATATCTTTCCCTTCCCTGGTCGAACGGGTATAACAATAGGCACAGGACAAATTGCAACGTTCGGTAAGTAAAAGTACCAGGAAATCGACTTGATGATCCATCGTTTTAATAATATGTCATTAGTTCCATGGACCTTTTTATTCTCTGTAGAAAAAAGCCCGATATCTCATCGTATAAACCAAGTCCTTTGGGCCAAATACGGTTATTAAAATTGCACGTGGCCCAGTCAACCGCATACCCCATTTCCTCCAGGTTACACCTGTAACTGTCTTTACCCTCCAAAAGATCTTCAATAACATGTAATCCGGTAACTAACATCAAAGGGATAATCCGTACCTTTGTCTGTTCACCATTTATCCGGTTTTTGTGGCTCATTTTTATTTTTTTCAAGGTGATCGTTTTATCCGGCATACCATCAAGCGTGGAAAAGAAGACATTGTCATACCGATACGTCAGGTAATCATCCAAATTCCGGTACAACCCATTGACCGGTTCGGTACATAATGGAGTACCATGAGCAACAATCAGATTAATGCCTTTTGATGGCGGGATAAACTCATTTGCCACAACCTGAAACACCTCCTTGACAAAATGCCAACGATGTAAAAGAGCTTCCCCCATTGCAACCCGCACGCCCGGGAAGGCATGGCAGGTGTTTTCCAGCAGTCGGTATTCGGTAGCCGGAAAAATGTGAAGTGGTTGAATAATCACTTTCCTGTAACCTTCGGCTTCGAGCGTTGCAAGCGCTTCCAGCACCCCAGCGTCACCTGTTTTTTCCCGAATAATCTCGGATGTAAATGCCCAGATAATTCGGGTGTTCTCTAAATGGTCCTTCAGATAGGTTTTAATCTTATCATATACTTTGCTCCCGGATGTCGTAGTACCAAACGCTGCGACAAGTACGGCAGGAGCTTCGTTAAGTTGTCGCTTTTTGTATTTAATCTCTTTCATATTTAATTTTAATTGTTTTGTGAGAGTAGCAACCTCTTTAATTACTACCCGATATCTTCAAATGGATTTCTTCGCATTCGGTGAGGCAACGTCAATTCGGCTGCTTCATCCACATCGGTCATTGAAATTTCTGTTCGATCATTAAATGCAGCAATTGCCTTGGCAGCTTTCAGCATTACAATGTCTGCGCGATGTCCGTCCACGCTTACCGATAGAGATCGGTCGGCTATTGCGGCAAGAATAGTGTCATCAAACGCCACCTGCCTTACTGTTCGTATTGCATTTTGTATTTGCAGGGTCAGGTGTTCCGACTTGGAAGCCCAACTCCTGCAAAACAATTCGGGATCTTTTTCAAACGCAATTCTGCGTTTAATAACCTCGACTCGGTCTTCCGTATTACGGATTCCCTCGATGTTGACACATAAACCGAACCGATCGAGTAATTGCGGTCGCAACTCTCCTTCCTCCGGGTTCATAGTACCCACCAAAGTAAAACGCGCCTGATGGGAAAAACTGATCCCTTCTCTTTCAACCGTATTTACTCCCATAGCGGCTGAATCCAGCAGGACATCCACTACATGATCGTCGAGCAGGTTAACTTCATCTACATATAAAATACCTCTGTTGGCCTCTGCTAAAATTCCAGGTTCTATTTTTTTTTCGCCCTCTTTGAGTGCATGTTCCAGGTCAAGAGACCCGACAACCCGATCTTCAGTTGCACTGATAGGCAATTCGACAACCTTGATATTCCGTTTGGCGACTTCAAGTTCCTGTTTTGTCTTATATTTTTCATAACAGAAAGGACATAGGTTTTTTACTTCCTGAGGGGAGCATTGAAAACGACAGTTTTTTACCACTTCGATCTCCGGCAGTAAATCCGCCAGTGACCTGACAGCCGTTGATTTGGCTGTCCCTTTTTCACCCCGGATCAATACACCGGATAGTTCCGGGTTGATCACATTCAGTACCAAGGCCTTTTTCATTCTTTTTTGACCTACTATGGCGGTAAATGGGTAATGGACATTTTTTGCCTGTGTATTCATTTTATTGGTTCTCCTTGGAAATTTTAATAAGGTCTTTCGCTTTTATTTCATCGGGATGAAAATAGTCGGCCCCCAAAGCATGTGCAAGCTTTAACGCTAAATTCAGCCTGACAATACCGGGATTCTCCGTGTCGATAACGATAAACCTCGATTGATAATATGTTTCCCTTATTTTTTTCGCAATGTTCAACGCCTCTTTGTGAGGTGTCTGTCTTCCGATGCCGGCGTTAGCCTTGCCATCGGAAAGCAATATTACAAGGGGACGAAGGGAAGGATCTTTTCGAATTGCTCTATTCAGTACTTCAGCCAATTTAACAAGACCGGCTGAAATGGGTGTTCTTCCGCCAACCGGCATTTCAGCCAGAAGCCTACCCGCTTTTTCGATTGACCCGGTTGGAGGGAGGATCTCTTCACTTTCCCGTCCTCGAAATATGATCATTCCCACCTTATCGCGCTTTTGATAGGCATCCAGCAAAAGACTCATAATAGCGGCCTTTGTTTCTGTCATCCGTTTGTACGCTCCCATGGAGCCGGATGCGTCCACTACAAACAACAGAAAATTGCCGATGCGTCTTTCTCGGATTTTTTCGCGGATATCCGATGGCTCGATATGAATAGCCATTTTTCTTTCACAAAACTGCCTTCGTTTAAACTGAAACGGCGCAGCGGCCCGAATCGTCGCATCCAAAGCCAGGTCATTGTGTTTTCGCTGACATGTACTTTTTACGTACCGTCCTTGTTTAGTCGCCGAACGGGTTCTGCTGCGACGGCCGGAACCGGTTCGCAATTTTCCATCATAATCGCTTTTTAATAATTTGACCGAATAGGGAGTACCAATTTCCTGGACATCAAGCGAATCTTCCTTGTTTTTTTCCGGCTGATCGTTTTCATATAAGTTTTCCCGGTTATCTGGAAGCATATCTCCTGTTGAGTTGACGGTCTCATCCGTTTCCCCGGTCTCTCCCCTGCTCGGTTCACCTTCTTCCGGTCCGGCTTGTTTGGCAGGATGGTCGGTACTCTCTGCATTGCCAGATGAATCCTGGTTCTCATTCAGCTGATCCGCAGATTCTTCATTCCCTTTTTCGGGGTGTTTGCCCCGGCGTTCTTTCTTTGAAGGTGTCTGTGGAGGGGCAGAATCCCTGGTTCGATGCAACAGCACCATCGGGGCGATCATGGAGATATCTTCTGCTGACACTTCGGTTCTTCCAGCCAGGGCTGCATGGGCACATGCTGCTTTCTGCATGATAATATCGGCCCGATGCCCGGCAACATTGTTCACCATGCAAATTTCCGATATAAATCCCAACAAATGCCGGGGAAATACTACAGATTTCAGTAATTCCCTGGAATTTCTTATTGTAGTTTTAAGTGCTTCCGTTTTTGTTTGAAACCGGTGTTCAAATGCTGATCTATCAAAATCAAACAAATCTCGACGTTTAAGCAGTTCAACACGAAGGTCCGGTTCGGTTTCTCCACAGATTTTAACAGATAGCCCAAAGCGATCCATCAATTGTGGACGGATTTCTCCCTCCTCCGGGTTCATCGTTCCTACAAGCATAAACGAGGACGGATGGCTGAAACTGAATCCTTCCCGTTCAACTCTGTTTATTTCGGATTCGGCTGCATCGATGATACTGTCTACCAGGTGATCATCCAGCAGATTTACTTCATCGATATACAAAATACCCCTGTGTGCTCTTGCCAGTAATCCTGGTAAATAGCAGGCTTTTCCCTGAATAACTGTTTTTTCAAAGTCGATGGTGCCGCAGACCATATCTTCGGTTGCTCCGAGGGGAAGATTAACCAATTCCGGTGGTTGTTCAACCCTTGACAGATGCCCGGTTTTTTTCCGTTCCTGACATTGGGGGCATAGAATGGAGTCAGTTGGAGTACACTTGAAAGGGCATCCATCCACCAGGATCATATGAGGAAGCAGGTTTGCCAAACCTCTAACGGCCGTAGACTTGGCGGTTCCTTTTTCTCCCCGGATAAGAACCCCTCCGATTGACGGATGAACGGCGTTGAGCAACAGGGACAATTTCATTTGTTCCTGTCCGACAATGGCGGCAAAAGGAAACACCTGATGTGAGTTATTTAAGAGTGTAGTCATATTTCCACTCCTTAACGTCCGATCTGGTTTTGATATCAACACTTCCTCCTTGAAATTCTCCCTTGATCGGCCCCATTTTCTCTTCCAGGTCTCCTTCAATTTCCAGAATAGCTCCGTGGAGGACTTCCAATTGTTCATCATCAATGTCCCAGAGTTTTCGGCTCGAAGCTTCAAACAAGCGACGGGTGATCTCTTCCAGTGCATAAATATTCTGTTCTGCCAACCAACGCCTGTTCTCTTCGTTTTCAATATATTTTTTAAAAACCCTGTCAAACTGTTGTTTAGTTACCAACCTGGAGGTGACGGACCATGAAAAAAGCGTATTAACCAAACCGGAAATGTGCTGCGCGCCCTCATAGCCCTGGTTTTTAATTTGCTTGAACCATTCCGGGTTCAGTAACCTTGTAGACAGGGCAAAATCTAATTCTTCAGACAGGCTCCTGATGGTTGGTGTCTCTGTGGTGACGGTATCCCCCCAATACATTTTAACCTGTTTCCCGGTCAACGCCCTTTTGGCTGTGGCCATTCCACCCTGAAAAGCACTGTAACATGATAAGGACAATGCATCGTATTCGGGGCCTATAGCTCTCTGATAGGAAATATCTATTTTTTCCAGATGCCTGGTATATTCCTTAAACATCGCATGAGGAGAGCCAAAAATATCGGGATTTCCCGTCATTCCCTCACCATAAGCATGTCCGGTCCAATTGATAAACGTTTCCGTTAAGTCCGTGTCATCCTCCCAGGCAGATGCGTCAATAGCAAGGCCGATACCATCGCCGAATGAACCCGGTTTGGAGGAAAATAGCCTGGCTGTGCCAAGTCGTCGGATTAATGTTGTATCGGCATTGTTCATCTGCTTTGACAGCTCTGCCACTCGATCCTCAACATGGGCACGGACATAGTTGATATCTTCCGCTTCTTCCAGCATTGAAACACTTAAAACAGCCTTATCGATTAACTGATATAGCAGCGACAATGTGTCACGAACAATACTGCTCATATGAATCAGAATATCAATTCTGGGACGTTTTAGATATTTTCCATTTTCATCCAGCATTGTCAGCTCTTCGGCAGGAATAATATCTATCCCTGTCACTTTGCCACCCTCGTTCCACCGGGGTTTGCAGCCAAGCAGCCAAAGAATTTGTGAAGTCAGCTCTCCATCAGCTTGAAATGCGTCACTGGACCAGAGAGACATACCGATACTTTTTGGAAAATGTCCCTCTTCCTGTAAAAACTTTAAAAGCATGTTCTGGCCCATTGTTTTACCAATGTCATATGCTGCCTTAGTAGGAATTGATTTTAAATCCATACCATAAAAATTTCTGCCACTTGGCAGTACATCAAGTTTACCACTGGACAGGTTACCACTTGGACCTGGAGAAACAAATCGTCCGGAGAGCGCCTGACACAGGTTTTTGATTTCATTCTTTGTTTTTTTCAGGCATTCAATCACTCCCGACAGATCAACTCTATCATCTTTCCAATGGAGTTCTGACAGGTAGTATTTTATCTCATTATCCGTTGGACAGGTTCCCAGGACATGGCTGGCAAGCTCCACTACCCTTTTCCTAAGATTTTGGATCTTGCTTGAAAGCAGGTTGATTTCTTCGTCCAGGTCGTCTTCGTCCAGGTCGGGATCGATTAATCCCGTACTTTCCATAACCTGTTTTAAATTCCGACGGATAAGTGATTGCCTGTTGCTGTTTGATACACTTTTTGCCTGGGCAAATTGACGCAAAAGTTCATCCATTTCATCCCAGGCAGGATCAAGATTTTCCAGCCTGCTTTTCGGAGGTGTCAAGTGATCAATCAAAACCGCCCTGGAGCGTCGCTTGGCGATAAGCCCTCCGGCCGTTGCATTCATAATATACGGATAAATATGAGGTAAAGTGCCAAGGGATATTTCCGGGAAACATTCCTCCCCAAGACCAACTGTTTTCCCTGGTAAAAAATCGAGAGGACTTTCCGAACCCATATGAATCAAGGCATCCGATTGTTCCTGGATATACCAGTAGACAGCCAGCCAGTGGTGGGGAGGTGGAATATTCGGCTCATGCAGGATGCGACAAACTTCACCATCGCATTTTGGTCCTCGGCACCCTCTTTTGGGTTCAATCATTACCGTTATGTTCCCGAATTTCAGTCCGGTAACCAAAAGTCCATGCTGACCGTCTTTTTCATGGACCATGGCTTCACCCGGGAATTCTCCCCAGGCATCTATCATACGTTTTTGTACTTCCGGTTGAAGCTGGTTGAAATTCATCAGATACTTTTTCTTTTCAACACGTTCCAGAACACCTCCTTTCCGGACAATTTCATCAACGTTGGTCCAACGGAATTCACTGATAGCTTTTTTCTGCAAAAACAGCTTTATCAAAGCATCACCATCTTGTGGAATATTTTCTACCTGATATCCCAGCTGTTTCAGGTGGAACAACAGATCAACAGTACTTTGTACGGCGTCAAGCCCAACAGCGAAAGCCAAAGTGGCTTCAACTCCTTTGCAAGGTGCATTGTTCAATATAATAGTAATGCGTTTTTGATGGTTGGGAAGACGTTGGAGTTTGGTCCAGGCCTTGGTGCGCTTGGAAAGGTGCTGAATTCTACTTTTAATTGGAATGGCCTGAAGGGCTGATCCAATAATTCCATTCAATTGCAATGGCTGTGTGCACGCAACAATCGTCGGTTCAATACATCCCATCATTTCGGGTTGAACCACGTTGAAGCTGATGGTCATTGGTGACAGTCCCGTTTCACTTGTTTTCCATTCTTCAATACTTTGGGTATAGTTTCTGATCAATTGGAAAACTGGAACATGATAATCAGTAAAAACAGAATCTGATTCAGAATTACCACTGGAATGAGATAGGAGAATGTTCCAGATAGCAGAAAGAGATCGACAATCGTCCAGGAATTTTCGAAGTGGATGATCACCTTTACTGATGCTGGCAGCCAGTTCCCGATCACAAAAAATCGGCAAAGGCATAAGTCCTTCACTTTCCAGGGCTGTGATGCACGCATCAACCAGCGCCATATCATTGTCCAGCCAGAAATTCCTCCGAAACAGGATTGCAACAGTCGGTATATCCTTAGATTCCAGTTTTTTAAAGGCGGTCCAATCGTTAAATGATAAAAAGGGTTTTTCGTATGTCCTATCGTAAATACCACAAATTACAGGCGTTGAAGGGGCTACTGGCTTATCTTCCACACCTGCCTTGTATAAAAGATACTTAGCTGCGTTCACCAGGTCTTCCACACTTCCGGATTTTAAATAGTGCTTAATTGTTTTGGCCGCTTGAGTGTCATAATGGGGCATGGCCGATGCAGATTCGATCCCGCCTGGCACTATCAGATCAACGGATTTAAGTGCTTCCAGGATCATGTCAAAATTACTGAAATGCCTTGTTCCATGGAAATAAACGGCGTTTGAATCAATGATCGTGTTCTCACAAAAGTTCTCCCAATCAATGGGAGCGATTTGTCCAATGATAATGGCTTGTATTCCCTGTTTTTCCAGAATCTTCTTTGCTTTTTCCCAGGCTTTAAACAAAACAGCGTGTGAGAAGATGAAGATAATATGTTTCTTTTTCATGGGTTTTCCTTAGGCTAGATATGTAAAACAAATTTGCCGGAATAACATATTTATCAAGTTCCCGGTAGCTGGTCCAAATGTTTCCATTTGTCTTTGAAACCCGTTGCCATAGAATGTGATATGAGGTTGACAAGCGTATCGGTGTCAATCGACCGGTTTTCGTTAAAAAGAAGTTTTCGATAATGAGGGTGTTTATCATATAATCCGGAAACGGCAGATGCTATTTCCGCACTGTACAGACTCAGCAACTCATTTATACAACTATCAGGGAGGATTCCCCAGGTAACCTTATCCCAGGCGTTTAACAAACCGGCGACCGATGCAACCGTGATCGGATCACGATCCAAGGAGATAAAATTGTCGTTAAACAAGACTGAAAGATGTTCGGGTAAATGGACTGCTATGCGGTTAAGCACGTCTTGTTCGGTAACACCGAACCGAGCGAGATGACTCATTACGGAGCACTGCCGGGTTGGCGTCAACTGGTTTTGAAATTCCAGTGTTTCTTTTATTGCCTTGTATGACGCTTTGCCGATAAGTTCTCCCAGCTTACTATGTTTTCCGGTCGACGTCAAAGATTCTTCTCCGTTGAGTCGAGATGCAATTGCCATCTGGTCTGTACCGGTGCCAGTGGCAAGCTGCTGGGAATATCGTGAATAGACGTTCAATTCCTGTAACAGGGCTGATTTAGCTTCTGTAGCTGTCATAACTGCCCTGTAGGTCGCTCCTTTAGTTATTGGTTTGTTTATTAGCAATATCAGGTTGATTGTCCCATGTTCAACTGCTTCTATATCTGTGATACGTTGGAAACTTCCATTGGATTCATAATAAGCAGCCGAATCCCCCGCTCTCCCTGCATTTGTTTCAACACCGCCGGTTGCGATACTGACAACTTCCAGGTCACGAAATTTCTCATGGGCTACCACCACATTGTTCATATTAGCCGCTGTTCCTAATGACACTGACGTATCTGCGGGCAGACCAAGTCGATCACATGTGATGCGATGGTATGCCATAGGGTCATGTGTGGCTATTTTTAACAAATCGGCTTTATGTTTTGTCGGCTCGCATGTCTGGCTGTTAAAGATAACCGTTATGTCGTCCCTGACACCGCCATTAACCTGACAGGTTGATCCAACTCGGAACGGCTGCATGAGGTTCACAATAACGGCCTTTTGGTTCCTATGAATTTCTACGCTTTTAAAAAAATCGTGAATACGCATTGGTTTTACTCCTTGTTAAAACGGTCTTGTTCAGGGTGTTGTATTACCTGACAACATGTACCTGGTATGTACCTACTAATTTTCCTGTTTTTGGATCTTTGTACGGTACTTCAATAATGGCAAAGGCCGATCCGTCCCGGGCAATATCCGCATGAAAAAATGATATTCCTTTCACCTGGTAGTAAAATACAATCTTTGACGATCCACCACCGGGACGGTGTGTATCAAAAAGCATAGCGCCGGATTCCCTTCCGGTTACCGGGTCTTCCTTTTTGACAGAGGTCAATACCCAGCGTCCGTCCATGCTGGTCCAGAAGTTCTGGTAAACATGCCCACTTTTAAAACGCCACATTATATCACCTTTTTCATCTACAACATTGATTGTGTTGGCATTAGGATGCGGACCCGGCGGAGCAACGACGGTCTGCATGGAATTTAAATGCGGTACACTTGAATTACCGGTCTGAAAATAGACTGATCCATCTGCCGCCAGGTGCGTGTACGTTGCACTGGCGCTGACCGGAACATTGCTGATCATAATAGGTGTACCGAAATAAAACACTTTTATTGGCGTTACATCGTCCAAGTTAAAGACAAACGTTCGTCCATCACGCATTCCAATGGAAGCCATATTGCCCAAAGGATTAACAGAGATCGACTGCCAAAAACCAATCATCTGGAAATGAGGTTGAAATGGTTTGAAAATATGTTTTCCAGCCAAAAATCCATTTTTTCCGTTTAACACCAGTAGTGATCCCGGTTTATATTCATAATTGGTGGGACAGTTTTTGCCGGAGTAACCCGTCAATATCGCTATTCGACGTCCGGCTGAATCACTATCCATATATATCATTGACAGGGGCATACCCTCATGTTTGGGAAAACTCCATTTTAGCTTTCCTTTTGGGGAGAAACGATAAATCCTGGATAATCTGTTCATCCCGTGAATATCCCTGATGTCTCCCCATGAATGTATTCCCAGGACCAGGATATCCCCGTTGTTGAGTGTTTTTAAACGATAGCAGCCGGGTAGTCTGTAAATTCCCCACAGATCGTCTTTAGCGGGGGGTGGACTTGTTTTTAAATCGTTAGCCATACGGTATTTCCACAAAATCTCACCACTTTTAATATCCATGGCAATCACAAAAGCATCCACGCTTTGTTCACCAAAATAGAGTGTTTTTCCATCCGGTGAAAAGTCGAGATGCTTAATCAACCCTTCGGCAATTTTCTTTTTTAACAGTACATTTCCTGTATAAATATCTGTTACAACAATCTGTCCCAAGAACGTACCGATGGCTATACGTGTCCCGTCGGGAGAAAACCTGACATTGGCATCAGGCTGGGAGCCGCCTTTCACATAAAAGGAGACATCTTCGAGTTTGATAGTACGTATTGTATGTGGAACAACAACATCACCTTTTTGAGAGGCCGGTGAACGGAGTGTTTCATTGTTTCCGACGATTGCAGGCCAGGACTGTGCCTCCAACAAGTTGCAATCCATAGATACAATTGCCAGAACTATTGCTAAAACCTTTATAAAATTATTGTGTTTCATTTGTATTATCTCATATACAAAGTTATTTAAATCCCACGCTTTCGAAATACCCCTGATTCCCTCTTACAGCCATTCACGGCAAAAGCCATATAAACGACGTAGCAACGGTGAATAGAATATACCCTGTTGGTAAAGCCAGAACAGAGCTTTACAGAAAAAAACAAACATCACTGTCAGAAACATGGCAATAACAAAAATCCAACTTTTTGCGCCAAAGGTGGATGCATGTAAACAGGTTCGTTGACCGTCTATCGTAAAACCACGGGTTAAAATAGACAGTGATATGTCCTCGGACCGTCGAATGGTTGCTGCTAAAACCGGTCGTAATGATGAAACTTCAACCCGTATAAAATCAAGTATACCGTTTTTCATCGGTTGGTATCCTTTCAACTTCAAGGCGGCGCGCACTGACTGCAATTCACTAAAAACGACAGGAGCGAATCGAATAGCCGTAGTCGCCATAAACGAAATGCCAAACGGGACCCGCAAAGCTGTCAGCCCCCTTAAAAAGGAATCAGGAGACGTTGAGAAACAAATGGCATATCCGGTACATACCATGGTTATCATTCGCAAGGATTGAATCAGGCCATGATATACGCCCTGGGTATAAATTCGGAGTCCATCCTTAAAAAACCAATTCGGTGCGAGTAATTCACATATCACATATCTGGGAAAACGATTATAGAATATAGCTTGGGAAACCATCATCCCCCAGGCAAGAGGGACGACAGTTATCAGCAGCAGCTTCAACTGGTTGGGACTGGGCCTGCTGCATATTAAAAACAGAGTGCCACACATGGCCAGGAGAGAAAGCATCAGTGGGGCATCGATTAAAACAACTAAAACGGAAAGGCACAATGATATCATAATTTTAAGACGGGTATCTATCCTGTTTACCGGTGAAGACGTATATCTGCCAAATAATTCGTTCATCGATTCAACTCCATAAATATGCCATCAACCGTTAACGAATGAATCCCCAGACGTTTTGAATACTGCTGTATTGATGATTGACGAATGGAAGTTGATGACAAGATGGATTCATTGAAAAAAATATCACGGGGATTACCATCGGCTTTGAGTTGACCGTTTTCCATCAATACTACACGATCTGCATATCTTGCAGCGGTATCGACATCGTGAGTGCAGAAAACCACCAGATCGAATTGTGTATTGACCGCTTCCATGATTCGCGTCACCTGCATCTTATCCTGACCGGTTGTTGGCTCATCCAGCAATAAAATCGAAGGAGACATGGCAATTATCGAGGCCAATGCTGTACGTAACCGTTGACCACGGGAAAGAGAGAAAGGAGCCTGTTTTCTGAGATGCTGAAGATCCATTTTCGACAGTATCGAGTCGACGATTCCCTTTATATCATCGAGATGTTTTTTTTGGTGAACAGGGGCAAATGCAATCTCTTCCTCAACCGAATTGCAAAAAAGCATAAGATCAGTGGCTTGCAATAATAAGCCGATGGAAGGGGATGGATCATATTCCCATTGGATGCTCCCGGATACCGGTTTCAACCTCCTGGCCAGTAAATGGAGCAGGGTTGACTTTCCCGAACCATTTGTGCCCATTAAGGCAACGATCTCGTTTTTTTTGAATGAAAGATTCAGGTGTTGAATGGTGGGTTTGTTTTTTTTAGAGTAGGAATAGGATAGATTGCGTATTCGACAGATCAGGTCCCCGGTTGATGTTTTAAATAATGGACGACGTTTAGGGTTTATTTCAAGCAAAGGTGCTTCTGAAACCTCCATGGGTCTTTCCGGACGCCTGAGTCTCTCGAACAAATCCGGTAGTTGGGGGATATCCAGGCCCAGGTTGCGCACCAGGGACAGATCCCTCACAGCATCCTGACGGGAAGACTTTTGTACAATCTTGCCATGCTGCATCACTAACAGCTGATCGGCAAGACGGATGGTGTCCTCAATGCGATGCTCCACCATCACAACTGTTAACAGCTTTTTCCTCTTTAAGTTATGGATAACCTGCAAGATCTCTTGTGTGCCCATCGGATCGAGTTGACTTATGGGCTCATCCAGCAGGAGAATTTCAGGACGGAGAGCCAAAGCACAAGCGATCATCAGGCGTTGCTTCTGGCCTCCTGAAAGAGATTCGGTAGACTGGTATCGACAGTTTTCCAGCCCGGTCATGGCAATTGACTGCGAAATTCGTTCCTCGATTTCACAGGGTGAGATCTGTTGGTTCTCCAGTCCGAATGCAATTTCAGATTCAACTTGTGCCGTACAGATCTGGGAATCCGGATTTTGAAAAACAGTACCTGTCCTTTGGCAGATCTGTGCCAGAGAAAGATGTTGAATGTCGATATCATGTATTGTGATACTTCCCTTGATCAATGCACTGCTTTCATGAAACATGATACCATTTATACAATTAAGTAAGGTGGATTTTCCACATCCGGTGGGACCGCTGATTAAAATGAATTCACCCTTTTTAATGTCAAGGTTGATATCTACAAGCGCAGGTACTTCCGAGCCGTGATAGGTTAAAGTCAGTTTTTCGATTTTAATCATGCATGAACCTTTCGAAGATTTTTGCCCAGGGATTGTCCCATGATAACCCCAAAGGCTGTGTATACAAATCCGGTGATACCGACTTGAAGAATAAAATACCAATCGGCAAAAAACAGTCGGTAAAAAACAGAATGCAGAATTAGAGAGGTGTAAGTACTGGCGGCGTCTGCCAAACCAAGAGCCAATATCAGGGGCAACAGCCTTGGCAAGTGCACATGTCTACTTTTGAATTTGGTAACACCGAACAAGAACAATAACAGTTCCCTGAATGCAATGGATGATCCCGTGAACAGGATATCCGTGACCCCGAACGATCCAAACATTATTCCACCCATAATATAGGATACCAGGCCGGCTATTGTCATGGCTCCGACTCGTGGAACAAGAAACAGGATCGCTGTAATGATCAAGTAGACCATTACCTCCGAAAGCAGCCCTCCTATCAGGCAGTTGAAAGGCCCCAGCAGAGCAAAGGTGATACTGGATATTATACTGCTGATAAACGCCAGGCTGAACTGAAGTGCGCCTAAAAGGGACAACAATACCAATATACGCACTCCCATTGAGTTAACGAGCCTACGGTAAACCATGCAAACGATAATCAACCAGGTGAAACTCAACACACCAACCCCCAACGTCCACGCTGTATAAAAATGGTTAGAGCGGACAATCGATAAAGGGGCTTCCAATACTTTCAAAGTTTTGTTTGACCCCATGGGAGTGATGCTGATTCTCCTGAGGTAGGACCCGGCTTTGGTATCCGGACTCACAAAAATCGGCAAAACCGATCGTTTCGTTTCATTCGGCAATATATTGGTAAAGCCGATAATATTTCTGGTTCCTCCGGTGGCTTCGACATCAGGAGGAGAAAAAAACTCTATTGGCCTTTTTGTGATTGGATCTAAAATCTCACTTTTTAGCAATAAGCTGATTGGTTGACCTGTCTGATTGGAGATTGAAATGGATTGAAATGTAAACGCCTTGAAAAAGTTCACCTCAACCGGCCTGATGTTGAACCACGATGCCATCCGGTTCCAGGTCAGGTTCGGCATTACGATTTGATCTTCGGAATGTTGCTCAGTATATATTCCAGCTTCATCCGTAGGCAGCGTCCAGTCTTTAACCTGAATACTGTCCGCGTTCATATTCTGATGGATAATTTGGAGTGAAATCGGTATCTGAATGTCATTATTTTTCAAGGTAAATATCAGCGCTTGTGAAGGTAAAAACCGGTTGATTTTAATATTAGATACCCAGATTTTTTTATCAAATTCAAACATCAATCGAGCACCTTTTGCTGTAAAGTCCCCTTGGCAGTCCAACTCGGAAATCTGCTCAAAATTATTTGTCAGGTCGAATCGAAGGCCACCATTCTCAGACAGCTTTTCCACTTCCAACATCAAATCTACCGAACTATCGGGCGAAGCGGGCAGAAAGAGTTTTATCGGGCGATGGCGGGGGTATGGCCTCCGAAAGTAATATTCCTTCGGTGTTTGTCCAAGGGGGGCATGAACCCGCAGGACAAATTCAGCAACTTCTGCTGGCGCTGTTACGCCAAGTGAACGACCATCATCGGTTAGCAGGGAATAGTGTTCCCCCGGATTCCAGGGAAAACGTATATGCAGTGTTGATCGACCAAATGGCTTCAAAATCATAATGAGTGTTTTTTTACTATCAAACAGCTTAAGTCTTTGGACTCCCCTGATATTCTCAACATACAAGGCACCGTTTTCCAGGAACGATGTCTTAAGCGGCGGTTGAGGCGGAGGTTCTTGAAACTGCCAAACCCAAAGCAGGATGACGCCCGCAATGCATATGGTTCCAAAAGAGATCCAAAGAAAAAGTTTCATCAAAATCAGTTTGTTAATAATTTACTAAAATTTGTTTTTAAACTAACAATCATTTGAAGCTTGCTTTTACTCCCAGGTAATACGATCTTCCTGGTGTCGCATAGGACCAGCATTCTTCATAATAGGTGTCTGACAGGTTGTCTATTCTTCCGTAGATCTCCATATTATCCTTAATTTTGTAAGAACCTGCCAGATTCAGCAATACATACGCGTCCAGTTTATCCACGGTGTTTCCATTTTTGTCCTTGGCTCCCGCATACGCATCCCGTGTTCCTACGTTGTAAAGGCTGAAACTGATATTGGCCTTGCCATCGATAGTTGTCTTTCCCTTTAAAACGGATTTATCCTTGGGCCTTCTCACCAACGGATTTCCATCGGGATCTTCCGTTTCCGTGTGAACGTGGTCCAATGATAACTGCGTTGATTTTCCGATTCGAGTTGAATAGAACGCTTCCCAACCCGAAGTTTTTGTTGTGCCTTTGACATTGCCGTATTTACTGGTTGCAGGTTCATACATGATTCGGTTATCGAATTCACTGGTAAACAGGGTTAGCCCGAATTGATGCCGGCCCTTATCCAGATGCTGCTCAAAACCGATATCACTGGTTCTGCTGTCTGAAGCTTCAAGATCCTCGTTGCCGTATGAACTGTATAGTTCAAAAAGAGACGGGGACTGAAAACCGGTACCGGAGGACATTTTCAGTAAGGTTCCGGTGTTTGAGATCTTGTATGACGGAGCTACACGCCAGGTTGTAGCTGTACCGAATGTATCGTGCGAATCGTTTCTGGCCCCGATAACAATAATAAGCGAGTCATTCATCAAAGTCGTCCGATCTTGTAACCAGACGCTGGAAATGGATGCACTTTTATCAATGGCGGTACTGGAAACACCACCGGAAACATCTTTCTTCAGTATACTTTCGTTAAACAGACCGGCTCCTAAGGTGATTTCCTGAGTATTTCCCAAAAATAGGGTTCCCTGCCAGGTCATTTCCGTAGTATCACCTTGGTAGGTATCGGTTTTTTCATTATCCTGGTCATACATTTCCCTTAAGTGAGAACTGATATTGTAACTAAGATTGGATTCTAATGTTCCGTCCATAAAAAAGTTATGGACCTTTAATGTATAGAATCCCTGTTGCTGTTCTTTATGCCGGTCTTTTTGCCCCGTTGGATTGGCGACAGGTGGATATCCGTCAAAACGATCACCTGCATAACCGGGACCCATATCATCGTATTCCACCCTTGATATAATATTTCGCATGATAAGCGAAATGTCGAAATCCTTGGAAAACGTGTATCCCAGGGAAGCAGATATATTCAGGTTTTGCCATCCATCTTTTTCGTCCGTGTTGCCAGCATGAGCAATGTCTTCATTTCTATCATTAGCGGTCGAAAAGCCCTCGATTTCCGTGCGGGAAAGGTTTATCGAGTAGTTAAGTGCACCTGTTTTCCCCCTGGTGCCGACATATAATCTTGACGTCCCGTATGAACCGGCTTCCGCTCCTGCCGTGATGACAGGTTTTCCAGTCCCTTTTTTGGTGATGATGTTGATCACACCGGCAGTGGCATTGCTACCGTACAATACGCTTTGGGAACCTCTTACGACCTCGATTCGTTCCACATTGTCAACAGTCAGGTTACCAATATCCGCCGATCTGCCAGCACTGGAGGGATCATTGAACATCACACCATCAATCAGTACCAATACATTCTTTGTGTCGGCTCCCCGTATAAAAATAGAGGTCCTTGTTCCGGGACCACCGTTTGAAACAACGTCAATACCGGGGACGTCTTTTAGTACTTCTTCGATATGTTGCTGCTTTTTTGATTTGATATCTTCATCACTAACAACACTAACGGAACTTCCCCCGACTTTTTCCAGGGATGTGGGAGTTCGAGTCGCTGTTACTACTATTTCGTCAGGTTGCTTGGCAGTACTGTCTGTGTTGTCTTCGGTTTCTTCTGCGAATAAAGAGGTTGAAATGGCGAATGTATAAATAATAAAATAAAAAATCACTCCAAAAAAAAATAATTTGTGCCTTAACATGAAATTCTCCGTAAACTTGTTTTTAAACATTATTCAAATTTAAAGCTTATTCGATAGTAATTATTCAGGGCCTTGAAAGATCCTTTGTCGTTCCTTTTCAGTATGACAAATAGCAAAGCTTAACTTTTTGACATTATATCGTTGCAGGAATGATATAGAGTCAAAAGTAATACTGAATAGTTACTCATTTACTTTCCAGTTTACAGAGCAGGCAAGATAGATACCTTCAACAGGTAACATTCGATGGAGCCTGGTTTATCAGAACGTAACTATCTAGAGCTTAGCCAAAAAGGTTAAAAACGTTTCCAGGAATGCCGTTGCGAGGAGCGAATTCACAAGGCAATAAAAACTATCTTTTCGACTAAGCTCTAGATAGACACCAAGAATACCTCATCTCGATTATCCCCCGCAGAATAGGTTTCCACATAACCCGATTTCACTACATAATGTCTTAATAAACGTGTATCCCGGATAAAGTGAATTCAGGTGATCCCACATCCATCCGCAAATACAGTTGGATTTTTTTAAATAGAAACAAAGCTTGCCATATCAAACCGACATATCAACCCAGATTGTATATAGGGAAATTGATAAAGCCGTATTGGGGCTCTGTAAACGAACGTAAACAGAATGCTATACGCTGTGATAGAAATGATTCAGTTGATTCTCAGAAAGATATGATCTTAAAATGAATGGACTTCTGTATAACGAAGAATTCGTTTCCAAATAGACGATATGTAATAAGTATCTGCTTATACACATAATATCTCTCCTAGTTCTCGAGGATTAATATGGCAGTGGAAGATCTGACTTATCGTTTTTCCTTTCTTAAAATAGATTGGTAAACGAATCACAGTTGCGGACCAGTGTGGGATTTACACCCACTTCCTCCATGTAGGAAATATCTTTGTCCTGATATCCAAATATCAATATCATGAGACCCATGTCAAGCTCCAAATCATGGGATCTTTATCAAGCGTTATATTAAAAACGGACATTCCACTTAACCTCTAAAGTGATTTTTAGCAATACCTACACCAATTCATTCTTTTTTAAACCTTGCTGCTTGTGCTCATGTTGAAACCCGGATATCGCTGGAGATCCGTTGAGATTCTTCCAGTCACCCAAGGCTCCCATCAGAATGACAGATAGGTCATGCTTTTTTATGCTAAATAGTTACAAGCTTTACAAATAAACCAAGTTCTTACCAAATGACCCTTGACTTCTTACACTCATGATATAAAAGTACCCTTGACTTTTTACATTACAATACCAGGTTTACCCCTGATTATTTACACTCATAAAATTATCCAAGGAGGTCGCGTTTATGAAGCGAATACGCCCGTGGAAGTTCTCCTCCTTTCATTTATTGTTGATAACAAGCTACCTGCAAGTGTTCCCGAACCTGTTTCAAAATTAAAAAACATCAGCGTTTGACTTTGAGAGATCCCTGGTCGTCTCTCCTCTGGATGACAGACGGTAGGGCTTAACTTATTAATATGATGCCTTCGCTGGAATAAAATAGAGCCAGGGATAATACTGAATAATTACTCAAATTTAATGACATCAAAACGGGGTGCCAACGAATATTGGAAAAACCTTTGTTCTTCTATTATGAAATTCTGACTTTGCATTTTTGATCGAACAAGTGTATATGATCAATTGGATACAATTACAATCCCAACTTTGTAATTACCGGTGAAAACGAAAATACCACTCCGCCGGATAAAGCAAAAAATAATTATAGATTAAGTTAAGGGAGCAAAATTAATCCATATCCCGGAAGTCGGTCATTTATGTACCTTTAAAAAACCGGAATTTGTTAATAATACTCTTGAAAAGTTTTTTCTGATTTACCCAGAGCCACATACTATCTTATACACCAAAAAACCGAACCAATTTTAATAATGGAGGAAAGAGTTGTGTATGAATTAAATTTTAATCCGGAAACCTGTGAGAAATGCACCACATATGATTGTCTGGTGCGATGTCAACACCAGGATTTTAATCTGGAAACAGCTGAAAAGGAAAGAGATCTGATCACCAGTGGCAAACATTCAAAAGTCTTAACAGATTGCATCACCTGTTATTCGTGTGAAGAATACTGTCCATATGATAATCATCCTTTTTACCATATGGTTGATTGTCAGGAATCTCTGGGGATTCTTCCCATTCCGTCGCCCATCGCCAAACAACAAATCATTATGATGGAACCAAGGGGCACCATATCTACCACCAGGGTAACCTCCCCGGTGATTAATATGTGCTATTTTCCAATGCTGCTCGGCAGTATTCGCGGAAAACTTTATGAAGGAGCAACCCCCATTGAAGGCAGCGACATCTTCTGCAATGCCATGTGGCTCCACTTTGGCAGAAACTCCTTAATCAGGGAACGGCTTCCTTTGATGATCGATAATATGTGGAACCATTACCTGAAAGATAGCGGTGTGGATGAAATCGTCTGCTTTCACGATGAATGTTATGCCACTTATACGCACCTTGCCCAAGCCTTTAACATTGAAGTCCCCTTTAAATCCGTTCATCTTTTTGAATATCTTTTCAACAGACTTTCGGAATTAAGGAATGAAATCACCCCGCTCAATGTTAAAGTCGCTTATCAGCGTCCCTGTTCAAATCGTCTTGTGCCGGAAACTCAACATTGGGTAGATGATATTTTTTCTTTGATCGGGGCTGAACGCGTAAAACGGGAATATGATGGAGATAATGCGCTTTGCTGCGGTCAGGTGCCCAGGGGACAGCAAAAGGACGATACTGCTGACAGTCTGGTTCAACGCAATATCGATGACATGGTTAAGTCTGAAGTGGAGTACTGTGTTTTCAACTGTCCGGCCTGTTTCTTCAGCTTAAGCAACGATGTGATGGAAAAAGGAATAACACCCATTCTTATGAGTGATTTCTGTCAACTGGCTTTTGAACCCAAACAATAGGAGTTGCGGAGAAATGGAAAAGCTACTGAATGCCCTGAAAGAGATTGTTGGAGCGGAGTATGTATCCAACGAAACCATGGAGAGGTTCATATATTCTATGGACCCCGGAACCATGCCACCCAAAGAACCCGATTTTGTTGTTTTACCTGGAAACACCAATGAAGTATCCAGGATTATGCAGCTGGCAAATAAATTTGAAGTACCCGTGATTCCCATGGGTGCCGGCCTTGTACTTTCCGGTCTTACCCGTGCATTAAAAGGGGGAATCATCCTGGATATGAAGCGGATGAACCGAATTATTGAGGTGAATGAAATGAGTCGCTATGCCCTTGTTGAGGCTGGGACGGCTCAGGGAATGCTTCAGGCATATCTGAAAAAAAACCACCCGAATTTGAAGCACTCTGCACCTGATGCGCCACCGATCGCGACTGTCGCAGGTAATATTACGATCCACGGTTCCGGTCATATGTCTCATGCTGCCGGTTTTCATTCAGACATGCTGAATGGATTGGAAGTAGTTTTGCCAACCGGTGAAATCACCCGTATTGGTTCTTGCGCTACTTCTGATTTTTGGTTTGCCAGAGCACCACTCCCGGACCTGGCAGGGCTTTTTCTTGGCTGGTCTGGAACTACCGGGGTTGTGACTAAGATGTCAGTTAAGCTCTATCCAAAATATCGTTTTAATGATGTCAGTATTTTTGTGACTGATGATCCTGATGCCATGCCAGATATCCTTTACCGGGCCACAGGAACCCAGGTAGCTGAAGACATAACAACCTGGGTCACCCCAAAACCAAAATGGGCAGCCGGTTTTTTTCACTGCAATATTGCCTGGGGAGCACAGACAAAGGAGGAATTGGTTTGGAAGCGTAATCTGATACGAGCATCCTTAAAAAAATATATGGATGAAAAAACAGCCGGTTTTATGATGCTGCCGGCGCCTATGAAAGCAAACTTTTTACAAGTGCCTTCAAAAACACTTTCCCAATTTGCTGATACTCAAAAAGGGGGCGGATTTGAATATGTCGGGGCTATCATGCCCGTAGATTTTTACCCTGAAGTAAGCCGGAAAGCCCTGGAAATTGGAGAGCAGAGAAAAACTGCCTATTCATTCGGGTCTCGAATAATCGGCATAAATCACTGTATGATGTTCTACTTTGCATATGGATTCAATCGTATTGATCCTGACAGTGTAAAAAGAGCACAGGATGCACTGGAGGCAACCAACGAGTTTGTTGTCGAAATAGGAGGAATCCCTTGGAAGGCTGAAGTACCGGCCCAGAAACAGCTTATCAGAAAAATGGACCCTCAGATGTTTGCATTGATGAACAGAGTACGATCGATGCTGGATCCAAAAGGAATCATGAATCCTGGAAATTGGGAGGAAAAATAATGGAATATGAAGAAATCTTACACAGGTGTTTTCGCTGCGGATACTGCAAGTTTCCAGGGAACAGTGTCGATCTGAACTGCCCCTCCTATCTGAAATACCGGTTTGAATCGTTCTCTCCCGGTGGACGGATGTGGTTACTGCGAGCAATGTTGGACAAAAAGGTCGAATCAACCAAACGGTTTCAGGAGATAATGTTTTCCTGCGCCACATGTCGTAACTGTGTGGAACAGTGTGCTTTCCCTAAATTCAAGGATCTTCTCGTACATGCATTTACCGCCGGCAAGGAAGTACTTGTTAACCAGGGGAAAGTTCCCAAGCCTATCAGAGACTGCCTGACGAAACTCCAAAGTCATGGCAATCCCTATGGCATATCTCCGACAAAACGGGATAACTGGGCGAAGGATTTGGATATCGAGCTGTTTTCCGATCAGGAATACCTTTTATATATTGGTGATGTAGGCAGTTATGACAGCCGTGGTCAAGAGATCGCACAATCAGTGGCCAGCCTGCTGAAAAATAGAGGCGTATCTTTCGGTATACTTGGACAGGAAGAAGTATCGGATGGAAATGAAGCAAAGGCTATGGGAGAAACCGAACTGTTTAAATATCTGGCTGAAAAAAATATAAACCAATTTCAAAGGCTGGATGTGACAAAAATTATAACCCTATCCCCACATGGATTCAATGCCATGAAAAATGATTATCCATTATTGGGTGGTCAATTCGATGTCTTTCACTATACACAACTCCTGGGGGCTTTTATCAAAGATGCAACCTTTGATACGACGGGAAAATCTGTTCAGATAACATACCACGATCCATGTTACCTGGGAAGGCATAACGCTGAATACTGGTCAGCCCGAATGGTTTTGGGATCATTACCTGATGTTGAATTTGTGGAAATGGATAGAAATCTGCAAAATACGCTCTGTTGTGGTGGTGGGGGCGGCAACCTTTATTCAGATCTACTCGGAGGAGGAACAGATGCCCCGGCACGGACAAGAGTAAGGGAAGCCAGGGCTATCGGTGTCCAGGTGCTGGCAGTTGCTTGTCCTGGATGTGCTGTAATGCTTGAAGATGCTCTCAAAGCTGAAAAACTTGAAGATCTTATGCAAGTTAAAGAAATCTCTGAAATAGTGCGAGAGAAACTTGTCGCCTGAAAAAGATCCTGTATCGTGATTGGCTATATTCAGTTCAGCTGATCACGGTGCCAGTTGGAATGTAACTCAAAAAAAAGTTGCCATGAAAAAACGTTTTGCAATACAACAGGCTTGAAAAAGGACTCATTTTTAGAAAATCAAATTCAAAATACCCTTATAACCCGGTATTTTATGGACGGGCTTGTAGTGAGCAACGACGCCACATTAACCCTGCACATCACCTACAGATCGGCCGTTGTCACCCTTTTTCAGTGGTATTAACCTGGAAGGCTACGCCACAGTGCTCCTGACAGGAAGCGGTCACCTGGAGTTCTCCCACATGGCCCTGACCGCTGCGGATCTGGAAAAAATAATCATCGCCGAAGGTAGCACCGGGACAGTCTCACCACAGCATGATGATGGCGATGGAACCACCACCCCAACCCATCTCTATGATGTGTATTCCTTCATGGCCACACCTGGAACCGATGCATCAGGAGATGGGGTCATCACTCTATCCTGGCAAAACCCCAGTAGTAATTTTGATGGTGTCTTAATCCGGGGATCGACCGACGATTATCCTGACTCCATCGATGATGCAGCGGATTACACAGTGTATAACGGAAACGGTGATACCACCACCCCACTATTTTTCTTTACTGTTGACTCAAAATCTTCCAAAAAACCCTATAAAATCCCTATAAAAAAACATTTGAAAGTAGTAATTAATACTGGAGAATTTCTAAAAATCAGTCTGAAATATCGACGAATCCCAATATAAGTCAAATATTTTTCTTAATTACTCTCTTTAAATTGAAAAAAATCAACAAAAACAGTTAATTTTCAGGCTCAATTGTGATCAAAAAGTCAAGGATCGCTCCATGAAATTTTTAAAATTCGATTCAGGTTATTTTGTTAACCAAAATGACCATCAGAGATCCCTTTAATATTGGGAAGATAAGCAACATATTGAGTTTATTTTATAATTGCGTTACGATTCCATCCTGTAACCGTTGTTACTCAGCAAAAAATTCAGATCAGAACGGAAAACCGGACGTCACCCGTTCACCAGAAAACAGAGAAAATAAAACTGACTGTTTATGACCTTCATCAGGAAAAATGATATAAATGACCTGCTTTCAGACCCGATATCAAATTCCAGGTTTTTTATTGATTGTTGAACCTGGAAAAAAACAGATCCGTTTAAAATCCAACCATCTGTTTTTGGAAAAACCGTTGACAACCCAAACTGGTAAAAAAACAAGAGATAATATAAAAGAGGTAACATGACACATTTTTATTCTTTGAATCTGACAGGCATCCAGGGCGAAAACACAATCAACAATCATGAAGGTGAAATCTCCATCGACCGGGTAATGCAAGAGTATGAGGCACCCAGCGAAATGGACAACATCACCTTGCTGCAACAGAATGATATCCGTCCTGCTGTTGAATGCAGCGGGGTAACCCTGGTCAAGAAATACGACCGAAGCGTTCCCAATTTTTTAGTCTCCCTGACAGAAGGTCAGGAAATAGATGAAGGGATCATCTCCTGTTTAACGGATGATGGTGAGGTGTTCCTGAGTATTCATTTAAAACAGGTAGTGGTCAGGAAAGTCAGGTTTTCCTTTGAAGAGGACTACACAAAAGTCATTGTCAACCTGACGTATTCTCAAATCGAGCATACATACACACCCGATGGATCAAAAAAATCCATCTTCCAGTATAAACGAATCAATAGCTGATACAGGCTGATCAGCCAAAACGCACGTTATAAAACATAACGTTAATAACATTTCACTATTTTCAAAAAATCATTTGTCAACCCTTAACCAGACCTTAACATGAGAGAACTGCTTACAAAACACGAAATTGAATGGCATCACCTGAAATATCTGGTTTATCCAAAATATGATGCAGAATATATCATCGGAAAAGCCCTTGATAACCGATTTCCACCCCTGGGATTCAAAGACGTTATGCGAAACAAAAAGATATTTCCCGAAAATCCTCTGGACATGCCAAGGGAAAAAGCACTTGAAGTCATTATGGATGCGCTGTGGGAGGGAAAAATCTACATTGTTGATAATAATACGTTTGATCCCATGCTGAGATACAGAGACCACAAAAAAACCTATCATCAAATGAGCTGGGAAGAGCGGCAGGAATGGATGGAGGAACAGCGAAAAGACTCAACCAGCATTTATTATTCACCGGGTTGGTGGCTTGAAAAAAAAGAAGAGAAGGAGGGGGAAAAAAT
>JBFFHJ010000068.1:0-41898 GCA_041556995.1 bacterium | reverse complement strand
GACCCCCAAATTACATTACGTTTTGCGAAACATACCGACAGGCATGTTTTTCTGCATATGCTCAACAACAAAATCACAGATTGATATGATATGGTGTTCCATACTTTTACGCGCTTCAATAGGATCTCGTTTTTTAAGAGCTTTTACTATGGCTTGGTGCTCATTAAATTGCTGCTCGAATTCGGAAACCGCCACTACCAAAAACCAGAAATTGGTAAATTGAACGTGTTGTCGAATCAGTTGTATTAGCTTGTCGTTGCCGCAGCTTCTATTGATAATCCGGTGGAACTTTTTGTTCACGGATTGCCATTCTGTTGGTTTACAGTTTGTAATCTGTTGCTGTTCCACCAAAACATCGGAAAGCTCTTGAAGTTGGGTGTCTGTAATTCTCTCGGCTGTTAATTTGGTCGAATAGCCTTCCAATACAGCAACAATTTCATAAGTTTCCCGAATGCGATCGATGGTTACGGCAGCGATGGTCGCCCCCTTATAGGGTTCAATTTCTACCAGGCCGATGGTTTTCAGGTTGCTTAACACCTGCCTGATAACCATTCGTCCGACTTTGTATTTTTCGGCAAGATTGTTTTCAACCAAACGTTCATGCGGTAAACGCTGACCTGAATAGATTTCATTGCTCAGTATTTGATGAACTCTTTCTACTTCTTGTTGGAACAGTGTCATTTTACCGGGGCTTTCACTCATACGCTTTTTCTCTCTTTCCACCGTTTTCGAGTAAATCGGGGTTTGCTAGACGTGAATTAACCAACCTGAAATTATGATTATTAGTCAAAATAACAACATGAACCAGCACCAACAAATTTAGGTCTTATTTTGTTGATTATGCAATTAATCTTCAATTTTCACAATATAAATTGTTAACAAATGCTGGCTTCATCAGATGACTAATCTGCGACTATTTTTATATCTTTTTATTGCAATCAATATTGTAGACAAAAAAAAACACATTTTGGGTTTTATAAGTAATAACTCACATTTTAGGATTTTTATCCTGTCCCAATGAACACGGATTCTTTGTCGATCAGTAGGCCAGTTTCCTATCATCCTGAGGAGGTACGACGAAGGATCTCTCTCAGAACTAAAAGCAATGGATATGGTAGATTAGACACATTTCGTATTCGCATAAACATCAGTTAACTGTCATGTATCCAATTGAAATTTTTACTTGACAATCGTAATATCGCACACTAATGTCACCTTGTAAATGAGCTGCTACCAGCCAGGAAAATGGTATTACAGGTCAATTGCTAGCTTTCGGATTAAGGATTATCAGACTAATTGCGGACAACAAATTTAGATCGGTGTCGGGTGTTGTTTGAGTAATAAATGCAAGTGAAAAACCAATAAAAGAGGAGAAAAGATGAACTCAGCTTTATTGGCGGCGGCGACCGCCATTTTATATATCATTGCCTATAAAACGTACGGTAAATTTTTAGGACAAAAGATTTTTAAGCTTGATGAAAATGCAAAAGTCCCCAGTGAGGAGTTGAAGGATGACGTCGATTATGTTCCCACTAACCGCCCTATTCTGTTTGGTCATCATTTTACATCCATCGCTGGAACTGGACCAATTGTCGGACCCGCTATTGCTATTATCTGGGGATGGGTACCTGCCATGATTTGGGTGTTGGTGGGGTCCATTTTTATGGGAGCGGTTCATGATCTTGGTGCCATGGTTGTATCGCTCCGCAAACAGGGACGATCCATCGGTGATATTGCTTCCGATATGATCAATAGACGAATAAGGATAATGTTTCTGTTGATCATCTTTCTGTTATTGTTGATTGTAGTAGCCATATTTGGTGTTGTTATCGCAGTTGTGTTCTCCATGTACCCGCAAGCGGTAATTCCAGTGTGGTTGGAGATACCGATTGCTGTTTGGCTCGGCTATATGATTTATAAAAAGGGTGCCAGTCATACCACCATGGGAATCATTGCCGTAATTATGATGTATGTCACAGTGGTGATTGGTGCGTATGTTCCCTTAAAAATGCCTTCCCTTTTCGGCTTGGAACCAATGGGAGTATGGGTGATCATCCTATTGGTGTATGCTTATATTGCATCCACTCTTCCGGTCCAGACTTTACTGCAACCGAGAGACTATATAAATTCTCATCAGCTGTTTATCGCTTTGGGATTATTGGGACTGGGCGTGCTTATTGCTCATCCGACCATGACGGCTCCGCAGTTTAATCCATCACCTGCTGGAGCACCTCCGTTTATGCCGATGTTGTTTATTACCATAGCTTGTGGAGCCATTTCGGGATTTCACAGTCTTGTATCCTCGGGAACCTCCTCCAAACAATGTGATAATGAAACCAGCGCTCTGTCCATTGGGTTTGGTGGAATGTTAATGGAAGGTATGCTGGCCACATTCGTGATTATCGCATGTGGTGCAGGATTAGCTCTGGGACTGTCCGAAGGCGGTCAAACCTTTGACGGTGTGGCGGCGTTTAATCATCATTATTCCAGTTGGGGGGCAGCAGCGGGTTTGAACTCCAAGATAAAAGCTTTTGTCGTGGGTGCATCCAACATGATAACTTCGCTCGGTATTCCTTTTGAGATTATTATTACAATTATGGGTGTATTTGTTACTTCGTTTGCAGCTACAACGCTTGACACGGCTACCAGGCTTCAGCGTTATATTGTATCCGAAATTGCTTTGGCAGTTAATTTGCCCAGTGTGTCGAAGAAACATCCGGCCACCATTATTGCTGTGGGAACAGCGTTAATATTGGCTTTTTCAACCGGTGTCGACGGAAAAGGAGCTTTGACGCTTTGGCCGTTATTCGGCGCCTGTAATCAGCTTTTAGCCGGATTAGCTCTTTTAGTGGTTACAATTTACCTGGCTCGTCGTAAAGAACCTATTTTTTTTACTGCTATTCCCATGATTTTTATGTTAATCATGACCAGTTGGGCCATAAAAATCAACCTGGTAAATTATTTTTATAGCGGGAAATGGTTACTCTTCGTGATAGGATTGATTGTTGTTCTGCTAGAAATCTGGATGATTATTGAAAGTTTGATTGTTTTTGGCCGAATATACGTAAAAAACATGACAACTGTAGAAGCATAATTTTATTATTTGGAATCAGGCTTGTTTTTGTCTAAAGTTGGAGCCAGGACTGATTCCAAGCTTTTAACAAATGAACATAATAATAACAGCCTGACTTCAATTCCATACCTACCCAGCATGCTATCCATAAGTCCAAAATTCGAATGTACTAATATACTTATAGTTAAAGAGCAGTGCTAGCCCTATACTATCTTACTTTCCAACTGGACAATCCCTTTGAATTCATCTACCAATTTAATGTTCGACCCAATATTTTAAAAGGTTAAACACACTTAACTTTGTCGAATTGACAAAAAATATTAAAATATTGATTGTTTTAGGCCATATTATATATGCAACATCGGAGAAAAAATGGAAGAAATCGTGAAGGAAATTCAAGAAATGGTAGATCGTGAAACAAAAGCGTGGGACAATAAAGACGCTGAAACACTGGTAACGATTTTTCACCCGGATATGGTCTGGCCCTGGCCACCTGATAATCGTTCACATGATCCGATAAATTGGGAATTAACATGGGGAAGATATGACTGGAACCGATGGAAACAAGGGTGGCAAGATTTGTTTGACAACTATACCTTGGTTCATAACAAACGGATTACTCGAAAGATCATTGTTTCGGAGCAAAGTGATGGTGCATTCGCAGTGGTGGATGTCGATACACTCTGGCGTGATAAAGAAGGCAACGACTTCCATTGGCTTGGAAGAGCCGGTAAAACATATACCAAGGTGAATGGTGAATGGAAACTTATCATGCACACCGGGCTACTGAAATATGATGATTAGAGTTGCAGTATCAAAAAAATACGGCTAATGCATTGAGATTTGAGTTGAAACCACATATTTCACTGATTATATTTTTGTTTAATCTGAATAACTTTGAAACAATCGCGTTTTGGAATAAGATCAAAGAATCCATTAAAAAACTATAAAAGAATTGAATTTCACAGATATTAGTGATACGTATTATCCCTAAAACCCACAGTTCCTATTGATATTATAGAGAAAACTTTCATTTTTTGTTTTACCTATACAAGGGAGTGAAAATTTTGGAGCAAGCGAATAAACCGACTGTTCTAAATGATAAAGCCATAGATATTCAAAATCTGAAATTCAGTTACAAGTATAATCCGGATATTGCGGTTTTAAAAGGTATCAACCTGTCGGTGGAAAAAGGTCAGTTTATTATGATCATGGGGCCCAGCCAAGCTGGAAAATCCACTTTGGCCAACTGCCTGAACGGGCTTATCCCTCACTTTATGCGGGGGGAATACCAAGGTGACGTTCGTATCAACCAGAAATCGACCAAGGACTATCCAGTCAGCAAAATGGCAAAAGAGATCGGTTTGGTATTCCAGGATTTCGAATCCCAATTGTTCTCCACCAATACGACGCTGGAGATTGCGTTTGGACCGGAGAACTTCGGCGTTGAAAGATCAGAGATACAAAAACGAATTCCCCAGATATTAAGCATCATAAAACTTGAAGGATTTGAAAACCGGCATCCAGCCACCTTGTCAGGTGGCCAAAAACAACGACTTGCCATTGGTTCTGTTTTGGCAACCCAACCAAAAATCATTTGTATGGATGAACCCACCACCGATCTTGATCCCCTAGGAAAACAGCAAATTTTTGACATCGCCGATGAACTCAGAAAACAATCCGAGCTATCCTTGGTCATCATCGAACACGAAACCGAAGAAGCTTTATCGGCAGATCGACTGATATTTTTGTTTGACGGCCAAATTATCTGCGATGGAGATCCTGGTGAACTGTTACGTGACGTAGCAAAAATGGATGATATTGGCATCATGCCGCTCCAGATCACCAAGTTCTTCAGCACATTCGAATCGATTCCCAAGGAACAGCTCCCTCTAACTCCGAATGATGGTCTGAAAACGTTCCGGGAACTGGGATTAAACATCAATGAAACCGCATATCAGGCCCTGGTGGAAAAGGACGGTAAAAGAGAGGAAATGTATGGTAATTCCATTATCAGTATCAGTGACCTGAAACATGTTTATCCCGGTGGATTTCAAGCCATTAACAATATTAATTTTGACATCCGTGAAAGGGAGTTTATCGCTATTCTGGGACATAACGGCAGCGGTAAAACAACACTGGCTAAACACCTGAACGGATTATTAACACCCACCGAAGGAACAGTAGTGGTTGCCGGAAAAAATACGCAAAAATCATCTATATTTGAGATAGGAGAAGATATCGGTTATGTATTTCAGAACCCGGATCACCAGATTTTTGCCGATACCGTTTATGAAGAAGTATCCTTCAGTCCTAGAATCAGGGGATGTAGCGATGAGGAGATACAAAGCAGGGTTGGGGAAGCCTTGAAAGCAGTTGGTTTGGAAGGTTATGAAAAAGAAGATCCATTTTGCCTGACAAAGGGCAATCGACAGCGAGTGGCTGTGGCGTCAATCCTATCAGCTCGACCGAAAGTCATTATTTTAGATGAGCCCACCACCGGGTTGGATTATAAAGAGCAAAAAAAGATGATGTCGTTGATTAAACAGCTCAACGAGAATGGTCATACGATTATCATGATTACGCATACCATGTGGGTAGTATCCGAGTATGCTCACAAAGTAGCTGTTATCGATAAAGGTGAGCTGGTAATGTTCGGACCAGCCAGAGAGATATTCGCCAGGGAAAAAGAACTATTAAACTGTCATCTTAAAACACCAAATATTGTCAGTTTTAGCAATCAGCTGGGCAAAACCGTATTATCAATCGATGAATTACAATCATGTGTGAAGGAGGGAACGTAGCCATGGATATGTTTTTATACCTGGATAAAGATACTTATCTGCATCGGCTTGATCCCCGCTGCAAGTTATTTATCATGTTTGTTACTTTTATCCTCGCCTTGATGTTTTATTCCATCCCGGTTTTGAGTGTTCTGGGGATTATTGTCCTGGTTTATGCGCATTCCGGTCGGACCTTGTCCAATCTGAAACGGATTCGCTTTGTCTTGATTATGATTGCCCTGTTTTCCATCGTCATTTGGTCTCTTATGAAAGGAGGTGATACAGTGCTTTTGGGGCCCATCACCAAAGAAGGCATATTGTTCGGTATTGCCACAGGTATCAAGTTCGACATCATGATCATTGCGGGCATGGTTTTTCTGAGTTCAACTAAAATCGAGGAGATATCCCTGGGTCTGGTAAAACTAAAACTTCCCTATAGAGGTGCATTTGCCTTTTCAACAGCCATAAGGTTGGTCCCGACCATCGTAGCCACCGCTTCTACCATTATACAAGCACAAAAGTCGCGAGGTTTGGATTTGGATTCCGGTTCCTTTTATCAAAAACTTAAGAAATACATTCCTCTATTGATCCCTACCGTCATTTCAGTTATTCGCGGGACCAATGTATTTGCCATGGCCCTGGAATCAAAAGGATTCGGGTACAACAGCCAAAGAACAAACTATCTGGAAATTAAACTGCGAAAACCGGATGTGATAATGATGCTGATGACGGTGTTGTTTCTAGCCTTGGGCATTTTTCTAAAACAGTATCCCCAAACATGGAACACGCTGGAATTTTTTCCTTTACTTGACGGCTTGAGTAGAATTATGTAATATCAACGGCCATGGATATATAAGATATACAGTTAAGTGAACATTTCTAAATGGATTTTTATTTGTGATATCGTAATAATTCAACATTGTTGGGCATGAGTTGGAAAAACAGAGTGACATAACTCAGTGAAAGGTATTTATACGCCTGCCGTTTGGAAACCTGCAATAAAATAAAGGAGTGAAAGATGGGTGACGTTTTTAAAATGTGGAAAGAGACAAAAATGGTTGTGCTGGTGGCCTTATGTGCGGGTCTCTATGCAGCATTATTGATTCCCTTCAAAGCATTGGTCTTAATTCCCGGAATTACAGAAATCAGGCCGGCCAGTGTTCTACCGGTGGTTTTTGGCTTGTTGTTTGGGCCGGCTGGTGCATGGGGAGCAGCTATTGGTAACTTGATTGGTGATTTTTTCGGATCATTGGGCATCGGCAGTCTTTTTGGTTTTTTGGGGAATTTTATGTTCGCTTATGTTCCTTACAAAATATGGATGAATATCGGTATCGTATCAAAAGCGGATAGTGAACCCAACCTGACATCCCCTAACAAAATCCTGGCCTATATCATAGCCGCAGCATTAGGAACCGGTGCTTGCGCCCTGGTTATCGGTTGGGGGTTGGATTTGCTGAATATGGTGCCGTTTGCCGCGTTAGCCGGTATTATTTCCATCAATAACATTATCCCATCCATAGTGCTTGGAATTCCATTAATGTTGATTCTATATCCAAGAATAAAAAAATGGGAATTGTTATGGACAGACATCATGGCAACAGATGATCTCCCTAAAACCGGGGGTCGTCAGAAAATAGGTGCTGCCATTATGACCATCAGCATTATTGTCGGATTGTTTGGTGGATTTATTGCAGCTACCAGTGCAGGGCAAGCCATGCTGTATGCCGGTTTTGCAGTCGGGGGAGCCGGAGTAGCTTCGGTCGCTGTTATTGGAGGAGCCGGATGCTGCGGATTGTTGATCTCCTCGTTTATGCAATAAGATGACTTATTTGGGATGCCTCGGCTTCCCAATTATTTATACACTAAAGGATCGTTAAAAAAACTTCACATAATCTGTATATAAAAGTCCCAAAAACAACGGATATTTTGTAAACAGAATGTGAACCAATTTTTTAGCCGACCTTAAGATCATTTTTAATCTTTACCTCGACTGTTTTTTTGCGTAATAAAAAACAGGAATAGCCGTCGGTTAACGCTTGCCAACCGGCTTCGATAATATTTTCCGATACCCCAACTGTTCCCCATCTCTGATTTTGCCCGTAAAAATCGACCAGTACCCTGACCTTTGCCCCGGTCCCTCCTTTTTGATTCAATACTCTTACTTTAAAATCAGATAGATGGACATCATTTATCTCAGGATAAAAACTACAAAGCGCTTTTCTCAAGGCAATGTCCAAGGCCTGTACCGGCCCATTACCTTCCGCCGCAATGTGCTCCGTCACACCGTTTACTTTCAGCCGTATTGTGGCTTCGGAACGGGGACTACCATGTTTGTCTTTTTCCATTAGTATTCTAAAGCCACCCAGCTCAAAACTTGGTTGCCATTTTTGAGTTATCTCCTTCATCATCAATTCGAATGAACCATCAGCCGCTTCATATGAATACCCTTCGTTTTCCTTGTTTTTAAGTTCTCTTAATATTTTCGGCATATATTCTCTAACGGATTCTACATCCATCCCCAACTCAACAGCTTTTGTTTCGATATTGCTCCTACCCGACAGGTCGGAAACAAGACATCGTCTTTGGTTTCCAACCAGTTCAGGGGAAACATGCTCGTAGGACTGGGTGGATTTTTTCACTGCACTAACATGAAGCCCGGCCTTATGAGTAAATGCACTTTTTCCCACAAACGACATCTGACGATTGGGAGAAACATTGGCGATTTCATTAACAAAACCCGATAAAAACGTCAATTGCCGCAGATTTTTTTGTGAAACCACATTGATCTTCAATTTGAGCTGAAGATTGGGAATAATGGCACATAAATTGGCGTTCCCGCACCGTTCCCCGAACCCGTTGATGGTTCCCTGAACATGCTCAACACCATTTTGCACTGCCATCAAGGTATTGGCCACCGCCAATTCCGAATCATTGTGAGTATGAATTCCCAGGTGGATTAATCCGGCAGCTTTGACCTGTTTGATAACATCCACAATCTGATGCGGTAGCATTCCACCATTGGTGTCACACAAGACTAACACATCCGCTCCGCTCCTTTGGGCAGCTAAAAGGGTTTTAATGGCATATTCAGGATTATGATAGTATCCATCGAAAAAATGCTCTGCGTCGTAAATGACCTCCCTGCCCTTCAGCTTTAAAAACGAAACTGTTTCCTCAATCATAGCTAGATTTTCTTCAAGCGTCGTATTTAATGCAGATTCCGTATGGCGGCAGCAAGATTTACCCACAATGGTAACCGTTGGTGTTTCTGCCTCCAGCAAAGCAACAATATTGGGATCTCGGTTTACCGGTTTATCCTTATGACGTGTGCTGCTAAATGCTGTAAGCCGGGCGTTTTTAAAATTCAGTTCTTTTGCTCGTTGAAAAAACTCAATGTCTCTGGGATTCGATCCCGGCCAACCGCCTTCAATATAATGAAAACCGAATTCATCCAGTTTTTGGGCAATGGCCAGCTTATCATCCACCGAAAACGATATATTCTCGCCTTGTGATCCATCCCTTAATGTTGTATCCAGTAAAAATACATTTATAGGTTCCATTTCAAATTCCTTGATAATTTATATGGTTAAGTTAAGCTCTGCTTTCTGTTATCGTGATATACATTGCTGATTGATACAGTTAACAAATAATAGGGCGGCTCTACGCAGCCACCAAAGGATCAGCTAAAACCAATACCAACTGATGCTTTGGCAAAAGGGTTACAATGATCTTCATTTATACTCCTCCATTTCATGCAAGCATTTACCAGGCGAAACCATTGGATACACATCCTCATCCGGTGATACTGCAAATTCCATCACTACCGGTCGATTTTTGATGTCAAATGCCTTTTTAAGTACAAAATCAACTTCCTCCGGTTTTTGTGCTCGCAATCCAATAGCACCGTAGCTCTTGGCCAGTTTGATGAAATCCGGGTTGGTATTTTTAAGATTGGAATGGGAATAACGCCGATTAAAAAAGAAACGTTGCCACTGGCGCACCATCCCCAAACCGCCGTTGTTTATAATAACAATTTTAATGGGTAACCCGTAATGAACGGCCGTAGATAATTCGCAGGAGGTCATTCTGAAACCACCATCTCCTGAAATGCAAACAACTGTTGCATTGGGATTTGCCACTGACGCACCGATAGCAGCAGGCAGGCCAAAACCCATGGTGCCTAAGCCGCCGGATGTAACCAACGACCGTGGCTTTATAAACTCATAAAATTGCGCCGCCCACATTTGATGCTGGCCCACGTCTGTCACAATAATAGCGTTTCCTTTAGTCATTTTTGATATTTGTTCAATAATATATTGTGGTTTGATTTCATTTTTGCTTTTTTCATAGATTAATGGATGATTCTGTTTCCAATCTGTTATGGTCGCCAACCATCGATCTCTTTTCTGAGAAACAATATTTTCGGTCAACTGCTGTAGAATTGGCTTAACATGCCCGATGATGGGAATATCTACCGCTACATTTTTACCGATACACGATGGATCGATATCTACATGAATTTTTCGAGATTTGGGAGAAAAGCCGTTTAATTCTCCGGTAACCCTGTCATCAAATCGGGCTCCCATCGCAATTAAAAGATCGCAATCGTGAACGGCCATATTGGCATACCATGTTCCGTGCATACCCAGCATACCAAGAGAAAGGGGATTTTTCTCGGGAAATGCTCCTAATCCCATCAAGGTTGTAGTAACCGGAATATTGGCCTTTTGGGCGAAATATACTAACTCCTTCCCGGCATTTCCCAAAACAACACCTCCCCCGGCATAGATCAAAGGACGTTCAGCTTCCTTTATCAGTTCTGAAGCCTGCTTTATTTGTCTGGTTATGTCGGGCTGTACTCCTTGATTTTCATTCAATTCATTTGTTTCCGCCCTGGAATAATATGCCGTATCCACCAGAATATCCTTTGGCAGATCAACTACGACAGGTCCCGGATTACCGGAAGTAGCAATGTAAAATGCCTGGTGAATGATATCAACAAGCTGATCAACATGGGGCACTTGATAACTGTACTTGGTTATGGGCCGGGTAATATCGATGATATTGGATTCCTGAAATGCTTTTTTACCTATCAAAGGCATCTCAACCTGTCCGGTAAACACAACCAGGGGAATAGAATCCATTTCGGCATTGGCAATTCCCGTTATAGTGTTGGTCGCACCCGGCCCCGAAGTTGTAATTACAACTCCCGGTTTGCCGGTGACTCGAGCATAACCATCCGCCGCATGTGTTCCTCCCTGTTCATGGCTGACCAGCACATGTTTTATTTGTGGGAAATCCAGCATTTTATCATATAACCCCAGGACTTTCCCTCCGGGATACCCAAAAATCGTATCGACCCCTTCATTAATAAGTGCCTTAAAAAACAGTTCGCTACCGGTACACAACTGAGATAAAGAAATATTATGATGTTTCGGGCTTTTCGACTCAGTTTCACCGATATCAGCCGGTGATTCATTCAACAAAGCAGTTACCATGCTGTATTCTCCTGGAAAGTCAGATTTAAAATAAACCTCGCCATACAGGAGCTGATTCCGATTCGAATGTTTGAATTTTTATTTGATTGATTTCGAAATCGCCCCTGGTTCTATCTATCGTCCCACAATGATAATCAGGCCGATGATAATTATCTCAATAATGATTGAAATAATCACAATACCGATTATCAGGATAACAATAGACAGAATAATACCAGATTCGATTCCGGTTAAAGATATAAGGGAACAGATTGATAAAAAAGCGAGGGATAGAACCATTAGCCAAGACCATACAGATTGAACCATCAAGCACAATTCACCCGTCAAAAAATGGATGAAATAAGATCGACCTGTGGAAAAACCAAAATTCATGAACCGTCTAAGGCTAATGTTTAAAAAACAAATTTCTTCACTTTCCGGAGGTCAACCCCCGTTTCTGATTTGTTTTTTGAAACTGGAATTGCCTCTGGTGTCCTCTTAGCCGATAATAATCAGGCTAATTATAATCACAATACCAGAAATAATTCCTACCTGTGATGGTCGGGTATTAAGAGGATTTATAGTGAGAAAAGATTGACGCAGCAAGTCGGTAAACAGCGGTGGGCTGTTTCTTAACTGATTTTTTCTGAGACGCTGGTTGCTCATTTTAAAACCGACTTGATGTAAATTTGTATGATTTCTATGACGTAAAAACAAAACCTAAACCATGAATTTGTTTTAGTCAAGGCCAATGAGATGATGTGTAGGATAATCATCAGGATCATTTTTCGTAAGCATTCTCTTCATGCTCTTAAAATGTTTTTCGTTTTGCATTTTTGGTTGATAAATCACTTTTTAGGTTTTCTTATTGATGGAAATCTAATTCATGAGTTAAGTTTGCTGACATTTTTGAATTATCTTTTTACAATCAAAGCTTTCAGCGTTGAATAGCTCGACCTTTGCTCGTGATATCAACGACAACGAGTAATTATCGTTCATCGTAATTTCTTTACCGATGTAACCGTGAATGGTCCAAGACTTAGTTGGTTGATCATAAGTGGATATATTGAGTCGGTAATATCATTGATAAAATGAAAAATTACATTAAAATGTAACATTCTGGCATAATGGAGACAAACTATGGCTGTCAATATTCTGGCATTCGGACCTAACGGAAGTGGAAAAGGAACTCAAGGCGCTATTGTTAAAGATAAATACGGAGTTGATCATATTGAGTCCGGTGCGATTTTTCGAGAGCACATCAAAGGTGGAACTGAACTCGGAATGAAAGCTAAAGAGTATATCGATAAAGGAGATCTTGTTCCTGATGAAATTACAATTCCGATGGTATTGGAAACTCTTGCAAAGTCTAAAGATAAAGGTTGGCTTCTGGATGGATTTCCGCGCTCAAAAGCCCAAGCGGAAGCACTAGACAGTTCCCTGAACGAAGCCGGTATGAAACTGGATTATGTTGTAGAAATCGTACTGGATCGTCAAATCGCTAAAGAGCGTATTATGGGCAGACGTTTGTGTGCCATTGACAACAATCATCCCAATCATATCGCATTTGAAGCCATTAAGCCGGTCGAAAAAGACGGTAAACTGGTTTGTCGCGTTTGTGGCGGAGAGCTAAGTGCTCGTGCCGATGATCAGGATGAAGACGCCATTAACAAGCGACATGATATTTACTATGATACCGATACAGGTACAATGGCAGCTGTAAACTATTTTAAAAAAGCCGGTGGTGCAAAAGTAATTTCTGTTGATGGCTCCGCATCCATTAAGGAAGTTACTGAATCTATCCTAAAAGAACTCAACTAGTCCATACGTCAGCCTCTGGAACATGGGAGCCATAATGACATGGCTCCCATTGCTCCGTTAATCTCCAATTAAGCCCTAATGCTGTGGGAACCTGCGATAGTGTTAATTGTCGAAAACCATAATGATTTATCTTTTCAGGCAATAAAACCCTGCGTAATCTGTTATTATATCGAATAAAGAATAGATCCGGTTTTCCGCTTACATGCAATTTCGATTGATGCGTTTCATCAAGCTGGTCAGAATATGGAGTTCATCAGCACTAAAACCTTGCAGGCATTCTTTATTAACCTCAACTGCCAGCTGTATCAGCTCATCTTTAAGTTGTTTGCCTTTCTCGGTTAAAAAGACTCGAAAACTTCGGCGATCACTTTCGTGATTACGCCGTTCAATCAGCTTGTTTTTTGTCATGACGTCGAGGATACGAGTGACATTTGTCTTGTCCTTGACAATTTTAATTGCAATATTACTCTGGGTTTGACCATCTTCCTCCCAAAGACAATTTAGTACGACCCAGTGCTCCGATGATACGTTAAAACCGTTGGTTTTAAAAGCTCGCGCTAATCGACCTTTAATTCTTGAGGCAGCTGTATTAATAACAAAACCGACTGAGTCTTCCAATTTAAAATGTGGCATATCGTTTTTTCCCTTTTTAGTTGTGCTTATAATATTAGATACAGCAACCAATGCCTGTCAAGTTGAGTTTTCCATTTTTATGTTTCCAACACTTAGGAATCGATAAAAAAATGAGGACCATACCAATCAATAAAAAACAGTGTTTCACCATCGCTCCCTGATTGAAATCATATCTAAATTAGAAAAAAATAGCATTTTGGCTTTTTTTCACCTTGGCATTGACCTCAACCACGATCAAAAAGCAAGGGAAAATCCGCAAAGATGAGGGCAGGTACAAACAGAATCAGAGAAACATTTAGTAGAGACAGGCCGTTTTCTGTCTCTACATTTTACATGTCTTTTATTCCACCGGACTGAAGGAAGAGGCATCCAGGGAGGCCATCATTTCGTAGGTTGCCCAGTGGAGATCCAGAGATTTCTGAGCGATATCCATTAAATGATCGGCTTCATCAGCATGGGTTTTTTGCAGGATTTTATAGCGCATTTCATTATAGGCAAATTCCTTTAGATTGATCCTGGGACGGATAGAGTCCAGTACAAACGGGTTATTTCCCTCTTGGCGTAAACTTGGATTATAGCGAATCAATGGCCAATATCCGCTGGCGACGGCAAGCTGCTGTTGCGTTAAGCCTTTTTGCATATTGTAACCGTGCGCAATACAATGGCAGTATGCCAGAATTATGGATGTGCCGGGATATGCTTCCGCTTCTCTAAATGCCAGCAGTGTTTGCTGAGGATTGGCCCCCATGGCCACTCTGGAAACATAGACATTCCCGTATGATATGGCTTGCAGGGCCAGGTCTTTTTTTCCCACCCGTTTCCCACCGTAGGCAAACTTCGCAGTGGCTCCAAGGGGGGTGGCTTTGGACATCTGGCCACCGGTATTGGAATACACTTCAGTATCCAAGACCAGGATGTTGATATCTCGACCACAGGCCAGTACATGATCCAAACCGCCGGAACCAATATCGTACGCCCACCCGTCACCTCCGATGATCCAGATACTACGACGAACCAGGTGATCAACCACCGATTCCAGATTTCTGGCCTTGGGCGAATTAATATGCGTCAGTTTTTCCTTTAATTCCTGCACGCGCTTTTTCTGAGCACGGATTTCCAATCCGGTGTTTTGCCGGGATTCCTTCAGCAATTCGTTCACCAGATCAGCGCCGATATCCTCTTTCAGTTCTAAAAGGAGTTCTTTGGCCAGTTCCACGTGTTTATCGGCCGTAATTCGCATTCCCAGTCCGAACTCGGCATTGTCTTCGAAAAGAGAATTGGACCAGGCGGGGCCCTTACCTTCCTGGTTGACCGTCCACGGCGTTGTCGGCAGGTTTCCACCATAGATAGAGGAACATCCGGTGGCATTAGCCACAATAAGCCGGGGGCCAAATAGTTGGGAAATCAGTTTTATATATGGCGTTTCGCCGCAACCGGCGCAGGCTCCTGAAAACTCAAAAAGTGGCTCCAAAAACTGGGCGCCTCGTACCGAAGCAAAGTCCACTTGTGAGCGGCGATTGATGGGAAGTACTTCAAAAAAAGTGACATTTTGTTTTTCCTCTTCATAAACCGTATCTTTCGGGCGCATATTGATGGCTTTAAAGTTTTTATCTGTCAGACTGATGGCTGGACAAACCTCAACACATAATCCGCACCCGGTGCAATCTTCCAGGTATATTTGCAAGGTATATCGTGTTTCCGGGAATCCCCTGGCGCTGATGGGGGCCGATTTAAATGATTTGGGAGCATTTTCCAGGTATGCCTCGTTGTAAAATTTGGAACGGATAACCGAGTGCGGGCAGACAAAACTACAGTTACCGCATTGAATACAGAGGTCGTTTTCCCAGACAGGAATAAATTCCGAAATATTTCTTTTTTCCCAGCGCGTGGTTCCGGTGGGATAGGTGCCATCAATGGGAATTTTGCTGACGGGTAGATCATCTCCTCTCCCGGCCATCATGGCGGCTGTTACTTCTTTTACGAATTTCGGGGCTGAATCCGGGATGGGGGATTTGAGTTTTTTATTTCCTTTGGCCACGCTGGGAACTTCTACCTGATGCAAATGACTGAGAGCCTCATCAACCGCTTTGAAATTTTGATCAATGATGGCTTGACCTTTGGTGAAATAGGTTTTTTCTATGGTTTTTTTAATTTCCTTAATGGCGTCATCGGGCGGCAATACTCGAGAAAGAGCGAAAAAACAAGTCTGCATGATAGTATTGATTCTTCGTCCCATTCCAGCTGACTGTGCGACTTTGGAACCATCAATCACATAAAAACGAATATCCAGATCAATTATTTTTTGTTGCGTGGAACGGGGGAGTTTGTTCCATACTTCATTGGCTGGGATGGGACTGTTTAGTAAAAATGTCGCTCCCTTTTGAGCATATTCCAGGACATCAACCTCCTCAATAAAACTAAATTTATGGCAGGCAATGAAGTTAGCTTTGGTAATCAGATAAGGTGAACGAATGGGGTTTTTTCCAAACCGTAAATGGGAAACCGTCTGAGAGCCTGATTTCTTTGAATCATAGACAAAATATCCCTGGGCATATAGATCTGTATTTTCACCGATGATTTTAATACTGTTTTTATTGGCTCCTACGGTACCATCGGCACCCAGACCGTAGAATAATGCCCTGGTCACCTCTTCCGGTTCAATGCTGAAACCTTTGTCGTAAGCCAGGCTCGTATTGGATACATCATCGATGATGCCAATAGTAAAATGATTTTTAGGATTTGACTTTTCCAATTCGTCTAATACGGCTTTTACCATGGCTGGAGTAAATTCCTTGGATGAGAGACCATAACGACCACCTATGACGTGGGGCATAAAATCAATTTTCCCCATGGTCAGTGCCTCGGTCAGGCAGGCGGAAACATCCAGATACAATGGCTCACCGATAGCACCAATCTCCTTTGTGCGGTCTAAAACAGCTATGGATCTTGTGGATGATGGTAGTGACTTTAAGAAATAATCGAATGAAAAGGGGCGGTACAATCGAACTTGAACCACCCCCACTTTTTCACCTCGCTCCTCCAACACTTTGACTGTTTCCATCGCCGTTTCTGCAGCTGATCCAATAACGATGATCACACGCTCTGCGTCCGGACTACCGTGATAATCAAACAATTTGTAGGATCGACCGGTCATACGGTTAAATTTGTCCATTTCCCGCTGCACTAATTCAGGGACTTTTGCATAATAGTTATTGACACTTTCCCGACCCTGAAAATAAATATCAGGATTTTGGGCAGTACCCCGAATGAACGGATTATCCGGGTTAAGTGCCCGTTTTCGGTGGGCATATATTAGTTCGTCATCGATCATCTCCCGAATTTGGTCATCATTTAATATTTCCAGTTTGTTAACTTCATGAGAGGTGCGAAAACCGTCAAAAAAATGTAAAAATGGTATCCGGCTGTTCAGGGTGACGGATTGGGATATTAAGGCAAAGTCATGTGCCTCTTGGACCGATGATGATGCCAGCATGGCGAATCCTGTCTGTCGGGCCGCCATAACGTCCGCATGATCTCCAAAAATGGATAAACCCTGAGCGGCCAGAGAGCGGGCTGCGACATGAAATACAGTGCTGGTTAATTCACCGGCGATTTTATACATATTGGGCAGCATGAGCAATAATCCCTGGGATGCGGTGAAGGTGGTAGTAATGGCACCGGTCTGAAGGGAACCATGAGCGGCACCGGCAGCCCCGCCTTCACTTTGCATTTCAATTACAACGGGTACATTACCCCAGATGTTTTGTATACCTTTTGAGGACCAGACATCTGCATGCTCTGCCATAGGAGATGATGGAGTGATCGGATAAATAGAACAGATTTCATTGACTCTGTATGCAACATAGGCCGTGGCTTCATTGGCATCCAAGGTAGCTATCCGGTTGGTTTCAGTCATGGTTAGTCCTCCTGGCTTTTCTTATCTGGTTCAGCTATCATTTCAATGGCATGGCAAGGACATTGTTCATAGCAAATGGCGCATCCGGTACATAATTGATAATTGAAACGGTAGCGATTGCCACGTCCAAGTTTAATAACAGCACCTCCTTCCGGGCATGATCCCAAGCAGCCATCGCATTCGAAGCAATTACCACACGACAGGCATCTTCTGGCCTCAAACAAGGCAGTCTTCGGCGCCAAACCCTTTACGATTTCGTCAAATGTTTCCCGTCGTTTATCCAACTGCAATTCCTCCTGCTCACTTTTTGGAGCATCAGTCTTGAACCAGACATGCAACCGTTCGTATCCAACCACCGGGGCCTTGATTGGTTTTTTGTACGGAATTCCTCTCAGGTATGCATCAATGAAACGAGCCGACCTTTTACCGTGTCCAACGGCAACCGTAATTGTTCGTTCACTGGGGACCATATCGCCACCGGCAAATATCCCTTTGTGGCCTGTCATCATGTCCGGCCCTACGACCACTGTACCATCGTATTTAAAATCGATACCCGGAACTTTTTCCAGAAAACTGGTATCACTTTTTTGCCCGATAGCCAAAATAACCGAATCGGCTTTAATACTTTCAAATTGACCGGTTGCCTGTGGTTTATTATTCTCATCCAGTTCCATAATCTCCAATTTTAAATCGGAACGGTTGATTTCTTTGATGGTACGCAACCAGATAACATTGACGCCTTCATCCAGAGCCTCATTTAATTCAAAATCGTGGGCCGGCATTTGTTCGCGGTTTCTACGGTATACGACAGAAACCTCTTGAGCCCCGAGTCTTTTGGCGCTACGGGCAGCATCCATAGCTGTATTTCCGCCACCGTAAACCACTACCTTTTTTCCAAGGTGGGGTGGTTCTTCCATTTCCAGATTTCGCAGTAGTTGAACGGCGTCGATTACATCATCGTCTTTTTTACCGGGGATCTCCACTTTTTTACTTAAGTGGGCACCCACGGCAATAAAAACAGCATCAAAATTACCAATCTCCTTTTCAGCCAGAACGTCATCCACCCGGTGATTTAGAACAATTTTGATGCCCAACGCTTCAATACGTTTTATTTCTGCTTCCAGTTCATATCTCGGCAATCGATAGGCTGGAATGCCAAAATGCATCATACCCCCGGCTACTGGTCCAGCATCGTGGATTTCCACTTCATGCCCAAATCTGGCCAGATGATAAGCAGCAGATAAACCGCTGGGTCCACCGCCAACAATCAACACACGTTTATGGCTATATTCCGTTTCAAAGCGAGGCTTCCATCCCTCTTTTAAGGCCATATCACCTAAAAATCGCTCTACGGCATGTATGCTAACGCTACCGTCTACATATTCCCTGTTGCAGGCATTTTCGCAAGGATGGTAACATGCACGGCCGTGAACGGCAGGCATTGGATTATCTCTCACCAAAACCTGCCAAGCTTCCTCATACCGTTGAGCCTGACTTAATTCCAACCAAGCCTGTATGTTTTCACCTGCCGGACAGGCATTATTACAAGGGGGCAATAAATCGATATAAATCGGTCGGCGAGTCCGCCGAGCGCCAGTCCCTTTTTCATGACTTTTTAGGTCAGGGGCACTGGTTAGATCAACAGAAAATATACTCATTTATTTCTCCTTTCCGGTGCTTGGTCGGTTCAAAATGATAAAAACAAATGACAATATATACTTATCTTACATTTATGGTTTTTTTATCCTATCCCAATGGCCACAGATTCCCGGTCGGTCAATAAGCAAGTTTCCTTTTATCCTGAGGAGGCACGATGATGAATCTCTCAGCGCCAAAAGCAAGAGATATTAATGAATACTGGAAACATGTTTGTTTCAAATCCTGTTAAACCAACAAAAAAGATCTCTTTGAAAGTGTGGAGATTCTTCAGTTCGCCAGGGCTCCCATCTATATAACCACGGGCTTAAAAAAATTTGACAAATAAAGATCAAATTCAAAACCTAAAATGTGTGATTTAACTGCTTCAGAATTTCAAGATTTCATCGACAATACAGATTTTTAATACCTATGACATCAAATTCTTGGTTGATTTTCAAAAATTACTACTATTCTTCATCAACTGACTTGAAAGGAACATTACATTTTTACACTCATGTTTTTTATAAAGATTTTTTCCACTTCAGCTCTAATAAGCGCTTGTCGTTGGATAAAGCAATACTTTTGATATTATTAAATCTCCATCACTATATCTTTTTGCAAAGATTACACAGACAAAGCGACAACATAATCAGTAATCGATTTTTAGAACTATGCTTTAAACAAGTTGGAGAGTCGGAAAAATTGACTTAAATGCTATCATGTAAGTCAATATATTGAAAAGAGAAAAAACGAAACTGTAAATTGCATATTTAGGAAAATCTTGAAACCACCGATGTTTATTGAATGGCTAAATATGGTCCATTGTTTATCATATGGCAGGTTTAACTTAATGAATTTGGGCCCTACCTGGCTGCTAAAGGATTAGTTAAGGGTCGGCTGAAAAATTAGTTCACATTCTGTTTACAAAATGTCCATTGTTTTTGGGACTTTTGTAAACAGATTATGTGAAGTTATTTTTAACGATCACTGAGGGTCGGCTGAAAAATTAGTTCACATTCTGTTTACAAAATGTCCATTGTTTTTGGGACTTTTGTAAACAGATTATGTGAAGTTATTTTTAACGATCCCTAAGGGTCGGCTAAAATATTAGTTCACATTCTGTTTACAAAATGTCCATTGTTTTTGGGACTTTTGTAAACAGATTATGTGAAGTTATTTTTAACGATCACTGAGTCTGACTTCAACGTCAATGCAAATGTTCAATAATTTTATTAAGTTAAATAACTCCATAAATCCTGATAAAGACTGGTGTTTGAAAAAATAAATCAACTTATTAACCCAAAAAACATTTAAATCTTTTGAAATATCTTTACTTTTTTTTTGATAAGCAGTACGGTTTTCTTCCCATGGTTATTTTTGGTTAAAAATTCCATTTATTTAATGAAACACGGTATTTTTAAGTCAAATTTCGCGCTGATTTTGTCAGCGTTTTACCTGGAGAAAGAGATGAAAATGACAGATACAGCAGTTGTAAATCCCCAAAATTCCGGGTTTATCAATGTTTTTCAATTTCAAAAATCTGAAGAACAAATCACAATCAGAAAAAAAGTTTTGGTTAACAAGATTAATTTTTTGAATTTTAAGGGAGAAGTCGTGTCGTTGGTTTTTGAGTCAACTAATGATGGAAAAGTAATTTTCCTACAAGCGTATCCTCAGCCTTGCACTGACTCCGGTCTGATCTGTTATTGGAAGAGTGCTAATATAGACAGTGGGCTGTTGGCTGTCCACCGATTTCGAAAACTCCTGTTGCCTGAAAAAAAACAAGCCCTTGGTGTTACACTGGAAATTAAAAAAATCGATTCAGATAGTGTACATTTCCATCTACCGGAGACTTGTGTGATCGTAAAATCATATGAATCTATTTGTGATATTGAATTTTACCAGGGAGATATAGGAATAAAGGGGTGCCTGGTTCAACTTAAACCATTTACTATAGCCGTATTACCAGATAGTGATCCTCCCAGGATGTTTAAAAATATAGATCCTGAGTCAACTATACGGCTATCATTTTTAAATAATGGAGAAGTTGTGTTTGAATCAGAATTTCAAATAATCAAGATGGAACAGATCAACAAAATAAACTATTTGAATGTGGAACCTGTCAACGACATCGTTCCCCGGTTTCCAGCCAAATTATCCCGCAGCATTCGAGTAGCAATCTGCCCAACCCCGGAAATCAGTTTCCTGCACCCATTTGACGGGAAGCTGGTAAGAATGACTGTTGTTGATCTGTCAGGTTCAGGTTTTTCAGCAGCCACCAAACATATAGAAGTAGCCCTTTTTGCCGGTATGGAAATCTCGGACATCAAGCTTATTATTCTTGAAAGCATTGAAATAACTTGCGATATACAGGTGGTCCACAGAACTATTGAGAAAAATGGTAAAAACACGTGTGATGTGACTTATGGTTTCGCTTTTACAAAAATGAGCTTCAGAGACTTCACCAAAATACAGGAGATTGTTCATCAGGCAGAATATCCAAATGCTCGAGTCTGCAATATTATTGATATGGATGAACTGTGGCAATTTTTCTTTGAAAGCGGTTTTATCTATTCGACAAAATATCGGATATTTAATGCAAACAAAAATAATATAAAAGAAACCTACAAAACGCTTTATACAAAAAATCCGGAAATAGCAAAACACTTTATCCATCTTGAGGATGGACAGATTATGGGACATATATCCATGTTGCAATTCTATGAAAACACATGGTTAATACATCATCATGCAGCATTAACTTCCACCAGAATTAAGGCCGGGGTATTGGTATTAAGGCAGATTTCCAACTTTATTTACAACACTATCTGGAATCCTGCCTGCCATATGGAATACTTGATTTGTTATTTTCGGCCCGAAAACAGATTCCCTGCATATTTTTTCGGCCAATATGCAATTGAATATAAAAACCCAAAAGCTTGTTCAACCGACACTTTTATTTACACCACATATCAAAAAAACAAAAGCAACGTTCAATTACCAAATGCTTGGAAATTGTCAAAAGCAAGCACCCTGGATTTAGTTGAGTTAAAGCAATTTTATAAACAGCACTCAGGTGGTCTATTAATAAATGCATTTAATTTGAACAAGGGCAACACAGAAAGCCGATTTTTGGAAGAGAAATATAATAAACTGGGATTACAAAAAGAACAATATGTTTACTCACTGAAATCAGGGAATCAGCTAAAGGCTGTTTTTTTGGTAAACACCTCTGATTTTTCTATAAATATGTCTGATCTAACGAATTCAGTTCAAATCATCGTTGTTGACTCTGAAGATTTACCTAAAGAAAACATCCATCATGTCTTGGATATTTTGTCGCATCATTTCCGCAGCTACAGTTTTCCGATCCTAATATATCCCGAAAGCTATGCGCAGGAAGAATCTATCTCCTATGAGAAAAGATATGTACTTTGGGTCATGAAAACCGCTATCTCAGACCCTTATTTCAAACATGTGAATAAAATCATCAATCGGGTATCAGCCCAAAAGAATAAAAGTCGTAGGCCTAATTAGTGATCTTTCTGAATCCAGCCGAAAGAAAATTTGCTGAAATCTGGTAAAATGTGGCTAATTCTCGAATTGTCGCACAATTTGTCGATCTGGAGATACGATTAACCCGGTTTTGCCGATAAATTTCAACGTCTGTAATTGTGACACATCTGCAAGCCCGGAATGACGGAGGCACAGTTCAGGGATTTTCGAATCACAACCAAACCTGCAAGTTCGACATGTCGGAGATATCCATCAAAAGCCGGAAAAAAACCTAAAACATATCAAACAGGAAAATATATGATTGATAACAACAGCGTTCGGATCAATACCAAATCCCTTCAAATCAATCTGAAATCGACGTTTCGCCATGCCGGATCAACAAGAAAATTCGGTGAAAGCGTTTGGGCCATGGCTGAAAGAAACGGAATCACAGGCTTTGGTGAAGGGTGTCCCAGGGTCTACTCAGCCGGGGATGATCTTGAATCCAGTGTCTCATGGACTGAAGATCTGTTTACTTGTGGTAAGACATCGTTCCGGTCATTCGAAGAGGTCAAGGACTGGGGTCAACAAAACAGCAGCCTGATTGATTTTTATCCTTCCGCCTGGTGTGCAGTCGAAATGGCTCTTATTGATCTTTTTTCCAAAGAGCAAAACATTTGCGCCGAAACACTTTTGGGGATCAAAAACATTAATCGCTCGGGAAAGTATACCGCTGTTTTGGGAGACGATAAAAAATGGAAGTTTACTACCTTGACGGATCAATACCTGGTCAAGGGTTTTACCGATTTTAAAGTAAAGATCAATGAAAGCCAGGAAAAAAACCTGCAAAAATTGGAAATCTTAAAGGATCTGTCAGAACAACACGGTATCACTGATATTCGTATTCGTTTGGATGCAAATAATTTATGGGCGGATCGAGCTGCCGAAGCCATTACCCATCTTGACCGATTTAAAAACCTTGTATTTGCGGTAGAAGAACCGGTCGGTGCCGGGGATGTTGACGGTATCAACGCCATTATTGAAAATACAGGCTTATCCGTTATTCTGGACGAGAGCCTGTGTTTCCTGGATGATATATCAAAATATAAAAAATTCCCGGGCAAATATATCGCAAATATTAAAATTTCAAGAGTGGGAGGGCTCTTGAGAGCACTTGAAATGGTGGATGAACTAAAAAAACAGGGTTGGCCAATTATTGTCGGCTGCCATGTCGGAGAAACCTCCCTTTTAAGCCGCGCCGCATTGATAATCGGCCCGACGGTTGATGACAATCTGATTGCCCGGGAAGGGGCTTTTGGTGATCACCTGGTTGAATGGGAGCCGGTAAAACCCGGATTAAAATTCGGACGTGCAGGTTTCATGAATTTAAATGATACCTATTACTATAAAACCGTTGAGGGATTAAATATCGTACCGGTGAAAAACTGGAACAGAGGTTTTGGGATAGATTGTCGTATGCCGATAACACAAATTAATGGAAACTGCCGCATTGCAGTCTTGAAAATGGACGATTTATATGACATTCACTATCGAGTCTGGGGACCGGAAGAGGGAGATGATGTTATCTTCATTCTGCATGGCGGTATGAGTCATTCACTATGGCAAACCCCGTTGGCTGAAAAAATCAGGGACATCAATCCCAATTTAACCGTCGTGGCGTCTGACAGAAGAGGGTGTGGTTTGAACGACAAACGGGGTGATTTGGGATCGGTAAAACTAGTGGTGAACGATGTTGTTGCCCATATCAATTATTTAAAAAAGTCATTTAAACGCATTCACCTTGCCGGATGGTGCCAAGGATGTCAATTCACTTCCATTGCAGCTGAAAAGGTGAAAGATAAAATTTCAACCCTTTTAATGCTAACACCCGGCTTGTTCTGGAATGATCGCTTCCGTTCGGTCATAACGGTGTCAGAAAACAGTCTTTTATCCATTGTAAAGAAGTTTAAGCTGAAACCGGATCGAGACAATGCCTGGGTGCCGATCCCCATGGAGCCTGAAGATTTTACCCTGGATAAAACATGGCTGGATTTTATCGAATCCGATCGGCTTAAAACCACTAAAATCACCTTAAAAACCATGCATATTATGGATGAAATCCAGGAACTGTCGTGGGTATCAATTCTGGCATGTAATCATCCCATGCTGGCCATTCTGGCAACACAGGATAGGATTGTTGATAATTATAAAGTTCGACAGTTTCTGGGAGATAAGTTTTTGGAAGAAGATAATGAAAATGAAATCATGGAGATTAGCAGTGCCCATGCCATCCAATTCGGCAATCAGGAGATTGTCGCTCAAAAAATAGTCAGTTTTATTAAAAAAATCAACAGCCTGCATAAAGTCACCCAAGCCGGATAATTTAGACTGATCGAATACGGATCTTTCAAAATCGAGTAACAGCATACCTGTTTCTATGTGATAGAGAAGAAGTGTTTTTTCAAGATATCATATCAATCAAATGAAAGAAGGAAGCATATTGGAAGATTAGCGAGGGTGCTGCTACCCTTCAGGCGGATGTATTGCTTCTTATGTAATCACTTGAATTTGTGAGCCAATAAAGGTATCTTTTTAAAAACACAAAAAAAGGAGTTTTAATATGGAAAATCTCATTGAATTCATAACATTAAATCCAGTAGGTTTTTTAGCGACAGTTGAACATGAAATGCCCAGGGTACGCCCGTTTGGTTTTCAGTTTTTTGAGGATGGCAAATTTTTCTTCATCACTTCAAATTCCAAAGATGTTTACAGTCAACTTTTAAAAACCCCTCATGCAGAATTTTCTTGTATCTCGGAAGATAAAACCGCTGCAAGGATTAAAGGCCACGTTGTTTTTAGCGATAACCTTCAAAAAAAAGAAAAGGCGCTTAACAATAGCCCGGTTGCAAAAGAAAAATTCAAGTCAGCTGATCATCCGGGCTTGGAATTGTTTTATTTGCATAATGGCGAAGCCATATTATTCGATTCTTCCGGTGTGCCGATAAAAAGGTTCAGCTTCTGATCTATATGGAAACGCCTGAAGTAATAAATCGGAACATGTAAATCGGGGGACATGAGATTTATTTATCTTGACGATTTCTACTTTATCGAAACAATCGAGTTTTTCTCACCAGTTCTCCCCGATTGCCTCTCCCGAATTTACAAAAACCTCAAAATCGCTTACTATCCAGCTAGCATTAATATATTGCTAAAAAGAGATCGGACCTGTTGCCATCCAATATGGTTTTATGTGTAATGGCCGTAAAATCTTTGGCCGTTCCTGTTTACTACTTAAATCTAGATCCGGAATATTTCTGGTTTCTTTACCGGTCCGGCCACAACACATAGAACCTATACGTTATGTTCACAAATAAGTAATTGAAATATGCCAATGAAAGAATTTATCCCAAATAAATTGAAACCGTGGATTGAGACAGGAAAAAAATCCATTTGACTCATTTACAAAATCAAATGGTTCGTGAATTGGGACTGAATCCCAAAAAGCTTGGTAGCGTTGCCAATCAATCACAAGCAGGAACAGTGGAAACTGCCATTACATGATAGAGTACTTATATAAAAAACGTCTTAATAAACCTGTTCCTGATGTCACCAAGTCATTAGAAACAGTTGATCGTGAGAAAAGAAAAAAATAGTAACGTTTTACCAAGACAATATACAATTACTCAACTGTAATATACTAATGTCTCTCTTAATTTATTGAATATGGAAAATACGAAGATGAAACAGAAAATACATACAATAACTTTAGGTGTTTCTAACGCTTATTTAATCGAGGGTGATGGATTAGTGCTCGTTGACAGTGGCCAATTAACAAAAATCGATAAATTTTTAGAAAAATTAAGAGAGATCTCCATCGAACCAAATGATATCTTACTTAACTTTATAACACATGGTCACTGGGATCATATTTCCGGGACTTATGAGATAAAGAGAATTAGTGGCTGCAAAGTTGCTGTTCACAGTAACGACAAAGAATGGGTTGAACGTACGGTAGCCCCTCCACCGACTCCAAAAGGGAATACTCTGTGGGGTAAAATATTAAAATTCATTTTTGATATAACATATGTAAAATTCTCAAGTTTTAAGGGTACGAAAGTAGATTTGATTTTGGATAATAATGATTTTTCTTTAAAACCATACGGTATTAAAGGTAAATTAATATATACTCCGGGTCACACGTCAGGCTCAATGACTTTATTACTTGATACCGGCGAAGCATTTGTTGGAGATTTAGTTATGAATGGGCCGCCACTTAGGATTGGTCCAGGTATGACAATCTTTGCAGATAATGTAGAAACAATAAAAGAAAGTTGCCGAATATTATTAAATAAGGGAGCCAAGGAAATATATCCTGCGCACGGAAAATCTTTTAAAGCAGATATACTTAAAAAAATCATTTAAAATCAGGTGACAGAAAGAGAAATCGGGAAACATGAGACTTATTTATCTTTACGATTTCCAAATGTGTTTTTAGATTGATCTGAATTTTTTGGTAATTATTCATCAAAAAAGCATGACCTATTTGTCATTCAGAGAGGAGGATGTGAATGACAAATATCGGAAGGACTTCCAAGAAATATGGGCACATAAACGTACTGCATATTTCTTAAATGAGGTTAATTTGGAGCGGATTCATAAGAGTAAATGAAAATTAGGCTCCCGATTCAATATCTTCCCGATTTCAAGATTTCCTTGTTAAAAAAGAGAAGAGATCCGATTCATCCCAATCGGAATTCGTTCGGTCACATTTGAAAAATTGGTAAAAAGTGCTTGACTCCAGAAAACCAAATTCCCATCATTCGTTCATTATCAATCTTGCTTTACTATACCGGGGTTGTCCATGAATCATTCTTTTTTGGAAATAAGTGCGGAAATCAAAGCACTGCTCAATGCCATTCACAATCCTATAATCGCCATCGACGCAAATGGGCAAGTGGTGTTTTTTAATCTGGCTGGCGAGAAGATTACCGGTATCAGCCTTGAAAAAGTAGTGGGCCAGGATTTAACCTCCATTATTTCAAACTCCAAGCTATATCGCATTCTTCAGACCGGTCAACATGAACTGGCTCAAAAAATCGAAATCGATGGCCATACCTTCATGTCCAATCGGTCCATCATTCGTAAGGCTGGAAAAATAATCGGCGCAGTGGCTGTGCTTCAAGATATTTCTGAATTGGAATCCCTTACCAAAGAGCTGATGCATACCAAGTTGATTTCCGCTGAACTGGAAGCCATCATCGAATCGTCATATGATGGTATTTACGTCACTGACGGCCAGGCGCGAACTATTTTGGTCAACAAAGCCTATGAACGCATCACCGGAATAAAGATCGAAGATGTAGTGGGGCGAACCATGAATGAACTGGTAGATACAGGATACTTCAATGAATCTGTTACCTTGCAGGTACTCAAAACCAAACGCCCTACCTCTCTTGTACAGAAAATTAAAACCGGCAAGACTGTTATGGTAACCGGAAATCCTTTTCTCGACGAAGATAATAATATCAAGCTGGTTATTACCAATGTGCGGGATGTCACGGAGCTTAATCGACTTCAAAAAAAGCTTGAAGATGAGGAGGAACGGCGTACCGCTGTAGAAGCCGAATTGCGCCAGCTTCGCGGGACATTGGGCGAACAGAATAAAATCGTACTTCGCTCCAAGAAAATTCAGGATTTGAGAAATACTGCCTTGCGACTATCTCAGGTGGACTCCACAGTGCTTATTCAGGGTGAATCCGGTGTGGGTAAGGAGATCTTTGCAGATATTATCCACGATAATGGTCCCCGTCACCATAAACCCTTTGTGAAGATTAATTGTGCTGCTTTTCCTGACCAGCTTCTCGATTCTGAGCTTTTTGGGTATACAGCCGGGGCGTTTACCGGCGCTCGAAATAAAGGCAAGGCCGGACTTTTCGAAGCTGCCGAGGGTGGATCTATATTTTTGGATGAGATTGGCGAGATGCCGTTACTGTTACAGTCTAAGCTCCTTCGAGTGTTACAGGAACGTGAGATATACCGTATTGGCGATTCATCACCTATTAAGGTGGATGTACGCATTGTTGCAGCCACCAACCGGGATCTGCAAAAGATGGTGATAGAAAAGAAATTTCGTGAAGATCTTTTCTTCCGCCTTAATGTGGTCAATATTGTTGTTCCGCCACTGCGCGATCGAGTAGAATCCATTCTCCCATTTACTTATCACTTTCTGGACAAATACAATCGCCAATACAAGTTCAGTAAACAAATTGATCGAAAGGTTATCAATTTGTTCATGACATATGAATGGCCAGGTAATGTGCGAGAACTGGAAAATTTAGTAGAACAACTTGTAGTGATTACACCCGGTGAGATCATCACACCCCTGAGTTTGCCGGAAAACTGGGGTGGTTCGTCAGTTCGTGATACAATGGACTCCTTAGATGGGCGTCCTTTGAATAAAATCATGGCAGATACAGAGCGCACTATTTTAGAACAGGCTATGAAACGGCACAAGACCACGCGGCGCGCTGCGGCAGCCCTGAAAGTAAACCAGTCTACCATCGTACGAAAGCTACAGAAACATGGAATTCCAACTCCCCGTTGATATTTTCAAAACTTAAAAGCAGATGCAAATATGCATCTTTGATGCTATTCTGCATCTCTAATGAATTATGACCAAAGCCGGGTGCTTTGGAAGCAAATTGATTCATCATAAAGATGCATATTTGCATCAAACATCACAGTGCTTATTAAGACAGCGTTGATTTCTACTCAAATATCCTATCACTCCTCAGATATTTCTCCCTGTTATATCCATCAGTATTCATGGTCGTTCATTACCAGGCCAAACCCGAATTTTTTAAAAAACCAGCGGTTGTTTTTCCCTTGCCCTGAGCTTCCCATCAGGTTGGTACTATTTTTGAAGAAGGACAAATTGTAACTGTCTTTAAAGAACCGGAAAACACGTATTTTCCTTGAATGTACTTTGTGTTTTATTGCATCTCAACACTAACCATAATTCCAGTTTTTTGTTTTCAAAACACAAATACTAAAAACACGATAAATCTTATTCTTTGAAAGCTCACTAATAGTATAGCCAAAAAAATTATAGCCAGTGGAGAAACATCCATGATGAACGCGCAGCAGTACGAAGAAAGCTTGAGAAAGCTTAATTTAGATGTCTACATGTTTGGTGAAAAGGTTTCCAACGTAGTGGATAATCCTATTATTCGCCCATCCATGAATGCAGTTGCTTTAACTTACGAGTTGGCCCACAAGCCGGAATTTGAAGATCTGATGACGGCCACTTCCCATTTGTCAGGAAAAAAAATCAATCGATTCACTCATATTCATAGAAGTGTGGACGATCTTGTCAAAAAAAGCAAAATGGGGCGGCTGTTGGGTTCGCACACCGGCTGCTGTTTTCAACGTTGTGTGGGTATGGATGCTTTAAACGCTTTATCCATGACTACTTATGATATCGATCAGGAATGTGGAACCGAATATCATACCCGGTTTTTAGCATATCTTGCTTATGTTCAGGAAAACGATCTAACTTGTGACGGGGCTATGACCGACCCCAAGGGTGATCGTAGTCTACCGCCCCACCTTCAGCACGATCCGGATTTATATCTCCGGGTAATTGAGGAAAAAGCGGACGGTATTATAGTCAGGGGAGCAAAGGCCCATCAAACCGGTGCAGTCAACTCTCACGAAATCATTGTGATGCCTACCATCAGTATGCGAGCAGAAGACAAGGATTACGCTGTGTCTTTCGCGTTGCCTGCGGACACAGAAGGTATCACTTATATTATGGGGCGACAATCCTGCGATACCCGAAAATTGGAAGGCAATACTTTCGATGTTGGAAATGTACTCTATGGCGGACACGAAGCCCTAGTCATTTTTGATGATGTTTTCGTTCCTTGGGATCGAGTGTTTATGTTCCGTGAGCATGCTTTTGCCGGACAACTTGTAGAACAATTTGCTTCTTATCATCGACAGAGTTATGCCTGCAAGGTCGGTGTAGGAGACGTTCTCATCGGGGCTACGCAGACCGCTGCCGAATATAACGGTGCTGCCAAAGCTTCCCATGTAAAAGATAAGGTCATCGAGATGAATCAGCTCAATGAGACTTTGTTTTGCGGCTGTATCGCCTGTGCATCGGAAGGACACTGCGAGCCCTCAGGCACTTATTATGTCAACACCTTGCTGGCCAACGTACATAAGCAAAATATTACTCGTCTTCCATATGAGATAGCGCGCCTGGCCCAGGATATTGCAGGAGGTCTTATGGTTACTATGCCTTCCGAAAAAGACCTGTATTCTGACAAGATAGGCAAGTGGGTTAAAAAGTACTTCCAGACAAAAACAGATGTTCCTCTGGAAAACAGGTTACGTATCTTAAGACTCATCGAGAATCTGACACTAGGTACGGCTGCCGTGGGATATCTGACTGAATCCATGCATGGAGCCGGTTCTCCCCAAGCCCAACGTATTATGATCTCCCGTCAGATCAATCTGGATGCCAAGAAAGAACTGGCACAAAAACTATGTGGTATCGAAGGTGGTGAGTAAAAAAAAGAAGATCTGGTTAAAATTCTGCGGTGGGTGCAATCCTGGCTACGATAGAGTTGCGTTAGTCGAAGAAATAGCACAAAACTGCATGGACCGGATACAGCTGGTTAACACCTGGGATGACGATATGCAAGGTGTGTTGCTCATTGCAGGGTGTCCCACAGCATGTGTAAACCGGGAACAATTGCCCGATCTTCCTATCAGGCAGATTTGCGACAATAAGAATGTCAGGCATATCTGTCAGGAAATATGCAAATCGGTTGTTCAAGCAACTACAATAACCAAAAAGTCGATACCATTAGTATCCGAATTGAAAGGTTGTCAAATTCGAAAGGAGTATAACACTATGAATTGGAAAGCTCATTATGAATCCCGGCAAACCAGCATACAGGGTGCCGTAGCCGTAGTTAAACCAGGTGATCGGGTGGTGGCGGCACATGCCTGTGGCTCCCCGGAACCGTTACTCGATGCCTTGGTAGAGCGGGCAGAAGAGTTGCAGCAGGTTGAAATTGTTCACATGGTTTCCATGGGTGAAAGCACCTACTGCCAACCGGAATATGCCGGGTCATTCCGTCATAATTCACTGTTTGCCGGTGGCAATACTCGTGCGGCCATCAGCGAAAGACGGGCCGATTATACCCCATGTTTTTTTTCAGAAATTCCCTGGTTGTTTCGTGATAAGGAACTGCCGGTAGATGTGGCTATGATTACGGTGTCGCCACCGGATAAGGTCGGTAATGTTTCTCTTGGTGTTTCTGTGGATTACACTCGCCAGGCGGCTTTAAGTGCCAAAACTGTTATTGCTGAAGTCACCCCGCATATGCCTAGAACCTTCGGTAATTGTTGCTTGCATGTTACCCAGATCGACCATTTTGTGTCTAGCGACAGATCAATTATAGAGATGAATCCCCCTGCAATCGGTGACTTGGAACAAGCCATCGGATCACATGCAGCCCAGTTAATCAATGATGGTGACTGCTTGCAGCTTGGTATTGGGGCAATCCCGGACGCTACTTTGTCGTTTCTTAACAAAAAAAGGGATCTGGGTATTCATTCGGAAATGATATCCGATGGAGTTATGCATCTGGTGGAGAAAGGTGTAATAAACGGCCGCCGTAAGAATCTGCACAATTCAAAAATCATTATTACCTTTGCTATGGGGACGCGTAAATTCTATGACTGGTTGGACAATAATTCCATGATCGAATGTCATCCGGTGGATTACACAAACAATCCCTTTATTATCGCCCAAAACGATAATATGGTATCCATTAATTCAGCCATAACTGTGGATCTTCTCGGACAAGTGGCCGCAGACACACTGGGAGCAAAACAGTTCAGTGGTGTGGGTGGCCAGGTAGATTTTGTACGCGGATCAAGAAGGTCGAAAGGTGGCAGGAGTATCATCGCTATGCCCAGTACTGCTGCCAGAGGCAAGGTATCACGTATCGTGGCTAGTCTGGCTCCCGGTCAGGCAGTATCAACTTCTCGTAACGATGTAGATTATGTGGTCACCGAACACGGTATTGCACATTTAAGAGGAAAAACAGTGCGAGAGCGTGCAGAGGTGCTTATCAACATCGCGGCACCGGAATTCCGGGAAGAATTGCAAGCAACGTGGCAAAAAATTATTCAATGATTTTTGGGTCGCGTTCAGAAAACATGGTCTGATTCTTATAATCGGAGCATTAATCCAAAACATGAAGACTGAATTCATTTTAAATGGGAGAAAAATTTATGAAACTCTATATGTTTGAATCGGGTGTTTTGAAAAGCAAAAAGCATTTTTTTACACTCAATAAAGGTGTCGGAGAAGACTTTAATGTTCCTGTTCCCTTCCTGTTAATCGATCATCCAAAGGGAAAAATCCTGTTTGATACCGGAAACGCTTTCGAAACTGTTAATAAAAAAGAGGAACACTGGGGCGACATACTTGCGGCCTATGATCCGATCATGACCGATGAGCAGTGGTGTGTCAATGCGATTAAAAAAGTTGGTTGTTCAGTTGAAGACATTAAGTATGTCATTCTATCCCACCTGCATCTCGATCATGCCGGTTGTGTAGGACATTTTCCAAATGCTCGTTATATAGTGCAGCGGGACGAATTGCACTTTGCGTTCGTGCCGGATCACTATATGAAGGGAGCCTATATTCGCAAGGATTTTGACAAGGATGTGGACTGGTTTATCCTCAACGGCTGGGAAGATGATAAATTTGATCTGTTTGACGACGGTACAATCAAGATCTATTTTACACCAGGGCATACTCCCGGTCACCAGTCAATTCTAGTCAATCTTCCCGACAGCGGGCCGATGTTTTTTGCTGCTGATGCTTGCTACACTATCGATAACCTGCAAAATGGAACCCTGCCCGGCCTGATGTGGAACGCCGAAGCAACAGTGCGTTCAGTGGAACGTATGCGCTTTTTAAAAGAGGTTCAGGGCGTTACCATCGTAACCGGGCATGACCCCGAAGCTTGGAAGCAGTTTAAACAGGCACCAGAGTACTACACTTAAAAATCTTCTCCTGGTTTTACCTTGCCGTACCTCACGACAGTTGAAACCGGGTAAACGATCATTTTTGTTTACTCGGTTTTATTGTTATAAAGAACAATATCTCACTTTTTGATATGTAACAAGTCAAGCTGCTATTTATAGTCATGAATAACCGCAAACTATAACGAAAGACTGGCGAGTAAATTGCTCAGTTTTCTTTATAAACATCCCATTTAAAATAGAAAAGATAGTTATCCATGCACAGATTGCGGAGGCAAACCAGCTTAACTGTTACTTTGATATCCCTAAGTTATCATGATAAAAATCCCCTGACAGCCTACTGTCAGGTTTAAATCTCAAAACTAGACAAACCATTAATTAACATCACAAAATCTTCAAAAAAACATCTTGTCATATTCAAATGCTTCTTCTCTCAATTAGCGTGACTGAATGCCTATCATTTATGCCGTGATGAAAAAAATAATAGACAAATTGTGAAAAAACCGCTTTGTGTTGGAAAGGGTGATCCTGTCTCCATCACTACAATTTTCGCTTCTCATCCTATTAACTAACTAGAAATTTTTATTAAATATTTCAACCAAGTAAAAAATAGTAAAACCATTATACCAAAACCAAGTTAGTAGCAAAAATTTTACCGGCTTGCCGGCATATGTAACTCAGGATGACTGATGGCAAGGCTTAGCTTAATAACATTGGGCCCTACGTGGCTACCGATAGATTCACAACCAGCATATCTGCCAATCGAAACCCGATAAAATGCTAATATGGGAAATTTTTACAACAAAAACGGTTGACGAAGAAAAATAATTTTTCTATATTTGGGACTTGATCTGATGATTGGGCCATAGCCAAGCGGTAAGGCATCGGGTTTTGATCCCGTGATCCCAGGTTCGAATCCTGGTGGCCCAGCCAACGAATCATCAGAGGCGAGCGGGAGTAGCTCAGTTGGCTAGAGCATCAGCCTTCCAAGCTGAGGGTCGCGAGTTCGAGTCTCGTTTCCCGCTCCATTCCATAAAGCCTATACTTAAAGAGTTTACAGACTTTTTGAGTATAGGCTTTTTTCATTTCCGCAGTATAGCTATTTCAAATTATGCCACTCTTTATACCATACGAGAAGGAAAACTGAGGATAGGTAAAGAGTTATCAGTTTTTTATTCCAGCCCCTGCATTTCTTTTGAAATGGATTCCAATCCACGAATCGAAAACACATAAAATACTGATTGCAAAAGACTTCTTTTGTGCTAAGCTGATTTTGTCTGTGTTGCCCAACTATTTTATACCATTTTTATACTAATTCTAGGGATTAGTGCGTCCAGATTGGGACAATTATCAGTATCACGAGTACCAATCACTTTACAAAATAATACTTTCCGTTTGATCTTCCAGCTCTAACGTCCTTTCAATTGTTTTTCAAATCTCTACGAAAATTGAGTACATATCAGTACTATACCTTAAATAGTAGTTGCTAAATAGCTATTCAGTTTTTTCCTCACCAAATCATCAACCAGTACGATTAAAAAATGAAGTCCAGACCGGTCTGAAAAAGCCACAGACCGGTCTGGACCGGTAAAGACTTCTCTATAATACTGATATAATTGTTTATGATTGATGGTACACTTGTAGCAGAATAAGGAATCAAGACGATCTTAAGAATATTAATTCAAAGCCATTAAGATAGTCTCTGAAACATAGTGAAGATACTTAACTGAAATCTCGACTAAAAAGGTGAAAACATGGAAGCACTATCAAACATTATTGGCGACGTTGAAGATCTTGAGGGAAAAATTCTGCTTCAGCTGGGAGCTACAATAGCTCAAACTCTTGAAGGGTACGACAGTTTAATCGGTCAAATTGATGCCAGATCGTATGGGGATTTTAATTTCAATAGAAAAGCCAGCAAACTAGCGAGAACATACAGGCGTGATATTGTTGCTGCTATCAAGAAAAGGGGACACAAATGGTTAACTAAACACAGAAACTTCAGGCCCGAACCATTCGAACTTCACTTTGACGGGCAGGATTTCTGGATTTGGGACTTTCCAACCGATTCTTTCGAAACGCCGTTTGCTGCTTAACGGATCAATGGAGATGTATTCGCTATCCTAAACAAATTCGCATCCTTTGAATGCGGTTGAGGTACAGATTTTCATTATAAATCCTTTTAAACGAGCACTTTTCTGGAGCTAAAAATGAGGACACTATCAAATTATTTTAATTCAACACAAGAACAGGCAAAGAAATTGTCCATTCACAACCAGCTGAATATGCATCGTGTGTTGGTAGGTGACAGTGTGAAAATCAACTGGAATGGGGAGCAAATTTGGATCGTGATTACAGATCGCAAGGTAATTGCTGGTAAGCAGGTCTATTATGAAGCAGTTACTAACGCTTCGATTTGCAGAAAATACAGCGAATTGTCTCAGGAATTTGACTTCAAACATGAAGATATCATTGAAATCCACCGATACAAAGCTGAATCAAGCTTTTTATTAGCAAGTTAATCTTTCGATGAGACTGCAGAATTGAATATTGTTAGAATTGCTGGTCTGAATTACAAACAGGAAACAATGATTTGTGCTAGCAAACCTGGGGTCTATGAGTATGCTGCTATTCTCTGCGGTGAAGAATTTGTTCGGAAATCAGTTTTGGTTTACCTGAGAAAGGCAAATCAGAACCTATTACGGAAACCAAGCCGGAAACGAAAAAGAAGAAGTAAACTGGCTAGTAGAGTAAAAGCCCTGCCGCCATATTAATCGGAGGAATTGATAAGAATTTGAAAAGCTCTTCAACAGGTTGTACGTTGTATTTACAGGATGAATCTGATAATTTGTTAGTTCTGCAAATTCATTAATCCATGTAGAAGCATAACTTGCTGGCATACTTAATATGATCAGCAACAGAAAATTGCATTTGGATGTATGACAGGATTTGAAGGCGATGAGTACGGTTATTTCAAAGAATAGTTAATTTGGGGAGAGGGAAAATGAATAATATTAATTGGGTTTGTAAGAAATGCCAGAAACGAATTCGAGCGAGTTATGAAATCGAGTCTGATTTAAGGTGCGAAACTTGTTCAGCAAGACTTGAACTCGGTTTTTCAGAGGGGATAACATGGGATACATTTAATTCAAAAATTCATGGAATCTTAAGGTATAATGATTTGATACCTGTGTCACAACCTAATTTAGTAAAGGTAACTGACTTCGAGAATCCAGAATTTACTTTTCCTATTGAATCACGAAAAATGGCAGAATTTCTCGGAGTAGAAAGTGTGCATCTTCTAGCTCCAATTTATGGCCCTTCAGGAACTTTTAAAGATATTGAAGCTGCGATTGTAATTGCAAAATGTCTAGATTGGAGTATTAAAAAAAGGCTTTCTTGGCATAGCACAGGAAATACCGCCAGAGCATATCGAGAATATGCCATAAAGTGCGACCTAAAAAGTGATTCATATTTCCCTTTAAATTGCCTTGATAAATTCAAAGGTGTTGCAAAAAACAACGAAAATATTCTTATTGCGTACAATGGTCCATTCCAAGAAATTTCTTCTTTAGCAAAAAAAAGAGCTAAAGAAAATGGTTCAATGCACTTGGCTCCGCTTCATTGGAAAATCGAGGGAAAAGCTATTATCGCCTATGTGGTTTTTGAAAATCTGCCTGAGACGAATGTTGTTGTTCAGACCATTGCAGGAGGATATGGCATTCTCGGTTTTGATCTAGGTGTCAGCAGGTTAAAACAACTAAATCTGCTACAAAAAACGAATCTTCGGTATGAATTATTTCAAATAGAAGGTGCCGATACAATCTCTCAACTTATGCCACTAGATAGAGAAATCTCAGAAACTGATCTCAAATTACCAGTTAATCCCTTCGAACGAACTCTCCAGTCAACGAATCCATTATCTACATTTAACCTAGTAAGAAAAATCATTGCAAGTACTGGTTCAAATATAAACTCTGTAACAAAAGAAGATGTAATACAATACTCGAAATATTTTGAAAAAGAATGTTGGAATCTCGGGATAAATATATCCTATGACGACGAAAAATCCCCCTTTATTTCGTGGGCAGGCCTAGTTATTGCTAGCAAACATAAAAGGTTATCAAAACATGACAGAATTGTAATCATTATCACTGGAGCCCAAAAACGTTTAGGAAAATCTCCAGAAGTTGACATACTATTAAAAAAAACAAAAGGATGAAATTAAAACCGATAATACCCTCTGTTTACGGTCTGGATTTTCATTCATACATGCGTCAAATCATTGATATTATAAAGTCGAATCAAATTAGTTTGATCCATTTCGATGGAATCAATGATTTAGAATTATTCACGAATGTGATGATAAAATATGGTTGCTCTGCAGATATTCATCTAATATCTGATACACCTCTATTTGATCTTCAGAAGATTTTAGATATTAATCTCCCAGATTTCTCTCGAGTCTCAATGCATATTGAAACTCGAGCAAAGCACACAGAATTTATAACGCTATCAAAAAGTAAAAACATATCTCCTGGCTTAGCCTTAAAACTAGGAACATCGATTCCTCTTGACATTGATTATTTAAAACAATTTAGTTATTTTCACTTTATATGTAATGATGATGAAAATGGTCTAGTTGCATTTCAAAATCAAGTATTTAAAAAAATAGACCAACTAATAGCCTTACTTGGTAAAGATGTCTCTATTACGATTGACTCAGGGGTAAAAACGGAGCACGTAGGACCAGCAATCGGAAAAAACGTATCGAACATCGTAATGGGATCTGCAATATTCAATTCTGAAAATCCTCTTGAAGTATTAAAGACACTTAATAAAATAGCAGGTAATTAAGTACTTGGCTTGAACTCATTCTTCAATCAATTAAGACCTAGGATGCAAATGAAAAATGAACTGTATGAATGCACTTGGCTTATAGGATCATCAGGCGGGATCGGAAACAGTATAGAAACTCTTTTGGGAGAATATTCAAAAAAGATATGTCTATGCGATATCAAAACAAAAGCTACCGAAAGATCAGAAAAAAACAAAAAATTTTGGCAAATTGATTGTAGTATTGAAGAAGAACTCCAGGAATTTGCAGAAGAAGCGACTCAAAAATTTGGTAATCCCGAATTAATGATAGTCGCTGCCGGTTATGTTTCAAACCTGAGTTTATCTGAAACTTCAGAAGCCGAACTAGACAAGATTTACTTAAGTAATTTTAAAATTGTAGCACTTGCATTAAAATCCTTTTTCAAATTTTGTTCAAAAGAGAAAAGGATTCACAAAAATATCATAATTATAAATTCAAACGCAGCACATGAACCGAGACCACGGCAACCGATATATGCAGCTATGAAAAGTGCGATTAACAGTTTGGTGCAATCTCAAGCGGTTAATTGGGGTCATTATAATATTAAATTAAATATGATATCACCTGGAACTGTTGCTGTTCCCAGAAACACTAAGTCACTTAAAAATAAGTTTAAACAATTCCCCATTGATGAGTCTCGTCCTCTCGGCAGACTTGCCTTCCCTGCTGACTTACATAATGCTTGCAGATTTTTATTTGAAAAAAAACTTCTAATGACCGGTCAATCTTTAATTATCGATGGGGGTAGTAATCTAAAATGATAAATTTTTCGACTAAATATGCGACTTATGCTTTGTTGTCTAGGCAAATCCTTGCACATGGCTAGTTGAGATTTTGTGCTTAGCTGGATAAATATAGATAAAATCATCGTAGATTAGCATTTTATATTATATGGCCATACAAAATATTAAAAGAAACTCACAAAATATCATAAAGAATCTAAGGAACGAGTTTCAAAAGATATTCTTTGAGGATGAATATGCTTTATATTCTTGGGGAAGTCTAGCACGACGTGAGATGTGCCAATACTCCGATATTGACATAATCATTCTAGGAAATGAATGTTGTCATAAAGAAAAAGTAATTCAGTTTACACGTAATATCTCAATCTTATATCCAAACAATACTATTGATTTACTCCAAAAGTTTTCAAAGGATGATCTTATTGATATTGCTAGAATAGATGGAGGCGATAGGCAAGCAGTAACTTTGGCCGTCCTAGAAACTAAAGACAATTCGACTACTTATAAATTCAACAATGATATCATTAACAATTTAAGCTGTAAAAGAGATAAAATTAGAGAATTATTGCATATTATGGCAAATCTTTTGATTGTCTATCCCCGTCTATTCTCACCTCTTGATCTAAAATTTGGGAAAGACGGACTTAGATATTTGAATTATGCTTTCTTATATGCAAAGTACATTTTTGATATTGAAAACAAAATCACGGATACAAGATCTGCGATCGAACTACTATTTAAAAGAAAAATCATCTCTTCAGATCTTTACAAAGTGAACGCTCTTGCTTGCCAGTACTTGTTATCCTTACGTAATGATCTACAAAACTATAATAAGTCTGAATCAAACGTTATAAATATTGGCGAAAAAGGGTCCGATTATCAAAATAAGAAAAAGGCATTCAATTTCGATCAAAAAACTTTGATTGCATACAAGGAAAGTATAAATCAATTAATGAGTATTCTATTTGTAAATACTCTCAAACATGTTGAGAAACTATTGGGAAAAAAAAGTAAGGATATCATTTCAAATTTATTATTTACCGAAGGAAGCAGAATAGGCATCGAGAAATTAGAATCAAATTCTGAAATTATGACTATGGTATATGTGTATTGTACAAAAAACCAGGATGTTCTAAATCAGATATATGAAAGGAATATGAAAAATTGGTATATTGTATTTGGTATTGCAAATAATCCTTATACGAGCCCTGATACTCTTTATAATTTAGTAAATCCTGACAACTCATCCAAGGAGTTATTAGAACTCTATAAGAGTTACGCTTGGCGCAACATCTACCTATACGTAGCCAAGAATCCATCTGCAACCAATAAAACATTAAAATTTATAATGAATTATGAAAATAGCAGACAAATGGATATCAATGCAGCAAGGAACAATTTAAAAAAATAAAATGAACTATTCCAATTTGATAAAATACAATAAAGGTGTTTTAGAACCAAAAAATGCCAGTGCAGAACGGCAATTGAAAAACTATCAAGTAAGTTTTTACTTTCTCGATTCAGAAAGAATCGCCTTGCTTAAGTTTGCAAAGAAAATCAAAAGACAATTAAATGTTCTGCTGGATCCTTTAGAAATTTGCCAACTTGGAATGTTAGTTAAAAATACAGAAAAAATTGAAGGAGATATTGCGGAAGTTGGGGTATATGAAGGTGGATCAGCAAGAGTTATTTGTGAATTTAAAAATAAAAAGAAATTATATTTATTTGATACATTTGAGGGATTACCGATAGTATCTGATTTTGACAAAAATTTAGTGATCGACAAACAATATAAAAAGGGGCAATACGATTCTGATTTTACCTCAGTAAAACAGTTATTTCAAACTTTTGACAATGTTTATATAGAGAAAGGAATATTTCCAACTAACACAGAAAAGTTCGAAAAGTCTTTGTTCAGTTTGGTGCATCTTGATGTTGATGTACTTGAAAGCACTCACGCATGTCTCGAATTTTTTTATCCGAAGATGAGCAAAGGGGGAGTTATCGTTACACATGATTACCAATCGGCATCTGGTGTACGGAGAGCATTTGATTATTTTTTTTCAGACAAACCAGAAATAATAATAGAACTTGCAGTTACTCAAGCAATGGTTGTTAAATTGTAGAATTACTTTCTATTGATCTTCATTTATTATTATTTTCAACCCAGAATCCTACCTTTTTTGAAGATGGTCGATAATTTTTCTTCAGTTTTTAAAAAAAATCCTTTGGACCAATTTAGCCCATTTTTAAGTTGCCAAAAAGCACCTAACTGGCACTCCTTCCAACAAATTTCAAACAAATCATCATACAACTAATAATTTCTAAGTATTAAATCACTATCATGGGATTCGAATAATTAGGGGG
>JBFFHJ010000067.1:0-42442 GCA_041556995.1 bacterium | reverse complement strand
GGAAAAATCTCCTAAAATAGCTTGTGTTATGATGGTAAAAAATGAAAAAAAGAGAAGATAATATTCAAAACAATTCATAATTAATGATGTAAAACCGGTTACTGAGTCGGGCTATAATTACTCAAAAGCCGATTGAAATTGGGCATCACCAATAACATGCTTAGGTGCTGGAAAAAACAGCTTGAGCCGACAACTCAGACACATTTTCCGGTAACGGTAAAATGACTTCTGAAAAAAGAGCGCCACAGAGTATCAAAAGAAGTAGCACGGCTAAAAATGGAGCACGACATCCTAAAAAAGGCAGCAGTCTTGTTTGCGAAAGAATCAACGTAAGACACGACTTCATCCTTTTATCTGTTCGACCTGGCCATCGAAGATTATCTGGTTTTTTGCTTCTGGCAAATTCACCTTTAATTAACGTCTGACTCGACTACCACTGAGTTAGATCTTTGACAAAAGGAGTTTCATAAAATGGAAAATTTCTTATTTTGCTTTGTTCCCTTTTTTATCGCAGTAGATGCTATTGGAGTTTTGCCAATCTATTTGGGAATAACAGACGGACTCAGCTCAACACATAAGAAAAAAATCATTATCCAGTCACTTATAACGGCTTCAATAGTGGCAATTGCTTTTCTTCTTGGCGGTCCTTTACTGCTTGAACTTGTCGGAGTCGGGGTTTCTGATTTTATGGTTGCGGGCGGGATTTTACTTCTTGTAATATCTCTTTCTGACTTACTGACGGGTGAAAAACGTCAACGTGTTGTAGATGCAGAAACAGTTGGGGCTGTTCCCATCGGCGTTCCATTAATTTCTGGGCCAGCCGTATTAACAACTTCAGTATTGTTTGCCAACGAATATGGTGTTATTCCAACAACTTTGGCATTGCTGGCAAATATTTTGATTGTTGGTGTCGTATTTTTTATGGCTTCCCCGATTGAACGACTTTTAGGGCAGGCAGGAAGTAAAACAGTATCGAAAGTTGCGAGTTTGTTTTTAGCCTCAATAGCAGTGATGTTAATCCGTCGAGGTATTTTTGAAATCATAGAAAATAGTATAAAGTGAGGCTGCGACCGAATCGGATAATAAAAGGGAAGGCAAATGATAGCCTGTTGCTGGTTCGCCCTGTATACTTTAGAGTACTCTGAGAGTCATGCAGTAACATGAAGTAAATTTTCTTAAATTTATAGGAATCCCCACAAGGGAAACCTTTGGGCCTACACCCGTCACTTTCTGGTAAATAATTATAATAACGCAGAAACCAACATAAAATAAACATATGTAAAGTGAACTCATATTGTTAGTTCTTTTAAAAAAGTAACTTTTGAAAAAAAACAATTATTTGCATTGTTCAAAGATAACAACGATATGGTTTTGCATTACAAACAGATTATGGAGAATAGTACAATGCTGAATATATTAAAAAGATCTTTGATAGTACTTTGCTTAATGATGGGTGTCATGTCCTTCGCATATGCACAAGATGCGGCTCAATCAACCCTGAATGTTACACCACTTGCAAAAAATATCTCGTTAATCTGGGATATGAGATCCGGCAATACAGTTGTCTTGACTGGTGAAGATGGCGTGCTGATCAACGATACGAAGGTAAAAGAGTTAGCTGGGCCAATGGCTGCGAAGATTTCTGAGATCAGTGGGGGTAAACCGGTTCATTTTGTAGTGTTGACCCACTGGCACTTTGATCATATCGGAGGAAATGAAATGTTTGGCAATGCCGGTGCGAAACTCATTGCGCATGAGAATGTGCGGAAACGTTTGAGTACCGAACAACGCATGGACAAATTTAATATGACTGTACCGCCTGTACCAAAGGCTGCCTTACCCTTGATAACCTTCATGCAAGGCCTGACATTTCATATAAATGGCGAGGATGTGCAGGTGATGCATCTTGGGCCAGGTCATACTGATGGAGATAGCATTGTCTATTTCCACAACGCCAATCTGATTCATCTCGGCGATCTGTATTTTAACGGATTTTATCCTTATATCGGGATCGAATCCGGTGGTTCGATTAATACGATGATTTCTATCGGCAATAAAATTCTTGAGATGATTGATGATACGACAACCATCGTCCCCGGACATGGTGCACCCGCTAAAAAGGCCGAATATGCCGGATATATCCAGATGTTAACCGCTATCCGCAACGCCATCCATCCGCAAATCAAGGCTGGTAAGACAAAAGAAGAAGTAGTCGCCTCGAAACCAACCCAGGCATTTGATGCCAAATGGGGACACGGTCTGTTTACTCCGGATCAATTTGTCGAATTGGTCTATTCCGATTTATCCAGAAAGTAGAGCAATAGTCTGCTACAGCGTGCTGTAGCAGATCGACAAAATCAGGCTATGATGTTACTTTTCAGATCGATGCATGAGGAATTTAGATTGTGACGTTTCTTGTACTTGGTGAGGGGGTGGTTTTTTGCAACTGACGCACAGGGTTCGATACTAAATACTAACACAAGATCATTTGATAGAGATTATCCCTGAATTTCAAAACAGCTGAATTTGGGAAGCATTTCTTGATTTCTCATTGCCGATTCTTAATACAGCAGAAAAAAGTGCGATTTCCGAACTTATCTATAAAACATGTAATGACTTCAGATTTTTAAAATCAGATTCAAATTGCTGCACTCATCTGTTAAGCGTTTATAGACTTAAGTTGGGCTCTCATTTTGAAAACTCGAAACATCCACACTGTTGCCTCAGATCGAATTTCCTACTTTGTAACAATTCAGTATTACTCTGGATTCTATGTCATTCCAGCAAAGACATAATATCAATAAGTTAAGTATGGACACAGGGTGTCCAAGCCATCTTACCGTTTTTTGTTTGCATCAATCGGTTTGACCGGATGTTTAATGGTTTATCCAGGATACATTAACTCAGAATCAAACAAGAAAATTTCTGTCTAGACAGTTTTTTGCCATTTATTTTGGTTGTTTCATGATGAAGTCATGTTTCAGGTTTAATGCAATAAATTTATTAATGTTTTCTATCCTTAAAATATCCGATTTGGATGCATTCATGAAAAAACGAATCAAATGCCATCTGTTTGTTATACTGCTGATAATAACGGTTTGTAACCGCACCTATTCCACACCGATTATTAATATTGAAGACAAAAACATGGATGGACAATACATCGGAAAATACATTGAACATCTCAGCGAAAAAGAACTGTTTTTGGTTTTAAGCCAAAACTGGTCAATGGAATCCAAATATGTGGAAAAAATGCTTTCTGGAAAATTACACTCTACTGAAAATATTGAATTTTCAGTTGAAGGCACAACCAGCGGTTATTTGGCACGCATTGCTTTTTACAATAAACCAGGGAGTGAACGGACCGTTACCTGGGGAGTTGATGATATCGAGAGGGAGGCTGCGGCTCTGAGCTTTAAACAATCGAGTAAAGATATTTTTTATCTTAATTTTATGCCCCACTCCCATTGGCTTAGATTTCGAATTCAAAACAGCGGCACATTAAAAACACATATCTACCTGGAGCTGGATAAACACTTTACCAGTACTTTGGATCTATTTTTTCAAGCGGAGGATGGTTGGACCGTTAAGCGGGGAGACTTTATCCAAAACATGGTGGAACGGGATCAACCCCATAAAAATATAGCTTTTAAATTTCCTGTTTTTCCGGGAATCAACACCTATTACCTGCGAATCGACAACTGGTTTGTAGATAGTGTCCCTCTGAGAATCTGGACTCAAAACGGTTTTTCCAATCAAGTAACTATTGAAAATGCTTTCCAAATAATAGTTATCGGTATATTTCTGTTTATTTTCTTTTTTAATATCTTTATTTATATTTCAGTCAGGGATATCAGTTATATTTATCTTTCCCTTATGATCATCAGTGGTTTGATAATCCATCTATGTTTTTCCGGCACCGGTTTTTTATACTTTTGGCCGTACGACAGTCGAATCGGATTGCATGTATTTGCTATGGCTATTTTTTTGTCTTACATTTTCAGCTTACAATTCTGCCGATCGTTCATTGATATCCGACAAATTACTGTAAGAATTGACAAATTCATCGTCTATATAATCCGTTTGCTATTGACATTGATGATATTATATATCGTGTCACCTTTTTCCATCGGCAAATCGATTTTAGGGATGGCAATCATAATTGAATACCTGTTTTATATTCCGGTACTATTTTCCGCTGTGGTGGCTGTAAAAAAGGGAAACCGCTCTGGTGTTTTTTTACTCATCGGGATTTTTCTGCATTACCTGTCGCAAGTAGAATGGTTGCTGACCTACAATGATATTATCCCCTATTCTCTTATAAACTACATCCATATAAAGGGGGGTTCTTTTTTAATTATTATGACTTTGGGCTTAGCCAATAAAATCAGCATCATAAAAAATGCCCTGATGGATCTCAACCTGAACCTGGAACAAAAAGTCCAAGAACGAACCGAAGAACTCGCACAAAAAACCAGTGAAATTAAAAAAGCTCACGAAAGACTTAAAGAGTTGGATGAAATTAAATCACGGTTTTTTGCTAACATCTCCCATGAAATCAGAACTCCACTAACCTTGATAATTTCTCCCATTGAGTCTTTTTTAAAGGGAGAGCACGGGAAAATTTCCAAAACCAGTATTCACATCCTGGAGGTCATGCAGCGAAACGCCGATAGATTACTAACGCTGGTCAATAACCTGCTGGATTTTTCAAAAATAGAAGCCGGTAAAATGACCATCAATCGGCAAAAGTGCAACCTATCAGATCTATTATTTGCTTGTGTGGCCGGGATCGATTCGTTGGCAGCGGATATAAAAATCAATGTTGTTTTGGCAGACCATACACATGGGTTGGAAGTGTCCATTGATCAAAATTTGATGGAAAAAGCAATTTTTAATCTGCTTTCAAACGCCATGAAATTCAATCGACCGGACGGCAGTATTACTATCACTTTAGATCAGCAAGGCAAAAACGTTATTATCCGCATCAAAGATACAGGTATCGGTATTGCCAAAGATCAGCAGGAGACAATCTTCGAAAGATTTAGCCAGGTAGACTCCTCTTTCACCCGAGAACACAAAGGTACTGGTATTGGACTTTCACTCACCAAAGAGATCATACAGCTACATGGTGGAGAGATCTCCGTTGTCAGTGAATTGGATAAAGGATCGGAATTTATGATTCAAATACCCAAAAAACTTGCAGATGAATCCGAAGAACTGGAACCGGCAAATAAGATAGAAAAAACTACAGATTCAACATTGAATCATACGAACACCAAAAAACACTCAGAGCAAACACCCATCACTAAAACTCATCAAAAAGCAGATGATGTTATCTTGATCGCTGAAGATAATGATGACATGCGAGAATACCTGAATACCTTGCTTCAAAAACATTACACCACTATCACCGTTCAAAATGGACGGGAGGCATTCGAAACAATCACACAAGAAAAAATCGATCTGGTGTTGGCCGATATTATGATGCCGGAAAAAAACGGCTACGAACTGGTTCAGTCTATTCGGTCTGTGGAGTCTTTACAGGAGTTACCAATTATTTTACTGACCGCCAAATCTGAAACTGATGAGAAGGTGGAAGGCATCGAAAAAGGAGCTAACGATTATATCACCAAACCATTCAGCCCGAATGAACTGACTGCGAGGATTCGGTCCCAGCTTAAATTTATTCGGTTGAAGAAAAAAATCCTGACCGACCTGAGACAAAAAACCAAACAAAAACCGATTACTGATACCACAAAATTAAAAATTGAAACCATAAAGGATTTTTTGATAGAAAACTTCGCTGAAAACCATTCACGCCAAAGCTTGGCCTCTGCCGTGAACATGAGCCCGGATCACCTCAGCAGAATGTTCAAACAACACACCGGTGAAAAAATTGCCGATTTCCTGAATAAAATCCGAATCCAAAAATCAGCAGAATTACTGAAGAAAACAGATGATAAAATCATAGCTATCGCCTACACAGTCGGTTTCGAAAGCCTGAGAACCTTCAACAAGATTTTTCTGGACATTATGGGCATTAGTCCCTCCAGTTACAGAAAGCATTGACTGGGAATGTTTTTGATATGTTAGCCAATATATTAAAAACATCCCTATATTTTTTTTAACGCAAACGTTTGTGTCATATCTCATTTCAGCCGAGATACTTTTGAAGAATACCAGGTTATCAAATTTGAGTACTACCTCGCCTAACAATCTTAAATAACAGACTATTTTATTTTTTTAAATCATCAAAAAAACGCTTGACAATACAATAAAAAGGTGAGAAAAAGAGCAAACGTTTGCTTAATTCCAAATGAAAAATGCAGGCCCACTCTCGGGGCAATCTCATTACAAGCGATTCTGTGGAGCGAAACCACAAAGGATTTCTAACTGGAGCGAAGAAAGTTCCCCAACGGTTCAGAATGGCAGACAGTATCTATTTTAATTATCTGAAATAGCTTGCTAATCACTACCATGCGATTGCCCCACCCTCACCTGACTGAAAACGCTTTGTTTGATATAAAAAAGAAATATGACAACTATTAAAGAGATCGCCAGGCAACTGAACATATCAACGTCAACCGTATCAAGAGCGCTAAACGGTAAAAAAGGGGTGGGGGCTTCTCTCAGGCAAACAATCCAGGAGTTGTCCAAAGAAATGGGATATTATCCGGATTCCAATGCCACAGCCTTGGTAAAAAAGAGAATTGGTGTTATCGGAGTCGTCATACCACGGGAATCTGATTTTGTATTTACCAATCCCTTTTTTCCTCGAATTCTCCTGGGGATTAATAAAACAGCCAGTAAATTAGATTACAACATTTTATTATCCATCGGCGAAGAGAGCGATTATAGTTCATTATATTTTCGAAAACTGGTAGACGGTTTGTTAGTGGTCAGCCATCGTGTCGACGATCAGAAAATTTTTGACCTGGAAAAAAACAAAATCCCCTGCGTATTGGTTCCCGGTTTTCCTGAAGGAAAGGGACCGAACATGATTAGTATTGATGGGGAAAATTTTCAAAGTGTTTATCGAACTGTCAATTATCTTTTCAGTTTGGGGCATCGGAAGATTGCATTTGTCATGGGAGCCTATAACTCCAAATATTCCATCGAACGATTGGAAGCATTCAAACAGGTTATGCGGGATAATCAGATTGGTATCGACGATCGCTATCTTATGGAAAGTGACTTCTCAGCCGCTGATGGATCCAGGCTAATGGGAACGCTATTGGACCTGTCCGATCCGCCCACTGCTGTTTTGTTAATTAATGATGCCGTCGCTTTGGGAGCTATCCGAGAAATCAAACGAAGAAAAGTCAGAATACCACAAGACATATCAGTGGTGGCTATCGGCGGCTCCGATGTATTGGATGGTGTCAATCCCTCGATTACCGCTATCAATATGTCAACCGTTGAAATCGGGGAAAAAGCCGCCGAGCTTTTAATCAAAAGTATTGAAGGCGAAACCATCAAACAACGAAGAGTGGTTATTCCATCTGACTTGATCATCAGGGAATCAACCGATCGTTGTGATTTATCCGAGTAATTTTTTTTCTGACTAACGCAAACGTTTGCGTTGAATTAAAAGGATCCGTATATGCCCCAAAAACTTCCTAAGAACAAAGTTATCATTACCGTGGCTCAAACCGGTGCCATTACCAACAAGTCGATGAACCCGAACGTACCGGAGCAACCGGATGAAATCGCCCGGTCGGCTTATGCATGTTTTAATGAAGGAGCGGCCATTTGTCATATTCATGCCAGGGATCGTTCGGGGATAAACACGGCGGACCTTCACATATTCAGGGATATCCATCTACGAATCAGGGAAACGTGTAATATCATCATCCAGGATAGTACTGGCGGCGGTCCAAATTTGACACAGAAAGAACGGATTGTCTGCCTTAAGGCCCAACCGGAAATGGCATCTTTGAATATGGGCAGCCTCATGCGGATATCGGGTGAATACAAAGGTAAAGCCTGGTCCAACATGCCGGATGAAATCGAATATTATCTGGACAGGATGAATAAAATTGGGGTGAAACCTGAGATGGAAGTATACAACCACGCTATGATCCATGAGGTGAAGCGCCTGATTGATAAAGGGCTGGTTAGCAAACCATATTATGTCAACATGGTATTAGGCATGAGATACCAGGGAGCTGAACCAGCTACACCCGAGACCATGTTTTCGCTTTACAATTGTTTGCCCGACGATACCTTGTTCAATTGCACAGCTGTAGGATCTGCCCAAGTCCCGATGACCACAATGGGAATGGTTCTGGGCGGGGCTGTTCGAGTGGGTTTGGAAGACAACATTTATTATAAAAAAGGTGAATTAGCAGAAAGCAATGCCCAGTTAGTGGCTCGTACAGTTCGTATTGCCAGGGAGATGGGGAAAGAACCAGCCACACCGGATGAAGCCAGGATACTATTGGGGCTTTCAGTAACTTAGAAATATAGAAAAAAGGCAGAATACTCGATCACAAAAAAATCACCATTTTTAACCGGACTGTTTTTGGCATGATAACAGGATTCACAGGATGAAGAAGATTTCTGTTACATCCAGGAAGATTGTCTGGTGAGTAATAACCGCAACAGGTAAAAATTTATGACTAAACCGGAAGAAAACAAAGAAATTGCCATTATTGGACTAGGGACGATGGGTGCCATCATCGCACAATTTTTTGCTCAAAACGGATACCAGGTTAGAGGGTTCGACACAAATGAAAATGCGATTCAAGCTGCTCACAAAATTATCAAGACAAATTTGGCGGTGACCGATCAAAACGAGCGAGTTGACAACAGTAAAATTGAACGAATTCTTAGTAGAATCCGATATTCAAAAAGTATCCCCGAGGCTGTGGAAAATGTAGATATTGTCATTGAGGCTGTTTATGAAAACAAGGAAGTGAAAGAAAAGGTGTATCAGGAAATTGATACTCAACTACCGGCAAATTCTAAAATCTTAAGCAACACCTCAACATTGAATATTTTCCCTTTGATCCCTGAGCGAAGGGCGGAACATTCCATCATCGCCCATTGGTTTGCCCCACCGCATATCATTCCACTGGTGGAAGTAGTAAAAGGAGAGCAAACATCTGAAAAAACAGTAAAACTTACCATGGATTTGATGAAGAGTCTGAATAAAACACCCGTTTTGATCGAAAAATATATCCCAGGATTTGTTATCAATCGCATCTTACGTATTTTGGGCAGGGAAGCATTTTTTCTCATAGAAAACGGGATTATCACCCCCGAACAACTTGATCTGGCCATTAAATCCAGTATTGCCCCCCGGATGATGGTGCTTGGTTTAATTCAACGGTATGATTTTACCGGGTTGGATTTAAGTGCCAGAAATCTTCAGGACAAAGAGTTTTTTGACCCGCCTATAGATAATGAACCGGAACCGCTGTTTTCCCGTGTGAAAAACGGAGATCTGGGTGTTAAAACCGGTCGGGGATTTTATGATTATAGTGATAGAAAAATTGAGGAAATCCTGAAGGAACGGGATAAATATCTGACGAAAGTCTTAAAGGAAACGGCTTTCTGTTATCAAAAGGAACGCCTGGTTTAAAATAGTCAGATCAGGTTTTCCATCACGGCCCGGTTTTGCAAGGGCATATTCCCAAGGGTAACTTTCGGGGTGCCCTGAAAAAGAGCAGTCCTTGAAAAAAAACACCGGTTTATACATTGTTTGTGTACAATTGGCGAAGGTTTGCTTAGGGGACAGTCAAGATTGAGTGTACGGGACAACTGATCCTGCATACTGCTTTCTTGAGTTTTATTCAATTTTGGTTTTGTCCGAAACAACTCTATTTGGTTGGGAGTTGGTTTTTTTAAATAATCAGCAAGGAGTGTAAAATGAAAAGAAGAATGTTATCGGCCATCATTTTATTATCAGCCGTTTTTTGTCTTTTAAGTTTAAGCAGCCTTTCTGCCGACGAGTATCCTTCAAAACCGATCAATGTATATATTCCTTATTCCGGCGGCGGTACTACTGATGTTTCCGCCAGAATGCTGACCAATATGGCACAACCTTTCTTCAAAACACCGTTGGTTGCCATCAATAAACCGGGTGGCGGATCGGCTTTAATGCACGGATTAATTGCAAAGGCAAAACCGGATGGTTATACTATCGGCATTCTGGTAACAGCCGCTTTGACCCGAATCCCCCATCTCAGGGAAGTGAACTACAATCCAATGGAAGATTTTACACCCATTATGCAGTTTGCTGTTTATCAACATGGGTTGGCCATTCGATCGGACAGCCCATACAAAACATTTGAAGAGTTTATAGACTATGCCAGGAAAAACCCATACAAGGTGACATATTCAACCGCTGGCACCGGATCAGGACAACATCTGGTCATGGAATACCTGGCGATTAAAGAAAATATCAAATGGACTCATATTCCATACAAAGGTGGTATACCAGCTGTGACTGCTTGTCTGGGAGAACATGTCACTGCTGTCGCTCAATCAACTGAATGGAAATCTTATGTGTTATCAGGCCAACTGCGACTGTTAGCGGTTTTTGGTGAAAAACGTATTTCCAGTTTTCCCGATGTCCGTACATTGCGAGAAATCGGATATGACTATTCTCTAATTTCCGGCATGGGTATTGTGGGGCCCAAGGGGATGGATCAGAAGGTTGTTAAACAAATAGAAGATGCCTTTATTAACGCCAGTCGCGAAAAAGGATTCCATAAATTACTAAATCGCCTGGATCTACTTAGTCTGGAAAGAAATAGAGATACTTTGAACCAGATGTTAAAAGAGGAATATGTCCAAAAAGGAAAATTGATTAAAAGCCTGGGCCTCGGCAACTATTCCAAATAATCTAGAAATTGTTTTATATAAAACTCGGCGATGAAATGCCCCATCGGCACTCAGCTGGAGACCATTAATTACCTATACTGATCCATTAATGCCTCTAGCCTCTCCTTGAGCTTATTTAAGCTTATACAGGAATGTTGATGAAAATTTTCCTCGCTTTCAAACTGTTATCACAATATTCGGTTGGAGTCTGAATCCTGATTATACCGTTATGATTGTTAATGCGAATATCACCTTCGGATTATCATCCTGATGATGTAAAACGGCGACAGAGTTGCTATTGAATAAAGGGTGTTTGTTTATGAAAAAAATAATCATCTCAAAAAATCTCGTGGTTGGTTTAATTTTTTTAGTTTTTTCAATCATTTTTTATTTTTTTATTATTCCTACCCAGATTCAAGAAAGTTCCGGAATGCCGGCTGCGTTGTCGCCAAGTTTATTCTGTAGAATATCATTAATTTTTTTGATGTTGCTGTCGCTGATTTTGATCGTCATCAGCCAGCATCAAACAGAAACAGCCGAAAGCCGACAAGAGCTGGAAGAGGAAAATCGAGGTAATAATATCAGGGGACTGGTATCTGTTTCTGTAGCAATTTTATATATTGTTTTGATCAGCACTCTCGGTTTTTTTACCAGCACAACGTTGGTGGTGTTATTCTTTACCCTCTATTTTGGCTCCAGAAACTGGAAATTGATTACCTTAACCTTGGTGATTCTTCTCCCCTTTATTTATTTGCTTTTTGTAAAAGGCTTAAACGTTGTTTTACCTAGTGGATTACTTTTTTAAAAAACAAAATTCAGGATGATCGTATGGACCAAATAATCGCTGGTTTTGAATTGTTTTTTCAAGTGCCTGTGTTCCTTTCCACACTTTTCGGGGTTGCACTGGGCATCGTCATGGGTTCTATCCCCGGGCTAACGGCAACCATGGCGATTGCACTGATCATTCCAATGACATTTTACCTCTCACCCATCGTTTCCATATCTATGTTAGTGGGGGCTTATAAAGGAGGATGTTTCGGCGGTTCTATTCCTGCCATTATGCTGAACACCCCGGGCACACCAGCCGCAGCAGCAACGGTTCTTGATGGTCATGAAATGGCAAAACAGGGAAAATCGCTGAAAGCGTTAAAAATGGCCATATACTCATCAGTTTTAGCTGACAGTTTCAGTGATATTGTGTTGATCCTGGTTTCCCCGCCACTAGCCCTGATTGCTCTAAAAATGGGACCGCCGGAAATGGCCGCTCTGATAATTTTCTCTTTAATGATTATCACCGCTGTAGCCGGTAAATCACTGACTAAAGGCATCATTGCCGGTGTTTTGGGCCTGATTGTCGGTATTGTCGGGCTTGATCCCATGCTGGGGACAAGAAGACTGGGTTTTGGATTTATCGAATTGGACGAAGGCATTGCCTTGATGCCTATGTTGATTGGTCTTTTTGCGGTTTCCGAATTTTTTGTGAATGCAGAAAAAAAGATGGTGGGGAAAAAAATCCACATGTTTGAGTTATCTAAAGACCCGGACGATAACCGAGTAACAGGAACTGAGTTCAAAAAATGCCTTAAAATCATCGGTTCAGCCTCGGTAATTGGCACATTTCTGGGAGCTATTCCGGGTATCGGGCCGTCCATTGCTGCCTTCACCAGTTATGCCCAGGCTAAAAAAATGTCAAAAGAACCGGAAAAATTCGGTCACGGTGCCATTGAAGGGGTGGCAGCGGCTGAAGCTGGTAACAATGCTGTTGCCGGGGCTAATCTCATTCCCTTGTTAACCCTTGGTATTCCCGGAGATATCGGGGCGGCTATTCTGCTGGGCGCTTTTATGATTCAGGGTTTACATCCTGGTCCATTACTCTTTAAGGAACATCTGGATGTGATCTACGCTATTTTTATGAGCTTGCTTCTGGCTAATTTGTTCAACTTCCTAATCGCTGGTCAGTATATTAAAATAGCCAGCAAAATAGCCAACGTCCCAAAATGGTACATCTTTCCTGCGGTATTGGCCTTCTGCTTTGTGGGGGCCTATGGTTTCAACCAGAGTATTTTTGACATTTGGATAACTCTACTGTTTGGACTGTTAGGTTATATTTTACGAAAAAACGGTTTCCCTGTAGCACCATTGTTAATCGCCTTTATTTTAGAACCCATTCTGGAACGATCCTTTCGACAATCTCTCCTGCTTTCCGGGGGATCACCTTTGATATTTTTCATCAAACCCATATCCATGATCTTCATCATTATGACCACGGTATCCATTGTTTTACTCATCAGGAGTGCCCGAAAAAAGAGCCAAATAAAAAAAACCGTTGTCACTTGACGGTTTTTGCACACATTCAAGCTAAAATTTATGGGGCGCTGAGGCAGGTCAATGTGTCGGCGTTTCATTAACTCCTTTTCAAGTTCCTTCAGTTTTGCCCGCAATTTTTGTTAATCGTTTTGTGGCACAACATGAATCTGTCGTTCTTTCCGATTTACATACTCCTTGCTTTTGACGGTTAAAGCTCTGGAAACAGTCTTTGAATTCACTGATGGTGGTACTTGTTGAGCAGACGGAATCATAAAAGCTACATAAATCTGGATAAATTTGCGAAGTCGATATTGTCAAAACACCCGCTACCAAAACCCAGAATTATTCACAATATCTAGCATCACCTGTAGGACAGCAATAGTTATGTGCCAGACGGGATGTCACTTGTCTGGTTAGGTATTGGCGTCGAGCCTTTATCTACTGAGGAGCCGTATAAGGGAAAGCTTTACGTACAGATCTGTGAAGAGGTGGCAGGTAACTGCTGCCTTTACCCGGAATCGGGCCTGACACGCGCCTAACAAAAAGGGGACATCCATTAAAGTGTTTCTCAATTAAAAAAACACTTTTCGCATCAGGTATGGCAAACACAATACTGAATTTGCCATACCTACTTTTTAATGGTTAGTTCATCTATCTTCTTAGTCCGTATAACTGTGCTGTTGTATAAGGACTGTAATTATAATCATGACGGAAAAGAGGAGCGGCACCCCATTTGGATACAACCACTATTCCTCCCTGGTAAATAGCCGTATGTTGTAAGTAGCCGTTGGAATCTGCATACAGCAATCTATCATTGGCGCTGAGGCTGCTTACAAAGTTGTAACTGCCGTCAGTCCAATAGGCGGAAGGATTATTCATCCACTTGTTATTTGTTGTATAGCTTTGGGAATAAAAACCATAGGAATGACAATTGTATCTGTTCGTGGATGTACTGATATATGTTGCGTTTGGATATGCACCTGTCCAATAGGAATTCATCGAACTGATTTCAGCAGAAGTCATTTCCGTTCTGATGAGTACTGAAACCGCTGTACCATTGGGTGTGTATACAGTGGCGGATGTATCGGCAAATACTTGTGCTGTAAACAAAATGAACAATCCAATTAACAAAAATGATATTTTTTTAATTCCTTTATTATTCATGACTATCCTCCAGTTTTTCAATTAGGTTTTCTGACATCGCTACCAGCCAATCCAGGTAATCTGAATATGACATTTCTTTTTCCTCAAAAGATTTTATCGTGCGGTTGGTAAGGTCCTTTGAAGGAATCAGGTAAGAATTTCTTTCCAGGATTTTTCTAAGGACAAAAATGGAAGAATTGTAATGAAAAGAGGCAAAGTTTTCTGCATCACTTAATTTTTGATTCAGATTTGTTGTAACAGTACTGATGAACTCACTGTTTTTTGCCAGGCTGTCGAGTATTTCATCTTGTCCTAATAGCATTTCGGTAAAAACGATTTTAAATGAATTTTTTTCATAAAACATTGTTTTTCCAGTATCTGCCAGGTCGATTTGCTTATAATACTTCAGGATTTCATCTACAGCGTCAGGGCGGCGCAGCAATTCGGCAACTCCGTTAAAAGTAAAGATGTAATTATCAAATCCTGACTCCAGTGTATTGAATGCTGTTAAATTTCCCAGGAGAGGGTATTGGAAACATGTTGTTATCAATTCATCTGTAGTCATTTTGCTGAGAGCTTTTTTCGGAATCTGCAAAACCTGAAGCATCTGTTCCTGTGAAGTAAGCTTTTTCCACATTTCTGTGCCAGGAGTAACAGGATAGTTATAAATCCCCTGTGTATATTTTTTCTCGGCATTAGATAGGATTTTAACGATTTCAGGATTTAATCCTTTATTGTTATTCATCTTGTACTCACCTGATATTATTGGTATTTCGCTTATTTTTGTAGCATCCTGTGCAAAAGCAGGACTTGCTAAAAATAATACACAAGCAATAATACCTAAAATTTTATTTCTATGCATCATAATTAATTCACCTCCTAGTTAGTTTTTTTAATTCATCTGAAAAAAATCATTGTTACTGTTTGTTGTATCAATGAGTAACACTTATTAATATTCTATCTATGCATAGGCATTACCTCCTTTTAATTTTTAATAAATTCTTACATATCGGGATTGATTATTTTAATAAAAAAAACCAACATTTCAGTTTCTAACTCATTTGTGGAATATTGTTTTAGCAGTTAATTAAACAAAATCCACTCAATTTTGTTTAGCTAGACCTTAGACGGAAACTTTTTTGGCAATACAATTTCTCATATTCTTACTAATTTACCAAACTCCCCTATTAAATCTCGTCAACTTTCGAAGAAATAACAAAATTTAGGACGTTTTTGAGTGTTGATGATCTAAATAATGGTAGTGTAATCATTTGAATACACAAGACTTTTGTTTATTGTCAAGTAAATTTTTAAAAATATTTGCTTTTTGGAATACTTTTGATATTTATACTTTATTACTCGGCAATTATAGCGTTTCAATGGAGTTTTTAATAAACTATTCTAATATATAGAAATATATTTATATTAGTTTATTTTTGTTTAATCATCAATAATTTTCATAATATATGAATAAAGAGTTTGATTCAAATCCAAATCATAACATGCATATTTTTCCTGTTTTTTTCGGGATCGAATTGTTCTAAAAATCTTTCGTTAAGGGTATGTTTCGATTTAAATAGATACCCAGATTCTTGAAAAGCCTGTTGGTATAAATTATAGTATATGAAATAAAATACAATTTTTAATGGTTTTTTTTGGGTAGTTTAAAAACGTTTTCCCAGACCAAAACAACCCAAATCTATGACAAGAGGGTAGCCAAATATCGGGACGCCAGTTTTGCGGTGAGATATTAAATCTCTATCTACTTTGAATAAAGGATTTAAATGGAGAAGGATTCAGGAAAAACAAAGATTTATTCCGATGTAATTGAAACTCGTTGACATATCTGAGAAAAAGTCACAGTTTTCGATGGCAAGCCCACCAAACAAGTTTTCTCCAGATAAAGGGATTAACCGATCCAATTGCAATAAAAACAATTTGAGGCTCCTGAAATCTCCCGATTCTTAAGTATAAGTTTCCATACATGCACAGGGTCTCTAACTCCACTGCCAAATTAGTGGTTGACAGGTAGTACATATGTGAACTATAAAGTTCATATATGTACTAATTTACTTCATTCAATTATTTTACATGGTAAAAGGAGAAAAGATGAGGCAGACTTTAGAACTTTACAAGTCAACAGGGAATGAAGACTTCAGCAAACTAGTCACCGAACTGGCACCATATTTCAGCACTATAAATCCCATGTTTGTAGATCTTAAGCCAGGCTATGCTGAGGTAATGGTGCCGAACACCAAGAGTGTCCACAATCATCTTGGGACAGTTCATGCAATTGCGATGTGCAACGCTGCCGAACTTGTGGCGGGTATGATGACAGATGTTTCCATACCTGATTCATATAGATGGATTCCGGTAGGAATGACAGTTGAGTATCTTGCAAAGGCGAAAAGGGATCTTAAGGCTGTTGCCATTGGAGATGGCATAGACTGGACAGCCATAGGGGAAACCAAAGTGCCAGTCAGTATTTATGACACTGAAGGGACGGAAGTACTTTCAGCTGTTATAACCATGAAAATCGACCTGAAAGAAGAATAGGCTGTTTTATGTTTCGAAATATTGTACAAATATAAATCATATTTGTACAATATTTCGGCAATCATTTTTCCTTTGGATGAATTTAAGCATTGAAATGTAAACAAGGCAATTGATCATGTCTAAAAAAAATACTATCGCTGATAAACGGCTTTTTTATAAATTAAACATTTCCCAGCGCCTTTTGCTTAAATATGTAGATCGTGAAATAACAAATAAACTCGGGATTCCCGTCATTCAGACCGCCGCCCTTTTTTATCTTCTGAAACATGACGGATGCCTTTTTAAGGATTTGAGTGACGTATTATTCCAGAATAAATCTGCAATCACAACCCTGGTTGAGCGCATGGAAAAAAATGGTCTCATTGTGAAAAAGAGTTCTGAGACAGACGGTCGGGCATCTCATATTTTTTTAACGGATAAGGGACGAGATATCAATAAACAGGCCCAGCTTATAGTGGCTGAATATAATAGTAAGCTGCTGAATCAATTTACTGTTTCCGAAATCGAGGTAATCCATAGGTTTCTGGATACTATTATTGCGAACTATCGCTGATTTTTCGTTTGGTTGGAGAAAACAGCGAGCATAAAAAAAGAGTGAGAGGTACAGGTCTTTATATTATTTGCTCTCAAATCACCCCATATTATTTTCTATCAAATTACTTCATATTTTTAAATTGTTTGAACCTGTTTTTTTTCAAAGATCATTTGAAAGACTGATCTTTGTCTTTTTTTCATTATTTTAATTTCACTCATCCAGTAAACTTTTTTCTTTTTACATTGACCTTATTCGTGTCAAGTCAACGCAGGGAATTGAACCATCACCGCCGGAATGTCAAGTCTTTCTTTAACTTACCAAAAGTATCAAAACTGGGTTAAAGAAACGCCCCAGCAAACAGCTAACATATTGAAGAAATAATATTTATAGAATACAGTACTAGATACACGCGACATATAAAAAGCTTGGTTTTTTGCAAGAGGAAAAAAATGGAATTGAAACTTAAAGATGGCGGGACACTATATTATGAGGTACACGGTAAGGAAGGCGAATGGTTGGTTTTATTGAATGGAATCATGATGAATACCGTAAGTTGGATCGATTATATTCCTGTTTTTTCCGGGAAATATAGGCTATTACTCATTGATTTTAGAGATCAGTTTCGTTCATCCAAATTGGAAAGTGGTTATGATGCGTCTCTCCATACCGGGGATTTGGTTCAGCTGTTCGATTTTTTAAATATCAGAAAAATCAATATGTTTGGGGTGTCTTATGGTGGTCAAGTGGCTTTGGACTTTACCCATAACAATCAACATCGGTTAAAACGGTTGATGTTGATGTCAATTGGGGCAAAAGCCACCAATTATCTTCGGGCGATTGGTGATGCATGGGATACAGCAGCTAAATATAAAAACGGGTTGGATTTTTTTTCCTTAGGAATGCCATTTATATATTCTGATGCCTTTTATGAAAATAACCTGGAATGGTTGAATAATCGTCAAAAAATATTTAAGGATATGCTGACTGATGAGTGGTTCGAGTCATTCCTCCGTCTTTCCCAAAGTGCCAAGAATTTTGATTTTACCCATCAACTTGAGAATATCACTGTTCCGACCGTACTCATTTGTGGAACCCATGATATTATCACACCATCATATGAGATGGAAAAAATGGCAGGGAAGATTAAAAACTGTACCATGCTAACCATACCGAATGCTGGACATGGAGCCATGCTTGAAAAACCCAGGGAGCTTATTACTGTTATAAATGGATTTATGCAATCAGACTTCGGATAACGTTCAAGATTTATGAAACAATCGGACATAAGGACTAATAGGTTTTAAGTCATAGATATTTGATATTAAAAGCTTGCCAGATTAATAAAAATCATATTAGAGAACGGTTTTATTCAAAACTGAATCTCGTGTTAACAGAAAGTAGAAAAAAAAATAGGAAACAGATGACAGTAAAACTGTTAAAAGAGCTATGTGAAACACCGGCTATCCCTGGAAGGGAAAAGCAACTCATCGACATTATGAGTCGAGAGTTGGAAAAAACATCGGATAACGTAACCATAGATGCAATGGGCAACGTCATCGGATTTAAAAAGGGTAGCGGTAAAAATAGAAAAAAGCTGATGATCGCCGGTCATATGGACGAGATTGGTTTTATCGTGACAAATATTGACAAAAACGGGTTTATCCGCTTTTCACATAGAGGCGGTCATATACCAAAAGTATTGATTTCTCAACGAATAAAGATTATTGGGAAAAAACCGATTACTGGCATTGTCGAAGGTCCGCCATCATTTATATCTGATGAAAAAGATGCACCTCGGAAAGCCGCTGACATAAAAAATCTGTACATCGATACCGGCATGAGCTCTGCCACTCTGAAAAAAAATGTTGATATTGGAGATATTATCGTTTTGGATCGTGAATTTATACAGCAGGGTGATGTATATATATCTAAAGCCTTTGATGATCGAATTGGATGTTATATGGTCCTGGAAGCTATGAAACGGATAAAAAACCATCATGTTGATCTTTATGCCGTGGGTACTACCCAAGAGGAAGTCGGTTTAAGGGGAGCCTTGTCAGCTGCGAAGGGAATCGTTCCCGATATCGGCATCGCCCTGGATGTTACTTCGTCGTTTGATCTCCCCGGTGTTGAGGAGCATAAACAGGTCACAAAGTTGGGTGGTGGAGTCGCTATAAAAATAAATGATGGTTTCTCCATTTCCAATCATGGTATTGTAACATATCTAAAATCCATGGCTAAAAAACACAAAATCCCATTTCAAATGGAAGTGTTACCGTTTGGCGGCACTGATGCTCAAAGTATGCAGCTGTTTGGCAGCGGCCCTGTTTGCACCATCTCCATTCCAACAAGATATGTTCATTCGCCCAATGAGATGATTAATAAAAAAGACCTGGAAGCCGCTATTCAACTCCTGGTTATATTTATGGAAACCTGTGAAAAATGCAAAATTGAGTTTTAGATAGAGCTTTAAAACCGTTTTATGAGACTGTCAAAATGAAAAAGACTAAAGATGAAATGAGAGAATTCATTATTCAGATAACTGCGGAAAAACTGGGTCCCATAATTGGGGGAGACGAACTATTCGAATTGGAGGCTATTGAGATATTTAAAGATCTGGTTGAGAGAGGTGTGGCGAAAATCGGAGTAATGCCAGTCATCATGGATGATGAAGAGAGCATTCAATGTATCACATTCTTTAAAACGGATCCCGACAATTTAAAAAACGAGTTTGTTGCCATCGAAACAGGTAACACCATTCATCTTGATCCAAACTCGGCCAAGGTTTTCACTTTATCGGAAGATCAGTATCAGCAGATACACGGTGATGTAAAAATAAGTTGAGATGGAATAAAGGGCAATCGCCATGCGACTGTCCCGGTAAAAAACTGGAAAAACATACCGGCTGCACTTTATAAATGGCTGCTTATAAAAAACTTGATAAAGCACATACTCAGCTGCGATAAACTGTTTTCAAATTACGCCATAGAAGTGATCTCGTAATTTCACTATCTCCCCTGGTTTTTTAATTCTCTCTTCCTCTCGGAAAGACAATTTTCTTGAAAAATCTCAACGTTGTTGCTAGAATACCTCCATCTTATAAGCCCTCTATTGAATGATTTAGCCACTGAAAATGAACAAATGTTTCTTTTTACAGCAACATTTTTCAAGTCTGTTTGAAAAAAAATTTGCTTAATTATTTGACATTTAAGTTAAAATTTACTAAAAATTCTACATCTTCCTTTAGTTTTCTTAAATTTTGTGGTTTTTTCGCAAAAACTACAGCCCGCGAGAAAAGATATGACATATAGTACAAATGAAGAACTCCAGCGTCTTGGAATCGGTAAAAAAATCCGCAGTTTACGTGAAGAAAAACACATTTCCCTGGAAACCCTGGCGAAAAAAGTGAACATTACATCAGCCTTGTTATCACAGATAGAAAGCGAGGTGGTTCCTCCGACGCTGGCAACATTGTTAAATCTGGCCGGTGTTTTGGACGTTAAGGTTGATTTTTTCTTTACCCAGGCAGAAAGTGTTGAAAAAATCGAACTGACACGAATTAATGAACGATTGTCTGTAGCCAAAAGCCGTGAATCCGATCAAGCACGCATGACATATAATTATCAGGCATTGTCTTACCGACTAAAAAATAAACAAATGGAACCCTTTTTAGTGGAATTTGATTCATCCATTGAAGAAAAACTGGTTCCCCTGTCTCATGAGGGAGAAGAATTTTGCTATTGCCTGGAGGGTGAAATCGAGTTTATCACTGATGAAAAACGCATTTTATTGCGCCCTGGAGATTGTCTACATTTCTATTCCAACGTTCCACATGTGTTAAGAGGCGTGGGCCCTGGAGAACCCAAAGCCGTATTTGTTTTGCTACCGGGTGCTGGGAAATAGGAAGACGTGCAAGCCAACATCCAACACCTTTTGTTAAAATTGAAACGAACCATCTACAACCAAACATCCAGATTGTTAATCCAAATACCCGGATTGTTATGATTGAAATACGATTCCATGGAAGAGGTGGGCAGGGAGCTGTAATTGCTTCCAAAATTCTTGCTGTGGCCATGTTTGCAGAAAAAAAATGGGTACAATCTTTCCCGAAATTCGGAGTTGAACGAAGAGGTGCACCGGTTGAGGCATTTTTGAGACTGGATAATGATAAAATCCTGATTCGAAGCGAGGTCAGCCATCCGGATCATGTCATTATCCTTGATCAAACCTTAATCGAAGCGGTTGATGTTACATCTGGCCTGGCTGAAAAAGGCTGGATCATCATCAATACACCCAAAAAACCGGAAGATTTCCCAGCCTTTAAAAACTTCCGCGTCGCCTGCGTGAATGCCAGCCAGATTGCCGCTAAACATCGTTTGGGTGCCAGAAGTGCCCCTATTGTTAACACAGCCATTTGTGGAGCCTTTGCCAGATCCACTGGTCTGGTCGGACTGAAATCCGTATGTAACGCCATAAAAGATGAGGTTCCCATAAAACCTGAGGAAAACGCCAAAGCCGCGCAAGACGCCTTTGATGCTATTTTAATATAAACCAAACACACCCAAAAGCACGTATGACCGAAAAAAAACCGATCGTTTATCAAAAACTGAAAGATGTTCCCGAAGTTGTGGTTTCCGAAGGTAACATGCTTTGGAATCGAACCGGCACCTGGCGATATCTACGCCCCCGGTATCTGAATATGACCCCTCCCTGTAACCAGGGATGCCCGGCGGGAAATGATGTGGAAGGTTTTATTTCTCTGATTGACCAGGGAAAATATGTGGAAGCCTGGAAGCTACTGAAAGAGGAAAATCCCTTTCCAAAAGTGTGTGGCAGGGTCTGCTACCATCCCTGCGAAACTGTTTGTAACCGATCCGAATTTGACGATTCTATTGCCATTAATGCATTGGAGAGGTTTGCTGCTGATTTTGTCCCCCAGAACTTAAAACCGGAAAAAATCAAACCGGATACAGGAAAAACAGTTGTCATTATCGGCTCTGGTCCAGCTGGATTAGCCGCAGCCTATCATCTGGCTAGAATGGGGCATGCCGTAACCGTATTTGAAGCGGATGAAGCGCCGGGTGGTCTTATGCGATACGGTATACCGGAATACCGTCTGCCCAATGCCGTACTGGACTCCGAAATTGATGATATCAAAGCGCTGGGTGTTAAAATAATATGCAATCATAAAATAAAAAAAGAATCTGATTGGAAAGAATTAAAAGCTTTCAACGCTGTTTTTATCGGCACTGGAGTTCATGGAAACAACCAATTGGGTATTAATAATGAAAATACCAAAGGTGTTTATCCGGGTCTTGAATTTCTAGGAGCTGTTATCAGAGGAAAACCGCCTGGTCTTGGTAAACAAACCGTTGTTATCGGCGGCGGGAATTCAGCCATTGATTCAGCCCGTTGTGCCCTACGTTTGGGTAGCCAGGTTTCGCTATATTATCATCGCTCTCGAAAAGAGATGCCCGCCTTTGAAGAGGAGATCTACGAAGCGGAAAGGGAGGGATTGAAAGTTCATTTTCTTAGACAACCTGTGGAGATTCTGGCTTCAAACGGCAAGGTTACCGGCATTCGTCTTCGACAAACCATGCTGGGTGAACCGGATAAATCCGGCCGTAGACGCCCTGAACCTGTCCCCGGTACTGAATTCGATTTGGAGGTGGATTCCATTATCACTGCTATCGGAGAATCAGCTGAGCTTGATTTTTTACCCCCAGAGGTTCAAACCGAACGCGGTCGTATTAATGTCGACGAACTCGGCTTAACCAGTCATCCTGGTGTATTTGCCGGTGGCGACGCTGCTTTATCTACACATAACGTGGCAGTGGCTATCGGGTCTGGAAAAGCAGCGGCCTGTGCTATTGACACCTGGTTAAAGGAAGAAAAACCGAATGACTTAAAAGAAAGAATCATGATCGGCCAAACCGGTGCCGTATCGGTTGCACGATATCTGAAGACCGGCAACGCACATTCATCGAACACCGACACTAAACATGTGGTTGCTTTTAAGGAAATAAACACCAATTACTTTGAAACTGTAGCTCGTCATAAAATGCGGAAATTGAGTATGGAAGAGCGGTCTTCCGATTTCAGTGAAATCAGCTTGGGATTTACCCAGGACGCTGCCGTGAATGAGGCAAGTCGCTGTTTTCATTGCGGTGTCTGTACCATGTGTGACAATTGTTATGTTTTTTGCCCGGATGTGTCGATCAGCCGAAAACAAGTAGATGACAGGGGATACGAGATTGCCATGGACTATTGCAAAGGATGCGGCATCTGCGTCAACGAGTGCCCCCGATCAGCCATGATTATGGAGGAGGAGCAATGAAAAAAGTTCTCATGGGTAATCACGCAGCCAGTTGGGCCGTTCGACTGTCAAGAGTTCAGATGATCGCTGCATATCCGATTACTCCCCAAACCCATATTGTTGAAGAATTATCAGAAATGTGCGGAGACGGCAGTCTAAATGCCAAGTTTCTAAAGGTGGAATCGGAACATTCGGCCATGGCTTCGGTCATTGCCGCACAAAGCACCGGAGTTCGATCATTCACCGCCACTTCCGCCAACGGATTGGCTTTGATGCACGAACTCCTTCACTGGGCAGCAGGTGCACGTCTTCCCATTGTTATGGTTAATGTTAACCGAGCTTTGGCTCCGGGATGGAATATCTGGGCCGACCAGGGAGATTCCCTGTCGCAACGGGATACCGGTTGGATTCAGATTTACGTGGAAGACAACCAGGAAGTTCTGGATTCGGTTATCCAGGGGTATAGAATTGCCGAAATTGTCAATCTCCCTGTTATGATCTGCTATGATGCCTTTTTTCTGAGTCATACCTATGAACCAGTGGATATTCCGGATCAAGAACAGGTGGACCAGTGGCTGCCCGGTTTTGATCCCGAATATTATCTGAACCCTGATGATCCCAAAGCCTTTAATGGTTTGGTTATGCCGGATAATTATATGGAAATGCGTTACAAGCTGCATCAGGCGCATGAAAAGGCAAAAAAAGTGGTTAATGAAGTGGGGAATTCATATGGTGAAAGCTTCGGACGAAAATATAAAGCGGTTGAGGCTGTTTCATGTGACGACGCCGATATGATTTTAATAACCAGCAGCAGCGCTGTCAGTCCGGCCAGGTTGGTTGTTAATCAATTGAGAACCGAAGGCAAGAAGATTGGACTACTAAAAATCAGATTGTTTCGCCCCTTTCCCGCAGAAGAGATCAGGGATATCCTTTCCGGTGTCAAAAAAGCTGTGGTCATGGATCGCAATTGCAGTTGGGGAAAAGGTGGTATTTTTGCAGACGAAATCAGGGGAGTATTGGCTAATGACCCGACATCACCAGCCATATATAGTTACATTGTTGGTTTGGGTGGTAAAAGCATTACTCCCGCCCTGATACATGAAATTGTCACAGAAGCCGATGAAACAGCTGAACCATCGAATGAATTATCCATATGGAAAGGAATGAAGTCATGAGAAACGAATACCCTGTGGAAGAATTAATGCAACCTGGTTATTTGTCTTGCCAAGGTTGCGGCGCTACCATCATCATGCGTCATTGCCTGAAAGTATTGGGAAAAAATACTATCTGTACTATTCCGGCCTGCTGTTGGTCTATCATAGCTGGAAACTGGCCTTATAATGCCCTTGATATTCCAGTCTTGCATACGGCTTTTGAAACCGCCGGAGCAGCTGCATCAGGAATCCGTGCAGCGCTGGATATGAAAGGAAAACAGGACACAAAAGTGCTTGCCTATGCCGGTGACGGCGGTACATTCGATATCGGATTACAATCCCTGTCAGGAGCGGTGGAACGAAATGAAGATATTGTGTATGTGTGTTACGACAACGAAGCATATATGAATACCGGCATTCAACGTTCTTCCGCTACACCGGAAAAGGCCTGGACCACCACTACCCCCTCCTCACTACCCAAAGTCGGACCAAAGAAAAATATCATTCAAATTCTCAGCGGCCATAAAATTCCCTATTGCGCCACTGCCACCGTTGCCTGGCCGGAGGATCTTATGGCCAAAGTCAAAAAAGCAGCTGAAACAAAAGGTACAGCGTTTATTCATGCCTTTTCTCCCTGTCCTCCGGGTTGGAAAATATCATCGGAAAAAAGTATTGAAATTGCTCGATTGGCTGTTCATACTAAAGTATTTCCTCTTTATGAAGTATATAACGGAGAGGAATATCACATCAATATTGAACCAAGAGGTCTGCCGGTGGAAGACTATCTGAAAATCCAGGGTAGATTCAGCCACCTGAGTGCCGATGATATTCAACAGATTCAAAAAAGAGTTGATTACGAGTGGAAAGTCTTACTCCAACGCTCCATGATGGAACCTTATCATATGAATATGCCGTAAAAATCAGCCCTGGATACAAGAAGATCCAAATAATTTGTATTCAGGACCTGTGGTTCTGTATCCCACATACCGATCACATCCCCAAATGCCTTCCCTTTGCAATAAAGGATTTATATGTTATTGAAAATCCAATATACGATAAATGACTGGGGAAACGATGAGTAAAAAAGTGAACTATAAGGAGATGAGGAACCGAATTTTAGATCTGGAGAACGAACTTCAAAACCTTTGGCAAGAAGGGGATAAAATCAAATCATCACCTGTTTTTAATGCTGAAAAAATCCGTAATATTGAAGAAAGTCTTCTGGACAATATTAATGACGGCATCACTATTTTGGATGAACAGGGAAAGGTCGTTTACACCAATGAAACAGCCATTGCACAACACGGCTATGAAAAGAAGGAGGTTATCGGGAAACCGCTGCTTCAGTTGATAGAAAAGGTTGAAAACGTCCCCAACATCAAAAAAGCAATAGAAGACGTGTTTAATGGTGAACTTCCGCAACCAGCCGAATACATTATCTACTTTAAAAATGGTGTAAAATCCTGGGTTAATATCAATCTTTCACTCAGCAAAAATCCAATAGACGGTTCTGTTCGCCTCATTGCCGTCCACCGGGATATCTCCCACAATAAAAAAATGCTGCTAACCCTTAAAAATAGTGAAGAGAGACTCTATTCCCTTATCAAAAACTCACCGGACATTATATCCAACATTGATCGTCACGGAAACATCCTCTTTATCAACCGTACCACCTCATCATCAAGCCCGGATGAAATCATCGGTACAAATATATACGACTATGTGTTGCCTGAATTTCATGCAAAAGTAAAAAATGAAATAAAACATGTCTTTGAAACCGGTTTGGAAGGGAATTACGAAGCCAAAGTAAGAGACCTCGATAAGGTTATCCGATGGTATGCCACCCGCATTGCTCCAATCAAACAGGGGGAAAACATCAGGGCGGTTACCCTGGATTCTCGTGATATTACCGAACAAAAAGAGGCAGAAGAGGAACAGCAGAAACTCCTTACATTGATTGATAACACCGATTCATTTGTCGGACTGTCGGACCTCGACGGGAATATGACATATCTGAACAAAGGCGGAAGAGCAATGGTAGGTTTGCCCGAAGAGGGCGAGATACCAAAAAAAATTGAAGATTATTCCCATTCCTACAAGGCAACGATCCTTTTTGACAAAATCCTGCCCCAAGCAATTAAACTCGGATCATGGACAGGAGAAATTTGTCTTAAGGATTTCAAAACCGGTGAACGGGTTTACACCCATGGAAAGATTTTGCGTTTAAACCATCCGGATACAAGTAAACCCATGTGTTTTGCCGCCTCTTTAAGAAATATCACCGATCATAAAAAAGCAGAAAAAAAATTACGCTCGGCCACCAAAAAAGCCGAAGAAGCCAACCAGATAAGAACCGAATTTCTAGCCAATATCAGTCACGAGTTAAAAACACCCATGATCGGTATTCTTGGTTTTGCCAAACTGGGAATTGAACGATTTAATGATGTCAAACGTGAAAAACTGGAAACCTACTTCAGTAGTATTCATTTTAGTGGTAACAAACTACTAGGATTATTGAATAATTTACTTGATCTGTCAAAACTTGAAGTGGGCAAAATGAAGTACGATTTTCAAGTTGAAAAACTGTCTATGGTGTTTACTATCATTTTGAATGAGTTGTTTTTACTATTTCATAAAAACGGAATATCGGTTGAATATATTAAACCAGAGTTTGCCGACTATATCAAAATGGATGTAGATAAAATCGGTCAAGTGATCAGAAACCTCTTAACCAATGCTGTAAAATTTTCCACATCACAAAGCACCATTAAGATTAAAATCGAAAAAAAGGAAAAAAATATTGAATGTTCCATCATCGACTCTGGTAATGGTATTCCACAAAAGGAATTGAACCGAATTTTCGACAAGTTTATCCAAAGCAGCCAAACCAAAACAGGTGCCGGTGGGGTCGGTCTGGGGCTGGCAATATCAAAAGAGATTATAATGGATCACAATGGAAAAATATGGGCTAAGAATAATCCGGATGGCGGGTCCATTTTCAGTTTTCAATTACCGTTAGCAGCAAAACGTAAAAAGCCATAAGAGTAACCCTGGATTATGCTTTAATGGCTTTTCTGATCCGATAAGTTAAATCAACAAAATCTTTCGTATATTCAATATCTTCCGATCTTGGTCGCGGTAAATCAACCATGATCTCCTGAAAGATGCTTGCCGGACGGGAACTTAACACTAACACTCGATCGGCCAATAAAACCGATTCCCGAATATTATGCGTAACCATGATGGCCGTAATATTCTGATTGCGCCACAAGCTCAACAATTCCAGATTTAATCGCTCTCTAGTCAAGGCATCCAATGCACTGAATGGTTCATCCAGCAACAGAATCCTCGGTTGTTGCACCAGAGCACGCGCTACTGCGACTCGTTGTTCCATGCCACCAGACAACGCTTTGGGGTAGTTCTGGGAAAAGTCTCCCAATCCTACTTTGTCCAGGATATCCCGCGCTCTGCTTCTGGCTTCCCTGGGAGGAACACCATAAAGCTGCAATGGTAACAACACATTATCCAGCACCGTCCGCCAGGGCATTAAATTCGGTTTTTGGAAAACGATGCTGATGTCGGGATGAGGTTCTGTCAGACGTTTTCCATCCAATATTATTTTCCCGGTAGTGGCGGGCAGCAATCCTCCCAACATCTGGAGCAAGGTGGTTTTCCCACAACCTGACGGTCCCACAATACATAGAAATTCACCCGGTGAAACCGAAAAACTGATATTATCAATCGTTGTCAAACAACCATTGGCATCTTCAAATGTTTTGTTCAGCGAATTGGCTTTTAAAATAGGGATTATCACAATTAGTTACTTTAGTTTTGTATCTCAATCTTATTAACTCAACACTTTAGAGCTTTATTGTATTTATCTGAAATTAAAGTCTATTTAAAAATACTTCGATATCATTCTGAGGTTGCAGACTGTATTATAATAGTAAAATCTTTGATTTTTCACTTTTTCGGTCAAATCTACAAATTATGAACAGTTTTTAAATTGTGACACTGCCTGTTGACCCGGAATCTATTGTTTGTTCCTCGTATTTCTTCCAGGATGGGATCAAGTCCAGTATGAGGATGATAGTTTTCAACTGACAATTTACTAAAACAACTTATTAATTGCTTACAAAATCATTGGTGTACAATTTATTAATGTCCACTGATTTGGTTAATAAACCCGTTTTTTTCATAAAATCTACAGACTCCCGCCATGATTTCAGTGAGGAGATACCCGGTTGTTCGCTTCGCCATAATTTGATAGAAGCATCCAATACTTGTCGTTGTATAGCAGCTGTTTTATCCGTTATTTCGGGGATAGCTTCACGACAAATAGCAAAGGTTTCAGCGGGATAGTTAATGGCATAAGCAATTCCCTTTTGTGTTGCTCTTACCATTCGTCGCACCAGGCCGGGGTTCTTTTTTATTAATCCGTCACCCACCGCTAAACCATTGGAAACCAGGTCGATAAAATCGGAAACTTCAATTACATCAACTTCAATACCAGCAGTACGTAACAACACTGGTTCATTGACAATATACACCACAGCTGCATCCACCAGGTTTTGTTGAACAGCAGATGCCTGGGTGAATCCGATCTGCTTGACTGTGATATCCTTTTCATCAATCCCCGAAGCATACAATAACGCTTTCCAGCCGATATAACTGGCACCGAAAAATCCTGGTATTCCCACCCGTTTTCCTTTCAGATCACTTAATTTTATGATTTTTTTAGAAACCATAGACATCACTGCCACCGGGTATCGTTGATACCATTTTAAGATATAGGTAATAGGCAGCCCCTGGGATCGGGCTAAAATGATTTGGTCGCCACTGGCCAGAGCAAAATCCCTGGCCCCCTGAGCCGTTAAGGTAACAAAATCGTTCTCATAACCATACTCTATTTTGACGACCAATCCTTCTTCCTCATAAAACCCTTTCTTTTGAGCCACATAATATGGGGCAAATTGTACATTTGGAATATAACTACCCCCCAGTTGAATAGTACGAAGCGTTGATTCGTTTTTTCCAGCAGCTGTTGCCCCTGCATTAAAAAAGAAAATCAAAATCATTAATACAGTTGTTGGTATCAGATACAGTTTCATGCCCAATTTCCCCTTTTTTATTATTTAGTTATCCATATCATAAGTTTTAGTAATACTTTCAACAGCAACCACAGATTTCACAGAGTAAACAGTAATAATAATCGGTGCCATCTGCGGTTGCTATTCAACAATCTGCAAAACGATCATTTAACTTCGCCAGTCAAGCAGCCACTTTTCCAGCCCGGTAATCAATAAATAAAGGCTGAGGGATATCATTGTTAAAACGATGAGGGCTGCAAACATCAAAGAAGTATTAAACAAACCTTTGGCTAAGTTTATCAAGTACCCCAATCCCCTGTCAGCCCCTACAAATTCGCCCACCACAGCACCAATCACTGAGAGTGTCACACCGATTTTAAGCCCGCCAAGCAATACCGGCATGGCTGCCGGAATTTCCAACTTGATAAAGGTTTGCCAACGATTGGCGTGTAAAGATCGCATCAGGGTGCGTAATCCTTCATCTACCGAGCGAATCCCAACAATGGTGTTCACCAGCACAGGAAAAAACACCACCAGGGCACATACCAATACCTTACTGATTTTACCGGTTCCAAACCAGATAATAAGCAGCGGTGCAATGGCCACCGCTGGAACCGATTGCGATGCTACGATATAGGGACCGATTAGTCGTTCCAAAAATGGGCTTTTTGCCAGAATATATCCTAAAAAAGTTGCCAATCCCAATCCCAGAGCCAATCCTCCAGCCATCTCGCTTAAGGTGGCTTTGATATGGAACCATAGTAATCCGTTGACACTGATTTTTTGCAGCTCGATGAATACGCTGATGGGCTTTGGTAATATAAATGCGGGATAATTACCTATCACAGTAATCGCCCACCACAATCCCACAAAAAGAACAACACCCACTGGAAATGCAACGATTTCCCATTTGTATCCGTTCAACCGCCGCTGCTTTTTATTAAACAACTGCTTGCTTTGATTCACCTTGGATGTCTCGGATCGTACGTCCATTACATTAGTTATTGACAGTTTCACTTTTAAATAAAGATGGGCAAAAAAAAGCCCCGAATGTTTAAAAATACAAACATTCGGGGCTTACTAAAATAGCAAAGGTGTTTGATAGTGTATTGTTATTCTATCGCGGTGAAATGATACGTAAAATAAACGCCTGTCGTTATCCCGTGGACAGGTTCTTTTTTATTATCTGAATCACTTTACCTCGTACCTTCTTCCATCCGGACTATACCGTCGGCTTCAGAATTTCACTGAATCGACACCAATTGGTGCTCACGGGCTCTGCCGCATCAGCGGCATTACCGCCGGTCGGGAATTACGGAATATATCCGTTCACCCCGCCCCGAAGGTAGTATAATGTGTGTATATTAGATTATATGGATCACTTAACTCTTCGTCAATAGAAGGCCTTTTTTGCAACAGCGAGTAATTAAATCAATCCAACCTCTTTTACAGCACGTTCAATCTGCATCAAACGGTCATCCAGACAGCCAGTAATACCGATGGACAAACGTATTAAACCGGGAGACAGTCCCATTTTTTTCTGATCCTCATCAGGGATCTCCGATGACGTTGATTTGCTGGAACAAGACATTAAAGTATCGAAATATCCCAAAGATACGGCAATAAGCCCAAATCGTTCCTTGTTTTGCAAGGTTGATAATAATTTTTCTGCTTTCTCCTCGGTTTCGCAGTCAATGGTCATAATCCCCCCAAAACCGAATCCTTTGTTGATCATCGAAACCATTAGCTCGTATTGCGGATGGGACGGTAGTCCAGGGTAATTGACCTTGATATGGAGCCGCTCAAGTAATTGAGCAATAGCCATTGCCCGGTTGGAATGCTCCCGCATTCTCACTGCCAGATGGGGTAATCGTTGTTGAATATCAAAGGCAGTTCTGGCATCCATGGTCGGCCCGAACAGCATGACACGGCCGGTGTGCAAATCCATCAATTGGTAGATAAACTCTTTTTTCGCGCAAATAACACCGGCAATAACGTCACTGGCCCCATTGATGAATTTAGTCAATGAATGAATTACAACGTCTGCACCAAACCGGCTCGGTGTCACCATCATAGGAGAGAATGTATTGTCAACTATCAGTTTTAGTCCTCTGCCATGAGCCATTTTCGCCAAGGCTGTGAGGTCAGCCACTTTTAAGGTGGGATTTCCGATGGTTTCAATATAAATAGCCTTGGTATCCGGGGTTATCGCCTTTTCAAATCCTTTAGTATCAATGGGATCAACAAAGGTTACTGAAATACCCATTTGGGGAAACACATCTTTGAACAGCGCATGAGTTCCACCGTAAATGGTATCACTTGATACAATATGATCACCAAAATGACATAGCTGCAACAGGCAGCAGGCAATAGCGGACATGCCGCTGGCAGTGCAAACAGCTGCTTCCATCTCTTCCATAGCTGCCAATTCTCTGGCCAGTATATCCACCGTAGGATTAAAATGTCTGCTATATAAAAAATAACCACCTTTTTCAGGTCCTCGCACTCCCTTAAATATATCCGGCATGATAGCAGGGTCCATCACTGTAAAAGTGGACGAACGCGAAATAGATGGTGCAACTCCCCCGTGTTCACCAAACTCTCTTCGGATTTTCCACATTGCTTGTTCAGGATTAAAATCTTGCATTTTCCCTCCTTAATCACAAAAACTGATGTACTTCAACATTGGATACTGTATTGAATGAATAGTTTTATAGCTCCATTGTATTCTAATTCAAAAGATTCTTAATAATCAAGAGAATAATGCCAACGATGATCGGATAATAGTTTATAAAAAAAGCCAATTGGATCAGAAATGATGAAGAATTTTATTGCATTTTATAAATAACTTGTAACAATTATTTTTCTACATACAACATGACGTTTCCCTGGAAAAACGTTCGATAAGCTTTAGTTATGGTTTAAAGAGTCTGTAGAAAATATTGTTAATATTAGCTTTTAAATGGAATTAAAACATCACCTTCTTAGTGACAAATTAATAAAGGATTTAAAATGAAAAAGATAATTCTTGCTCTGTTTTTAATCTGCCTGGGAGCTACTGGTGTATTACAGGCAAAAACCTATAAGGTTTCCGTCAACCAATTTGTGGAGCATCCTGCTTTGGACGCTGTTTTAAAAGGATTCAAAGATGCTGCTAAGGACCTGAATCTGGATATTAAATATAGGGTTCACAATGCCCAAGCGAATATGGGAACTGCCGGACAGATTGCCCAGCAAATCCTGGGAGAAGACCCGGATCTGATTTTAGCTATCGCAACTCCTACAGCCCAGGCATGTGCCCAAGCCTTAAAAAAAGCCCCCAAAAAAATGCAAACCACGCTTCTCTTTACCGCTGTAACCGATCCGATAGCCGCAAAACTTGTAGAAGACTGGAAAAAACCCGGCAAAAACATTACCGGTGTTTCAGATATGCTGCCTATAAGCAAACATATGAATATGCTTATGACGTTTTACCCGAAACTGAAGAATCTGGGGATCATTTATAACTCGGGTGAAGCTAATTCCAAAATTCTGGTAAAAATGATAAAAGAGGTTGGAGCTGAAAAAAACTTTCGAGTTGTTGAAGCCACCGCTTCCAAGTCTAGTGAAGTATATCAGGCCGCAAAAAGCTTGGTAGGAAGAGTTGATGCTATATATATCCCCACCGACAACACAGTTATTTCAGCTTTGGAATCCGCTGTAAAAGTCGGTGTTCAAAATAAACTACCGATTTTCGCCGCCGATGTGGCTTCTGTACCCCGTGGAGTGGTAGCCGCTATGGGATTTGACTATTATAAACATGGTTATCAGACAGGTATCCTGGCCAAAAAGATTTTGGAAGGTGCGGACCCTGCTGTTACACCAGTAGAAACACAAGATCAGCTTTTGCTGCATCTGAATATGAAATCAGCTAAATTGATGGGGGTAAAGGTTCCGCAAAAACTGATTGACAGCGCCGACAAAATTTTAGAATAAATCCAATATCTTAATAAACTTCTTATGACCTGGTACGCAGCCTTAGGTGCTCTCGAACAAGGGCTGGTTTACGGCATTATGGCAATCGGGGTATATCTTACCTTCAGAATCCTTGATTTTCCCGATTTAACTGTTGACGGAAGCCTGCCCCTGGGAGCCTCCATTACCGCCATGGCATTGACAAGCGGTATAAATCCTTTTCTAGCACTCTTGCTGGCAACTGGTGGTGGTTTTTTAGCCGGTGTTGTAACCGCCATACTAAACACCAAACTAAAAATCCTTCATTTACTGGCATCGATTCTTACCATGATCGCCCTTTATTCCATCAATATTCGGATTATGGACGGCCCAAATACGTCTCTACTGGGAGTAGAAACGGTTTTTGATCCATTGATAGAGTTGGGAATTCCGGGACATCTTGCTTCAACCGTTGTTTTTATTGCCATTGCTGTTATAGTGGTTGCAGGTATGATATGGTTTTTATTCACGGAACTTGGCCTGTCTCTCCTGGCAACCGGCGATAACCCTCAAATGATCACCAGTCAGGGAATCAATACACATACGATGATTATCCTGGGAGTAGGAATATCAAACGCTTTGGTAGCTTTAAGCGGCTCCCTGGTAGCACAAAACCAGGGAGCCGCCGACGTCAATATGGGTGTCGGAACCATTGTAGCCGGATTGGCCTCAGTAATTGTAGGAGAAACTATCATTGGGAATCGGACTATCCCCCGGGCTATCATTGCGGCTTTACTGGGATCGGTTATTTATCGCATGGCCATCGCCTTGGCGCTGGGACTGGAGTTGGGTGGTTTTTCGGTTGTACCCAGCGATTTGAATCTGATTACCGCCATTCTTGTTATTATTGCTTTAACCACACCTGCTGTTAAAAAAAAGCTTACTAAAACATGATTACCTTAACTCATATTACCAAACACTTCCACAAGGGAAGCGTCAATGAAATACTGGCTTTGGACGATATCACCATCGACATTAAAGAAGGCGATTTTATTACCGTTATCGGCTCAAACGGAGCGGGAAAATCCAGTCTTCTTAATTGTATTGCCGGCACTTTTTTTATTGATAAGGGAAGTATTGAAGTAGACAACCAGGATATCACCCAATGGCCGGAATACAAAAGGGCTCGACTAATGGCCAGGGTTTTTCAAGACCCTCTCCAGGGAACTTGTGCCAATGCCAGTATTGAACAGAATTTAGCCCTGGCAAAAAAACGGGGGAAAAAACGGGGATTGGGTATCGCGGTCAAAAACAAGTATCGGGCTCTGTTTCAACAGGAATTGAAACAGTTGGGATTAGGTTTGGAAAACCGTTTGACGGATGAAACCGGGTTGCTTTCCGGTGGACAACGTCAAGCGCTGACCATGTTAATGGCCACCCTGGTACGGCCGGAAGTCCTGCTGTTGGATGAACATGTGGCTGCTCTCGACCCAAAAACAGCCCATCAAGTATTGGATCTAACGCAAACTATTGTCAAACAGAAAAAACTGACCACCTTAATGGTCACCCACCAGATGAAACATGCCTTGCAATTGGGCAACCGGCTGGTGATGCTTCACCGTGGTAAACTGATCCTTGATGTTCGTGATGAGGAAAAATCAAAATTAACAGTAAATGATCTGCTGGCCAAGTTTTATGAAGTGCAGGGAGAAGAGTTATCCTCGGATAAAATGCTGCTGGCTTAAGCCAATGAACGCAACACTGAATTTAAAGCGATATCTCCAAGAGCACTGAGTTTGCCTTATCACAGTCCAAAATACGCTGGTTCCGAATATCCAATTTGATGAGATTAAATTGATACAACGGCGTTGCTATCAGTTTAAAATTTTTTCAATAAGAATCCTGGTAATCAAGTAAGTGGGGCGGATACCCTCCTGTCCCATGCTGCCGGATGATAAGGTTTGACCACTATGTAACGGATTATCTGACGCATAGTAGGCATATCGTGTTTTAACATCTCGTGAGATATGCCCCTTTATGATACCGGCATTGATTGCCCGTTGGTAGTGGCCACCTTCCATTTCCAAGCCAACCGCATTCCAACTGGTAGTCTGGAACTTTTCCAGTACATCCCTGTTTTGCAGAGACGTTCCCAGCACAGTCAGGATCGGACCTTCATAAACATTCGAAGCATCGCTGAAATCATCAATACTCAGGTCGTTATCCACAATATAGTTATTGGCTGTTCCTTCGATCACATGGGCTGTGGCCAACATGATATCCCCTTTAACACCTGGTAAAATACCGGCTTTTCCCATAATGGATATTGATCGAATGTCTTGTGCCTGAACGCCGGCGTCATTCTCCGGTGGCGTTAATAGTTCATCCATTAATTCAAAAGCTTGAGCACCAAATGCATAATCCATAACCAGAATCACCGGGGCTTCATTTTTTATAACATCTTCTTTAATTTTCACCTGGGGATGCATACATGACAGGTCCAGTTTTTGGGTATCTATAATTTGGAAATCAATATTGGCTCCCGAGTTATCCTTGCCTTCGGACAATCCATGTTTTTTTGCGTAATCAGTAATTTTTTTATTATGCTTGCGGATAGCGGAAATAAAACTATAGATATCGTCATTGGACTCGCTTATTTGTTCATCTTTTAAGGCGGCATAAGCATACAAAGTGTTTTTAACACTATGAAGATTAGCACTTATAATATGACGTGGGCGATCTGCCAGTTTGAGCTTTTGCAGCCTTTCTTTGATATTGTTTGCCCATTTTCGGCTCACATTGTGATGTCCGATCATATCGCGAAAAGTGGGGGTAAATATGAATATCAATTCATCGTCAACATCATTCTTTTCTGCTTCCACTCGTTTTCCCAGTTTATAGATAGTATTAAAAAGTCCGTTGTTTGACTTTTTCTCCTTTCGGGATTTTTCCAGGGATTCATATACATCACGAGTTTCCTGATAGGTACTGCCTAACAAAACACTTAGATTCCAGATTGCTTGATCCAGATCTTTCCCACTCAGCTGATTCTCTTTTTTGATAACCTCTTCCAATTCCTTCCACATGATGGTCATATCGCCATCTTTATCCAATATTCGCTGGTAGATCTTTTGAGCTTCAATATTTAAGAAAGTCAAATGAGTCAATAGATCATATACTTCACTCACTCCACGGGTAATGACAAAACAGATCTCCCTTTCGCTCATTCGATAAGATATTCGACGACGCTTCGGGGGTTCAATTTTTTCGAAAGCTGTATGATCCAGATCTTCAGAAGCTGTGAGAATAATTCTGGAACACTCTTCAATGCCACGGGGCAACCTGTCCAATACATATTCAAGTCCGTTTAATTCAATACTTCTGGGATCATTCATTAGCCCATATATTTCGGGACTTATTTCCCGTAAAGCATACTCCAACGTTTGTCCGGATCGACCGGACGGTTTGTAATATCCTCTCAAAACCAACGAATCAGCAATGGTTTTGAACGTTCGAATGGCAACGCGACCTTTTTGTGATTTTGTTAACTCCTGCAAAACAAACTCCTTGAATAATGATCCAAAAAGATAAAACAGCTTGAAAATTCAAGCCTATCCTCTTTTTAAGTCTTTTAACAGCTAAAAAAGGATTTGCAGACGTCAATCAAGCTAAACCATAAGCTTTTCAGAAAGACAGATAATGAGACGTTATTATACAATTTTTTTCATTAAACAAATGGGAGACTTGTCAAAAAATCCCAAATATTACAAACTCTGCAAACATTACCAAACAGAATTTAAAACGAATTGGATATTAATGATCAATCATGAAAAAAATATTGCTCATATGGTTTTCTTATAAGTATCTTGTTTTCTTTTTTATTACTTCACTGTTGTTTTCCGGTTGTGCCACGATTTTACGCAACGAAAACCAGACCATTCGTTTAAGAACCAATACCGGGGAAAGTCCGGTCAGTGCAATTATTACAAAAAAAGAAAAACTGGTTCCCGTTTCTATTCCAACCAATATTTCTATCCAGGATTATGACGTTTACAGTACAGTTCGTGTTATTGATCCATGTTATCTTAAGACTGAAGTCGCTTTGGAAAGACGTTTTTCAAAAGCAGCTTTTTTAAACATTTTAACATTGGGATTGGGATTTTTGGTTGATTACTACAGCGGGGAAATGTGGACATTCCGTGATGTCACCGAAATACCGGTTATCCGTATACCAAGTTGCGATCCCGCATTAGCTTCAACAACCGATATTGCAGAATTACAGATAACTGAAACAATCGACACAGCAGATAAATCGGAAACCATGTCAGATATTAAAACGGCAAACACAGCTTTTGAGCTGATTTTGAGTTATGTTGGAGCAATGAAATTTGAATATCGTTGGGGGCAGGCCACTGTTAAATCATATGTAAAACGGGATGGTGATTACGAAACCATTGCAGACGGCAACCAGAAATATAATGGATACGAAATATCATTTCAACGCCCCGGGATCACCAGCGGTTGGGATTATACTATTTTTCCCAGGTACGTGAATCAGACCATTGATATTTCCGATTTCAGGAAACACGTGCCCGAAGTAACCATACCCGGTACAACAACCATACCGGTGGTTGTGACTGATTATGAAACCGATGCACTCGTTGATCCGGAAGATCCGAATCGTTACAACATTCAGCTTAATTCACTGGGTTTGCTGACCAAAGGTCAGTATAATTGGGTTAAACCGTGCCGATTTCGGGAGTGTTCTTTTTTGGGTAATTTTGCCTTGGGGATCAGCCTGCTGGAATATGTTAATCTAAAAACGGATCTGGGAAATGATTCTGTTGAGGAATCAAAATGGGAATGGGGACATTCGTTCTTTGCGGAGGCATCGTTCAGCACCTATGGAATTTTACTACCAAATTCATCGTTTCAACTAAGTTTCAGTTACTTATGGTATCCTAAACTAACCCTGCCACGAACTCTGGAATTCAGGGATCGCGTTGAATACAACGAAACCAAGCAGGTATATGAACGAAAACGGGTTTTTCTAGATGAAATCGAATTGGAAATTGGTACGGTTCAATTATCATATACCTATCTCTTTGAATAATATAAACGTGAGGCCGCAAAGATTTTACTCAATATTCATTTGATTTTATAAATATTTTGATCTGAATTGGGAAGTAACAGGCTGTGAAGCAATTGGAAAATTAGCTAAAATCCACAAATTTTATCGGGGCGACAAAGTGAAGAATAAAAGATTTTACTATTACAGCTCAGCCTGCGAGCTAAGAATGATGGACATGTATAGTTTGCCATTTCAAAAAAATACTCATGAGTTCCAAACCGCGCTGCTAATAAAAACCGAATAAATTTATAAACACTTAAACACACAAAAAATGAATAAACAATCGATTGTTTTATCTGTATTATTACTCTGTTTTACTTGTCTTTCAATATCCGGATGTAAATCTGAAGAGAAGGATGCTGAGCGGCCTCCATCGGATAAGGTCTATATTATTCAAATTAACAACAACAGTGTATTTCAACTTGAACATATTTTTGTATATACATCAGATCAGTTTTACAAAGATACACTTTCGTTAATCAGTAAACCTTTGGGAGTTAACGGTTCAATACAAAAAAGTCTTCGAAATGGTGAATATATGGTCACAGTGGTTCGTAAAAAAAACAAAGACAGCCCTTTATTTGCTTACACTACTGAATATCCAATCACTATGACAAAAGACCGACTATTGGAATACTGCGACACTTATTATCGATTAGGTGATTTAACTTCGGACTCAACATCAGTAACAAAAAATTTCGAGGTTTACTCACTCACTCAACCGGATTGAGGAGAATTCATCTGTTTTATCTGATCCCTCGGTATAGCATAAATTACTTTATTATATTAGTCATTTGAGTTTAAGAAAAATGGATCAAGTCGGCATAGCATCGAGTCCATCGACTATATTCTTTCCACAAAAACAAGTCATTTAGAAAAACGTTAGTTATCGATATTTTACCGAATATCAGAAAAAAAAATCAAAAAATCAGTAGGTAATCGTTATGCTCATGCTATTGGTCAAGGTCTGATTTTATGCCTGAAATTTCAACAGTGGTTTGACTTTAAAAATTGTGTTTAAGTTGGTAGGAGCTTGGATTGGACTGGGTAGAACCGTTTGTCCCGGTTTCTTAAGCGAACTGACAACTCTAAGGTATTTGACAATATTCGTATATCTGTAGTATTTCGCATAATCCAGAGCCGTTGATTTATGCCTGTCCTTGATTCCAAGGACGGCTCCCCTTGCCACCTGTTTAGTTTTATAAGCTCAAAATTCCCCAAAATGGTGGCGTGTATCAAAGCAGTATTCCAAAATTTTCTGATGATTGAGCTTTGCTCCCTGATTGATGAGTGTCTTAGCAATGTCATAGTAACCGTAATAAGAAGCATAAATCAGGGCTGTTTTTCCATTTTTGTCCTGCTGGTTTGGATTTGCTCCTTTAGTTCAAAAGCGGAATATTTGCGTAAACTGCTGTTTTTATTAAATGCTTCTGTCCTTCTTGATCCCTCTGGTCGATATTTATCCTTTTTCTTCAACGTTTTTTTTGAAGTAATTCACACTTTCCCGTTCAGCCAGAAAATGAATAGAGTATCTGGATGATACAATTAATAGAATAAATAATGGAAAGAATAACCTGACCATTTGATCTGTTTCTTTTTTAACAAAAGAAATTTGAAGAAAAAAAAGCAAATTAATCAGGATTAAAATATTTTAAAGAGCATATTGAAGATTTTTCTTAAAGAATTTCAAATAGCTTTTACTTACAGGAATTAACGACCCGTCAATCATTTCCAGATCCAGTGATCGGTAGTCTCTCCAGCAGTATCTTTTAATGTTGTTCAGGTTTACAGCAAACGATCTGTGGACCTTCTTCAATATCACGTCCTCATAATACAGTAAAATATCCTGAAAACCGATCTTAAGTTCTTTCTGCTCATTGGTTTTAAATACAATGACATTATAACCGGAGGATTGAACATAAATCAGATGATCAACATTTGAGGAAACATACCACAACTTATATAAAAGCTCCGGATTGTTGACGATTTTAATCAGATTCTGACGAACCACTTCAGCTTGTTTCACCAGGTTTTTTATCAATTCTTCTCCAATTTGTTCATTGCACTTGACGGCAAAGACATATCCGGGAAACTCCCTGAGACCAACAAATACATAGGCATCCACTGAATCTTTTGCCCTGGATCGTTTCCATTTGGAAAAGGCATTTTTAAGCTCCTCTTCATCTTCCACATTGTGAGTTTTAATCAACTTATTTTCATAAAACAGTGCAGCATTGTCGATTAATTTATCCATGGCCATGAATCGAAAAACACCTTTAACCAAAGCACTAATATTTGAAAAATCGCCAATATTATCAGAATATTGCCTCAATCTAGTCAATGTATCACAACTTCGCTGTAAAACTGAAATATCATTATACGATCTGATTGCTGTTGCAATGGATGTTCTTAAACGCGTGGATGACACTTCTCCCTTTTCCACATAGTCGTTGATTTTATAATCCTCAACCACACTTTCCTCCGGAGCTTCACTCGGATATCCTGTTCTCAAGACGATTTGCATGGCTGTATCGTTGAGCTTATTACGAATAAAATCGACCAGGTACAAGCCGGAATACTTTTCTTCCATCACCACATCCAGCAACATAACGGCTACATCTTTATGATACCGAAGCTTTCGCTTTGCATCCTCCGAAGTATAAGCGGAAATAAATTTTAGTTTTCGATTATCAAACAATAAATTCTTAAGTGTAAGTTTTGTAATTGAATGGACATCTTTATCATCATCAACAATCATTATTTTCCAATTTTTTCTCACAATATATTCACTCCAATTAATTAACAATTTTTTTGATTCAATCAAGCATTTTTCACTGATTGAAAAAATAAAGTATCGCACACACGATAAAATTTCCAAAAAAATTCAGCAGAGTACTTATCTATATCAGTAATCGATACCCTAATCAACACTCCCGATCTCATTTACTCACTTCTACCGATTTTATCAACCAAACGTCAAGTTTATTTCTAAAACATATCGATCTTATTTGGATTCTAGATCCCTGGTTTTGCGCACCTGGTAATAATTAAACAGATAAAAATCATCATCAACCCTAAACTCAGAGGTATAAAATTAATCACCTTGACTCTGAAAGCGGAAGCTTGAATACTGAATACATTATAATGTAATAATGATGTTTTTCAGAAAACAGAAGCAATATTTATATTTTTCATCACCGATCTACTAAACCCTTTCAATCAGATTTCTTCAAAAACGACCAATTTTTCTTATTTTGAATGGAGGATTAACATGGAGGATTTTTCTCATTTGATTGCTAATTGGAATTATCCGACTTCCATACGATTTGGTGTGGGACGCTTGCAAGAATTAGCTGATGTTTGCCGGGAATTGAACATAACCCGCCCCCTATTGATTACTGATCCTGGTATTGTTGGCCTACCCATGGTACAGCAGACACTGGC
>JBFFHJ010000066.1:0-42625 GCA_041556995.1 bacterium | reverse complement strand
TATTCAATTGGTTGTGGATGATGGAAATGGGAATAGCGCGACTGATTCGGTGACTATCACTGTGATCAGCGAAGATGTAACCAATGATGCCCCGGAGGCAAAAGCCGGTGCGGACAGAATTGCAAGAGTCGGATCAGTTGTTGTTTTGGATGGTAGCGAAAGCAGTGATCCGGAAAATGATCCACTGGACTATAGTTGGTCTATTATTTCTCAACCAGATGGAAGCACTGCTGCATTTTTCGATTCATCTATTGTTAATCCATCATTTACAGCGGATGTGACGGGTAATTATCTCATTCAATTAGTTGTGAGTGACGGGAATGGGAATACAGCATCTGACTCGATTATTATTACAGCAACATTTGGTTCGATGTCAGCCAGTCGAATATCCGGTGTAGCTCCATTATCCGTCTTTTTTAATTCTGGTTTTGTCAGCAGTACAGAAATGCACAGGCCCTTTCATGATTTAAAATATTCCTGGGACTTTGGTGATCCATCCAGCGGCTCATGGGCTATAACAGAGAGTACAACGGGTTCAGGCAAAAATGAAGATAGTGGTCCGGTTGCCGCACATGTTTTTGAAACTCCCGGAGTATATATCGTTACATTGACAGTCAGAAATACATCGGGTGATACAACAACCGATTCCATAAGCATTGATGTTGAAAATCCAGATACTTTTTACGATGGTGCCAAAACAGTATGTATCGGTGATTCAAGCTCCAACAACACCGGATGCCCAACAGGTGCTCTGTACGTTTCTACTGACAATATTCTTGACATTCGTAGTCATGTCAATACAGAAAAACGGATTCTTTTACATCGGGGTTCCTCCTGGAGTGCATCGGAAACAGTATTGTCCGTTGATGCTGTTGACGGTCCTGTTACCATTGGCGCGTATGGTGATTGTATTAATCCGGATAGCCGTGGGATTTGCTCAAATGCTCCGGAGATCAATATGGCAGCCCGTACAAATTTCATGTCACTTAATAACTCGGCTGATTGGCGAATTCAGGACCTGTCTCTAATAGGGATTAAAGAATGGAACAGTGTTATATCAACTGTTCAAGAGGTTGAATCGATTCTTCTTTTAAAAATTAAAAGTTCGGGGTTTGACCTTCCTATTGCTTTCGGATTTTATGAAACAAACGGTCATGATCAGGTATCGGTTGTTGACTGTGATATTTATAATGGAGATGGTTTGGGAATGTGGATTGGCTCGGAACGGTTGGCCATTATGGGCACTCGCGTCAGGGGAACTACCGGTGAGCACAATATCCGGGTTTGGCAAGCTTATTACGGAGTTATAAATCACAATGTTCTTCTTGAATCTAATAAAATTGGATTAAAACTTCATGGTCCCAGTGAAGAAAGAGTATCAAAGACAGATGATACGTTATTGGATAATCGATCGGAGAATATTGTCGTTTCCGATAATATCATCGGCAACTCCTATACACTGGCTATGACGGTGGGAGCTCAAAATGACGGAACCGATGAACGTTTGAATGACATCTTAATTGAAAAAAACAGATTCCTGTCCGGTTACGGTTCTGTTATAAATTCCGACAATCGATTGTCGACACATCTTTCCGTTTATTCGTCCAATGTGACGGTCCGCAACAATGTCTTTGATGGGTCGGGTTCACCCGACTACGCTGCTGCAATAAGTGTTGATATATATGGCTCCCCAATTCCACCTACTTATATAAATATTTATAATAATACGATTTATTATGAAACTGATAGCGCCGTTTCGACGTACTATGGAATGTATATTCATAATGCGATAAAGGTGGAAATAAAAAACAACCTGGTTCAATTACCTTCGGGTGCGAGTAATGAAGTATTTTATTGCTCAACATGTGGGGAAGTTACCTCTGAAGGCAACCTGTTAACGGATAGTCCGGCATTTAATGATCCCACAAATACAGATTATCTATTGAGAAATTTTGACATCCTTTCCGGATCGTTAGCAAGAGATAATGGCGTTTCTGTACCGGTAATGGATGATTGTATCGGGGATGAAAGATCAAACCCTATTGATATCGGGGCATTTGAATATAATTAAATTTTAAGACAAAGAATCTTATTGAAATAACAGAGATTTATTAAATAGAATCTATCAGTTTATTTTATACTTCAAGGCTAACAATTCAATTTCCACTTATATTAGAATGATTTAAAGTATAAATAATGTGCTTTTGTTCAAATAACATTTAAGAAAGAACCCTCCTTCATTCTTCCAGTGCACATTTCAGGGTTTTTGATTTGAACTCTACTATCCGTGATGATAAAGTAAAGAATCCCTGCATTAATGATGTTTAGTAAAAAGTAAATAATCTCATATTATCTTTGGAGCTTAAGCGACATGAAGAATCTATAGACTTTGAGGCGATCTCTTGTAACGAAATTGGCAAAACCTTCTGCCTGCATTGAATTCAGCAGAATGATAAGTAATGTCATTTGTTTATGGCCTTAAGAGATCCTTCGTCGCAAATTCCTTAGGATGACATGTAACCCTGAATTTTAATGCGACAGTCCTAATGATACTGGTATAAATTTGAGCAATCTCCAAAAACCTTGTCTTTTCGACAGTAATGTTCAAACCAGAGTTATCAAATCCTTAATAGTTAGGGGGTTAAGATGAGACAAATAAGTACTCTGTTAACAATTTTAGTATTTGCTTTTCTTGTCAGCTATTGCATGTCGATCACAGAAGAGTCTCCTCAGGTTAAAAACCATTCCAGTGATGGAGACGGAGACGGAGATAGTGCAGCCCCGATTGCAAATGCAGGTAAGGATAGAATTGTACTTGTTGGATCAACTGTTACTTTGGATGGTAGTAATAGTAGTGATCCCGAAAATGATTCGCTAAAATATACGTGGTCTTTTTTGTCCATTCCAACCGGTAGTAGTGCAACGCTTTCTGATACTTCCGCAGTTAATCCTTCTTTTACAGCAGATTTAGCTGGTGACTACATAGTTCAACTGGAAGTAGACGACAACAATGGGAATACTGATGTTGATACAATTACTGTTACTGCTACGGACGGTTCAATGGTGGCTAGTCGAACTTCGGGAGTGGCTCCGTTATCCGTTTTTTTTGACTCCGGTTTTATCAGCAGTACGGAAACAGAGAGACCATTTCATGATTTGAAGTATACATGGGACTTTGGTGATGATCCTTCAACAAAATGGGCTGTTGAAAGCACTTCGGATATTTCAGGGTTAAGTAAAAACGAGGATAGCGGTCCGGTTGCCGCACATGTTTTTGAAGCGTCAGGTGATTTTACCGTGGTTTTGACTATTGAGAATACATTGGGCGTGACAACAACAGATTCTATTGTAATCAATGTCAGTGATCCGGATGTTTCCTATGACGGCACCAAAACAGTCTGTATCGGTGATTCAGGTTCAAACAATACCGGTTGCCCAACTGGTGCCGATTACATTGCCACAGACAACATTCTGGATATCCGTACTCATATTGGAACCGAAAAAAGGATTCTTTTACACCGGGGATCTTCCTGGAGTGCTTCAGAAACGGTATTAGCAATAGACAATGTTGCTGGCCCCGTTACCATTGGAGCATACGGTGATTGTATTAATCCGGACAATCGTGGGATTTGTGAAAATGCTCCAGTTATAAATATGGGAGTTGTAGCAAATTTTATATCTCTTAATAACTCATCTGATTGGCGAATTCAGGATATTTCTTTGGTTGGAGATAAGCAATGGAACAGTGTCATATCATCTGTTCAAGATCTTGAATCTGTTCTTCTTCTGAGAATAAAAAGTGAAGGATTTGATACTCCTGTTGCTATTGGATTTTACGATACGGACGGCCATGATCAGGTATCGATTGTAGATTGTGATATCTATGATGCAGGTGCTTTAGGGATGTGGATTGGTTCGGAACGACTGTCCATCATGGGAAATCGCGTCAGATGGACCACAGGTGAACATAATATCCGTATTTGGCAGGCATATTACGGGGTTGTCAGCCACAATGTCTTGTATGAATCCGAAAAAATAGGATTAAAGTTTCACGGACCCAGCGAAGAAAGGGTGGCAAAAACGGGTGATGATGATGAGAAGTTATTGGACAATCGATCAGAGAATATTGTGATATCCGATAATATTATCGGCAATACATATGTACTGGCCATGACAGTAGGGGCTCAAAATGACCAAACCGACGAACGCTTAAACGAAATTTTAATAGAAAAGAACCGGTTTCTTTCCGGTTATGGTTTAGTCAAAAATACGGAGAACCGATTGTCGACGCATCTTTCCATTTATTCATCCAACGTGACAATACGTAATAATGTCTTTGATGGAACGGGTTCACCCAGTTATGTGGCTGCAATTGCTGTTGATCAATATGGCTCTCCAATTTCTCCGACAAATGTAAATATCTATAATAATACAATCTATTATGGGACTAGTAGTCCATCTCCAAATTATAACGGGATGTACATTTATGATGTCATTAATATGCAAATAAAGAACAATCTGGTGCAACTTCCTTCAGGGTCAACTAATGCATCGTTTATTTGTACTGTATGTAGTGAAGTTACTGTAGAAAACGACCTGACAACAGATAGTCCGGAGTTTATTGACCCTACAAACGCCAATTATCTGTTAAGAAATTTTGATCTCCAAAGTGGATCACCAGCGATAAATTATGGTGTTTCCGTGCCAGTGCTGGATGATATTCTTGGAAGAGATCGACCCGATCCTACCGACGATATTTTGGATGTCGGTGCTTTTGAGTATTCACCATAAGTATCAATAAAATAGAAACATGATTATTCAGAATGAAAAATGTGACCCATTTTTCATTCTGATGGGAACCTCAGGTGATCTGAAGAATCTCAATGAAGCCTGGCGACATCCAGAAATAATTTGATTACATGAATGCCCTTTTAGCCGATTGTTTGTACATAGCTTTATATGTCGCTAAACGACATTGAGCAATGAACCAAAAATAATTGTCTCAGTTATTATCCTTTTTACATTCACACTTTTCAGCTAATTGTTGAGTCAAAACTATGGTAATATCTCTATCGGAAGACAGTCGTCCCCAACATGCTGCAAAACAACTGAAAGTTAATATTATTTTACCTAGAGCCTCATTGGCCGGTGGAATCAAGTCCAATAAATTGATGGCCGAGGCTTTGATTCGTCGTGGGCATGAAGTGCGATTAGCATATATTACAGCGCCAATACCCATGCCAAGTCCCTTACGTGTGCGAACATATCTGAAACGTTTATGGCATGATTTTAAGTACCAGAAAAAAATCGGCCATCATCTTGAAGAGTCAACAGCTCAACTTATTCCTGTAGATGATGAAAAAATCAGATCTAAAGATGTACCTGATGCTGATTTCACCATTGCGACCTGGTGGGAAACTGCCGACTGGATTCGGGACTGGCCGGACAGCAAAGGTATTAAAGCCCACTTTGTAAGGGGAAACGAGATTTTCGCCGGTGATCCAGAAAAGATTAAGGCCACGTACCGTCTACCTTATCTTAAATTTGTTATTTCCAATTGGCTTCAACGGATGATGGCGGAAGAGTATGGTAACAAAGACACAATTCTAGTTCCCAATGGTGTTGATAGAAATCAATTCGACTCACAACCTCGGTCAAAAGCTTCTGTACCTACAGTAGGTTTCATGTATAGCCTTCATCCGCTAAAAAACATAGAAAGCACATTACAGGCATTGCGAAAGGTACAAGAAGAGATTCCCCAACTTCGAGTCGTTTCTTTTGGAGGAAAACCAATCAATAAAAAACACATTCTTCCCTCGAATTTTGAATTCCATCTTTCTCCACCTCAAGCTTATATACCCGAACTGTATCGCTCTACAGATTGTTGGATTATCTCTTCCACTTCTGAGGGATTTTATATGCCCGGAATCGAAGCAGCGGCATGTCGGTGTCCTCTAGTTTCCACCCGTTGTGGTGGGCCGGAAGATTATATTAAAGAAGGCCAATCCGGATTTTTGATTAAAATCGGAGATGCTGATGAGATGGCCAAGCGCATTTTGGATATTATTCGACTTGATGAACCGAAATGGAAGGCAATGAGTGAAGCGAGCTATCAGCTTTCTTTGGAATTCGACTGGGATCGATCAGCGGAAATCCTTGAAAAAGCTCTTCTGTCTGCTATGGATTAAATATATGAAACATTGGATGTAAATGGAGATTAAACAGATTAACATTTTAAGATTTGTGGCAGCCTTCGGTATCCTGATTTTCCATTTTGGACGTAATGTTCAATCTTTGGAATGGGGCAATCAACTATGGGATGTTTCAAATACAGCAGTATCATTTTTCTTTTTTCTGTCGGGGTTCGTACTTGTTTATGCTTACACAAACAGGGGGCTTGATAAAACAAAGAGATTTTATATGGCCAGATTTGCACGGATTTTCCCTCTGTACGGTGTGGCCCTTTTCTTAACTGCATTGCCGCTTTTTGCCAAGTCAAATATTCATTTAATTGATTTTCTTTTAAGTATATTTATGATTCAAGCCTGGGTACCGGGCTATTCTCAAGTATTAAACACTCCCGGCTGGGCAATTTCGGTGCAACTGCTGTTTTATATGTTGTTTCCATTTATTTTACCCCATATTAAGAACTACCGCTCCAACAAACGTATTCTGGTAACGATGTTTGTATTGTGGAGTGGAAACCTGTTTGCACATATTATTCTTTTTAACCTGACAATAATTCCTGAAGCAAAGAGCACATTCATAGACTTCGTTTTTTATCATCCGATAACACACTTTACCACTCTTTTGTTGGGTGGATTTGCAGCCACCTTATATATTCGCAATAAAGAGATAATAAGTCGGTTTAGCCAGATTTTTCTTTTCATCTCAATATGTTCTTTTTTATTAATTGTTTTTATACCCAACCCAATACTCAAATACCATCATAACGGACTTTTCTGTCCCTTGTTTTTTTTAGCTATTATTGGGTTATCTGCAAGGAATGATACAGTATTATCCAAGGTATTTTCTCAACCGATATTTATAAAATTAGGCAATATAAGTTATGCAATTTATATATTGCAAAGACCCCTGTTTTATTTCTTTTATGGCGTTATATCCAGACTCAATATCAATTTGACAGCAGACCAGTTATTCTGGTTGTTTATAGTGTTTATTATGCTATCATCGCTGATTGCATATCATTTTATTGAAGTTCCATTTCGAAAAAAAATAGTCAATTTTTATAGATGATTATTGGGATTAATAAAAATTGATTTTATTTTCTGAAAAATTCAAGAACGCAAAGTGAGGTGTTATGATAGGATTGGGTTGTGTTGAGAATCCGGGTTATCACAGCATGGGTAAGAATCAAATATACTATATGCATTTTTTACCTGGAGAAAAAGCACTGGGACAGGTTTTGCTTGCCGGACCGTTTGTGTCGGAACGGCCACTGACATATGGTATGTGGATCAAATGGGCTCGCTATTTAAATGTAAATGGGCTTGAAGTATTGATGTTTGATTACCGGGGAACGGGAGAGAGCTCCGAGGAATTTGAAAGTGTCTGCCCTGATATGTGGCTTGAAGATCTGGAAGAAATGGCCAAATGGTTCACTGATAAAAACAAAGAGAATCATTTGATTATTCATGGTTTAGGTATTGGAGGCTTATTGGCGTCCATTGTTTTTGATAAAGGGATTGGGGATGGCTTGTTGATGTGGTCACCGACGCCTTCAATGAACCAAATGCTTTATACGACATTGAGACAACGATGTGCCTCTGACTTAGTTCTAAATCCAAATGGTCCGAGAAAAACCAGAAAAGACTACATAAAAGATATCGAAAATGAAGAGCTTATTGAAGTAGAAGGATTTCAATGGTCAAAAAGATTATGGGAACAATCCTTTGGGTATAACTATATTGAGCCAAAATCCAGTGGCAAACCATGGAAATCAGTTGAATTAAAAAAAGATGCCGGCCCCTTGTATCTAAACAGATTATTTGCACCTCCTAATCCGGTAGGAGAATCTCGGTTATTTGAGCTAGACCCGAATCTTGACCACATATTTCAACCAAACCTTGATTGGATAATTGGCAGTCTTAAGAAAGTAAGGGATTAATCATGTTGCGAGAAGCATTACGAATAGATGTTCATGGCACATCAGTAGTGGGGACATATCATATTCCTGAAGTTACAGAAGATGATGAAAGCAGTGAAAAGATAAAAAAAACCGGTGTATTGATTGTTAATTTTGGTTTGCTGCCGCGATCCGGTTTGGGAAATATGCCGGTTCATTTTTCCGACAGATTGGCGGAAAAAGGTTTTCCGGTATTCAGATTTGATTTTCCCGGTTTGGGTGACACAAAGGGGGACCTTCCAATATATGGTCAACAACAATGGAGACGAATTGAAGCGGGAGATCATATGCAATGGGGGGCCGTTCTCATACAAAAACTCATGAAGAAGTATAATCTTGATGGAATAGTCATTGGAGGCCTTTGCGGTGGAGCAGTAACTTCAACCTATATTGCAGAGAGACTCAGTAATACGGTTGTTGGAACAATATTGATGGAGCCGACCTATCACGTTATTGGTGTGGCTGAGGACCATATAGATAAAAAGAAAAGTCGTCCAGGTAATCAAACCAATAACTGGTTTCGAAGAACTAAAGAGAAGTTAAAAAAACAACTACGAACAAGAATTAATAAATCCAAACATGTAGAAGCGTTTTATAGCATTTATAGTAGATTGAAAGTGACAAAATTTCGGATACTTGGACATAAACCGCCTTCAGATGTCAATGAGTTGTTTTATACCAGTTTTAAAAAACTTAATGACAGAAATGCACCAATTCTTTTTATCACACGGAAAGGTAAGGATAGAGAACACTATGACCTTCACTATACCGGATATTCACCACGATTTTTTCCACAAAATATTGTCTGGAAAACACTGGGTAATACAAATCACATGTTGGTTACGGGAGGTGGCAAACAAAAAGTGACTGACTTTATAGTAGAGTGGGTAGTAAATAACTATTAACCCTCTGTTTTACAGCTTTGTTACATACTTCGAAAAATACAAATAAAACTTAAAAAATCTGTCATTCCTTTTTAGAATCCAGAAAACAGTAGTTATTTTAGATAAATTCAAGTTATACAATATTCATGTGTGGAATAGTCGGAATACTAAGATTAACATCAGATGCTTCGCTTGATGAAGTGTTAATGAAAAAGATGATTTCATCACTACATCATAGAGGCCCTGATGGTTGGGGATTTTATCTGACTCGGGAGATTGCTCTTGGACATTCCAGGCTTTCCATTCTCGATTTGACAGGCGGAAATCAGCCCATGGTAACGGATAGATTTGTGATTTCCTTTAACGGTGAAATATACAACCATATCGAATTGCGTAATGATTTAAAGAATAAGGGAGTTAGGTTTAAAACTTCAAGTGATACCGAAGTAGTGATAAAAGCGTTTGAATTGTTTGGCAAGGATGCTTTTCAAATGTTTAATGGGCAGTTTGCCATGCTTATTTGGGATCGTCTGAAAAAAAGACTGATCGCAGCAAGAGACAGATATGGTATTCGTCCTCTCTACATCCTTTCCCATGGTGGTGATACTTATTTTTCATCAGAGATGAAGGCCTTTGATAATATCAATGGTTATCACCGTACCATAAATCCACAAAAACTTAATGATCATGCACTGGTATGGAATACATTAGGGGATGAAACCATTTATAATGATATTAGAAGTCTCCCTGCTGGAACTTTTGAAGTGTTTAAGAGCGGCGGTGGATCACACAAACACCGTTACTATGAAATCGGAGAGTCCCAGGGGGAATCACTGACAAATATTGAATCTGCCATTGAAGAGTTTAATGAACTTTTAGACGATTCTGTAAGAATCAGACTTCGGGCAGATGTCCCGGTTGGAGCCTATTTGAGTGGGGGAATCGATTCGTCGGTCATTACCCATTTGGCAGCATTACATAAAGGAGATAAGCTCAAGACTTTTTCCGTCGGATTTGCAGATAGTGAATTCGATGAATCCGTATTTCAGGATGAGATGGTATCTCATATCAATTCGGATCATGAAGCAATAAACATCAACAATAAGCTGATTAATGACAACCTTCTGGAGGCAGTGTACCACTTTGAAAGACCTGTCTTCCGAACAGCCGGAGTTCCTTTATATTTACTCTCTGAAAGAGTGAAGGCCTCTGATATAAAAGTTGTTTTAACTGGTGAAGGGGCAGATGAGTTGTTATATGGCTATGATTCATACAAAGAATTGAAACTTTTGGATTTTTGGAAAAAAAATCCAAAGTCAACTATCAGACCGCTTCTGATAAAAAAATTATATCCACATCTTCAACATTATAATAATCCGAAACAATACGGATTGATGCGGATGTATTACGAAGGTTTTTTAAGCAATGATAAAAACGAGATTGCAAGTTTAAATATTAGAATTCACAACAATAAGATCATTTCCAATTACTTGAATAAGGATTCCCAGATTGAGTTTGGCAAAGAAAGCCTGGTGGAAAAAATTAAAGCTATTTTACCGGACAATTATCATACATGGACTTCACTTCAACAAAACCAATTCCTGGAGATGAAAACCCTTTTATCCGGTTATTTGTTATCTTCACAGGGGGATAGAATGTCGCTCGCCCATGGTGTGGAAGGCCGGTATCCTTTTCTGGATCACAGGATTGTAGAGAAATTGTTTTACTATAAGGATCGCTTTAAACTGAATGGTTTTTCGCAAAAACATCTGTTACGCAAATCTTTTCAAAACCGGATTCCGACATCAATCGTTAACCGTCCGAAAAAGCCATACACCGCTCCGGATTTGAAGTCGTTTTTTCACAACGGTGATTTGTCTGAACAGGCCTCCTATTTTCTTTCGGAACAAAAAATAAAAGAGTATGGCATCTTTAACGAAAAACCGATCAATCGGTTAATTAAAAAATTTAGATATAACGTTCCGACTGAAATTGGTTATCGTGATAACATGCTGATCACATTTATTCTTTCATGCCAAATGGTACATTATTGGACACTTCAACCAAAATCCCAAAGACTGGAAGAACATATGATGACGGTAAATATTATAGACAAGTAGAGAAATTAAGGGATTAATGCAAAAAGAAGAGATACAGGAAAAATTACTGGATTTTATCACTCAAAGTTTTATGGTCGAAAGGGATGAGATCAATTTGGAGAAATCAATGATTGATGAGGGAATCATTGATTCTTTTGGGTTAATTGAAATCGCTTCATTTATGGAACAAGAGTTTTCCATGGTTATTGAAGAAGATGATATGATCCGGGCGAATTTTGGATCAGTCTTGAAGATTGTGAACTTTATTCATACCAACATGGAATCATAGTTGTGCTAAATGAACATATGCCATTATTTGATATTGTGGTGAGAATGGACCAATGAATAAAAATCGAAACAGTCAGACCGAAAGGTGTGAAAAATGTGTCATATCAGCTTCATTTCCCAACATCGGGTTTGATGAAAATGGGGTTTGTGATTTCTGTCGGGATGAGAAGCTGGTTGTTACAGAACAGAAAATTATTGATCAGTCAAGGAAGCGAGTCACAGAACTTATAAACTCTGAAAAAGGTAAAGCTTCATATGATGCTGTAATGTGTTATAGCGGGGGAAAAGACAGTACATACACGTTAATGGTGGCGGTAAAAAAGTATGGGCTCAAAGTTTTGTCCTTTACCCTGGATAATACGTTTATCGCTCCCGAAGCATTTGCCAATATAAATAAAGTGGTTGATGCGCTTGGAGTTGATCAGCTGACCATTAGACCATCGGCCAGATTTTTCAGATCAGTGATAAAAGCCTGTTCATTATACCCGGTCTATAATTCAAAAACGTTAATCAGGATATCATCGGGATGTAATGCCTGTATTTCTATGGTTAACAATATGGCACTAAGACTCGCTTTGGAAAAAAAAGTGCCGTTCATTTTGGCAGGATTTACCCTTGGTCAGATTCCTGCGAATGCCATTATTTATAAAAATAATTACAAATTTCTACAGGAAAGCAGGGAAAAAAGCCTGAACACTTTGAAAGAGCATGTGGGTGATGCAGTGACTGATTATTACTGTATAGACGAAGAGCTTCTTTCACAAATAAAGTCCTACCCATATAACATCAATCTGTTTTGTCTGGAAGACAAAACAGAAGATGAAGTGGTGGCATCTATTAAACCCCTGGGTTGGAAAAGGCCAATAGATGTGGACGGTTGTTCATCAAATTGCCGGTTAAACACATTTAATAATCATGTTCATCAGGCGGCATTTGGTTATAGTCCTTACGAGCTGGAGTTAAGCCATTTAATCAGGAAAGGTCAGATAACCAGGGACGAAGCTTTACACAAAATTAATGATCAGCCTGAAGAACAGTTAAAGGATATCATAGAACAGCTCGGAATAACTGATGAAGAGATAAACAACATTTTATGACAGTGATACTCAATTTTGAATCTTGTATTGGAATCTTGAATCCATTCCGATGTATATAACCAAATTTCAAACAAAAAACTAAAACTGCTCACTTGAAAAGCGGGTAAACCAATCTTAATTGCCGGACGAATGAAAAAAAATGTACAAAAAATGCTCAGGCATGTTGGATATGAATTAAGAAGGCTCAAACCCCAGGACGATACAGAGATTTATGTACAGGAATACGGCAAAGAAAGTGTAAAAAAACGTCGATTCTACAACATTTGTGGCGGAGGTCATCTTGGCTTTGGTGGTGGATTTTATCATCCTTGCTGGACAAATGTAGACTTGGATAGAAAAAGGAAAGGGCCCAAAAAGCATGATCCGGAAAAAGACATAACTTGTGATCTGTTTTCGCGTGATCCATTACCCATTGAATCTGATTCCGCTGAGCTTGTACATTCACGTTTCACTATTGAGCATATAACTGATGAAGATGCTGAGAACCTGTTTAAAGAGGTTATTAGAATTTTGAAACAGGATGGAGTATTCAAAATTGTTGTTCCCAACATCGATCTGGATTATAGAGCATATATAAAAAGAGACAGATCCTACTTTAATTGGCTTAATATTTATACCCAACCGAAAGATTATGAATTTATGGGGTTTAATATCCCACCAAAAGACGCTTCATTAGAACAGATATTTCTCATTCACTTTGCTGCAAATGCCTCTATTATTCACAAAGAAAGTGCTCTGGAAAAAATAACGGATTCAAAATTTATAGATCTGTTTCAAAAACTGCCTTATCAAGAAGCCTTAAACTATTGCACAGCAGCCTGTTCTGTTGAAGTCCAAAAAAAATACAGACAAAATCATATTAATTGGTGGAACCATGACAAGCTTCAAAAAATGCTTTCTAATGCCGGTTTCAAAACTGTGTATCCACTTTTACCAAATCAAAGCTCAACGCAGGTGATGAGAAATCCTGATTTTTTTGATTCTCTTTGGAACCATGTTGCCCTTATTATGGAAGCAATTAAATAGAAAACACTTGGATGACATTACAGAACAGAATCACAGACGAAGATATACTAAATTCATAAAATAATGGAAGAAAACAAACCAACCAGCATTTATCCCGCTTCAGTTATACAGCAACAGTTTTGGCTGGTAAACAGATTAAATCCTGAAACACCGGCACACAATATTCCTTCTGTCTTCAGGATAAAAGGAAATTTAAATATTGATATTCTGGAAACAGCCATCAATGAGATTGTGAACCGTCATGATGTGTTTCGTACAACTTTTTTTATTCAAAGTGGTGAATTAAAACAGAAAATTAGGTTAGCCAACCGAATTAAGGTGCATGTTGTTGATTTTAGTGGAGACGAATCGAGAAAAACGAATAGTGAAACAGCTCAATTAATACAAACAGAGATAGAAGCCCCGTTCAACCTGGTTGAAGGCCCATTGATTCGGGTTAGAGTAATTAAACTATCGGTCGATGAGCATCTGTTGATTTTAACAATGCATCATATTGTTACGGATCTTCGCACAAAAGATCTTTTTGGAGCCGAATTGTCTGCCGTATATAATTCATATACTGCAAGAAAAGAGATCTTATTAAATGAGCCTGTGGCACAATATGCAGATTACGTTGTTAATCACAATGAATGGTTAAAAGGGGATGAATGCGCTTCAAAACTTTCATATTGGGAAAAACAGCTAAAAGAACGAAGTGAAACTCTTGATTTTCCATATGATTTTAGTCGGCCAAAAACACAGTCGTTTAACGGCAGTGCTTTTCCTTTCCACCTGACAAAAGAGCGAACAGAGAGACTTAAATCATTTAGTCGAAAATTAAAGGTAAATGCATTTCTTACATTGCTGACAGTATATGTTATCCTTCTGCATCGTTATAGCAGGCAAAACGATATCACTATCGGAGTTCCGCTAACCAACCGTCGTGGAAAAGGAATGGACGGTATTATGGGATGTTTTGCCAGTATTCTTCCACTTGGTGTTGATACTTCGGATAATCCAGGTTTTTTTGATATCTTAAAGCGTATTCGATTGATTTTGCTCGGCAATCATAGAAATCAAGAGATCCCCCTTAATTCGATAGTTAACAAAATTCAACCTAAAAGAGATGCCGCCTATAACCCCATTTTTCAGGCGGGTTTTACATTTGAACATCCGATGAAACTGGAAATTAACTGTTTAGAGGTTGAATCCTTGCCTGTACACAGTGGTGGATCACAACTTGATATTTTTCCAGTTCTTTGGGAATCGGATGATGGAGTACGTGGATATATCGAATATAATACCGACTTGCTGAAAGAATCCACCATCGAGCAATTTACTCTTAATTATAAAACACTGTTGGATGCGGTGGAAGAAACACCGGACCTATCAATAGATCAACTGTCAATTCTGTCGAAATCGGAAAAAGAGAAGATTTTATATCATTGGAATAACACAGCAAAAGAGTATTCAATGACTGGGGAAGGGCTTCATAACTTATTTGAGAAACAGGTGGAGTTAACCCCGGACGCAGTGGCTGTTGAATATGAAGGTATAGGCTTAACTTATGATGAATTAAACCAGAAATCCAATTGTCTTGCACAATACCTGCTGGACAGAAAAGTTTGCAACGGCACCCCTGTCGGTATTCTAATGCATCGCTCATTAGATCTGGTTATTGCTATTTATGGAATAATCAAAGCGGGTGGGGTTTATGTACCACTTGATCCTGATTATCCATACGACCGCCTTTTATATATGATAACCGATGTTCAGATGCCTTTTATTTTATCCCATAAAAACCTGGCTCATCGTTTATCCCAAAATAGTATTGATATTGTTTATGTGGACTCTGATCAGCAAACTATAGAATCATGCTCATCTGATAATCCGAGGATAAATATCCAAACAACTGATCCGGTATATATTATTTATACCTCCGGTTCAACTGGAAGGCCAAAAGGTGTTATCAACACCCATGGAGGAATATGTAATCGAATCCTTTGGATGCAGGATTACTTGAGTATTACAAAGCAGGACATTGTGCTGCAAAAAACACCTTATAGTTTTGATGTATCTGTTTGGGAATTCTTTTGGCCACTAACTTTTGGAGCAAAGCTGGTGGTGGCTCCCCCTTCCAGTCATAGGGATCCTTCAGAAATGATTCAGCTGATTAATCAGAATCAAGTGACAACGATCCATTTTGTTCCTTCAATGTTGCGGGTTTTTTTGGAGCACCATAACGCCGGCACCTGCACTAGTCTTAATACTGTAATTTGCAGTGGTGAGGCACTTTCGGGGGAGTTAAGGGACACCTTCTTTGATCGTTTGGATGCACAACTTTTTAATCTATACGGTCCCACTGAAGCCGCTGTTGATGTTACAGCCTGGCAGTGTGACAAAGACAACGATACGGTAACCGTTCCCATTGGAAAGCCCATTGCTAATACTAAAATCCATATCCTGGATCATCTTATGCAGCCGGTTCCTGTCGGAATACCCGGAGAGATTTATATAGGAGGCGTGCAAGTAGCCAAGGGTTATCATGCTCAGGAAATACTGACCAAAGAGAGATTCATCCCTGATCCGTTTTGTGATAAAAACAGTGCGGTTTTATATAAAACCGGTGATCTGGCAAAGTATTTACCGGACGGTAATATCGAGTACCTGGGTCGGACTGATTTTCAGGTAAAAATCCGTGGGTTAAGAATAGAACTGGGTGAAATAGAAGCCGTCATAAACGAGCATCCTGGAATTACCAGTACCAAAGTAGTCATTAAAAAAAACAATTTTGGTGATTCTAAAATCATTGCATACATGATTCCTGATAAAGAAAATGCTTATCCGATCTGTCAGTTATTAGATATACAAAACAGGGAAATAGAAAACTGGAGACCATACCAGCTTCCCAATGGATTATTAATTTCCCATATAAATCCAGGTGAAACGGATTTTATGTATAAAGAAATATTTACTGATAAAGTATATCTTAGACATGGAATAACATTGCATGACGGTGCTTGTGTTTTTGATGTTGGAGCAAATATTGGGATGTTCACACTTTTTGTGGCGGAAACGGTAAATAGTCCTTCTATTTATTCATTTGAACCATTACCCCCTATATTTAATGTAATGCAGTTAAATACATCGCTATATAGCAGCAATATCAAAGCATTTCCCTTTGGACTTTCTGATAAGACAAAAAACGAAACATTTACATTCTACCCTCATGTTTCCATAATGTCTGGAAGTCATGCAGATCTTGAGGAGGAAAAGAAAACTGTTAGAAGTCATTTGATAGAAGATCAAAGTTATAAAGATAGTCTGTCGGCTGACGTTTTAAACGATTTGCTTGCAGACAGATTAAAAAGTGAAGAATTCATATGTTCACTTAAAACCATATCGGATGTTATTTCCGAACAGAATATCGAACAGATAGATCTTTTAAAAATTGATGTGGAAAAGAGTGAATATGAAGTTCTGGCAGGCATAAATACCGATGATTGGGCGAAAATTAATCAGATTGTTGTCGAGGTACACGACAGTATAAAAAAACTTGATAAAATTGTGGATCTTCTTAAATCAAAAAACTATCACGTTACAACTGACGAAGATGCCGAAGCGGGCTTACACCTTCTTTATGCCGTACATCCATCGAATACCTTTAACTCCCCTACAGTACCGTTGAATGAACAATCATTGTTTGACAGACAGCCATGGGGCAACCAGACACAACTCATTGATGACGTCAAGCAGTCAATATCCAGTAAATTGCCGGACTATATGATGCCTTCCGCATTTATGGTGCTGAAAGAATTTCCGATGACTCAAAGCGGTAAAATTGATAGCCTTTCGCTTCCCGAGCCCGAGATGAAGCGAACAGAGATCATGCATGAATATACAGCGCCTCAAAATGAAATAGAAAAAATGCTGGCATCATTTTGGTCCAATGTTTTAGAGATTGATCTGGTGGGGATTCATGATAATTTTTTTGAACTGGGTGGGAATTCTTTACTGGCGGCATACCTGGTGTCAATCATCCAGGGCAGGTTAAACAATGAGATATCAGTAGTACATCTGTTCCAATATCCAACAATTTTTTCTTTCGCACAGTTTTTGAAACAGGGTGAAACGGAAAATGAATCATTTGAAGCCGTTAAAATTAGAGCGGAATTAAGGAAAGATGCAATAAACAGGCGAAGTAAAGAAAGAAGACGAGGAATGGAACGACGAAAAAAAACACGCAGAAATGAAGATAAAACTTATATGGAGAATGAATGAAGAAAACCTGGCAATAATAAGTACTGTAGTTTGCCCTTATTTTCGAGATCCTTTGTCATTCCTCTTCAGGACTTCGTTTCACTCTCAGGATGACAGGAAACTTGCTTACTGACTGACCAAGAATTCATGGTCATTGGGGTGGGAAAAACCTGAAATATGAATCATTATATATTTATTAATTTTTAAAAAAAGACAATATATTAAAAATAAATGAAAAACGATCCGCTTATTTCTATTATTATTCCTTCATATAATTCGCAAAATAATATCAAAAGATGTGTGAACGCTCTTGTCAATCAAAAAACAGAAATTTCGTATCAAATTATCGTTGTTGATTGTTCTGAACATGAACTTGTCAAGGAAATCTGTGGTCAATACCAAAGTGTTATTTACCATCATGTTCCCGAAAGGTTCAATCCCGGAATAGGAAGAAATATTGGTGCACAGAAAGCCAATGGAAAGATTTTGGTTTTTATTGATTCAGATGTGGTTATTGATGAACATGCATTGGAAAATATCAATAGAAATTATAAAGAAGGATGTACGATTTTTGGAGGAGCGTTGGAAAGGTTCAGTGGAGATCCATTTTCTTTTGCTTCTGCTTTTGAACATCAGTTTTTTAATCATGAATCTCAAAAGGGAAGAAAGAAATTTGAGAGGAAGAACTTAAGTTCGGCGTTTCTTATAGTTAGCAAAGATGTATTTGATGAATCAGGTGGGTTTAAGGATATTCCCAGAATGCAAGATACTGAATTGACCGAACGCCTTATTCAAAATGGCCATAAACTTTATTTTATTCCTGATGTTATTGGTTATCAAATACAAGACTCAAAATTTATTCAAGTTCTAAGGAAAATTTATATATCTGGGAGAAATGTATATATTATTCGGTATAAGAACAGAGGAAATTTGTTTAAATTTTTCTTATTTTTGCTTCTGCCATTAATTTCATTTCTAAAAGCTTCAAGAATTTGTATAAGAAATATCCGATACCTGGCAATTAGAGAGAAGGGGCTGGCGCTTGTCATCTCTCCTTTAATATTAATTGGCGGGATTATTTGGATGATTGGTTTTTATCATTCGATGACATTTCGAAGCTACATGACAAAATCTCGGTAGAATTCTTTCATTGCTGGTATAGCAAATTCGACAATTAAAATGTTTGCTAAGGGTCGGCTAAAGAATTAGTTCACATTTTGTTTACAGAATGTCCATTGTTTTTGGAACTTTTATAAACAGATTATGTGGAGTTCCTTTTTAACGATTCCAAAGTTTTTGAGTCGGGATCAAAAAGAAAATGACTCATCTGAAGTGGTTAAAACTTGATAGGAATTAAGGAAAGAAGCAATTAACAGGCAACATTGAGAAAAAAAGAGAGGATTGGCAAAAAAGATAAGAAGAAATGAGAATGGAATAAGATTCATATGGAGTATGAATGAAGAAGTATCTTGCAATAATACTGTTGCTTAGCTTTCTATTCAGTTGTAATAAAAAGCAGTATAATATGGAAATAATCAATAAGTTTGATGCCCGGGAATTCGAAGATAAAGAGAAATATAAAAATTCAATGCCTTATCGACTATTCGTGCCGGATGACTATTCTGCCTTAAATAAATATCCACTCATTTTGTATCTGCACGGTGGTGGTGGAAGAGGAGATGATAACCTGGCGCAGGTTGAGTATGGTGCAACGATATTGATTGGATCTACTATTCAAGCGATGGAAAAGAGTTTTGTATTAGTACCTCAATGTCCAAAACGGGCTCAATGGCTGAACACTAATTTTAAAAACAGGCCTTTTTTAAATTATCAACAGGATAAAATTCCTGAAAGCGAAACCATGAAGATGGTGATTGAACTGATTACCAAGCTTCAAAATGAGTTTAGTATTGATCCAACTCGATTATATGCTACCGGCCCCTCCATGGGAGGTAGCGGTACATGGGACATTATTACACGGTATCCGAACCTGTTTGCGGCGGCTGTTCCAATAAACGGGGTATCTGATCCTTCAAAAGCAATTCAAGTCGCGAATTTGCCTATATGGGCATTTCATGGAGAAAACGATGAAGTTAGTGACATAAACAACACAAGGAATATGATTCGAGCATTAAGAAACCTCGGCAGCAATTGTCGATTTACCGAATACAAAAATGAAGGTCATATCATTGATGGTAAGGTATATGATAAAAATGAGCATTTTTTATGGCTTTTTAAACAGAAAAAAAATCCTGATTGAGTAGTTAGGGCGGCCGAAGGAAAAAAAATTAAACAATTTAAACAAATCGATTTATCAGGGTAAACACATATGATCCTGATAAACGAAGCGACAAAAGATCTCTAAAAATAATTACGGAGCGTTAGAGGCGGAATATGTCAGCTTCTCAAAATACAAGCAATTTAAATGGAATTGCAGTCATAGGGATGGCTTGTTCTTTTCCGGGAGCTTCTAATATTGACGAATATTGGAAAAACCTGTGTGAAGGAGTTGAATCCATCACTTTTTTTTCACCGGATGATTTGGACAAACGGATTCCGGATAATCTACAGAAAAATCCCAAGTATATTCACGCAAGGGGTATATTAGACGACGTGGAAATGTTTGCGGCTGATTTCTTTGGCATTAATAGTCTGGAAGCCAAAGTTATGGATCCGCAGCATCGAAAGTTTCTTGAGCTTGCTTGGCAAGCACTTGAGCATTCCGGGTATGATTCCAATTCTTATCCTGGACTAATCGGCGTTTATGCAGGAGCAGGTGTCAATTGTTACTATAAAAATCATGTTTTATACCATAGCGATTTGATTGACTCAATTGGCGAAACCCAGATCCTGCTTGCCAATGAAAAGGACTATCTCACTACCCGCATTTCTCACAAATTAAACCTGAAAGGGCCAAGTGTGAGTGTCAATACGGCTTGCTCAACTTCGTTGGTAGCCGTATCCTTTGCTTGTGACGGTCTTCTGAATTATCAATGTGATATGGCTTTGGCTGGAGGAGTTTCAATAACACTTCCACAGAATAGCGGTTATTTATTTCGTGAGGTGAATATCTTTTCCAAAGATGGTCATTGTCGCCCTTTTGACTCGCAATCAAGCGGAACAGTTTCAAGTAATGGTTTGGGAATCGTTATTTTGAAACGGCTTGAAGATGCTATCGAAGATGGAGACCGGATTTATAGCGTTATACGAGGTGCAGCCGTCAACAATGATGGTTCGGAAAAAATGAGCTTTATGGCTCCCAGCATTAATGGTCAAGCGGAAGCTATATCAATGGCCCTTGCCAATGCTGATCTTGAACCGGAAGATATTACTTATATTGAAGCGCATGGCACAGCCACAAAAATTGGTGATCCTATTGAAATTGAAGCTTTGACAAAAGTTTTTCAAGCGGAAACTGACAAGAAGAGCTTTTGCAGTATCGGTTCTGTAAAAGGTAATTTTGGTCATCTCGATGCTGCGGCAGGTGTGGCAGGGCTGATGAAAGCTATCCTTTCCGTTTACCATGCAAAACTGCCACCCAGTTTGCATTATGAAAAACCCAATCCAAATATCGATTTCACCAACAGTCCATTTTATGTGAATGATAAGCTTACCGATTGGCCAAACCTAGGTGGGTTAAGAAGGGCGGGTGTAAGTTCTTTTGGCATCGGTGGCACCAATGCTCATGTTATCATTGAAGAACCCCCGAAAATCTCGGATTCAGGAGCCTCACGACCGTTTCAACTTTTTCTTTTGTCTGCCAAAACAAGATCTGCTCTGGATACAGCTTGTTTAAATCTGAAAAGCTATTTTGATGCTCATCCCAATATTAATTTAGCTGATGCTGCATATACGTTTCAAACAGGGCGAAGGAGATTTAAACATCGCAGAATGCTTGTAGTGACAAACATGCAAGAAACATTGATGGGTCTGGAAAAATATGATGTACATCCTGTAAAAACAAGACATATTGAGAGTGAAAATCCTGAAGTTGTTTTTATGTTTCCAGGACAAGGAGTCCAATATGTTAACATGGGATTAAGCCTTTACAAATATGAAGCTGTATTTCGAAAAGCGATGGATGCGTGTGCTGAAACATTAAAGCCGTCTCTGCAATTGGACATTCGAAATATTATTTATCCTGAAGACGATGGAATTGAAGAGGCAAATGAAAAACTGAATCAAACATGCTTTGCACAACCTGCTATATTTGCCATTGAATATGCATTGGCCAAACTATGGATTCATTGGGGAGTCTTTCCAACAGCCATGATTGGTCACAGTATTGGAGAGTTTGTTGCAGCCTGCTTATCCGGTGTGTTTACATTAAAAGATGCGTTATCGATTGTTTCAATAAGGGGAAAACTGATGCAGGATCTTCCTTTGGGGAGCATGTTAACGCTTAATAAACCTGTTGATGAGGTCAATCAGTGGTTGCCGGAGGCTCTTTCCATTGCATCCGTCAATGCACCCGATTTTTGTGTGATATCCGGTCCCACCGACTCAGTTGAGGAATTCAGGTTGAAGCTGAATGAAAAAGGCGTAAAAAATCAAATCCTTAATACATCCCATGCCTTTCATTCACAGATGATGGATCCGGTTGTAACACCTTTTCTAAAACAACTTGAAAAGATAGAACTATCCGAGCCGAAGATTCCATTTGTTTCAACAGCAACAGGGAATTGGATAACCGGAGAAGAAGCAACAAATCCTGAATATTGGGCACATCATTTAAGAACGACAGTGCTGTTTTCAGACAGTATCAAAAAAATCTGGGAAAAGAAGGAGCGTGTTTTGTTGGAAGTGGGTCCGCGAATGACAACCGGATTTCTTGCTCGACAACATATAACAGATGCCTCAAATCAAACCGTTGTTTCCACCCTGGGAGATAAAAACAAAGAGTATTATTATGTTCTGAATGCCATCGGTATTCTGTTTCTTTCAGGGATTGATATTGATTGGGAAGCTTTTTATCAAAACGAAACAAGGCATAAACTGCCTTTACCCGGATACCCGTTTGAAAAAAAACGTTATTGGCTGGATGCTCCCATTCAAAATGAGAATAAACAAACAGAAATTTTGGAGTATAGCTTTGAAAGTGCTCGGTTCTTTGGTGAAGCCCAGTCAAAACAAAGTATAGAGGAATTACAGGATGAAAACGATGATAAATCCTCCTCAAAATTCAATGGGCAAGACGATGGAGATACAACGGCGGAAAAGCGTCGTGCAACTTTCTACTCCAGCACAGAAAGAGCATTGATTAAAATCTGGAGGAGTATATTGCCGGAAATTGAACACATTGATATAAATGATGATTTTTTTGACTTGGGTGGGCATTCCCTATTGGCTGTACAATTGTTTTCCGACATAAAAAAGCTGACGGATGTGGACCTTCCTTTGAGTTCATTATTTGATGCACCGACTATAAAGCAGATGGCAGGCCTACTGGACGGTCATTCAACACCCAAACTGGAAAAGCTAAGAGATGAATCACAAATAATTTCTAAAGTCAGACCCAAAAAACCAAAAATCGTCAGTATATCAAAATCGACCAAATCGAAATGGTCATATCTGATCCCCATTCAATCCAAAGGGAACACCCCCCCGCTTTTCTGTGTGCATCATGTTGGTGGAAGCATACTGGGATATCAGATCTTTGTGACATATTTAGGGAAGAAGCAGCCTATTTATGGACTTCAAGCCAGGGGATTTAATGGAAAAGAAAGACCAATTTCTGATATAAAAACAATGGCTGAGAATTATATCAAAGAAATGCGTCTTGTTCAGCCTACTGGTCCCTATTATCTATGTGGTCATTCAATGGGAGGAGCCGTTGCATATGAACTGGCCATTCAGTTAAAACAAATGGGTGAAAAAATCGCTTTTTTAGCTCTATTTGATACCTATCATCCCAAACACCTGGAATTAACCAGGGGACCATCGGGAAGTGTCACACAACATATGGAAGTGATAAACCGACTGAAGATCAAAAAAAAGCTGGGTTATATCGTGAGCAAGCTTATTAACAAAACGCTTAATATGATAAAAACAGCGGTATGTTTAACACTATATAATTTTAAACATCCTTTACCCTACACATTAAAGGATTATTATGTCTCAAAAACTCACCAATATGCTTATTTAAACTATGATCCAGGTGTTTTTGAAGGTGATTTAACATTTTTCTCCTGTTCACTCAACGATAGTGATAGTGACTTGTTAAGGGGGTGGGGAAATTCCGTTATTGGAGAAATAAAGTTAATCGAAATTCCCTCAAATCATTATGAAATTTTGGAAAAAATAGAATTAGCAGAAAAACTAAAGGAGTACCTTGCAGAAGCTCAAGGAAAATAGGATTTTAGCTAACAAAAGAACAAACTCATCTGAATTGTCAGGTATTAGCGAATGAACGAATCTATCAGTAACAAGTTATGTCCTTCAGAATCAAACAAATCTATACTTGATGACTTTTCCAGAGATGTATGGTGTCTTTTTGGATTTCCTATTGACAACTTAACACTTGAGTCAACTTGCCAGACAATAGACCGGATAATTCGAAAAAACAGTAAATGTGTTTTATCTACTGTCAATATTAATTGGCTAAATACTTCTCTCAGCAATTTGAATTTTAGATCGACAATCATTAATAGTGATATCTGTGTTATTGATGGAGTTCCTTTGCTATGGTTGGCAAAGACCGTAGGAATTCCAGTTACTGGCGTTGTTCCCGGATCAACCTTGATGCAATCATTGTATGATCAAACTTATAACACATTGCAATCAACCATTTTTTTCTTTGGTGGTGAAGAAGGAATAGGTCAAAAGGCTGTTGAAAAACTGGAAAGCGATTTAAAAGGATTAAAACCGGTTGGGCAGTTTAATCCTGGCTTCGGTACTGTTGAGGACTTTAATAAAGATGAAATAATTTCAGAAATCAATGGGCGATCACCCGATATTTTACTTGTCGCTTTGGGAGCATTGAAAGGTCAGCTATGGATAGAAGCAAATAGAGATAGGTTGAAAGCAAAATTGATTAGTCACCTGGGCGCTACCATTAATTTTTTAGCGGGGTCTGTTAAACGTGCTCCAAAATGGATGCAGCGCATCGGCATTGAGTGGTTGTGGCGCATTGCTGAAGAACCGTCACTTTTCTATCGCTACTGGGGTGACGGGATTTCAATTCTCAGATTATTATCAAAAAATATCTTTCATTTTTTCTCATTCAAGATTCAAGGTAGACGATATAGGAAATATAGTACTGAAGGTGTTTATAAAATTGAAACGATTGAAAGAGAAGACTTACTCGTTCTTCGCTTAGATAGAATATATAATGTTACTTCAAGAGAAATAGTAAGAGATGCATTTTACTCGGCTGTTATAAAAAAGAAAGATATCATTTTGGATTTTAAACAGGTTATTTTTATCGACAATGGTTTCCTTGGCCTATTCTTGCTCCTGGTGAAGCATCAGAAAAAAAATAAAAAAAATATAAAACTGGAAAATGTAAACAAAAATATCAGTATGATTTTGAAGATGAATCTGATTCATAAGACATTGGATACGTTAAACTTTCCCTTATGGAAGAAATGATGATCTTCGGTAATGCATTTTAATGATTCTTTTTTTTAAGGATAATCCTAATTATAAACAGTTACTGGTTTCATTGAAGCTTTTTGTGTTTTCAGCACTGTTTTGAATAGTAGAAATATTATGAATAAAGAAGTTAAACGTGCTCTTATTTTTGCCCTTCATTCGGAGTTGGCACTACCTGTTATTAGAGCTCTGGGATGGGTTGGTATAGGATGCTATACTGTCACCCGGGAGCATTTTGGTATTCATCGGTTTTCCCGTTATAGTCAGGGAGGATTTTTTGCCAAAAAAGTATCTATGCAAACAGGTGATGAACAATTTGTTGAAAAGGTGAATACGTTTATTAGGAAAAATGAGATTGATGTGCTATTAGGTACTGATACGGATACTACGCGGATGTTAATCCAGTGCAGTAGTCAGTGGAAAGGAGCAAAGCTGTTCCCGTCACCGGACCTGGACACTTTTGACAAACTTCATGATAAATGGAATTTTGCAAAATTCGTAGATCAATTCAACCTTCCACAACCAAAAAACCAATTGATAATGCATGCCGAAGATCTTAACCAGGCTGAACTCCAGTTTCCAATTCTTCTAAAACCACGAATTGGTGCCGGTGGTATTGGGATACATAGGATAGATGATTTGTCATCATTGAATTCAAAAATGAAAGAACTGGAGGCTAAAGACCAACTACCCATTATTGCCCAGGAGTTTATTGATGGGCACGATATTGACTATAATTTCCTGTCTGAAAATGGAAAAGTAATGGCTTGGAGTATACAGCAAAGAGTTGATTCCAAAAAAGGTTTAATTCGATTTTTAGTCAATGATGAGGTTGAGGCAATCTGCCGAGAATTGATACAACACTCTCAATATACCGGCGTGGGCCATATTGATCTAAGAATCGATAATAAGGACAGAAGAGCAAAATTTATCGAAATTAATCCACGTTTTTGGGGATCAATTGATTATTCAACAGCGATGGGAATGAATTTTCCATATTTTGGTATTCGACTATTGATGAAACAATCAATACCATCAACAAAACCTCCCATCGGTGACTGTCCATATTTACCCATATCAGTGATGGGCGTTATTCGTAAGATAATCGGTAGCGGTTTGGATTCCAGCAATGTTGAACTAAAAAAATGGGCAAGGTTTTTATGGTTGGATCCGGTTCCTGAATTAATCGATGAATTTCGTCGTCGCTTCGGTAAAATTCGGCCATTCGGAACTAGAAACTGACCTGACAAACAGCCGACTTTTGAAAAGACTCAATGATTTGAAATGATCATGCTCTAACTATCCTTTGTGATTCTATTTATCAACATTTGCTAAAAAAAGTAGAAATTGTTCGGCGACTTTCCTCCTTCCGTATTTATTCAAATGTCCACCATCGTTAGTATAATCAGCAGCCATTGAATAGTGTTTTTTCCCATTCCTTGTAAACTGGCTGCGGGTACCGTCTGGATAGGTTGATTCAATCTTGGCAATATCAAAAATCGGATCTTTGCCTTGATATGTATTGATTATCATTTCATTATATTCGTTGCGTTTAACATTATCGTCATATTCCCAAATAATATCTTTACCAGTGATTTTTTTTATTCGGGTTTTCCAGGTAATTTCTGTTTTCTTTAATGGTACGGTAAAATGTACAATCTGGAGGTTTGGGAATTTGCTCTTTATGGATTCAATGGAATTTGAGTAGTATTCAAAGACCTCTCTAACATTAGTGCGATGTGTGATATCAACATAACACAATTTTAAAGCGGCAATATCCGCTTTTTCTCCAATTCCGTTGTGCAGTCTTTGAGTAAAGTCGTCAATTTTCGATTTTGGAGATCCATTCCCACCTATTGTGGAATGATATAAACCGGCTGTGTCCTCAATGTCGTTTTTTATTTCAGATATATTAAGAGTAAAGTTGGAGAATTGGCTTTCAATTTCTTTGACACCTTTTAAAATATTGAATCCAACAGACTGGTGAGCAAAATAAATATGTTTGTTGGATAGCGATTCAAGGTGAGCTGATTGAATGTCTGATTGTTGATTCTCCTGCACCTTTTCTTGTGCCATTTCTCCCCTTTCGCAACATGATAAAGCAAACATCACTGACAATGTCATTATTAGAAAAAAAAACTTTGAATAAGACATGATTACCTCATTTTGGACTTGCAAAATATTGATGTGACTTGTTTAACAGGTTAGATTGCCGCTGAAATCCCTCTGTATTTCCAATTTTTTTTATAATAACACCCAAATCATATTGGAGCATTCTGAAGTATCAGCTGTTAATTTAATCAACCCCCTCCACTTGATTATCAGTTTGCATTTTATGATCGTCAACGGAAAAGTTCAGTTTTCCCCCAAATTGTCCGGAAATTTTTTTTGAATATCAGAATGTTCCACATGTTATGTACCGCTGTCACGCCATTGGAAAACACTACCATATTGTTTTGATTTTGCGAATTATAAGAGAATTACTCAATTTGACAAAATAATCACTTGACAAGACCGCAGTAACTGTCATCTTAAAAGATTTTTTTACTGTAAACCTCACCCGTTCAGTGATAAAGCTTCTTTGATGACTGGTTTGGAGATTTTTTATTTTATCAGGCTCATCATCACAGCAGATTGATTGCATAAATCTGTGACATTTCGCCTTTGTTCCACAGAATATGACTGTTATAAATAAAGCAGGATAATCATACATTTATCCTGCTTTATTTACTTTGAATTATTAGTATTATAAGGAGAAATTGTATATTATTTAAAATGAGTGATAAAGTGGATTAATGACCAAAGGCCTGTGGTATATTGCATAAATTTTGGATTGTCTGATCGGCAATAGATAAACTGTTAAAAATAACCAATGTTCGGATCACTCAAATAATGACTCAATGGAGTTGATCTGAATGCTTTTTAGTTTTTTTTGCATTGTAATCCGGTTTATTCAGGTCAATGTAAATCCTGAAATAATAGTACGATAGCGATGATTCATGTACTTGCTAACCATGCTAACTGAATGAGCATCAAAAATAAAAGTTGTATGAATAAAAATGATGAAGTAAAATTACCGGATATGATATCATCGAATTAATATATGATCGACTCTAAGTCTGATAGAGCTGACTTTTTGTCATTATAATACCAAATAGAGGTACTTTTATAATTCTTCCGGACAGAAAAAAACTCAAATATCATTTTAACCTGAACAACTGTTTTGAAACAACTTTTTGAAGTGGACATAAAGTAGAAAAGATCAAAAATAACAATTTGGAGTTTATAACAAGATGAAAATAAGAAACATACATATGTTACCAGTTTGTCTGGTAATTATTTGTTTATTTTTGTTGATTGGATGTTTAAATGAACAAGATAAGGTCAGTACTGATAATGACCAAAATAATACCTCTGTCCAATTATCCATCGGTTTCACAAGTGGAAACCGGCAGATTATACATAATGCAATTGGACAAGTCACAGACATCGTATCCATCAATGTAGCTGTGTCTGAAGTTGGGAAAACCAGTAGTATTGGTCAAGCGAGTCTTGAACAGAATGGGGCGACAGGAAACTGGGAAGGAACCATCAATAACCTCCCCCCTGATATTGACCTTGATTTTACAGCAGAAGCATACAACACAACCCCCGAGGTGATATTCACCGGTAGTGTGACGGCATCTTTAACCTCCGGTGGACCAAATACCATCCAGCTTTATATGCAATCTGTTGATGATGGTGGTTCCAGTGTTCCAACCGTTGAATCCATATCGTATGGCATTCCAATACTTGAAAATTCAACCAATAATGAGATCACCTTTACTTTTCAAAATACTGACGGACCGGTTAATTATAATATATCTGCAAATGCCGGGAGCGTTTCTCCCAGCTCTGGAAGTCATGATCCGATTTATTCATTGCAGGTATATTATAATGCCCCCTCGGAACCTACAACCGACTATATAACAATATCAATCAAAGACCCGGATTTATCATATACTTCTTCAGTAACATATGATGTTCCTGTATACGAAGCTGTTTCCGGGGGGATAACGCTAAAATTCGGTCCGGCCATTACCAACATGAATTTCCACCGTTCATCCGATCAGTTGGAGATCACAGCTGTCGTTGATCCTCCAACAGGTATTACCTACTCTTGGTCAGGCACCGGTAGTTTTGATTCTGTTACCGAGAGTACCAATACATTGACCCTGAATCCTTTTAGTGATACGGATGCAGGTGATATCACCATTTCAGCAACAAATCTGGACGGAATCTCCGCATTTGTAACACGGCCCATTGCCGCCAATGATTTCCCATATTCAGCTCCTGGCGCATCCATGGGAGATGATGTAAATATCATATTTTTGCATCATAGCACAGGTGGATTTATTTGGGGCGGAGGTGTATCAAGCTGGTTTGAAACATACAATGCAAATAATAGTACTAATTATAGCATTGTCGATAGGGAGTATCCGAAAGGGAGTCCCTACGGTTGGTATAACGATCCCTATGATTACTGGAATATATGGGTTAATCATGCGGGAGCTGAGCAGTATATGGAAGAAGATACGCTTGAAATATTGACACAGACTTATGATGTTATCGTTTGGAAACATTGCTATTCTGTTAGCGTCATTCACGCAGACAGTTACGGTGATCCACCAGACGTCACTTTAAATGCACATGCCGTTGATATTTATCAGGCCCAATACAATGCATTAAAAACAAAAATGCATTCATTTCCAGCTACTCGATTTATCGTTTGGACGGGGGCAGCAAAAGTACAAGCCTCAGAGCCGGATGAAGAACAATGGGCAACAAGAGCAAGAACTTTTGCTCAATGGATAATAAATGATTGGGATGAGCCGGATGACAATATATTTGTTTTTGATTTTCGTCAAATTCAAACGAACGGAGGTTTATATTTTCTGGATGAGTATTCACTTGGACCGGGTGATTCTCATCCCGGATATGAATTTAGTGATTCGGTAGCTCCCCATTTTAGCCAGAGAATTGTAGATGTAATTGAAGGTAATGGAGATAATTCAAGTTTGACTGGAGGTTGGCCATTGCCATAGGATCGGTTGTTTATTTATATCGAGTCAGTTTTGGTTACATTATACCAGTATAATTCGAGCAGACATCTCAGATTTTTCATCCACTCATCTTTTTTAAAGGATTGAGTTTCCCATCTATTTTGAGTATATCTAAGGGATCGTTAAAAAATAACTTCACATAATCTGTTTACAAAAGTCTCAAAAACAATAGACATTTTGTAAACAGAATGTGAACTGATTTTTTAGCCGACCCTAAGGCTGTTTTATTTAAACTTAAATAAAACAGCAAAGTATAATTTTCCTCCCAATTATTCAATAACACAGCATCTTGTATTTTTTATTGAAGAATGACGCGCCACAAGATAAGATGATCGCTTCAATATAATAAAAATATAAATGTTTCATGTTATTGTTTTCTTTTGTTTAGTCCACACCGGACACTATTGAAACAGGATATTTCATGGGAAAAAAAATAGGAAAGAACACTATCAAACTGATTGTCGGTCTTCTGATCAGTGGACTTTTTCTCTATCTGGCTTTCGGTAAGATAGATTTTGTTCATTTAAAAAAGGCATTTCTTGAAGCAAATTACTGGTTATTGATACCTGCCACCATTGTTCAATTATTCAGTCACTGGTTAAGGAGCATGCGGTGGCGTTACTTTTTAAAACCAATTAAGAGTGTTCCTGTCAATAGCCTGTTCTCTGCAACCATGATCGGTTACATGATGAACTCAGTTTTACCGGCTCATTTGGGTGAGTTGTTCCGAGCGGCCATTATCGGAAAAAGAGAGAATATACCTGGAAGTTCAGTTCTTGCATCTATCGTCATTGAAAGAATTATCGATATTTTATCCCTATTGGTTGTTTTGATTCTGGCTTTGCTGGTTTATCCTTTTCCAGATTGGGTTACTCAAAGCGGATATATCTTGTTTTTGTTAGCCGTCGGATTGTTTTTCTTTCTTTTTCTTTTAAAACAACAAAACAAGTTTACAGTTAAACTACTTGATTTTTTTCTTCGGCTAATACCTAAAAAGATTGCTAAACGGATTGAAGAAATGCTGAAATCCTTCATCGAAGGTATTAACGGATTTGAGAAAAAAACTGACTATATAGTCATTTTTATTCATTCCATTTTAATCTGGGCCTGTTATTGGCTGGTGTTACATATTATCTGTTATGCCTTTAATTTATTTGAACTATTCAATATAAATGCCGTATCATCTTTGGTTCTACTGGTTATCACCACCGTCAGTATTTTAATCCCATCTTCTCCTGGTTACGTCGGTACTTATCATTATTTATGTCAATTGTCATTATCACTTTTTGGAGTTCCACGTGCCATAGGCCTTTCATTTGCCTTTGTTGCGCATGCTAACGCCTTGCTTCCAACTGCTTTGATTGGTGTTATCTTTGCTTGGAAAGAAGGAATCAGAAGGCTACAAATAGACAAAGATATTAAAGAATGATAGCGATTTAGGGATCGAAAAAAAATAACTTCACATAATCTGTCTACAAACGTACTGAAAACAACGGACATTTTGTAAACAGAATGTGAGCTGGTTTTTTGCCGCCCCTTGGTAAAACCGATGTATTCAAATATCCTAATGTCTTCAGTCACTTTTGGAGATAACATCGCAGAATTGTTGATTTTCAAATTATAAAAAAGAAAATATTTAAGTTTCGTTGTCGAAAACAGTATATGTATTAAAACGTGTATAATCATTACAGATAAATGAATTGAAGTTTTGTGTGGCAATGATATGCTTTTTACATTATCTGTAATTATATAAAATCTAGGAAGAATTGTTAGATAATAAGGTTGGGTAATGAAAAGAACAATGCTTTTTTTATATCTGTTTATACTGGTTTTTTCACCGTTGGCATTCGGGACGGTTGAATTATGGTCTTTGACGGTGATGGAATCCTTAACTTATCTCCTGGTATTGTCTTATCTGATTTATAAGATTATTAGAAAAGAACCGATATTTCGAACGCCTGGTTTTATTCCCCTGGTTCTTTTTTTAGGGTATATCCTGATTCAACTGATCCCTTTGCCTTTTAATGTAGTAAAAATTCTCTCTCCACACACATACCAGATATATCAGGAGACATATGGCGTGTTGGGCTCTGTAAATTGGATGACGCTTTCCTTTAATAAAAAACTAACGGTAATGGAGTTTTACCGATACGCAGCTTATGTCGGAATATACTTTATGACCATTCAATTGTTATCCAATAAAGAAAGAATAAAAAGATCGATGTTGATATTGACCAGCTTTTTTTTATTGCTTTCAATTTTTGCCATTATTCAACATTTTACGTCCATTGATGCCATCTATTGGGTGAAGAACATTCCTGAAAACACCGATGTTTTCGGCCCTTATATCAATCACAATCATTTTGCCGGTTTGGTGGTAATGGTGCTGCCTATCACCATTGGTTTATTTTTGTATCAAAAACCCAATGTATCGTATAAACAATCAATAAGAGAAAAGATAACAGATATTTTGCATTTTCCGGCAGCCAATGTTCACATTTTATTGGGGATTTCAGCTATCTTACTGACTGCTTCCCTTATTATCAGCGCTTCCAAAATTGCAGTCATTTGCCTTTGTCTGGCATCTGTTATCTGTATGGGACTTTTGTTTTTAAGGGGAAAACAAATCAGAAAGGGATCAATAATACTGACAGTTATTGTTTTATTGGTATTATCGGTTAGCTGGTTCGGTTGGGAAGAAACGTTGGCCCGGTTCAGCCGAATAACGACCAATCAAGTGATTACCGGCGAAGAACGTTTGGCAATCTGGGAAGATGGTATTCGGATGATCGGTACTTTCCCCATAACAGGTGTTGGTTTTGGGAATTTTGGCAATGTTTATCCACGTTTCAAAAGTTTTGTCAGCACTAAGTCGGCGTTACATGCCCATAATGACTATCTGGAGCTGTTAATTGAAGGTGGGATTTTTGCTTTTCTTCTCTTGGTCTGGTTTATTTTTGAATTATTGCTTACTTCGTTCAAAGAATACAACAATCGGCGTGAACGTTACTCAATATATCTGTTTTTAGGAAGTTTTACCGGTATTATTGCAGTTCTCTTTCTCAGCATAACAGACATAAACTTTCACATCGGTGCCAACGGGCTTTATTTTTTCTTTGTGGCCGGTTTGCTGGTTGCTGCCTCCCATACAAGACTGAGAGGTAAAGTAGAAACCTCATTACCGGTTATAAAACGGTTGATAACTAAACCGTTGCTCCTTAATAGCGCTATATTGGTATTGATTACAGGAGTAATCATAAATATCCGGTTCATGGCTGCTGAGAAGGTTTTTTCTTATGTTGAAGATATCTATCTTAATGAACATATCCCCAATATAAAACTTGAAGCTATTCGAAAAACTGTTTTAAAAGCTGTTCGTTTTGATCCTTTAGAATCAAAATATCAATATGCTTTGGCAAATATCAGTTCATTTTTACCAAAATCACCAGGGCGGATGATGCACTATATGAAGGCGATTTACCTGAATCCATCAAATAGTGAGTATTTGCAGAGTACAGGGCTGGTAGCAGCGTTGTATGTAAAAGAAAAAAAGGGAGATCAACTTTTAAGAGCTGGCATTAAAAGTGATATTTCAAACCCTCAAAGATACAAAATGTATGCAGACTGGCTGTTTTCAATGGGACAAAAGTCGGCTGCTATGGAAGTTATCCAAAAAGCCATTGCTCGAGAAGCCAAAGGAGACTCGGACAGGATCAAAGAATATATCGGTTTTATGTTGATTTATAACCTGAAAGAAGCGGAAATGCTTTCCATTATGTCCAAGTATGTTGGAACTTTAATCCCCATAGGTGAGCATTTTATGCAGTCCAATCAACAAACCGCAGCTGAAAATGCGTTTAAAAAGGCGTTGGCTGCCCTGCAAACCGATGATGATCAGCAAATCCAGTATTATGAGAAGATTTATGCTTTTTACATGAAGAAAAGACGTTTGCAGGATGCCCTTAACGTAGCAACACAGGCCATTGAAAAAATCCCCAATAACGTTATTGCCAGAATTTGGGCGGCTCAAATATATGAAAAGCAAAGAATCACATACCGAGCTAAAGAGGAGTATGAAACCGCGTTGACCTTTGATCCGGCCAACGAAGTCGCCTTGGAAGGATTGAAGAGACTTGGTTACTGAATCTTTACGACTCAAAGTAGAGAAAGTCCATTGTGAAGGAATGAATTGTTCATCTGGCGTAACAAAATAATGAATATACTATTTTGTTACGCCTTATTTTTTTCAACAGCATAGTTTATCTTTGATCATTTGCACTGTTTGATCATTTTCTGCAACTGCCATTTTTGCTATGGCATCCTCACGTGACATCACTCCCTCTCTGACCATATTTGCCACTTCTTGTATATAAGGATGGAACTGATATTTTTCCTTGTGAACTCGGATTCCGAGTGAGTTAAGAAGGCAATTACTTGAATTGGAATCCGTATCTTTTGGTCGGCTCCACCCCAACTCCTGGATTTTTTCCTCCATTTTTTCTTCACTGTATTCTAAAAAAGCCAACGGACTGATGTTGGTTGGAAAATAATCTGCCAATTCGTAATGCCGTTCTTCCAGAAAGTATTGCGAAATATCTTCTTCTGCGGCTGCTTCCAAGGGTTTTCGAATGGCGTCTTGCATCATGCGAATCATCCTGGGATTATTTTTAAAAATGGAGGAGTTAACGGGTGCCTGTCCAGGAGACCAGCCAAAAGCGATAAAAGGAATACGATTATCCAATGCTGTTTTTAGAACGATGGTTTTTACAAATCCAATGCAAGATGTACAAATGGTGCTGGCTCGGTCCAGGGTTTTTTTTGAAAAAAACGCATCCTTTGATCCGGCAATGAATACCTTTCTCAATACTTCAAATCGTGGTTTATAAGTAATCATGTCAATATTTAATTTTTCCACCACTTTGCGCATGTTTTCTACTGCTTCTTTTGAAATGAACGCATTATCGAGTGTCAATGCCAGAATTTTCAAATTGTAGGTTTCTTTCAAGGCATACATTGTATACGTACTGTCTTTGCCACCGCTATAGGCCATTAACACATCATAACTTCCGATTCCTTTTTTGGATTCCAATAACTCTTCAAACTTTTGTTTGTATTTCGTTTTTTGTTGCTCAAGATTTGTCTCACCCTTAAAGCTGTTGCAAAAATTGCAAACACCGTTTTCATCAAATTTTATTCCGGGAAAAGATTCCGGCAATACACACCTGGAACAAATTTTCATTTTTAACTCCATATCTCGGTTTTTATAACTAGTTTGGGGAAACTACTCTAAAAGAATCTGAATTGATGTTAACTTTTGGTTTGTTGACGATAAAATGATGATAATATAATTGTGAAGATAAAATGCCAACAAACGCCATGTTGTCCCGTTCTCCCAACCGTTTTTCCGGCGTTTTTTGACATTTGGTGAACAGAGTTTTGACCATTTTGGGATCAAAAAGGCCATATTCCTTTATTTTTTCTTCGGACAATAATTCTTTCACATATTCAGGTGTGTTACTATGGATAAATCCCTTAATATCGGGGGCACGATAAGCTTGTTTGACTCTTTTTCGGATGCTGTCCGGTACAACTCCCTTCATTGCCTTTTTTAATAAATACTTCTCGTTAAGACCTTTCAATTTAAATTTTGGTGGCAGTTTAGAACAGAATTCGATTACTCTGTGATCAAGAAATGGATAACGGCCTTCTATGGAGTTAGCCATTGACATGCGATCTCCCTGGGATGAAAGTAGGTATCTGGAAAGAAGAGTATTCATCTCAAGGTATTGTGCTTTTCCTAAATGTGACCAATTTTGATAGTCGGTTGGCAGGTTATCTACTAATTCTTGAATCGGATTATACTTTGCCAGTTCTTCTTTGACATCGTTGTTAAAAAAACCGCATAAACGAGACGTATTTTCAAAACGCAAAAAATGTGAATAATAGGGAAGATCTGTATCCAACAGACCCTTTTTAAAAAACTGAATTGAAAAGGCAAATCCTTTATCAGTGGCCAAGGGAAGATATGGATAAAGTTTTTTTAATAACAGCGGTCTGATTGAGGAGTCAGGTGCTTTGGCCCAGAATCTTCTCAATTTGTCTTCTTTAAATATTCCATAACCTCCTAATACTTCGTCTGCTCCCTCCCCTGTGAGAACGACTTTAAAATTGCTTTTTCGTACCAGCCCCGATAACAGATATAGAGGAGTGGGGGCAGTTCTCAAAATCGGTCTTTCCGTATGTTGGATGACCTTGTAAAAGGATTCGCCGATGTGATGATTTTCACAAGTGATTTCATTATGGTTGGTGTTGAGAAAGTGAGCCATATTCTTCTGGTGATCACTCTCGTCATACTGATCTTCTAAAAAACTAATTGAAAAGGTTTTTAAAGGTGTATCTGTATAGTTAGCAATAATTGAAGTTATAACCGATGAGTCTAAACCGCCGCTTAAATAAGCTCCAACCGGAACATCTGATCGCAAACGTAATCTGGTTGAGTCAATTAAAAGAGACTTCAACTCTTCCGCAGCTTCGTTTGCCGAGCGTGGAATTACTCCGTCCAGAGAAAAATCGACTTGCCAATAAGGATGTTTTACTATTTCCTTGTCTTTAACAATCATAAAAGAACCAGGGGGAAGTTCTTTTATGTTTTTAAAAGGGGTTCGTTCACCCAAAGTGGTCCAAATGGAAAAAATCTGATTTAACGCTTTTATATCAACCTTTCCTGAAATATCGGGATTGACAAGTAATGACTTTATCTCAGAACCAAAAATAAATTGTTTGCTATCATGGTAATAGTATAGGGGGCGTATGCCAACACGATCCCTGGCCAAAAGGAGTTGTTGCTTTTGCTTATCCCAAATTGCAAAAGCAAACTGACCGTTTAACAAATCAAAAAATCCTGTCCCATATTCTTCATATAAATGTACTAAGACTTCTGTATCTGATTTGGTTTTGAATCGATGTCCCCGCTTAATCAAGTCTTCTCTTAATTCGAGATAATTAAATATCTCTCCGTTAAAAACCACCCAGACAGTCTTGTCTTCATTTGAAATTGGTTGAGAACCGGTGGAAAGATCAATAATACTCAATCGATCATGGCCCAAACCTAAATTATTGTCTTTAAAAATTGAAAGCTCATCCGGGCCGCGATGGCTCTGAACAGCTGTCATGTCCTTTAATATTTCAGGATTTATATGTTCACCTGAATCAAATTTATATATACCGCATATTCCACACATGTTTTTTAAGAAGTTTTTATTCAATCAATATTATATTAAAAACAGGATTGATTAACTCACATTTTAGGACTTTAGATTCAGTTAGCAAGTTTCCTGTCATCCTTTGGAGGTACGACGAAGGATCTTCTCAAGACTAAAAGCAGGAGATGCTGCTAATCACCCGGTAACATGTTTGCTTAAAGTCCTGTGAAATCAGTAATAAATATCTTTTTAAATATGTTAGTTTCTCGATAATGATTCCATCTTTAAAAAAAAGAACATCCACGCCTCGTCTTTTTTTAGAGATTATCCAATTTAAAAAATATAACCCTTTACTTGTTTGGAGAATAAACAGCACTGATAACTCTTATTTGTTCACCATCATCAAAAAATTCGATGTTTGAATATTCCTCTTTTTTCTTAAAAAGCCTGGTAACCAGTTTTTCTTGACCGACGCCGATTTCAAAAAGTAATATCCCCTTAGGTTTTAAAAACATAATGGAATCATTGATCAATCTGCGAAAAAAATCTATTCCAAATGGGCCGGCGTCAAAGGCTTCTTTTGGTTCATGATCAATAATTTCAGACGACATGTTTTTAAGTGAACTGGTTGGAATATAAGGTGGATTACAGACAATAATATCGATTGTGCCTTCAAAATCCAGTCCTTTTAACGGAGAAAACAAATCTCCACAAAATAGTGATACTCGGTCTTGAAGTCCATACCGGTTTACGTTTTTTTGTGCTGTTTCTACGGTTTCAGCGTTTAGGTCTGAAGCAAAGAAACGTGTATCTGCTGAGTTTAGGGCAAGAGAAACAGCGATGTTCCCACAACCTGTTCCCATATCTATTACTTTTAGCTCTTTTTCATGCTTTTGTTTGGCATTGATATAGTCTAATGTCGTTTTTGCCAGTAATTCCGTTTCTTCTCTTGGAATCAGTGTTGACGGAGAACAATGGAATAGTCTTCCCCAAAAAGGCGATACTCCCAGCAAATATTCCAAAGGAATCCCTTCTTTTCTTTTTTGAACCAGGTCATCTAGATCCATGTTAATACTGCTCAAGAGGGATGAATCGATATCGCTTAAACTTCTTTTGGAAAGAACATCAAGAAGATGCAATGTATCAAGCAATGGATTTTCAGATTCATTGTTCTTAAATGCGTTAAATGTTTTTACAATGTTATCAAACATAATAGCTCATTATTTCTTTAATATTTGATTTAAGTAATGGAGCAATATGAAATTCATATCTTATCGGATGTAACAAATCATTTCCCACAACTTTATTTATTAGAAGAAACAGTGAAAAATGACTCAATAATTGAATTGTAACAATAGTTTACCTCAACATTTTTTTATCTATTTTTCCGCTACTTGAACTTGGAAAAGAGTCAACGAATTCGATATGTTTGGGAACCATAAAAGGTTCAAGGTTTGCTGTGCAGATTCTAATAACCTGTTTTTCAGTCAACTGGCTGTTTTCCTTTTTCATGATAAAGGCTTTTATTACGTTTCCTGATACCTCATCTGGAACACCTATGACTGCACATTGTAGAACATCATCGATTTCCGAAAGTGCATTTTCTATCTCTTTTGGACTTACTCGTTCTCCTTTTGTTTTAATTAAATCGTCTTTCCGCGAAACAAAATATAAAAATCCTTTGTCATCTCTCTTAAACAGATCACCTGAATATAATAATGTATCACTCCTGAAACGGCCCTGTCGAAAAACCTGAGAGGTCACATCTGGTGCTTTCCAATAACCCTGCATTACTGTTGCTCCTCTTATGACTAGCTCTCCGACTTCTCCCACTCCCACATCTTCACCTTTGGAATTAACGATAGAAATATCTAAATTCGGCATTGGAATGCCGACAGAATCCGGTTTGCTGTCAATAAATTCCGGTGGAAGGTAAGACACGCGTTTACACTCAGTTAATCCATACATAGAGTAGATTTGTATATTGGGGAAAATCTTTCGAAGTTTTTTAATATGCGGGGTAGGCAAAGCGGCTGCCGTATTTGATATATACCGTAGAGTACTTAGGTCATACTCAGAGAGCAAATTTTCCAATTTAAGAAGGAGGGAAACCATTGTCGGAACTATTGGGAAACCCGTGACATTTTCTGCTTTTAAACGCTCGATTATTTTTACCGGATAAGTAAACGATTTTTCCAAAATAACGGTTCCACCAAAATAAAACGACATCAAAATTTGATATAGGCCATAATCAAAGGATAACGGTAAAGCACAAAGAATAATGTCGTTTTCTACATTTTCCAGGTAGGTTGTGATGCTTTTTACAGCGGCTACAACATTGTAATGAGCTGAAACAACACCTTTAGGTTCCCCGGTTGACCCTGATGTGTAGATAATTGTTGCAAGGTCATGATCTATTATTCGAGGATACTTAATAGTGTTAACCGAATCAGGAGATATAGCAGTCGACCAGTTTATTGACTTTTTATCATTCAGCCCAACATCGTCAAAATGAATATCATCGGTTTGATTGTCTTTTTTATTCCAGTAAATATATTCAAGATCAGGGGCGTCTTGAATGGCCTCTTTTACGATTTTTAGTTTGGAAAAGTGAGTGATAAGTAACCTGGCCCCGGAGTTCCTTAATATATAGTTAACTTTCTTTGATTTCATGGTTGCATTTAACATGATAAAAATGCAGCCAGCTTTCAGAATGCCAAAAAGGGAGATTACTGACTCAATAGAATTGTCCAGGAAGATGATAACGCGATCCTGATGATCAATGCCTGATGCTATCATTGAAGCAGCCAAGCGATCTGATGCCTCATTCAGTTCACGGTATGTAATCTTTTGCTGCCCACAAATAATAGCTGTCTTATCTGGTAAACGTTTGCCTGATGTTTTTAAAAACTCGTGTACCAGCATGTCTACAAACTCCTTGGATTATTATACAAACGGTTTACAATTCACTCGATTATTTTTCTAAACATACTGTTTTAATGTAGCATTTATCAATCGAGTAATACTGAGAATTATTGGTTTATTGCCAGCTGTATCCCCAAATGTTAAAAAACATCCGATACGTTAAAATGATACAATCGAATATTTTTTTTAACATTTAATGTTTTTGAAAGATTCATCTATAAAGTGCTATTATTTTTGACAAAAATAGCTTTTTTTACTCTTTGGTATTACCTTTACTTCAAATACGTTCGGATATCATCGGTTGGAATTTAATAGGTAAAATTGCTATTTATCCAGACAATGGGAGCCGAAGTTAGCGATGTTACGATCCGAGCTTTCGTATTATAAATGTAACAGCATTCTTAATAGAATCCAGGTTTTCGGGAATCATTTCATCATCTTCAACTTCGATTGAAAAATTGTCCTCAATAAAACCGATTAATTCTAGAATTCCAGTAGAATCCAAAATCCCTTCCTCCATGAAAGAAGCAGTTTCATCAAGTGATTGTTCATCTGTCAGCATAAAATTTTCTGACAAAAATCCAATTAATTCTTCTCTGATTTTACTATCGGTTGTTGATTCCATATTTACTTTATGGCTATAGGTCAGTTGTTAAGGCAATTGGCGGTCGATATTGCCATATAAAAACAGGGATTAATAATTTTGTAATTCTATGTTTGATTAAGAGCTTATTCTACAATTCATATTTCCATTGCTTTGTCTCATTCATTAAATGTAGCTGGTTTTAGATATTGATGGTTAAGCAAATCAACAAAGAATATACAACATGACCTTCAGATTTAACACGCCTGGGCAAAAATATGCAAGTTTTGTTATTCCTAATCGGTATAATCTCAAAAAATACAGTACAATGTATAGTTATGCAAACGTTCTGTATGGTTTGAATCAACTAAAGTACAGAAAGAAACTTATTGATTTGATAATTTTGCTGCATCTTTTTGTTTTTGAAGCAATTGGAAGATTAGAAACTTCTCTATTTTATTGATTTGATTGATATTATGTACATCCATTGATTGCTGTGAGCTTCAACTCATATGATAGGCCAAGTTATTCAATATGTGATAAAACTGACGAGTTGATTTTATTCCCATCCAGACAATAGAGCGTTGTCAGCCGTACTTTATCAGAGAATTCCGATTAAACCGACGTTGAAAATTTCAACATGTTTTTTTCATGATTGATAACAAATCCCTTATTAGTATGCGATTGGTGATTTCTAGAAATTACCCTTAAAAAATGATATAAACAAACAAATAGTTAAAGGTAAGGACTAAAATAAATCGGGAAACCCATTAAAACCTCGAATGATATCGCCAGAGACTCACTAATTCTTTAATGCTTGCAAATTTTTTTGCATGTTCAAATAGCCGTCGAATTCGCCAATAATTGATGGCCCAAATTGTATTTTTACATCCATAATGTTGACAAATCCTGGAGCCGGACATGTTATAAAAGAATCCATATATTAATCTAATCAAAGCCGAAGTCCTGGGGTATCCGATGTAAAACATGACCCTGAAATAGTGTAAATATAGTGAAAAGACGACCTTGCCATCATCAGGTGTCTTTATCTTCATCAATCGCTTTGAAAAATACAGGTACGATTTCAGTACTTTTTCTAATGCGAACTGTTTATTTCTTTCATTAACCGTATTCCAGTCTATTTTATCATCTAAATGATTTATTTTGAATACAAAATCATGCAGTTGCCGTATATCTATCAACCCTTTGTTATAGTTTTCATGTTGCACTTCTGAATGGATGATATGATTCAATATTTGATGTGTAGGGGATAGGAACCGGTATATTAGTCCATTTTCTTTTTTTATTGTTGAGTGTTGCCACAACTCTTCGACAGGTAGAATATCCGGACAATTGGGTTTACTGAGATCCACATGTAATTCAAGACTATTGCTGAATTTACCTGGAATATATAAGTTCGCCAGTTGGCCAAATGTTTTAT